>NZ_JBDOQV010000004.1:0-438202 GCF_039839345.1 Roseovarius sp. CAU 1744 | reverse complement strand
ATCGGCTGCGGCGTGACCACCGGGATCGGTGCCGTGATCAACACGGCCAAGGTCGAGATCGGCAGCCGGGCGATTGTCTTCGGCCTGGGCGGCATTGGCCTCAACGTGATCCAGGGGCTGCGGCTGGCGGGGGCGGACCAGATCGTGGGCGTCGACCTGAACCCCGGCAAGGTCGAGATGGCGACCCGGTTCGGCATGACCGATTTCGTGAACCCGTCCGAGGTCGAGGGCGACCTGGTGGGCCACCTGGTGGAAGTCACCGGCGGCGGCGCGGATTACACGTTTGATGCCACCGGCAATGTGGGCGTGATGCGCACGGCGCTGGAGGCGGCGCACAAGGGCTGGGGCGAAAGCGTGATCATCGGCGTGGCGCCGGCGGGGGCCGAGATCTCGACGCGGCCCTTCCAGCTGGTCACCGGCCGGGTCTGGCGCGGCACGGCATTCGGCGGCGCCCGGGGCCGGACGGACGTGCCGCAGATCGTCGACTGGTACATGGACGGCAAGATCGAGATCGACCCGATGATCACCCATCTCCTCAAGCTCGAGGAGATCAACAAGGGCTTCGAGATGATGTACAAGGGCGAATCCATCAGGAGCGTCGTGGTGTATTGAACGCGCTTGAGGTCATATCTGAAAACCGCTGCTTCGGAGGCGTGCAGGCTGTCTATTCGCACCATTCCGATAGCTGCAGCGCCGACATGACTTTTGCCGTCTACCTGCCGCCGCAGGCCGACGAAGGCCCGGTCCCGGTGCTTTGGTATCTCAGCGGTCTGACATGCACCCATGAGAATGCCATGACCAAGGGCGGATTTCAGGAACATGCCGCCCAGCATGGATTGGCGCTGATCTTTCCCGATACCTCGCCCCGGGGCGAGGGGGTGGCGGATGACCAGGCCTATGATCTGGGGCAGGGCGCGGGGTTCTACCTCAATGCCACCCGCGATCCGTGGCGACCCAACTACCGCATGTATGACTACGTGGTGTCAGAGCTGCGTGCGACGATCAGCGAGAATTTTCCCGTGACCGACAAGCACGGGATCACCGGGCATTCCATGGGCGGGCACGGCGCACTGACCATCGCGCTGCGCAACCCCGACCTGTTCTGCTCGGTCTCGGCCTTTGCGCCGATCGCCAACCCGACCCAATCGGACTGGGGCCGCAAACAGCTGAGCGCTTATCTGGGCGACGATGAATCCACCTGGGTTTGTTATGATGCGACAATTCTGCTGGAAGAATACGGGTGGAAAGGCGACATCCTGGTCGATCAGGGGTCGAAAGATCAGTTTCTCGACCTGCTGAAACCCGAATCCCTGGCGTCGGCCATGGCAAAAAGACGCCAACCCGGATTGGTGCGGATGCAATCAGGGTATGACCACAGCTACTATTTTGTTGCAACTTTCGCGAGCGACCATATCGAATGGCACTCTGAAAGATTGTGGCGCAACGATAACTGAGAAAGGCCCGACATGACTCTGACACAACTTGGCGCTGCCGGCATTCTTGCCCTTCTGGCTTCTTCCGCGATGGCGGAAGAGATCACGGGCGATGCAGCCAAGGGCGAAAAGGTGTTCCGCAAGTGCAAGGCCTGCCACGCAGTGGGCGAGGATGCGAAGAACAAGGTCGGCCCGATACTGAACGGGATCGTTGGCCGCGCGGCGGCCAGCGAAGCCGATTTCGCCTATTCACCTGCGTTCGAGCAGGCCGCGGCCGATGGCCTGGTCTGGACGGTCGATCAGTTGGCCGCGTTCCTGGAGAAACCAAAGGACGTTGTAGACGGCACCAAGATGTCGTTTGCCGGATTGCGCAAGGAACAGGACCGAGCGGACATCATCGCCTACCTGGCGACATTCAATTGAGAAGGGAGGACTATCAGACACGCATTTGCACGACGGATCCGGGAAAAGAACAAACAAAGCCGGATCACATTCAGACCTGACACGGCACGCTTCGGTCATCCGACCGGGCATGACGGGCGGGTAAAACGACAACAAGGGAGTTGAACATGAAAAAGCTACTTGCTTTTAGTTCTGCCATAGCGATCGGTGCGGCCGGCTGGGCCAGCGCCAACGATGGGCTGATGGCGGAAATCAGTAACCCGGATCAATGGGCAATCCAGACCGGTGATTACAAGAACCAGCGCTATTCGCAGCTTGACCAGATCAACGCGGACAATGTCGGTGACCTGCAGGTCTCCTGGACGTTCTCGACCGGTGTGCTGCGCGGGCATGAAGGGTCGCCGCTTGTGGTCGGCGATACGATGTATCTGCATACACCCTTCCCCAATATCGTCTATGCGCTCGATCTGGCCAATGACGGCAAGATCAAGTGGAAATACGAGCCCAAGCAGGATCCGGACGTGATCCCGGTGATGTGCTGTGACACCGTGAACCGCGGTGTGGCCTATGCCGATGGCAAGATCTTCCTGCATCAGGCGGATACCACGGTTGTGGCGCTCAATGCCGAGACCGGTGCGGTGGAATGGAGCGCGGTGAACGGTGATCCGTCGATCGGTGAAACCAATACCGCGACGGTGCTGCCGGTCAAGGACAAGGTGATCGTCGGTATCTCGGGCGGCGAATTCGGTGTGCGCGGGTCAGTGACGGCCTATGACATCAATTCGGGCGAGCAGGTCTGGCGCGCCTACTCGATGGGTCCAGACAGCGATATCCTTGCCGATCCCGAAGCGACCACACATCTGGGTGAGCCGGTGGGTGCGGATTCGGGCACCAATACGTGGGAAGGCGATCAGTGGATGATCGGCGGCGGCACCACTTGGGGCTGGTATTCCTATGACGAGGAAGAGAACCTGTTCTATTACGGAACCGGCAACCCGTCGACATGGAACCCGGCACAGCGCCCGGGCGACAACCGCTGGTCGATGACCATCATGGCCCGCGATGTCGATACCGGCATGGCTAAGTGGTTCTACCAGATGACGCCGCATGACGAGTGGGATTACGACGGCATCAACGAGATGATCCTGACGGAGCAGGAAGTGGATGGGGAAACCCGCAAGCTACTGACCCATTTCGACCGGAACGGTCTGGCCTACACGATGGACCGGGTCTCGGGTGAGCTTCTGGTTGCCGAGAAATTCGACCCGGCGGTGAACTGGACCACCGGTGTCGACATGGATCCTGGCTCGGAAACCTATGGTCGTCCGGCCGTGGTGGCGCAATATTCGACCGAGCAGAATGGCGAAGACGTGAACTCGACCAATATCTGCCCGGCAGCGCTAGGCACAAAAGACCAGCAGCCGGCGGCGTATTCGCCGAAAACCGAGCTGTTCTACGTGCCGACGAACCACGTCTGCATGGATTACGAACCGTTCCGTGTCAGCTATACCGCCGGTCAGCCCTATGTGGGTGCAACGCTGGCGATGTATCCGGCACCGGACAGCCATGGCGGCATGGGTAACTTCATCGCCTGGGACAACGTCGCGGGTGAGATCAAATGGTCCCTCCCCGAGCAGTTCTCTGTATGGTCGGGTGCTCTGGCAACCGCGGGTGATGTCGTCTTCTACGGTACGCTTGAAGGCTACCTGAAGGCCGTCAGCGCGGAGTCGGGCGAAGAACTTTACAAGTTCAAGACGCCTTCGGGTATCATCGGCAACGTGATGACTTACAGTCATGGCGGCAAACAGTATGTCGGCATCCTGTCCGGTGTTGGCGGCTGGGCCGGGATCGGCCTTGCGGCCGGACTGACCAACCCGAACGACGGTCTGGGCGCGGTGGGCGGCTATGCAGCCCTCAGCGACTATACCGCGCTTGGCGGTCAACTGACCGTGTTTGCGCTGCCTGACTAAGGTCACCAGCATAAGCACGCGGGCCGGCGCTCCGATCCGGGGTGCCGGCCCCAAATCATAACAACACCAGGGAGGTTCGCACAGATGAGGCGCCCCGCATCCGACATTACTATCGCTCTGGCGCTCACCGCGCTGCCACTCGCCGCAGTTGCTTCGAACTGGGACGATCAGGCCGTGGATCCTGCACAATTCGAAGAACAGGTCGCCGTCTCCTACGAAGAAGACGGACGCTATTACTCCGAAGAGGACATCCCGACCTACAACATCGCCGAGGACGGCACTGTCGACTGGCTGACCTTCAACGGATTCCGCCGCTATCATGCCGAATGCCATGTCTGCCACGGCCCCGATGGCGAAGGCTCGACCTATGCGCCCAAGATCAAGAATTCCGCGATTCACATGGGCTATTACGATTTCTTTGACGTGGTCGTGAATGGCCGCCAGAACGGCAATTCGGTCATGCCGCATTTCGGCGAGAACCGGAATGTCATGTGCTACCTCGACGACATCTACGTCTATCTGAGCGCGCGCGGCATGGAGGCGGTTCCGCGCGGGCGGCCCGCCAAGAAAGAGAAGAAATCGGACCTGATCCGAGAGGCGGAAGATGCCTGCATGGGTTAAGCCCTTCTGCGCGGCGGTCTTCGCGGCCCTGCTAATGCCGGCGGGTCCGGGTGCGGCGCAGACATCCGATCTTGTTTCACATAACGCGTTGCGGGTCTGCGCCGATCCGGCAAATTTCCCGATGGCCGATGATAAGGAACAGGGCTACGAGAACAAACTGGCCGAATTCATTGCCGCCAAGCTGGAGATTCCCGTCGCCTATACCTGGTATCCGATGGCCACCGGGTTCATCCGCAACACGCTGAGGGCCAACAAATGCGATGTGGTGATGGGGTATGCGCAAGGGCATGAACTGGTCCTGAACACCAACCATTACTTCACCTCGGCCTATACGCTGGTCGTGCCCGCCGATGGGCCGCTGAGCACGGTCGATACCCTGTCCGACCCCGCGCTGAAGGGGGTGAAGATCGGTATCATCGCCGGAAGTCCGCCCGCGACCCACATGGCGCGCAACGGGCTTCTGGGCGACGCCAAGGCCTATAACCTGGTTGTGGACCGGCGCTACGAATCCCCCGTGATCGACATGCTTGATGACCTGGCTGCGGGAACCACCGGTGCGGCTGTCATCTGGGGGCCGCTGGCCGGGCCGCTGGTCAAGAAAGACTACCCCGGACTGACGGTCACGCCTCTGACCAAGGAAACCCTGCCGCCACGCCTGTTCTTCCGTATCACGATGGGTGTTCGGCAGGGCGAGAAAGTTTGGCAGCGCAAGCTGAATTCGCTGATCCGCCGGAACCAGGCCGAAATCAACGAAATCCTGAGTGAAGCGGGCGTACCTCTGCTGGATGATATGGGCACGCAGTTGCTGGAGGCCGCGAAGTGAGACGGCTTGCGGCAATTCTGGCGGTCAGCCTGTTGCCGCTGGGGACCTTGGCGCAGGAACCCGAACCCGAAGATTACCGCATGGATCACTATCGCGGCCCGGTGCCGGAAACGCTGGCGGGCGGCACAGTCGTGGGCCCCGAAGAGGCGTATGAGCTGTGGCAGTCGGGCGCGGTGGCCTTCATCGACGTTCTGCCGCGCCCGCCCAAGCCCAAGAACCTGCCCGAGGGCACGATCTGGCGCGAAAAACCGCGCCATTCCATTCCCGGCTCCATCTGGTTGCCCAATGTCGGCTACGGCGCGCTGGCCGAGATCACCCATGATTACTTCCGCCGCGGCCTGGAAAAGGCCACCGGCGGAAATCCCGATCATCCGATCCTGCTGTTTTGTCTGGAAGAATGCTGGATGTCCTGGAACGCCGCCAAACGCGCGCTGGAATACGGCTATAGCCAGGTCTACTGGATGCCTGAGGGCACCGATGGCTGGGCCTTTTTCGACTATCCTACCGATATCATCGAGGCCGAGCCGGAACCCTGACGCCCGGCGCAGTGACCTAGCCCGAGACATGGGCAAGACCCGATTCCTATGGCTGTATTGCTTTTCGCGGTACGCTGCCGTCCAATTGGCGCGGGCGCCCTCGGCTGCCCTAAACACACAACAAGGAGGAGAATACCATGTCCAGCCCGTATAAAGGCGGCTGCGACCACGTAAAGATAGTGGCGAGCGCCGAACCGATTGATAACCATGTATGCCATTGTAATGTCTGCAAATCCGTCACCGGACAACAGACCACCCATGTTGCGTTTTTCAACCACGGAGAGCTGAAGGGCGATCACGAGGAAAAAATGAACCGCCAGCCCTTCAATGCCGACAATCCCGATGGCCCGCTAGAGCTGTGCACCTGCGCCGATTGCGGCGCCGCGCTGATGCTGGATGACAAGCAGGGCCGCATCCGCGTCGCCGTGCCCAATGTCATGGGCTACGATACCGGCGCCTTCCCGGACGCCACCTATCACGCATTTTATGATGACAGCAAAGGATACGCCAAGCCCGACGACGGGCGCCCCGTCTACGAAGGCCTTCGCCCGGATTTCACCTGGCCGCCATCGTCCTGAGGAAGCCCGGCCCCTGAAAGCAACGCGTCGGGGGCCGGAAACTCCGCTGCGCCGGAAATCAGCAAGGGGCTGCGTTCTCAGTCCGCGGGTTCGGCAACCGCTTTGCCCGGTGCGCTACGGTGGATCATCCCAGCCGTATCGTTATGGGAAAACGCCTCCGCCTTGGCTTGAAGGGTGCCGTGGTGGGGGGATTTTATGCACACGGGGTCAGTGGCCGCGGCATCGCCCACGATCGCCATTGCCTGACAGCGGCATCCGCCGAAATCCTTCAACTTGTGCTCGCAGGTCCGGCACGGTTCCTGCATCCACTCGGTGCCGCGATAGGCGTTGAAGGCATCCCCTTCGTACCAGATATCCCTGAGCGGCCGGTCACGCACATTGTCGAACTCCAGATGCGGAATGGTCTGCGCCGCGTGGCACGGCAGCACCAGCCCATCGGGCGAGACATTGAGGCCCGTGGTGCCCCAGCCGCCCATGCAGCGCTTGGGGAAATCGGAATGGTAGTCGGCGGGCACATAGTCGACCACCAGCGTGCCCTTCAGCCGGGTTCGCGCATCCTTGACGATGGCGTCGGCCTCGCGCGCCTGTTCCTGCGTCGGCATCAGCGCATCGCGATTCATCAGCGCCCAGCCGTGGAATTGCACGGTGGCGACCTCGATCCGCCTGGCGCCCATTTCCACCGCCATTTCCAGCGCGCGCGGCAACTGGTGCAGGTTGCGGCGATGCAGGACCGCATTGAGGGTCAGGGGAAAGCCGATCTCGCCGATCCAGCGGGCGACCTGCATCTTGCGGTCGAACCCGCCACGATAGCCGCCGATCCGGTCGGCCATGTCCGCGTCGGTGCCCTGAAGGGAAAGCTGGACATGGTCAAGCCCGGCCTCATCCAGCGCCTTGAGCCGCTTTTCGGTCAGCCCGATCCCGGAGGTGATGAGGTTGGTGTAGAGCCCCGCGTCGCGCGCCGCCATGACCAGATCAGTCAGGTCGCGGCGGCTGGCCGGTTCGCCACCCGACAGGTGCAGCTGCAACACTCCCAGTTCCGCCGCCTGCCGGAACACCCCGGCCCACTGACCGGTGTCCAACTCGCGGTCCTGCAGGGCCAGTTCGACCGGGTTCGAACAATAGGGGCAAGAGAGCGGGCAGCGATGTGTCAGCTCGGCCAGCATGGCGATGGGGGGGTGGGCTGTCATCTACGGACCTCCAGAAAGCGGCGATCTTTCAGGGCGTTCAGAAAACCGGCGGAATCCTTTTCGATTTCCTCGGCCGGGGCGTTGTAGGTCTGCGAAAGCGTCTGGGTAATGGCCTGGAACGACTTTTCCCCGTCAATCGCGGAGAGGATCGCGTGGCCGATCGGATCAAGCCGGATCGCCCGTTCAGGCGCGAGCAGCATCCAGTTGTCGCGCACCTTGTCAAAATGCAGGCGCACGCCGCGGGGCAGGTAGGGGATATCGGCGGGGGCGATCATGATGCCTGCGCCAGCGCCATGCCATCGCCCGGCACCCAGGCGCCCGGTGGAATGCGGGCGGGGTCGACATAGGCCGAATAGAGCGCATCGAGCTGCGCCCAGAGCACGTCGGTCTTGAAGATGAGCGCGTTGGCGGCGGCATCCTGTTTTTCCTGCGTATCTGCATGATCGAGCACCCATTGCAGGCCAAAGGCCACATCCTTGGGCGCCTCTTTCAGTCGGTTGCGGAAATAGCTGAGGCTGCTGTCATCGGCGAAATCGTAATTCTTCAAAAGCCCGGCGATCCGGTCCTTGTGGATCTGCGGCGCGAAAAGTTCGGTCAGCGAGGCGGCGACAGCCTGAAGCAGTGTCTTGTCGCGGACATAGCGCACATAGGCATCGACGGCGAATTTCGTGGCGGGCAGCACGCCGCGGGTCGACGCGACATAATCGGGGTCAAGCCCCACCGCCTCGGCCAGCCTGAGCCAGCGGCGGATTCCGCCTTCGTTCTCGGCGGTGCCATCGTGATCCTCGATCCGCGAGCGCCAGATGCGGCGCAGTTCGGAATTTTCGACACGCGACATGAATGCCGCGTCCTTCATCGGGATCGAGTGCTGGTAGTAATAGCGGTTGATCACCCAGGCGCGGACCTGATCGGGGGTGCATTTGCCGCCATGCAGCAGGTCGTGAAACGGGTGTTTGTCGTGGTAACGCTCGGCACCGATCCGGCGCAGACGGGCTTCGAACTCGGCATGTGACTGGGTCATGGGGTAACCTCCATTCCATCCTGGCCAATGATCCACCCGGCAGCCTCGGCCCGGGCACGTTCGGGCGCGTCGGGGCGCAGGACGGGGTTGGTGTTGTTCATATGCACAAAGACCTTCTTGCCGATATCCAGATCGGCAAACGCCGCGATCGAGCCGTCCTTGCCCGACATCGACATATGGCCCATGCGCTTGCCTGTCTTCTGGCCCAGGCCCGCGCGCACCATCTCGTCATCCTGCCAGAGCGTGCCGTCAAAGAAAACCAGTGCCGCGCCCTGCAGACGGGTGCGCAGATCGTCGTTCAGCGTGGCGCAGCCGGGGATGTAATAGGCATCCTGATCCCCGGCACGCAGGTGCACGCCCACGGTCTGTTCGCCCAACAGCTCGGTCTCGACAACGTCGCCCTCAAGATAGAGAGGCACCTTGCCGGGCACAGGAAAAAGCGTAGCCAAGAGGCCCTGGGCAATCTCGGTCGGCTGATCCAGCGTGACGGTCCTGCGCGCCACGACCGAGGCGTTGAGCGCGGCGAAGATCGGGTTCTGTTCCAGCACCTCGTGAATTCCTGCGGTGGCGTATAGGGTGAACGGCTGCATCTCGCGCAGGGTCAGCAGGCCAGCCACATGGTCGATGTCGCCATTGGTCAGCAGGACCGAGCGCAACGGCATTTCGCGCAGGCCCGTGGGATGCAGGGCAGGGGTCCCGGCCAGTTGCTGGCGGATGTCGGGCGAGGCGTTCAGAATGGCCCAATCCGATCCATTCGCGGATACGGCGAGCGACGATTGTGTCTGTGAGGGTATGTCGCCCGAACGGGCAAGGTTGCAGTTTTTGCAACCGCAGTTCCACTGGGGCAGGCCACCACCGGCCGCAGCCCCAAGGATATGCGCGCGGAATCCCATCAGGCCCCCGCGCGACGGATTTTAGAACAGGACGCCGTCGTCGTCGCCGTCAGGTCCGTACATGTTGATTTCCATTCCGCATTCGATTTCGCGGAGGGTCGGTTTGCTCCAAGCCATCTGTGCTCTCCTCCAGAGTTCAGTGTATTTGACATCGACAGTATCCGCCTCTGCGCGTTTCAGGTCAAAACTTATGTTCTAAGAAAAAATAAAAGCCCATTTTTATCAAGGTATTATGACGTTTCCGGCGCGACCCCATCCAGCGTGAAACCGCGATTCCTGAGTGTTTTTATCTCGAATCCAAAATCACCGGCCGGATCAAGCTTGCGGCGCAGATATCCGACATAGACATCAACCACGTTTTCCGAGCTGGCGCCCTCGCCGGCCCAGAGCCTGTCGAACAGTTCGGCGCGCGAAAAGACCTCGCCGGGGCTGCGCGCCAACTGGTAGAGCAACGCGAATTCCCGCTCGGTCAGCGCCACTTTCCGCGTGGCGGTCGAGACCGTCCAGGTCGCGGTGTCGAGACGTGTCAGGGGCCGGGCAGGCGGGCGGGTCCGTCGTTCCTGCACCTTGAGCCGCGCCACCAGTTCGTCAAAGGAAAACGGCTTGACGATGTAATCATCCGCGCCGGCCTCGATCCCGCGGGTACGGTCCTCGACCTCGGACAGCGCACTGAGCATCAGTATCGGCGTGGCATTGCCGGACTGGCGCACGCTGCGCACCAGGTCGATGCCGCTGTCGGTGCCGATCATCACATCGACGATGGCGGCGCTGAACGCGCCCTGTCGGAAACGCTCAAAGGCTTCCGAGGCGCGGTTTTCGCTCAGGGTTTCGTACCCGTGCAACTCCAGACCCCGCGCCAGTGCCGACGTGATCTCGGGGTCGTCATCAACGATCAGGATACGAGGCGCATCGTTGCTCATGAGGCAAAGTTAGTCCGCCGCGCGGGGGATGCAAAGCGTGACTTTGGTACCGGTTGTCCCGCCCGCGGGCGCCCCGTCGACCAGGGGGCTTTCGATACCGATCGTGCCGCCCTGCTGTTCCACCACCCATTTGGCCAGCGCCAAGCCGATGCCGAAGCCCTCGGATTTCGATGGTCCCTGGCCTTGCCGGAACCGTTCGAAAATCGATGCCTGATCGGCAGGGTCGATCCCCGGGCCGCGGTCGGCGACCGAAACGCAGCCCATTTTTCCGGATGCCGCACATGAGAGCGCCAGCACGCCACCCGAACGGGCATGGCGAATGGTGTTCTGGATCAAGCCGGTCAGCACCTGCCGGATCCAGTTGCGATCGCCCATCACCGGCAGCGGCGGCGCGCGCGGAAGATCCACCTCGATTCCTGCGTTCGACAGTTCGGCCCGGGTGTCGTCCACCGCCTCCTGCATCACCTCGGCCAGATCGAAAGGCGCTGTGTCAAGCTCTAGCTGGCCGGTTTCCGAGCGGGCGATCCGCAGAAGGTCATCAATCCGCCGGTTAAGCCGCAGGGCGCGGTTCTGAATGATCTCAAAGGCGGCGTCCGGTTCCGGTGTGCCCTTGAGGCCCAGTTGCGCCTCCATCAGGATCACCGTCAGCGGCGTGCGCAATTCATGACTGATATCGGCAAAGAACCGGCGGCGGTCTTCGTCTGTCTTGGCCAGAGCGTCGTTGGCTTTCCGCAGCTCCTCGGTGCGTTCCGCGATCGTCTCGTTCAGCCGTGCCCATTCCAGGTCCACCTGTTCCTTGCGGTGGGCCAGGGCCTGGGCCATGTGGTTGGTGCGTTTGAACAGACGACCGATTTCATCGGACTGGTCCTCCGGCAGAGCGATGGTGAAATCCTCGCGCCCGACCTGGTCCGCCGCCTCGTGCAACAGATCAAGCCGACGGAACTGCGGCCGGATCAGGCCCGCGTAGAAGGCGGCCAGCAGCAGCAGCGTGGCCAGGGAAATTACCAGGGCCGTGTAGGTCAGGCTGCGGCGCAGATCCGCCACGCCGGCGATGATCCGGTCGCGGGCGCGGATCTCGTCGGTGATGACCGAATTCAACAGGGGATCGAAGCCCACGGAAAACGTGTCGATGAAACCGACCAGCTTTTCGCGATCGTTTGTGTCGGACATCAACCCCTGCCGGGTGGTTTCAAACGTGGCCTCCATGCGGGCAATGCCGATGCTTTGCGTGGCCCGGCGGGATTGCTCATTAAGCCCCAGGTCGCGGGCCTGATCCACGGCGGTCTCAAGATCGGCGCGGATGCGGGAAAACGTGCCGCGGATGTTCTGCGACAGGTTTTCCAGCCGGTCGGCGCGGGCCTCCGGCGGCAGGCCCGACTGGATCGCCTCGGCCGCGACCACGATGAAGCTGGATATCTGGGTCGACAAGACCGCGTATCTGTCCAACCGTCGCTCGGCCGCGATGGTGGCGTCGATCCGCGCCGAAAGCCTGTCGCTGCCATAGACCGTCATGCCTGTGGCCAGAAGGGCCACGCACCCCAGAAGCACGGCGCCGAGGCCGAGTTTCAGTTTCAGCGAGACCTTCCCAGAAAACATTTGATGCCTTTCGCGGGATCGGGGGAATGCCTGCCCGAAAAGCAGATACGGGCTGTGAGGCGCCTCAAACTGTAGCGTTTCGGCATCAGAAGGAGCAACCAGCATCAGAGCTGTCGGGCATTTTTAACCACTTTGTGTTAAGGATGGGGATTAATACAAAAGTCGTAATTGACACGAGAAGCCGATGATCGAACTGGTCTTTATTGCCTGCCTCAGCGCATCGCCCGTCGACTGCGAAGAGCGCAGTTTGCTATACACGGACCTCACGCCCCTTGCTTGCGTTATGGGTGCTCAGCCGGAACTGGCCAGATGGGTTCAAACCCATCCACGCTGGCGGATTCAAAGCTGGCGCTGCGCCACGTTGCAAAATTTCCAGAAAGACGCCTGAGGCAGGACGGCCTGCAATTCCCGGTCCTGCAAGGATCCGGGGCGCGGCGGGTATCCTCAATCGGTCAATGCGCTTCCAGCGTCTTATGAGCATGTGTGACCGTTCCGTCTGTATCCGTCATGGTCACATCCACCGAATGCGTTTTCCTGGGGACCGACAGGCTGATCCGCGGGTTTTCCGACAGAGAAATGCTGCCGGTTATGTCCACGTAGCCCCCGCCGTCCAGGTCGATCTCAAGATCTTCGACGTAGCGCATCGGGATGAAAAGCAGTGAAATCTGATCCATCTGCATGCCCGAATGGCTGGGGTGGCTGATGTCGACATCCACCTGCTTGTCGCCCAGCAGAAGCGCATCCAGCCTGTCGGAGGCCGAGGCGGATTGCCGGTTGCCCTCGATCCCGATCGTCATGTTGCCAAGGGTCGCCAGTGCTATCTCCGGGTCGGTGCCGGGCGGGGCGGCACAGGCACCCTGGCCCGATGTCTTGACGAAGCTTTCAGCGACATAGATCTGCCCATCCGTGGTCTCGGCCACCACATGCAGCGGGGTCGGGCCATTCACGCGCATGGTCACATCGAAAAAGAAGCGCGGCTGGGGCGTGTCAAAGGTGAAGACCGCCGAGACCGGCATCGGGTTTTCATCGAGGATCACCTGCACATTGCCCAGAAGCCGTCCCTCGGGCGCCTCGATCTGCGCGGCGATCTGGGTGCGCGCATCGTCAAAGGTGCGATAGGGCGCGTCGATGGCGATATAGGGGCTGCCATCGTGCAGGGGCCGCTCGTCATAAAGCTGCGCGGCCAGATCGGACCAGGTGGATTCGTCCGCAAGCGCGGGCAGCACCACAAAGCAGAGTGCCAGGGAAAAGGCCGTGCGGATCATCGTCAGTTCCTTCGCAAGATGAACGTGCCAAAGGCGCGGGGGCCGTCGCCGGTGCCGATCTCGCTGGTGACTGCCAGCGTTTGGGCATCAATCAGGCTGACCGTGTTGGAGAACCAGTTTGCCACGACAACGGTCTGGCTGTCACCGGTTATGTCGATTCCTTCGGGATATTCACCCACGTCGATCACCGCCTCGGGGGTTAGCGTGGCAAGGTCGATCACGCTGACGCTGTCGGCGTATTGATTGGTGACGAAGGCGCGCCCCTGCGCGAAGGCCACGCCATAGGGGCGGGCGCCCACGGGCACGGTCGCCAGCGTTTCGCCAGCGGCGGCGTCGAGCACTGTCACATCATCCGAGCCGACATTGCCGACAAAAAGCCGCCCGTCCGGCGCAAAACCCAGGCCAAAGGGCCGGACCCCGACCGGCAGGCGGTGGCGCAGGGCGAGTGTGGTGATATCGAAGACCGATACCTGATCGGCATCGCGGTCCGCCGTGGCCAGCAGCGCCCCGTCGGGCGAGACGGCAAGCCCCGCAGGGGCCGCGCCGGTGGTCAGTTCTTGTGCTATATCCAGCGTCGCGGCATCCAGCACCCAGATCCGGGCGTTGTACCAGTCAGAGACGAACACAAGGCCCGCATCGGTTGCCAGCGCGATACCGGTCGGGCCGCCGTCAAGCGAGACCTCGTCCAGCACTGCCCGGGAACCGGCATCGAATTTGCGCACCACCGCGCTGTCGGGCGACACGGTGTAGAAAGACCCCGCCGGATCGACGGCGACGCCGGCAGGTTTGCCGGGAACCTTGATGCGGGCAAGTTCCGCGCCTGCGCCGAGGTCGATCACGCTGACCTCCTCGCTGTTCTGGTTGGTGACGAAGGCAATGTCCCCCGCCGCCACCGAAGTGGCGACGAGGGCAGGGAGAACCCAGGAATACGCGTGCCTAATTGGACGCACCGAACCGCTCGGTCAGCGCCTCTAGTCCGGCTTGATAAATGCCCGTCACCGCTGCGATGGCGGCTTCGTCATTCAGTTCCGGGGGCGGATCGTTGTTGGGATAGCCGCGATAGAAGGCGCCCCGCCATTCGATCAAAGATCCGCCGCTATCCAGCGGTTTGACCGTCAGGTGCGAGGAATAGTTGGTGACCGGCAGCACCTCGACCAGAACGTCGGTGATCCGGTAGGAATAGCTCATCTTCTCGTCACTGTACTTGTAGAGTATCTCGGAAATCGTCGGCCCGCCTTCGGCACCCACGGTCAGCACGCGGGTGGCGTCAATCTCGTTGCCGCCCTCGCCAGCGGTGGCGAAAACTGCCGGGTGCCAGCTCATGTCCTGGAAGTTGCCGATTACGGCCCAGACATCGGCCGGCGGTGCGGCCACTTCGGTTGTCAGGGTTACTTTCTGCCGGGTCGGCCCGTGGGCCAGCGCAAGGGCGGGCAGGACCATGCCCAGGAGGATAAGCAGGAGTTTCAGATGTCGCATCGGGAACCTCATGTCTTGAAGAAGTTGTTTTTGCGGTCCAGCAGGGCCTGCGCGGCGGCGGCGCCGGCTGTCGGGACAAACAGCACTATGACTAGTGGTTTCAGCATGACATGATCGTATCGCGTGTGGTCAAAGCTGCAATGCGCCAAAAGTATGTGTTTGGGTCGCTGGAACACTCTGGCAGACTGACGCGTGAACTCCGGTTCAAACGGAGGATTGGGAGGATATCTTGCGTGGTCTTGCGGCCATAATTTTTAGCCTGTGCCTGATGGGGCTCGCGGCAAGCGCAGCCCGCGCGCTTGACATCCGCAGCGCAGTCTTTCGGATTGACTATCCGGTGATTGCGCCGATTTCCCGCTTTGACGCGGTGCCCGAAGATCTGGGTTTTGCCGGCGCCAGGCTGGCGGATGAAGATAATGCGACCACCGGGCAATTCCTGGGCCACACCTATGAAACCCTGCATGTGGCGGTACCGCCGGATCAGGCGGATGCGGCATTTGGCAAGCTGCTGTCGGACGGCGTGTCGATCATCGTCGTTCTGGCCGAGGCAGACGATCTGTTGCGGCTGGCCGATATGGCGGGGCCCGGCGTGATTGTCGTGAATGCGCTGGCCCGCGATACGAAACTGCGCGACGAGGATTGCCGGGGCAACCTCCTTCACACAGCGCCCAGCCACGCGATTCAATCCGATGCGGTGGCACAGTTCGCGATGTGGAAACGCTGGCCGCGCTGGTTTCTGATCCACGGGTCAAATCCGCAGGACCAGGCGCTTGCCGAAGCCTATCGCCGCGCCGCCGCCAAGTTTGGTGCCGAGATTGTCGAGGAACGTGAATTCGAGGATACCGGCGGATCGCGGCGCACCGATACCGGCCATGTTCTGGTGCAACGGCAGATCCCGGTTTTCACGCAGGATGCCAAAGAACATGACGTGGTGATCGCCGCCGATGCCTCGGACGTGTTCGCGCCCTATCTGCCCTTCCACCTGTGGACGCCGCGCCCGGTTCTGGGCTCGGCCGGGCTGCGCCCGGTCAGCCTGCACCCCGCGCACGAGGCCTGGGGCGCGACCCAGTTCCAGCGCCGGTTCGAAGCGCTGACCGGCCGGTTCGTCCGGCCCGAGGATTACCAGGCGTGGCTGGGGCTGCGCGTGGTGTCCGAGGCCGTGACCCGCACCGGATCGGACAAGGTGGAGGATTTGCGCGCCTATATCCTCAGCGATGCGTTCGAACTGGCGGCTTTCATGGGGCAGAAAGTGACCTTCCGCGACTGGAACGGGCAGTTGCGCACGCCGGTGCTGCTTTATGACGGGCGGATCACCGCCAGCGTGTCGCCGCAGGAAGGGTTCCTGCACCAGCGTTCGCCGCTGGACAGCCTGGGCCTCGATGCGCCCGAATCCGCCTGCGAGGCATTCCAATGACCGACAGGAGTTTCCAAATGAAAGCCCTTCTGACTGCTTGTATGATGACATTTATTGCTGGTCCGGTGCTGGCCAACAAGGTCTATGTCAGCAATGAAAAGGGCAACACGGTCACCGTGCTCGACAGCGAAAGCTGGGAGGTCCTGACCGAGTTTCCCGCCGGCAACCGCCCGCGCGGCATCACCATCAGCCCGGATGGGAAGCTGCTCTATGTCTGCGCCTCGGATGACGATACCGTGCGCGTCTTTGATGCCGAAAGCTATGAGGAACTCTACACGCTGCCCTCTGGCCCCGATCCCGAACTTTTCATCCTGCACCCTTCGGGCAACCCGCTTTATATCGCCAATGAGGATGACAACCTTGTCACCGTGGTCGATACCGAGAAACACACCGTGCTGGCCGAGGTGCCGGTCGGCGTCGAGCCCGAGGGCATGGCGATCAGCCCGGATACCCGTTTCGTCATCAACACCTCCGAAACCACGAACATGGCGCATTTCATCGACACCGGGGATTACAAGATCAAGCACAACATCCTTGTCGATCAACGCCCGCGCTATGCCACCTATACCGATGACGGCAAGACACTCTTTGTCACCTCTGAGATCGGTGGAACCGTCAGCGTGATCGACATCGCAGAGGACGGCACGCCAGAACTAACCCGCAAGATCGGCTTTGAAGTGCCCGGCGTGCTGCCCGAATGGCTGCAGCCCGTCGGCGCCAAGGTCACGTCAGATGGCAAGACATTGTTCGTTGCGCTTGGTCCGGCGAACCGGGTGGCGGTGGTCAATGCGGAAACCTACGAGGTCGAGGATTATATCATCACCGGCCAGCGGGTTTGGCAGTTGGGGTTCACGCCGGATCAGAGATACCTGATCACCACCAACGGTAACTCGAACGATGTCACGATCATCGACGTGGCCGCGCGCAAGGCAATCAAGTCGGTGCAGGTGGGGCAGCAGCCCTGGGGGGTGGTGGTTGCGCCGAACTGAGGCCCCCCCGGTGATCGCCCGGCTGACAGGGTTCTTGGCGCTGGTTGTGGCTTCGATGGCGCAGGCCGGAGATTTGCCGGTGCTGCGGGTCGCGGTGTTGCAGATCGGCACGGTCAACTGGGAACTGCAGACCATCGTCCGGAACGAATTGGACCGAGAGCACGGATTCCGGCTGGAGGTGCAGCCTTTCGCCGACAATGGCGCCACGCGGGTCGCGTTGGCCGGGGGCACGGCGGATGTGGCTGTCGCCGACTGGATCTGGGCGGCACGGCAGCGGGCCGCGGGTCAGGATTACGTCTTTATCCCCTATTCGAAAGCGGTGGGCGGGCTGGTGGTGGCCGGTGACAGTCCGGTGCAATCCCTTGCCGACCTTCGCGGCCAGAAGATCGGTATCGCGGGCGGACCGCTGGACAAGAGCTGGCTGATCCTGCGGGCCTATGCGGCGCAGGTCCACGCGATGGACCTCGACAGCGAAACCGAGCCGGTATTCGGCGCGCCACCGCTGATGTTCAAGCTGGGGCTGTCGGGTGAGACCGCCGGCACGGTCAATTTCTGGCACTTCCTTGCCAAGATGAAGGCTGCGGGCCAGCGCGAGGTGGTCTCGGTCGCCGAGGCGACAAGTTCGCTAGGGCTGAACCCCGACACGCCTCTGCTGGGCTATGTGATGAAGGAAAGCCTCTTGGATATGAATCCAGACCTGGCACAGGGCTTTTACAATGCCTCGCAGGATGCCAAGGAGTTGCTGCGTGACGATGCCGCCTGGCAGGCGATCAGACCGCTGATGGGCGCCGCGACAGAGGCCGAATTCAGCCAACTGCGCAAGGGGTTCCGCGAAGGTATGCCCGATCGTGCGCCCATCGATCAGGCCGATGCTGCCCGCTTTCTGGCGCTGATGGCCGAACTGGGGGGCGACGCGCTGGTGGGGCAGGCCACGACCCTTCCCGCGGGTCTTTTTGCCGATGTCGAATGATCCGCAGGGCAGCCCCGGGGGCATCACGGTGCCGGTTTTGTCGCTCTTCGCGCTCTTCGCGCTCTGGATCATCGCCGCGGCCCTGACCGGTGATGCGCAGGTGCTGCCGTCGCCGTTGGCGTTGGGGGCACCCTTTCTGCAGGAACTGCGGTCAGGCGCGCTGCCTTACCATCTGGGGCAAACCTTGATCCGCGTGATCTGGGCCTTCGTGCTGGCCATGAGCCTTGGGCTGATGCTGGGCCTTCTGATGGGGCGGTTCGCGCGCATCAACCGGTGGCTTGATCCGTGGCTGGTGGTCTTTCTGAACCTGCCCGCGCTGGTGCTGATCGTGCTCTGTTATCTCTGGATTGGCCTCAATGAGGCCGCCGCGATCATTGCCGTCACGCTCAACAAGGTGCCCAATGTCACCACGGTGATCCGCGAAGGGGCCCGTGCGCTCGATCCCGACCTTGATGCGCTGGCGCGGGTCTACCGAATGCCGAGGCTGGCGCGATTGCGCCACATCACGCTGCCGCAACTCGCCCCGTTTGTCGCGGCGGCCGCACGCTCGGGTATCGCCGTGATCTGGAAAATCGTGCTGGTGGTCGAGTTTCTTGGCCGTTCGGACGGGATCGGGTTTCAGATCCACCTTTATTTCCAACTGTTCGACGTAGGCATGGTGCTGATCTACGCGCTCTCGTTCATCGCCGTCATGCTGGCCGCCGAATGGCTGATCCTGCAACCGTGGGAGCGCCGCGTGCGGCGCTGGCGTGCGGCATGATGCACGCGAATATCGAGGGAAAAGCTTATAACGGCAGCCCGGTTCTGGGCGCGATCTCGCTGGAGATTGCCGCGGGTGAGACCGTTGCCATCCTTGGCCCCTCGGGCATCGGCAAATCGACGCTGTTGCGCATCGTCGCGGGCATCGACGGAGATTTCCGCGGTACCGTGCAGCGCCCGGACAGAATGGCGATCGTGTTTCAGGAGCCCACGTTGCTGCCCTGGCGCAGCGTGTTGCAGAACCTGACGCTGCTGCATCCGGACTGCTCCGCGGAAACCGCACGCGCCATGCTGGACCGTGTCGGCATCGGCGACAAGGCGGGGCTGTTCCCCGGTCAGCTTTCGCTGGGTCAGCAGCGGCGTCTGGCGTTGGCGCGCGCCTTCGTCGGCGATCCGGAATTTCTGGTGATGGATGAACCTTTTGTCTCGCTTGACGCGGGCACGGCGGACACCATGCTGGCCCTGACCGAAACCCTGATTGCCGAGAAACGACCCGCGATGCTGTTCGTCACCCATTCGCGGGCCGAGGCCGACCGGCTTGCAACCCGCGTCTTCACCCTGGGCGGTACGCCCGCAACTCTTCTGAATGACTGAAAGGAAACCAGATGAAACATTCGATCCTTGCCATCGCTCTCGCGGCCCTGATCGCCGCCCCCGCCGCGGCGCATGAATATGGCTTTGCCGGCATTCTCTCTTCTGACAACATGGAGGAACTGGACGAGATCACGCTGAGCGTCGGCAAGCCGCTGGCCGACGGGCCGCTGATGCTGAAATCCGGCACCGGGTACGAGCTTGAGATCACCTCGGACGGCACCGGCGAGCTGGCCCTTGAAGGTTCGGGCTTTTTCCGCGCAATCTGGATCAATGAGATTGTCATCAACGATCTGGAGGTGCGCCCCTTTGGCATCGAAAGCTTGGAATTCGACGACGAAGGCACGATGGAGATCGAGTTCATCGCGATCAAGCCGGGCCAGTATTTCCTGCGCATTCCCGGGTCAAGCGGTGAAAGCCAGCGCGTCGATATCATCATCCAGTAGCGCGCCATGAGCACGCTTGACGTCAGCCGCGTGAGCTATCGCTACGGCGCGAAAGAAGCGCTGCGGGATGTCTCGTTCTCGCTGGCGCCGGGGCGGTTCACCGCGCTTCTGGGGCCGAACGGGGCGGGAAAATCGACCCTGTTTTCGCTGCTGACCCGGCTATTCGTCACCGGCGAGGGGCAGATATTGGTGGCCGGTCACGACCTGTCGCACGAACCCCGTGCGGCGCTGGCAAAGCTGGGTGTGGTCTTTCAGCAGCCGACGCTGGATCTGGACATGAGCGTGGCCCGCAACATGAGCTATTTCGCCGCCTTGCACGGGCTGTCGCGGCGTGCGGCTCAGGCCCGTATCGACGCGGCGCTTGACCGGCTGGCGATGCGCGAGCGTGCCGCCGAGAAGGTGCGCAACCTCAATGGTGGCCACCGACGCCGGATGGAGATTGCCCGCGCGCTGGTCCATGACCCCGAGATACTGCTGCTGGATGAGCCGACCGTGGGGCTGGATACCGCCAGCCGCAGGGCGATCACCGAGCATGTGCATGATCTGGCACAGGACGGGCTGACGGTGTTCTGGGCCACCCATCTGGTGGATGAGATCGCGCCCGAGGATGACGTTGTGATATTGCATCAGGGGCAGGTTCTGGCGCATGACCGGGCGGGCGTGATCGCGGGGGATCAGCCGCTGATCGAACGGTTCATCCAGATGACCGGGGGCGAGCACGCCGCATGAAGCCGTACCTCACGTCCCTGGCCGCTATCGTCCTGCGCGAAACCGCGCGCTTCGTGCATCAGCGCAGCCGTTTCCTTGCGGCGCTGGTGCGCCCGCTGGTCTGGCTGGTGGTCTTCGCGGCCGGTTTCCGCGCCGCACTCGGCATCTCGATCATCCCACCCTACCAGACCTATATCACCTATGAGGTTTATATCGTGCCCGGCCTTTGCGGCATGATCCAGCTGTTCAACGGGATGCAATCCTCGCTCTCGCTGGTTTACGATCAGGAAATGGGCTCCATGCGGCTGTTGCTGACCTCTCCGCTGCCGCGCTGGTGGCTTCTATTCTCGAAACTGGTGGCAGGCGTCGCGGTGTCGATCCTGCAGGTCTATGTCTTCCTTGTTATCGCCGCCGCGCTTGGCATCACGATGCCACCTGCGGGCTATCTCTGGCTGTTGCCGGCCCTTTGCCTGACCGGTCTGATGCTGGGCGCGCTCGGCCTGCTGATATCCTCGACGATCCGGCAGCTTGAAAATTTCGCAGGCGTGATGAATTTCGTGATTTTCCCGATGTTCTTCTTGTCTTCGGCGCTCTACCCGTTGTGGAAGATGGCCGAAAGCTCGGACCTGCTGCGTGACATCTGTGCGTTCAATCCGTTCACACATGCGGTCGAGCTGATCCGTTTCGCGCTGTATGCCAGCCCGAACATGACGGCCCTGTTTTGGGTTGCTGCGTCCTTTGCGGTGTTCTTTCTGCTGGCACTGGTCGGCTATGACCCTGCGCGCGGACTCTCCCGGCGGCGGTGACCAGAGATTGATGCGATTTTTGGCCCAGGCCGCAGTTGCGGCCAAGTGCCCGGCTTCTGATTGACGACTTCACCTTATTCCGCCGGTGCAAAACCGGTGATGAGCTGTCGAAGCCCCAAAGCCGCGCCCGCGAAAATGGCGAGCGAAGCAACCGGCGCGCTGTAGGCGAGAACCGAGAACGCGGAAATGCCCTGGCCGACGCTGCACCCAACCGCGAGGATTGCACCCGGACCCATCAGGGCTGCACCAATGATCTGGCGTTTAAGCTCGCGCGGGTCTTCGCAGGCTTCCCAGCGGAAATGCCCCTTGGAATAGGAGCCGAGCGCAGCGCCAGATACGACACCGAGTACGGAACCGACGCTGAACGACAGCGCGTTGCCGGAGGCGGTCATGGCATAGAATATCGTGTCGCCGATCGGGGCGGCGAAAGTGTGGGTTTCGATGGGTTCGGCGTCGAAACCCGTCATTGCGATCCAGAACGTGCCGACCCAGCCGGTCAGGATAGCAAGGCCGACGATCACACCCCAAAATATGTGGCCCGGGGATTGACGCATGGTCCGGCTGGAAAGCGCAAGTGCAAGGATCAGACCGCCGATCACAAGCCCCGTGACCGCGGGTGAGATGCCCATGGTGCGTTCGGCAAGTTGACCGAAGCCCTGGGGGGTCACTGCGCCGGTGTCGGCGGGAAAGAGCCACACGCGCAAATGCGCAAGCGGGCCCGACATTACAAAATACGCCGAGAGGCCGAGGACAATGACGATCACGAAAGAGCGTAGATCACCCCCGCCGAGGCGGGCGAGCGCGCCGTAGCCGCAATTGCCGCTGAGCGCCATGCCGTACCCAAAGAGAAGCCCGCCGACAATTGTGCCGATCGGGTTCCAGACGCGATCCAGGTAAGCGGTTTCAGCACCGTCCAGATAGCCAAATGCCAATGCTGTCTGCGTGCCGATGATGGCCGTGGCAATTGCGATGCCCCACATGCGCATACGCCTGTCATCTGAGCCATAAAGCAGGTCTTCGATTGCGCCCAATGTGCAGAAGCGGCCGATACGGGCCGCCAGCCCCAACGCGATCCCACCGATCAATCCGATCAGCGCGGCGCTGTTTGCTTCTCCCAATGTTTCCAACATTCTCGGTCCACTCAAACCGGAGAGGGCCGGCCCAATGTCCGGTCAGTCTTCCCTGCAGAACATATCGTAGACGACTTCCATGATTTTCTTCGGGCGGTCGTCTGTCAAGCTGTAGTAGATTGCCTTGCCTTCACGACGGGGCGTGACCAGCCCTTCGAGCCGCAGGCGCGAAAGTTGCTGGGACACGGCGGCCTGGCGGGCGGAGAGCAGATCTTCGAGCTCGGTTACGGATTTTTCGCCCGAGGCGAGATGACACAGGATCATCAGGCGGCCTTCGTGGCTGATGGCCTTGAGGAAATTCGACGCGCGCTGTGCGTTGCGCATCATCTTTTCCAAGTCTTCGGCGCACATATTGGCGTCGAGTACAGGCAGGCTCGATGCGGTCTCGGTTGAACTGTCGGTTTCTGGCGTCACATGAAGTGTCATATCGGATTAGCCTGTTTGTTCCAATGAGATATTTGCACGTTCAAACATGTTGGTGAGCAACCCCCAAAAGAAATCTTCGCCCGGATACCCTTCGATCCGCCCAACCTCATGCCCGTCGTGAACAAGGATGAAGGTTGGCGTGTAGTGTACACGGCGCGTCAGCGCGGCCTCCGGCGTCTCGCTGTGCAGATCATAGCGCCGCAGCGGTGCGGTCTTGCCTTCATCGGTCTTTGGATAGATGTGCGCGATCTCCTTGTTCCAGCGTGCACACCAATGGCAACCCTGTTCCTCTGCCATCAGCAGATATGTCTCTGCCAGCGCCGGCAGCGGTACCCAAGTGAGAGTGGCCAGGAGGAGTACATACAGGCGCATGCAAGGTCATCCCAATTGACGCGATTTCAAAGGCAATCATAATCTAATATTTGAATACTTCAAGAACGCGAGACGGAATCACCTATGTTTGACGTGACCATTTACGGAGCGCTGATCGCCGGCCTGCTGTCGTTTCTGTCGCCCTGCATCCTGCCTATCGTTCCGTTTTATCTAAGCTATTTGGCTGGGGTCGGAATGAATCACATTTCGACCGAGACGAAAATCTCGGGTGCCGTTCGGATGCGGGCCTTCCTGGCGGCGAGTTGTTTTGCCTTGGGCGTCATCACGGTCTTCATGGGGCTGGGGGCGACGGCCACGGCCTTTGGTCAGCTGGTGCGGGAATATTTCGACGTTCTGCGCTGGGCCGCTGCGGGTATCATCATCGCCATGGGGCTGCATTTCCTGGGCGTGATCCGGATTGGCATCCTGTACCGGCAGTTTCGCGCCGATGCGGGCAACACGAGCAATGTGAGTTTGCTGGGCGCCTATGTCATTGGCTTGGCTTTCGCCTTTGGCTGGACGCCTTGTGTGGGCCCGGTGCTGGCTGCAATCCTGTTCACGGCAGCGGGGCAGGACACCGCAAGCCAGGGCGCTGGCCTATTGTTTGTCTACGGGTTGGGTATGACGTTGCCATTTGTACTGGCGGCGCTGTTCATCGGCCCCTTCATGCGCTGGATGGCGCGCTTTCGAAGGCATCTGGGGCTTATCGAAAAGCTGATGGGGCTACTTCTGATCCTGTTCGGCATCCTGATCGCGACCAATTCCATCAACATCATTGCGCAATGGATGCTCGAATACATTCCGTGGTTCAGCACCATTGGCTAACAGGGAGGATTCTTCATGAAACGACTTCTGACATTGTGCGCGGCACTGTTCCTGGGCGTGCAACTCGCTGCCGCTGAGATCGGTGATGACGGTCTGCACAAGGCGGCATGGATGCGCGATACGTTCAAAGATCTGGCCGAGGACCTGGAAGAGGCCACTGCCGAGGGCAAGCGGTTGATGGTCATCATCGAGCAGCGCGGGTGCATCTATTGCAAGAAGATGCATGAAGAGGTCTTTGTTCGACACGAGATCGCAAAATACATCGAAGACAACTACTTTGTCGTGCAGATCAACATGTTCGGTGACGTCGAGGTGACAGATTTCGACGGCACCGCGATGGCGGAGAAGGACATGGTCAAGCGTTGGGGCGCGCTCTTTACCCCCAACATCTATTTCTTCCCTGAGGCTGTCGGCGATGATGCGATCGCCTCGCAGGCGGCCGTAGCCAACATGCCGGGGGCCTTCGGGCCGGGGACAACGCTGAGCATGCTGCGATGGGTGGTCGAAAAACGCTACGAGGGCGAAGAACCCTTTCAGAAATATCACGCGCGCCGTCTGGAGGAGGAAGGTGGGTAAGCAGTTTAGCGCAATGTAAAATTGCAAGAACTGCCGCGCTTGCGAACAAATACAAAAATTCACTTAATTGAATTTGTTGTTGCGTGAAATTGAATCCGTGCGTTAGTGTGCCGACGAGGGAGCCATAAGAATCGTTCAGGGGAGGGCGCATGAGATATGCATTTGGACTGGCTGCGCTTGCGGCGCTAGGCGCATCTGCGGCACTTGCTGAAATCGTCCAGCCGACGGAGGTGAGCTTTGACGATGGCGCGGTTGCTGTCTCGCTGAGCGGACAACCCGGAGATCCGGCCGCCGGGGCGGAGATCATGAACAAGGGGGCGGGCAACTGTATTGCCTGCCATCAGGTTTCGGCGCTTGAGCATCTTCCCTTTCACGGCGAGGTGGGCCCGCCGCTTGACGGTGTGGCGGATCGCTGGAGCGAGGCTGAGATTCGCGGCATCGTGGCGAATGCCAAGATCATGTTCGAGGGCACGGTGATGCCGTCCTTCTACAAGACCGAAGGGTTCATCCGGTTGGGTGACGCGTATACGGGCGACGCGCATGAGGGTGAGGTCGAACCGCTGCTTTCCGCACAGCAAATCGAGGATGTTGTCGCCTATTTGATGACGCTCAAGGAAGAGTGACAGCCAGAATTTCGGAGGAAAACATGGAACTGACACGCAGACAAATGCTTGTTTCCGGCACCGCGGCGATTGCGGTGACAGGGGCAGGCGCGATGCCTGCCTTCGCGACGGCAACCGATGACGCCATCGCGGAATTGACCGGTGGCGCCGGTCTGGGCGAGGGGGCGATCACGCTGACGGCGCCCGAGATCGCGGAAAACGGCAACACGGTCCCGATCGAAGTGGCTGCGCCCGGCGCAACCATGGTCGCGCTGTTCGCCGACGGCAACCCGACGCCCAAGGTCGCGACCTTCAAGTTCGGGCCGCTGAACCCGTCGCGCTTCGCGGCGACGCGCATTCGTCTGGCCGGTACGCAGAACGTGGTTGCCGTCGCGCAGATGGAAGACGGCTCGTTCCAGAAGGCATCGGCCAACATCAAGGTTACCATCGGCGGCTGCGGCGGCTGAGGCGAGGAGAAAAGACATGGCATCGAATGCAAAACCCCGCGTCAAAGTCCCCAAGAAGGCGGCGGCAGGCGAGGCGATAACGATCAAGACCCTGATCAGTCACAAGATGGAAAGCGGTCAGCGCAAGGACGACGACGGTAACGTCATTCCGCGCTCGATCATCAACCGCTTCACCTGCGATTTCAACGGTGAGAACGTGATCGACGTCACGCTGGAACCGGCGATCTCCACCAACCCGTTCTTCGAGTTCGAGGCCGCCGTCCCCGAATCCGGTGAGTTCAAGTTCACATGGTATGACGACGACGGGTCCGTTTACGAGGAAACAAAGGCGATCACCGTCGGATAATTCGAAACTCGCGGAGGCGCGCCATCTAGGGAGGGAAGACGTGCAGCACATCAAGACAAGGGCGGCCAGCACGGTTGCGATCCTGGCATTTGCGACAGCGGTTCAAGCCGGACCGGATGAGGATAACCTAATCGTCAACGACGAAATCGAGATGGTCACCGAAGTCAAAGCACCGGCACATCTGGAAAATATCGGCACGATCTATTCCGGCTGGCGGTTCAGGTCGGATGAAACCCAGGCCGTTCAGATGGACGATTTCGATAACCCCGGGATGATCGGGGTCGAGGCCGCGCGCGAGGCGTTCGAGGTCGTGGACGGGGCGGCGGGAAAATCCTGTGCCTCCTGTCACGAAAACGCCGAGGCGCTGAAAGGGGTGCGGGCGGTCTATCCAAAGTGGAACGAGGCCGCCGGCGAGGTCCGCACGATCGAGATGCAGGTCAACGATTGTCGCGAGAACCGGATGGAGGCCGAGCCGTGGAAATATACCGGCGGCGACATGGTCAACATGGTGGCGCTGATCTCGTCCGTATCGCGGGGGATGCCGGTGAATGTGGCCATCGACGGTGCGGCGCAATCGACCTGGGAACAGGGCAAGGAGCTGTATTACACCCGCTTCGGGCAGTTGGAACTGTCCTGTGCCAATTGCCACGAGGACAACTACGGCAACATGATCCGGGCTGACCATCTGAGTCAGGGCCAGATCAACGGTTTTCCGACATACCGGCTGAAAAACACCAAGCTGAATGCGATACACGCGCGTTTCAAGGGGTGCATCCGGGACACGCGGGCGCATACCTTCAAGCCTGGCTCACCGGAATTCGTGGCGCTTGAGCTTTACGTGGCGTCCCGCGGTAACGGGCTGAGTGTCGAAGGCCCGTCGGTACGTAACTAGGCATCAGACGCCCCGTATCCGACAGGTGCGGGGCTTCTTTAGTCGCATGATATTCAAACATGCGCATATGTGGCGAGAGGATTCACCGGATGATTTCGCGTCGTGATTTTCTGCAAGTGGGAATGGCTGCCTCGGCTCTTGTCGGCGCATCGGGTTTCGGCAATTGGGCGCGGCTGGCGGCGCAGCAGGCGCTGACACAGGACCAGCTTTTGCAGTTCGAGACCTTCGGGAACGTTTCGCTGATCCACATCACGGATATTCATGCGCAACTGAAACCGATCTATTTCCGCGAGCCGTCGGTGAATCTGGGTGTCGGCGAAAACAAGGGCGTTGTGCCGCATGTCACGGGCGCAGAATTCCGCAAACTCTACGGGATCGATGATGGCAGCCCCAGCCATTATGCGCTGAGCAGCGGCGATTTTGCCGCCCTGGCACAGGGTTATGGCCGCGTCGGCGGGCTGGACCGGGTGGCGACGGTGATCAAGTCGATCCGCGCGGATCGGCCGGATGCGATCCTGCTGGATGGCGGGGACACGTGGCACGGCTCCTATACCTGCTATCACACGCAAGGCCAGGACATGGTCAACGTGATGAACGCGCTGAACCCGGATGCGATGACCTTCCACTGGGAATTCACGCTGGGATCCGAACGCCTGGCCGAGCTTGTTGAATCGCTGCCCTTTGCCGCGCTTGGCCAGAATATCTTTGACGCTGAATGGGACGAACCGACCGAGCTTTTTCCGCCCTACAAGATGTTCGAACGCGGCGGCACAAAAATCGCCGTCATCGGTCAGGCCTTCCCCTACATGCCGATCGCCAATCCGGGTTGGATGTTTCCCGAATATGCCTTTGGCATCCGGGACGAGAACATGCAGGCCATGGTCGACGAGGTGCGCGCCGCGGGTGCAGAATGCGTCGTGGTGCTCAGCCACAACGGTTTCGACGTGGACAAGAAGATGGCGACGGTGGTGCGCGGTATCGACGTGATCCTGTCGGGGCACACCCATGACGCGCTGCCGGAACCGGTTCTGTCCGGTGAGACCATCATCGTGCCGTCGGGATCGAACGGAAAATTCGTCAGCCGCGTCGATCTGGATATTCGCGACGGGCGTATGATGGGCTATCGCCACAAGCTGATCCCGGTCTTTTCAGACGTGATCGAGCCTGATGCCGGGATGGCCGCGCTGATCGACGAACAGCGCGCGCCTTACGAGGCCGAACTGTCGGAGGTGATCGGCCAGACCGAAGGCCTGCTGTACCGCCGGGGCAATTTCAACGGCACCTGGGATGACCTTGTTTGCGACGCGCTGATTTCAGAGCGTGAGGCGGATATCGCGCTCAGCCCCGGTGTCCGCTGGGGTCCGTCACTCCTCCCCGGGCAGGATATCACGCGCGAGGACATCTGGAACGTCACCTCGATGACCTATGGCGCGGCGTATCGGACCGAATTTACCGGCGAGTTCCTGAAGGTGGTGCTGGAAGACGTGGCCGACAACATCTTCAATCCCGATCCCTACTACCAGCAGGGCGGTGATATGGTGCGCACCGGCGGGCTAGGCTACAGCATCGATGTCAGCCGCTCACAAGGCGATCGGATCAGCAACATGACATTGCTGAAATCCGGCGAAGCGATCGATCCCGCGAAATCCTACGTCGTGGCCGGCTGGGCCAGCGTGAATGAAGGCACCGAGGGGCCGCAGATCTGGGACGTGGTCGAGAACCACATCGCGAAGCTGGGCACCGTGACGGTGCAACCCAACAACAGCGTTGACGTGACAGGCGCATAGCACGGGGGAAGAGGCCAGGTATGGACGATCTTTTCAAATCCACCACATCGCGCCGCGCCTTCCTGCGCGGCAGTGCAGCGGCTGTCGCCGGGTCTGTCGCTGGAGCGGCGGCGGCCAATGAGCCCGATCCGCTCATCACTGAATTGCAGGATTGGGCCTCCTATACCGGTGCCGGTGTCGATGAAACGCCATATGGCCTGCCGATCAGCTTTGAAAGCCATGTGGTGCGGCGCAATGTGGAGTGGTTGACGGCCTCGCCGATCAGTTCGATCAACTTCACACCCATTCATGCGCTGGATGGCACGATCACACCGCAGGGCTGCGCGTTCGAGCGGCACCACTCCGGCGCGATAGAGCTGCGTAAGGAAGATTACCGCCTGATGATAAACGGGCTGGTCGATACGCCCCTGGTCTTCACCTACGACGATATCGAACGGTTCCCGCGCGAAAACCACGTGTATTTTTGCGAGTGCGCGGCTAATACCGGGATGGAGTGGGCCGGCGCGCAGCTGAACGGTGTGCAGTTCACGCATGGCATGATCCACAACATGGAATATACCGGCGTGCCACTGCGGACGCTTCTGCGAGAAGCCGGTGCCGATGTCACGCCCGACAAATGGGTCTATGTCGAAGGCGCGGATGCGTCCTCGAACGGGCGCTCCATCCCGATGGAAAAGGCATTGGACGATGTGCTGGTCGCCTTCAAGGCCAATGGCGAAGCGCTGCGCATGGAACATGGCTATCCGGTGCGCCTGGTGGTGCCCGGCTGGGAAGGCAACATGTGGGTCAAATGGTTGCGCCGGATCGAGGTTGTCGACCGGGCCGTCGAGAGCCGTGAAGAGACCTCGAAATACACCGATGTCTACGAGGATGGCACGGCGCGCAAATGGACCTGGGTGATGGATGCGAAATCGGTCATCACCTCGCCCAGCCCGCAGATGCCGATCAAGCATGGCACGGGGCAGTTGGTCATTTCGGGCCTCGCCTGGTCGGGGCATGGGCAGATCACACGCGTCGATGTCTCCAAGGATGGCGGCATCACCTGGGAAACCGCGCGCCTTGGCAAACAGGGGGATACCAAGGCGCTGACCCGCTTTTACCTGGACACGCTCTGGGACGGTGTGCCGATGCTGCTGCAAGCGCGTGCGATGGATGAAACGGGTTATGTGCAGCCAACCAAGGAACAACTACGCCAGCAGCGCGGCGAAAATGCCGTCTACCACAACAATTGCATTCAGACCTGGTACGTGAGCGCAGAAGGGATCGCCGAGAATGTCGAAGTCTCTTAGTCAAATCTTCCTTCCGGCAGCGGGCGGCACCGCGCTGGCGCTGGCGGTGGCAATCACCGCAGCCAATCGCGACTATGGCCAGAGCAAGATCGACTTGCTTGAAGATCGGATTGACCAGGTGGAAACCCGGGCGACGGCCGCAAGTGACAGGGCCAAGTCAGAAGCTGAACGGGCTGCGGCTTTGGCGTCCACGATTGCCGAAATACAGGCTGCGGCCAAGCAGCGGGTGAGGTCCGGCATGAACCTTACTGCACCTGCGCCGGATGCCGAGGGCCGTTACGGGCTGGGGCGCACCGCGCACGCGGAAGAGGTTGCAGCCTGGGACGTGGACGTTCTGCCAGACGGTCGCGGCCTGCCCGAAGGATCAGGTGACGTTTTCACCGGCGAGGAGGTTTTTGTCGAAAAATGCGCGTCGTGCCACGGCGATTTCGCCGAAGGTGTGGACAACTGGCCGGTCCTGGCCGGCGGTTTTGACACGTTGGCCGACGAAGATCCGGTGAAAACCGTGGGGTCTTATTGGCCCTATCTGTCAACGGCCTGGGATTACATCCATCGCTCCATGCCGTTTGGCGAAGCAGGGACGCTGACCGCGGATGAAACCTATGCGATCGTCGCCTACCTGCTTTATTCGAATGATCTGGTGGATGACGATTTCGAACTCAGCCATGAGAATTTCACCGAAATCGACATGCACAACAGGGATGGTTTCGTCGTCGATGACCGTCCAGATAAGGAATACTCGGCCTGGCGCACCGAGCCTTGCATGCAGAACTGCAAGAATGAGGTCGCGGTCACGATGCGCTCGGTCTTCCTGGTGGAGACACCGGATGAAGGTGGCACCAATTCCGTCATGAATGATGCCTCCACCGAGGGATTGCCGACTTTTTCTGCCGCGGGGCCGTCCTTCATACCCAAGGCCGATCCGAAACCTGTTGAAGAGGCAGGCATCACGGGTACAGTGGAAACCGTTGAAGACGCAGATGACGGGTCGCAACTGATCGCCGCGGGTGAAAAGGTCTTCAAGAAGTGCAAGGCGTGCCACGCGGTGGGCGACGGCGCCAAGAATAAATCAGGGCCCCACTTGAACGGCGTGATGGGTCGCGGGTTTGGCGCAGTGGATGGGTTTGGTTACTCCAGCGTGTTCCAGGATGCGGCAGAAGAAGGCCGCGTGTGGGATCCGGCCGCGATGGCGGAATTTCTGGCCAAACCCAAGAGCTATATGAAGGGCACCAAGATGGGTTTCGCAGGGCTGAAGGAAGAGGCCGATATCACCGCCATAATTGCCTATTTGCAAAGTTTTGATGGCTGAACGCATGGCATCGAAACGCCATAACCTCACCCTGAGCGCCGCGATTGTCGCAGCAGCGACCGCCGCCGCGGGTGATACGGCCGATGTCGATGCAGGCAAGGTGATCTTCAACAAATGCAAGGGGTGCCACGAAATAGGAGAGAGCGCCACGCACCGCATCGGGCCGCATCTGAACGGGCTTTTTGGCCGGCGAGCGGGCAGCCACGCGGATTTCAGATATTCCCGGAGCTTTCAGCGCGCAGGGGCCGGCGGGCTGGAATGGCACGCCGAAACGCTGGATGCGTTTCTGGAGGATCCCCGCGCGATAACAAGCGGAACACGGATGAGCTTTCGCGGGCTGAAATCAGCGGAAGATCGAACAAACCTGATCGCCTATCTGCGCACATTTTCGGACGATCCCGCCGATATACCCGAGGCTGATCCGACAGTTCCGGCGACGGACCATGACCTGGATCCAGCCATCCTGGCGCTGAAGGGCGACCCGGAATATGGCGAATACCTGAGTGGCGAGTGCACGACCTGCCATCAGGCGGCGGGCGGCGATGACGGTATTCCGTCGATTGTCTTGTGGCCCGAGGAGGATTTCGTGATCGCCATGCATGCCTACAAGGACAAGAGACGCAAACATCCGGTCATGCAGATGGTGGCCGGCCGATTGGGAGATGAGGAGATTGCCGCGCTGGCCGCATATTTCAGCCAGCTTGATGAATGAACAAATGTCTACGGGAGGAGACGGAATGAAACTCAACAGACGAAAGTTCCTGGGAACGGCAGCGGCAGGTATGCTTGCCGCGCCCGTCGCATTGGCCGATGGTCATGGCAAACCCCGGGTTGTGGTGATCGGTGGCGGTGCCGGTGGCGCCACGGCCGCGCGCTACATCGCGAAGGACAGCAATGGTGAGATTGCTGTCACCTTGATCGAGCCGACGCGCACCTATTACACCTGTTTTTTCTCAAATCTCTATCTTGGCGGGTTCAAGGAAGTCAGCGATATCGGTCACACCTATGGCGCGCTGGCAGCCAGCGGAATCAATGTGGTCCATGACTGGGCCGTCGGCGTGGATCGCGATGCCAAGACCGTCGCATTGGCCGGGGGCGCAAGCGTGCCCTATGACAAGCTGATCCTCAGCCCCGGCATCGACTTTGTCGACGGCGCCGTGGACGGCTGGGACCTGAGCGCACAGAACGCGATGCCCCATGCCTACAAGGCCGGATCGCAGTCTGAGCTGTTGAAAGCGCAGTTGATGGCGATGCCGGAAGGCGGGACGTTTGTGATGATCGCACCGCCCAATCCGTTCCGCTGCCCGCCTGGACCGTATGAACGGGCTTCGATGGTGGCGTATTTCCTGAAGAACAACAATCCGACGGCCAAGATCATCATCGCGGATCCCAAGCCCAAGTTCTCCAAAATGGCGCTGTTCCAGGAAGGCTGGGCCAAGCACTATGACGGCATGATCGACTGGATCGGCGAAGATTTCGGCGGCGGCAACGTGTCGGTCGACCCAAGCGCCATGACCGTGTCAATTGATGGCGAGGAGACCCAGGCCGATGTGTGTAACGTAATTCCCGCGATGAAGGCAGGACGCATCGCCGAACTGGCCGGTGTCACAGATGGTAACTGGGCCCCGGTGAACGCCGTGGACATGTCCTCCAAGGCCGACCCGGATATTCACGTTCTGGGCGATGCGAGCCAGCAGGGCGACATGCCCAAATCGGGCTTTGCTGCCAACAGCCAGGCAAAAGTCTGCGCCAATGCGGTGCGCGGTGCCCTGACCGGGTCCAAGGTGTTCCCGGCCAAGTTCTCGAACACCTGCTGGTCGCTGATCGCAGAGAATGATGGCGTCAAGGTCGGCGCCACCTACGAGGCCACCGAAGAGAAGATCGCCAAGGTTGACGGCTTTATCAGCCAGACCGGCGAAAGCGCGGACCTCCGTAAGGCGACTTACGAGGAATCCGAGGGTTGGTACACCGGCATCACGACCGACATGTTGGGATAATTCCCTGGCGCGCGCACCGGCTCGGCTATTCGCTCAGGGCTTGGTGCGCGCGCCTCGGCCGGTCCGAATATGTCATCAACGGAGGATCTGACGATGAAACATCTGCTCGCAGCGATTTCGCTTGGGCTGGCCACGGCGGCATATGCCGAAAGCCCCGTAGCCATCCCGTTTGACGGGTCTTTCGACGATGCGGCCTTCGCGGTGGAAAGCGCCATCGTGGGCCAGGGTCTGGTGATAGATTACGTCAGTCACGTTGGCGAGATGCTGGCCCGCACCGGAGCCGATGTGGGCAGCGACAAAATGCTGTTCAAAGAGGCGGACATCTTTATCTTCTGCTCGGCCTTGGTGTCACGCGAGGTGATGGAGGCTGATCCGATGAACCTGGCGCATTGCCCCTATGGGATATTCGTGGCCGAAGACGCCGATGGCGTGGTCATCGGCTATCGTCGCTACCCCGAGGGTGAGATGCAGAAAGTGCAGAACCTGTTGGCCAAAATCGTGGCTGAGGCCGTCGAGGAATAGCGCAGACAAGCACACGCTGCCGCGCTGCGCCTATTCAAACTCCATCTGCTCATAGACGCGTCCGGCATTGATCGTCGCGAGTTCATTGAACGTGTGCAGATGGGCATAGGGCGACTGATCGACATAATACGCATCTGCCAGGTCACCGCCTTTTTCAAGGTGCTCGCCGATCTTGCCCCGCAGATAGACCAGATAATCCCTGGTGTACCGCCGCACCTGGGCCATGTTCGTGGGATGGCCATGACCGGGGATCACGTACGTCGCCCCCAACGCCTCGAATTCAGTGTCCCAGGTCGCCAGCCAATCCGCGGTCATGGTGTCTTCGAATATCGGCAGAAGGCGTTCGTGAAAGGCCATGTCGCCCGCGATCACAAGGCTCTGTTCGGGCAGCCAGACAGAGATATCGCCGGGGCTGTGCGCCGGGCCAAGATAGCGCGCCTCGATGCGGAACGCGCCCATGTCGATCATGTAGTCCAGGTTGAACGTCTCGGTGGGCCCGGCAACAAACGTTCCCTCCGCCTTGTCGCGGTTATAGGTTTTCATCCGTTCCAGAATCTGGGCGCCGTATTCTTCGAATTCCTCCGCGGCCTCAACATGCGCCACGATCGGTACGTTGTGTTCGACCCAATAGGAGTTACCGAGCATGGCATGGCCCTGGCCATTTTCGTTGATCACCAGCTTCACCGGCTGGTCGGTGATCTTCCTGATCTCGTCATGAAGCGCTTGCGCCAGGATATAGGCGGCACCGCCATTGATGACGACAACACCGTCACCGGTGACGATAAAGCTGAGGTTGTTGTTATGGCCAGCGTTTTCGTAGGTAGGAGGTGCAGTGGCGCCGATGGCGGACCAGACATGCGGGATGACCTCTATCGGTTTCGAATACAAGGCAGTGCCGGGATACTGATCGGCAATATTCTCGTCTGCCACTGCAGGCAGCGCCAACGCCAGCGCAAGCAGCCCCGTCAGCGATCGCATCATTGGTTCCCCCCGACAAAACGAAAGCCCTCATCCGCCCTTTCGACACGACCCATGCCGCCGTCTGGTAGGTGAAATCCGACCATCAGCATTTTTTCTTGTGCCAGCCTGTCGAGGAGTCTCATCCGGGTCCGGGCAGCCTGCTCCATGTCCTGATCTGATCCGCTGTGCCAGTCTGGCCTGGCGAACGCCACATGGTGGTTCCCGATCGCGTCGCCGACAAGCAGTGCCGCCTCCGCTCCGTTGCGCAGCTCAAAGCTCATGTGGCCGGGCGTGTGGCCGTATGAGGCCACCGCAGAGATACCCGGCAGGATTTCCTGACCGTCATCAAAAAACTCTACCTGATCCTCGATCGCCTCCATGCGGCGCTTGGCGCCCACAGCAAAGGCCGCGCGCGCGTGACCGATGGTGTTGACCGTTTCGGGGTTCCACCAATAGTCCCACTCGGCTCTTCCCATCATGTAGGTGGCCCCGGTGAACAGCGGATCGTCAAATTCGTCGAGCAGACCCCAGATGTGATCCGGGTGCGCATGTGTGAAAACTACATGCGTAACGTCGTCGGGCGCGAGACCGACCGCATCGAGCGAGTCGACCAGCTTTCCGGCCGTCGGCATGAAATCCGGCCCGGATCCGGCGTCAAACAACACCGTTTTCTCGTCGTCACGATAAAGCGCAAGGTTACAGGGCGGATCTAGCTGCTCTTTCGATAGCCCGTATTCCGCCAGTAGCGGCACCAGTTCGTCATTCGGCATCGGATCGAACAAGAAGCTGCCAGGAAGCACCAGATGACCGTCGCTTACCGTGGTAAGGATGCCGGTGCCGACCTCTGCAGTCGCAAAAACCTGCTGAGGCAGGCAGGCGAAACATGGCCAGGCGGCAATGGTTGACACGAAAGTGCGACGGGAAAAAGCCATTCCTCAACCTCATTAAATTCTTATATTGGAATATGTATGAATATGATCTGATATGCAACGATTCAAAGGGCGCAGTTCGCGGGCTGACCTGACCCAACCAAGGACGATGAACCGCCTTTGCCACGGCAGGCGATCCTGGCTCCCATGGTGCACCTAGACGCACGGGGCAGTTGGTGATTTCCAGCGGCTGGCCGGTTAAACCGGTACTCTTGCGCGATCACCGCAAGGGCAGGTCGCCCTTCGACGTATTGGATCAGACCAAGCGCAATCGTGCAGAAGCGTGCTATGCGCACGCGGCGGACAGTGTCGCCACCATCCGCCATTCTTCATCGATCCGGAGGTCTGATCGGCGTCACTTCGCGGCGATTGGGATGGCCAATGGTCTGACCGGCGCACCGCTTGCACCGCGCAACTTGATCGGTGCCCCGACAAACAGGAACTCGTAGACCTTATCCCTGGCGAGATCCTCCAGCCACAGCAATTCAAAGAAGGGAATGCCCTTTTCTGCAAGCAGGTAGGAATGAACGGGCGCAAAGTTCTGGGGATCTGCCGACGGGAAACTTTCGAGACCGAAATTGTCCGCGCCAAGCAACATTGCGCCTTTTTCCTCGACCAGCCATTTCGCCGCTTCCAGGCCCACGCCGGGCTCCTTGAAGAGGCTCCGCCCCTCTTGTGCGGGCCATTTCGTCATCTGCCCGGTCCGGATCAAGACAACATCGCCCGGCAGCAACTCGGTCTGCTGCTGCTCAAGCGCCGTTCGTACATCCGCGACGCTGATGGTATATGACGCAGGCAGCTGTTCGGTCCCTTTGGACCCGACGACATCAATCAAGACGCCCCTTGCAATGATCGGCGGGTAATTCTCGGCGCCCGACTTGTGCCAGCCGCGATCTCCCAGTGAGTCCTTTGCGGAGACGCCGTTCCAGATTTCTCCGTGCAGGCCGAAATGGCTGAGGGTATCCATGTGCGTGCCAGTATGGGTGTTCATGATAATGGCTTCGCTGGAATGCGACAGAAGCTCGGAACCATCGGCGCGTGATGGTGTGTGCGTCATCATGATCTGGAACGTCGGATCGCCGAAGGCCGCACTGCAGCAATCCGGCATTCCCACGAACAACTCGACGCCGAGGTCATATGCCCGACCCGTCGTCACGGCGCTCAGCACGTCCAGCCGGGATTGATCGGTCATGGCGTTCAACGAACCGATTTCATCATGAGGCCCCCAGGGGCTGCTTTGTGCGCCCGCATCGGCCAGGGTGTGCTGTGCCGCGAACCCCATGCTCATCGCAAAGATGGTGGCGAAAACGGAACTGCGTTTGGACCGGGAGATCTTCATTCTGCGGCCTCCTTGACCAGCAGGGCCTGAAATGCGTCCGCTGCCACGGACGGGGTGAATTCGTGGATCTCGGCGGTCACGACCTTTGCCCGCACGAACGGATCTTCGTTTACAAGTTCCTGCATCGCCGCCAGCGAACCGCCACGGGCGAGTACAGCGCCACCCAGACCGTTGCCGAGGGTTCCTGCCATGAGGAAATCCCCGTCTTTGATACCGTCGGACAGCCACTTCTTGTGCCCCGCCATGTATTGTGCGGCGTTCTTTCGGTTTTCCGAGAACTTCAGGAAAATTATGTACATCGTGCTCTCCAGTTTCCATGTCAATTCGGGCGCGGCGCGACACATGCGTGCCGGGCCCTCGTTTCGGCGGCTGCCTGCGTCAGCACCGCCGGCATCCGAATACGAACATGAGCTGCGCGTCTCGGTGCAGAGCCCTACCTAGAGATTGCGAAATCGCATGAGAACTGATTGATTTTGCGAGGGTGCGGTGCGAAAATGCACCGATGAAAGATTGGGACGATATCCGCTATTTCCTTGCCGTCGCCCGCAGCGGTTCCATACGGGCCGCGGCTGCCGCGATTGACGTCAACCACTCGACAGTGTCTCGCCGGGTCGATGCCTTCGAATCGCGATTGGGCGCCAGAGTGTTCGAACGGCTGCCCAAAGGGTACTTTCTCACCGAGGCGGGCGAACACATACTGGATTTGGCTCAGCGCATCGAGGCGGATGCAATGGCGGTGGAGCGGCGGCTGGCTGGCAGGGATGCGAATCTGGGGGGCATTCTGAAGGTCACGCTTCCCAACACGGTCGCCACAAAACTTATCATGCCGGACCTGATCACGTTTGCCGAGGCCAACCCTGAGATCCGGCTTGATCTGGACGTGTCATTGTCGATGGCGGATCTTGCGTGGCGTCAGGCCGATGTCGCCATCCGGATTTCGAACGACCCGCCGGGCAATTTGGTCGGGCGCCGCCTGGTGAAATACGCAAGGTCAATCTATGCGTCGCCGGATTATCTGGCCGAACGCGATCTCGCTTCATCCGGTGGGTTGGAGTGGATCGGCTGGAACGATGCGGTTGAAAATCCGCAATGGGTTCGTGAAAGCCCTTTTCCCGATGCACCCGTGAAGCATTGCGTGCCAAACACGCTCACCCATCTCGAGGCCGCGAAGAACGGTATGGGTATCTGCATGTTGCCTTGCTTTGTTGGCGATACGGAGCCGGGATTGCGCAGGTTGCCGCCCGGAAACACGGAACCGGATCGCGAGATCTGGCTTCTGACGCACGAAGACCTGCGCAACACCGCCCGCGTAAGGCGTTTCATGGATTTCATGGCTGATGCGATCATCTCCAAAAGAGATCTGCTGGAGGGGCGTTGTCCGATTGGCGGTGGGTAACGACGATCGCTGCTTGACGGCCTGAGCCCGCCATTATCCTGTTTCTTCCGTTTCTGCCGGGGAGGCGATATCGTGGAGCGCCTGGTGCGAGCCTCCCCGACCGTCATTTACTCGGGTTTCCTGTCGGCGTGAATATCGCCCGTCGTCAGCACGGGTGACGCATCGACATCCCGGGCATCAAGCATGTCGGCAACCCGCTCAAGCGACGAGACCAGCTGGGCTTGCTCCCAGTCGGCCAATGCGTCGAAAGCGCGGACGTATCGTTGCTGAAGCGCGTCCGGGGCATCCTCCAGCCGCGTATGCCCCTCTCGGGTTACCTCGACATTGGTCTGGCGCCGATCAATCTCTGACGGCACCCGTCTGACCAGGTTCTGCGCTACCAGCTTGTCGACCAGCGTCGTCACGGTGGCTTGGCTGACCCCCATTTGCGTGGCCAGGGTCTTGGGTGTGGCGCTGGTTTTCTCATCAACGATCTGCAGCACCCTGAGTTGGGCAGGGGTCAGCCCGACGGAATGTGCCAGATCGCGCGCATAGAGTTCGGTCGCGCGGAGAATTCGCCGAAGCGCAATCAGGCTTTCATCTGTTCGATCAAGTGGTCTGGTTGTCATGACATGACATTCGCACGAAGCGTGAAAGCACTGCAATCCAGCAAGGTGAGGATATATCCGTTAGTGATTTGACCGTATTTTCACAATAAACTTTGAAAGGCTAAATAAGATACAGGGAAAATACAGCTAAAAAGGGCAAATATGCGACATATTGGATCGGTATAAGTTTAAGTCTTGAAGTTATTTCGATATGGTTTACTTAGGGTGGCTAAGTAAAATGAGGTCAGAGCCAATGCCCAAAGATATCGACGAAAGCCGAACGCGCCGCCTGCGTTTGCGCAAACCCGACGCAACAGACGGAGCCGCCGTCTGGGAATTGGTGAAATCCTGCAAACCCCTCGACGAGAATTCAATGTACTGCAACCTGGTTCAGGCCGATCATTTCCGCGATACCTGTGTCGTGGCGGAGCTGGAGGGCGAGGTTGCGGGCTGGCTGTCCGGCCACATGATCCCGGAACGCGAAGAATTGTTCGTATGGCAGGTCGCGGTCAGCCCCGAGGCTCGCGGGCTGGGCCTTGGGCGGAAGATGCTGCTTGACCTGATCGAACGGGATGCCTGCGAAAGCGCGACACGGCTCAAGACCACCATCACCAAGAACAACGCGGCCTCGTGGTCGTTATTCCAAAGCTTTGCCAAGACCATCGGCGGTGATCTTACCGATGAGCCGCATTTCGAGCGTGACCTGCATTTCGAAGGCCGCCACGACACCGAACATATGGTGACAATCACGCTGCGCGAGACCCCGGAAATCGCTCGCGCGGCCTGATTCCATCTTCTCTCAGATTCCCGAAAGGACACATCATGCCGAAAGACATGACCAAAACCGATACCATCTTCGACCGTCGCGAAAGTGAGGCACGGTCCTATTGCCGCAACATGCCCGCGATGTTCGTCAAGGCGTGCGGTTCCGAACTGATAGACGCCGAAGGACGGACGTGGATTGATTTCCTCGCTGGCTGTTCGTCGCTCAACTACGGCCATAACGACCCCGACATGAAGGCCGCCCTGATCGACCATATCGCGGGCGACGGCATCGCGCACGGACTTGACCTGCATACCGATGCCAAGGCCGATTTCCTCAGCGCGTTCGAGCGCCACATCCTTGAACCACGCGATATGGACCACCGTGTGATGTTTACCGGCCCCACCGGCGCCAACGCGGTTGAGGCGGCCATGAAAATTGCCCGCAAGGTGACGGGACGAACCAATATCATCGCCTTCACGAACGGATTTCACGGCGTGACGGCGGGCGCCCTTGCCGCAACCGGCAACAGCTATCATCGTCAAGGGGCGGGGATGGCGCTGAACGGTGTGACCCGGATGCCCTATGACGGCTACTTCGGTGACGGTACCGACACTGCCGATTTCCTTGCGGCGATGCTGCAGGACAACTCGGGCGGTATCGACGCACCGGCGGCTATCATCCTTGAGACGGTGCAGGGCGAAGGCGGGCTGACCGCCGCCAGCGCGGACTGGATCAAGCGGATTGACGATCTGGCGAAAGCCCACGGCGCGCTTCTGATCATCGATGATATCCAGGCCGGCTGCGGCCGCTGCGGTACGTTCTTTTCGTTCGAAGACATGGACGTGACGCCGGATATCGTGACGATGGCAAAGTCGCTTTCGGGTTTCGGCCTGCCGATGGCGATGCTGCTGGTGCGGCCCCAGCACGACGTGTTCGGCCCGGCCGAGCATAATGGCACATTCCGCGGCAACACCCATGCCTTCGTGACGGCAAAGGTGGCGATCGAGAAATTCTGGGCCGATGACAGTTTCCAGCGCGAACTGGGGGCAAAGGCCGACCTGCTCCGCGATGCGCTGGCCGATCTCGCCGCGATGGTTCCGAACGGAGAAATCAAAGGGCGTGGACTGATGCAGGGTGTCGATGTCGGCTCGGGCGTTCAGGCCGCCTATATCTGCGAGCGTGCCTATGAGAAAGGGTTGGTGATCGAAACCTCCGGCAACAATGACCAGGTGGTGAAGGTGCTCGCTCCGCTTACCACGCCCGTCGAAACATTTCACAAGGGTCTTGGCATCCTGCTCGACGCCGCGCGCGAGGCTGTTGGCCGCCCGGAAAAGATCGCAGCTGAGTAAGAGACATGATTATCAGAGATTTCAACAAGATCATCACAGATGAACGTCAGCGCGTTGTGTCAGACGCGCGATGGACCTCGGTGCGCATGTTGCTTGCCGAGGACGGGATGGGGTTTTCCTTTCACATCACCTTTCTCGAAGAGGGCTCGGAGCACACGTTCGAGTACAAGAACCATTTCGAAAGCGTCTACTGCATCCAGGGCAAGGGCTCGATCACCGATTTGGCAACAGGTGAGACGCACGCCATCGGGCCGGGGGTGATGTATGCCCTGAACGAACATGACCGTCACGTCCTGCGCGCCGAGGAGGAGCTGATCATGGCCTGCGTGTTCAACCCGCCGGTGACCGGCACGGAAGTGCACCGCGAAGACGGATCCTATGCGCAGGCCGAGGACGCCTGACATGAGCCACACTGTTGAGAAAATCGGCGGGACATCTGTTTCGCGCCTCAGGGAGCTGCGCGATACGCTGTTTGTCGGAGCCCGAGAAGGCGCCGAAATGTATAACCGGATCTTCGTCGTTTCCGCGTTTGGCGGGATCACCGACCTATTGCTGGAACATAAAAAATCCGGCGAGCCGGGGGTCTATGCGCTGTTTGCCAATGACGACAGCAATCATGGCTGGCACAATCAGCTCAGCGGCGTTGCCGAGGCGATGAAGGCGGCGCATTCTGACATTCTCGAGGACGCGGCGGACATCCAGCAGGCGGACGGCTTCGTCGATGAACGGGTACACGGCGCCCGCAATTGCCTGGTTGACCTGCAGCGACTGTGTTCCTACGGCCATTTCCGCCTTGCCGAGCACATGTCCCAGACCCGCGAGTTGCTCTCGGGGCTGGGCGAGGCGCATTCGGCATTCGTCACCACGCTGCTGCTGCAGCGGGCGGGTGTGAATGCCCGTTTCATCGACCTTTCCGGCTGGCGCGACGAAGGCGACGTGACGCTTGACGAACGGATCAACCGCTCGTTCGAGGGGGTCGATCCGGCGGCCGAAATGCCGATCGTCACCGGCTATGCCCAGTGCACCGAAGGCCTGATGGGCGAATTTGACCGGGGCTATTCCGAAGTGACGTTTTCCCGTCTCGCCGCGCTGACCGGGGCGCGAGAGGCGATCATCCACAAGGAGTTTCACCTGTCTTCCTGCGATCCGAAACTGGTTGGCGAAGCAGCGGTGAGCAAGCTGGGCCGGACCAATTACGACGTCGCCGATCAGCTTTCGAACATGGGCATGGAAGCGATCCATCCGAAGGCCGCCAAGACGCTCAGGCAGGCCGATGTACCGCTGCGGGTTACAAATGCGTTCGACCCCGACGACCCCGGCACGCTGATCGACGACCGACCCGCCGACGAACCGGCGGTCGAGATCGTCACCGGCCTGGACATCGTGACGTTGGAAGTATTCGAGCAGGATATGGTGGGTGTGAAAGGGTATGACGCTGCAATCCTTGAGGTGCTGACGCGCCACGGCGTGCGCATCGTCTCGAAGGTTTCAAACGCGAACACGATCACCCATTACCTGGACGGCTCGCTGAAAATCATGCGGCGGGTGGAAAAAGACATCGCCCGGATCTACCCGGCTGCGGAAATCACCGTGCGCACGCTGGCGATGGTGTCCGTGATCGGGCGGAACCTTCGGGGTCTTTCAGTGCTGTCCCGCGGGCTGGACGCGATTTCCCGTGCCGATCTCAGCGTCATCGGAGCGAACCAGGGGCCACGCAATGTGGACGTGCAGTTCGTGCTGGACCGCGATTGCCTGGAACCGGCTATCCGGGCCCTGCACTCGGAACTGATCGAAGGCGGTCGCCGACAAGAGTTGTCCCGCGCCGCCTAACAATCGGGTGGCAACACGCCGCACGGCTAGACCCGATGATTTCATTCAGGAACGCGCCCCGTGTTGCGCGGACCCGTCGGATTTCTGGCGCTACGAAAGCTGCGGCGCGCCCCCCGGTCTGCCGGGATGGCAAGCGGTCACTGCCGAGACCGCAATGGAATCTGTAGCAACAAAAATGCGTACCGTGTTAGAACAATACCTCCAGGAGGGATGAGGCCATGTATAGGGTACGCCTATTCGCTGTTCGCCACGCGCGCAAATTCGAATGGATCTACAAGCGGGTTGAACAGGTCATGGTCGCGCTGGATCCTGTGTTCGCAAAAATCGGCTATAACCGCGTAGAGCGCCCCATTGCTCTGTTCGAGAGGGGCGTGAAAACGCTTCTTTTTGATTGCAAGATGTGTGGCCAATGTGTGTTGTCGTCGACCGGCATGTCGTGCCCGATGAACTGCCCCAAGCAATTGCGCAACGGCCCCTGCGGTGGCGTGCGGCCCGGCGGGTTCTGTGAAGTCAAACCTGAAATGAAGTGTGTCTGGGCCCTGGCATGGGATGGCGCAAGCAGAATGAAGGGCGGCGCGGCACAGATCAGGGAGGTCTTGCCGCCTGTGGATCATTCGCTCAAAGGTTCTTCGTCCTGGCTGCGTGTTAGCCGAGAGAAGGCAAAGCAGGGGCGCGAGACACGGGATGCGGCACGCAAGGCCATGGCCAGCGCCTTTCCCGAGGCGCGCGAGCAGGAGCCGGCATCTGCACCGCTGTCCGAAGAGCCGCCCAAAGCCACCACCACGGGGCGTGGAACATGAGCGATCCGTCGACACTTGAATCGAACCTGCTGACATACACGAAACCGCCCGAAGGGTATGTTTCCCACAGCCGGCTCGAACGGGTTCTGAGATCCGGCCGCTTTGCCGTGACTGCTGAACTGAACCCGCCGGATAGCGCCGACGCGGCTGATGTTTTCGATGCGGCCCGCCCCCTGGGAGAGGTTGCCGATGCGATCAACGCAACCGATGCGTCCGGCGCCAATTGCCATATGTCCTCGATCGGCATCTGCGCCTTACTGACGCGCGCCGGGTATTCACCTGTCTACCAGATCTCCTGTCGTGACAGGAACCGGATCGCGATCCAAGGAGATGTTCTTGGTGCCGCTGCTCTTGGTGTCAGCAATGTGCTGTGCCTGACCGGGGATGGCGTGGGGGTTGGCGATCAGCCGGGCGCCAAGCCGGTCTTCGATTTTGATTCCCTGACTTTGCTCCGAGCACTGCGGACGATGCGCGACGAGGGCGTTTTCCTTTCGGGCCGCAAACTTACCAGCCCGCCACAACTGTTTCTCGGCGCGGCGGAAAACCCATGTATTCCACCTTATGAATGGCGGCCGGACCGGCTGGAAAAAAAAGTCGAGGCGGGTGCGGATTTTATCCAGACCAACTACATCTTCGACATTCCGTTGTTCGAGGCCTTCATGGCGCGCGTCCGCGATACGGGCACGGACAAACGTGTGTTCATAATTCCCGGCGTCGGCCCGCTTGCCTCGGCAAAGGCGGCGCGCTGGATGCGCAGCAATGTGCCGGGAATTCATATTCCCGATCAGATCATCGCCAGGTTGGAAGGGGCGCAGAACCCGTCGGAGGAAGGCAAGAAGATTTGTATCGAGCTGATTCAGCAGATGCGCGAGATTGCCGGCGTGTCCGGCGTTCATATCATGGCCTACCGGCGCGAGCATCTGGTTTCCGAAATCATACTGGAATCCGGTGTGCTGAAGGGTCGAGGCAGGTCAAAGTGACGGCGCGCGGTACGGCACGATGACCTTCATCTGCGCTACGCCACATCAGGCGCAAAGTTGACCGATGCGCCTGCCGCTCCCGCGGCCTCTTTCATTTCAGGGGCCTTGTGCCAGCGCGGTGCCGCCATGCCGTCATAGCCATTCAGCCCGTCCGGACCATCCTGCTATTGCGGTCAAAATTAACGGTCGAAAAGCGCACGAGGCTCGGAATGGAAACGGCGTATTTCGCCAGAAAAGTGCCTTATTTCCGGGCGGTTACGGCAAGAATGGTCTTCATCGGAAAATGATCAGACCCAATGTCTTCCAGCCGGCCGAAAGAAACCAGCTCCAATCCCCGGGTCAGGAAAAGCTGATCAATGGGGAAGCGCATTATCCGGGACTTGGCATTGAAGCTCGCCAGGATACCCCGCCCGGTGCGCGGGTCGCGAAACCCGCCATGGTCCTTGAACTGACGCGATGTGCGCGACCATGCCACATCATTGAAATCCCCCATTGCGACAACGGGCAGAACGGTTCTGTCGGCAAGCGTCGCGGTTTTTCGGATCTGCTCGTCACGGACATCGGTGTCCGTGCCGGGGATGGGGGGCTTTGGGTGCAGACCGACGAAGTAGAACCAACCGCCTGGTGCTTCGAGTTCGGCAAAAGCCGTGGGTGTATTGTCGTCGCTCAAGAAGACCATCTTGGCGGATTTGGTTGGCAGACGCGTTGCAAAAATCATGCCGTAGTGGTTGGGCAGGGGGTGCCGCACCACCGTGTCGTAGCGTTTCAATTGATCTTCAAGCGCGGCTTCCCACCTGTCATTCACTTCCATCAGCAAGAGCACGTCCGGATCTTCGCGATCGATCAAGGTCTGCAAGCGCGCGTGATCTTCGTTTTCCATCAGGACGTTGACGGACAGCAGCGAGACCCTTGACGACGCTGCCGACGTGACTGACGCAGCCACCTCTTTGGTTGCCAGCGGTGTGTAGGGATAAATCCAGCTGGCCTGGTAGAGGATGCAGCCCAGCAAGGCACATCCGGCAACGATACTGGCAAAATTCGCCAACCAGAATCCAAGTCCGACGGCAATCATGCCAATGACCGCAATATGCACCCGGGGGAAATCCCAGCACCGGACCCACCATTGCACGCTTCCCGACAAAGGGGCGAGCGTGGTGAAAAGCACACCTGCTGTCAGAATCCAGAAAATAATCGAGATCGCTAAGGTCATAGGCCGGCCATTCCCCAAGATTGGCATGGTCCATGTGTCTCAACAAGAAACGGTTTCGGAACAGATTGGATTTCGCGTTTTTCGGCACAGCGCGGAACGATCAAGATATGCCGCCGGACGCTCGCCCGGCGGCTGCCTTGCAACGCTGCGCGCTCTCCGCACGAAGCCAATTACTTGTCGATATCTTCGACAACGAGACGGGCAAATGCTTCGACCAGAACGTTGTAGAAGTCATCTTGGGATGGCGGCACCAACACGTACCCTTCCGGCGGTTCACCGCTGGGCGAAACGGCCGACAGGCGGATAGGCGATGTCGACACCGGCAGGTCGCCGTCCTGGTCGTTTTCGCCCTGAACCGAAACGGCATCTTGCCCTTCGTAGAGTTTCACGAGGCCTTCCAGTTGGTTGAATTCACCACTGTCAGGCAGGAACGTATCGCCATCAACGCTGATCTTGGTGATCTCGACTTCGATACGCGGGTCACTGTCATCGCCGGACAGCGTAATGCGCTCAGCGATCGATTCCTGCAGGTCACGCTCGATGTCGGGCCAGTATTTCAGCGCATTACTGTCGGCGAAATCCGAAAGCTCGGCGCGCACATTGACATCGTAGAGGCTGACATTCTGCGAGGCCAGCGCGGGTGCAGCGACCGATGTCGCGAGGATAAAGGCGGTTGTTCTCAGGGTGTTCATAAGAAGTCTCCTTTTGTTGGCCAAGGCACACTCGTTACATGGATCTGGGTAAAAGCCTTGGTTATCAGCACCTCGCGCGAGATGCCGAATGACGATTGATCTGATGGTTAGGGTTGACGAATTGGCTGGCCTGGCGGTCAGTCAAGATGCCAGAGCGCGTGCCGCACGAATGATCGTGCGTTACTCTTCAGCGGCTTCGCTGATGGCTTCGCCGGCTTTTTCGATGTCACGGCCTGCGCCCTCGACAGTTTCACAAGCAACAAGCCCTGCCAGAGCGATGAATGTCAGACTAAGCGTTTTGATGCGGGTCATGGCGCCCTCCTTGTTCATTGTGAAGGGTCAACGCGCCGTCACACACCCGGTTCCCAAAAAAATCAGGATTCTTCGACCATGTGGTCATTGTCCTCATCTTGCTCCTGAACAAGCTTGAAGGTCACATGCAGTTCAAACCGTTTGTCGCGCGTGCTGGTCTCGAATGTGCCATCCAGCTGAGATACGAAGGACTCGATCAGCTGTGACCCCAGGCCAGACCCCTCGAATTCCTCGTGGCGCGGATCCGGAGCAAGGGAATTCACGACGCTGAGGCCGATCACGTTATCGCCAAGATCGTCGAGAACGATGTTGATCCACGGTTTTTCTCCGTCCGGCGCCCCGCAGTATTTGACGGCATTCGTCGCGGCTTCGGTCGCCAACAATGTCAGGGGCACGGACTGGTCCGGTGAAATCTCGACCGGTGAGAACTTGGTCGCGATGTTGACGTTCGCCTGTGGGTCGTCGAGGCTTCCGACCACGACCAGCTGCTTGATGATGTCATCCAGCAGCTGGTCGGCGCGCACCATGGAAAGCTTGCGCGACAGGTAGAGATATCGGTGAATGGCAGACAACGCCATGACGCGATCTTGAACGCGCCGCAGCAGTTTCTTTGCCTCGGCGCTGTTCGTGTTGCGAATCTGGATATTCATGATGCTGGATATCAGCTGAAGGTTGTTCTTGACGCGGTGGTGCACCTCGCGCAGCAGGGTCGTTTTTTCGTCAAGCTCCTCCTTGAGCAGCCGGTCCTGCGCGGCCAGACGGGTGGTCATCGACCGAAAGGATTGTGCCACAACTTCAAGCTCCTCGGGCGCATGGTCCAATTTCGCATTGTCGAAATCTGTCCGACCACCTGCGTATTGCCGCATCCAGCGCCCCAGTTTTCTGATGTGGCGGATCACCAGACGGTTGACGCCGATATAGGCAACAACCATCGCCGCAATCCACATCAGCAGCGGAAAATAAAGCGCATAGGATTCGCCGCGCCCGGTCAAGGTGCGCTGTTGGCGTGGTTCCCAACTGCCAAGGACGTAAACCGTGTCGTCGACGATCGGTACAACCGCGAAATCGCGCACGTCGCCGGCGCGGTCCAGGCCCCGGAACGTCTGCCGTTCGTCATCGGCCAGTTCAGGCAAGCTTCTGTCCTGGGGTAGTATACTGCGGCGGTCATCCGCGAACGCCTCTGTCGCGAGGATGTCTCCTTCCTTGTTGAAGACCAACAGTTCGGTGGCTTCCTCGCTTTCCAACAGCAGCTCGTTGGCCAGTTGCAACGGAATGGATATCCAGACAAAGCCTATCTGCTGTGCGGCGTCGGTCACTGGAACGCTGACGTTCAGCGCGATGCGGCCATCAAGAGCGGCCAGCGGATGCGCGTCGATGCGCCGGTCGGGCAGGGAGATCAGGTTCTGAAAGAATTCGGTGTTGCTGATGTCCGCACGCTCGCGGGTCGAAGAACAGGTCACCTGGCCATCTAGATCCACGAAACCCGCAAACGTATAGCGTTGGTCCACCTCGATCAACTGTTCCAGGATGTCGTCACATTCATCCAGGCGTGTTTGAAAAATGCGCGATGCCGCGCTGATGGCTTCGATTGCGCCGAAGGCGGATTGGATCAGTTCGCGTTCTTCCGAGGCCGCCTGCCGCGTGTGGTTCAGCAGCGCGATCTCGGACAGGGCGCGTGTCTCTTCAAGAACTTTGGAGGTCTGATAGATGGAGATGAGCCCAAGAGGCAGAATGGCAACGGATAAGATGACGATCAGCTGCAACGCCAGGCGAGATCGCACGAAATCGCCCTCGGGCCGTTCTTTCTCGCTCATGCAGTGGGTTGCCCGGTCACCACCGCCAGTGTCGCGGTGTCCGTCATCTCCAGATCATCTTCGTCGTCAAGATGCATCAGTTCCGCCAGGCGCTTGCGGGCGCGATTGGTGCGGCTCTTGATTGTGCCAATGGCGCAGCCGCACATTGCGGCGGCATCTTCGTAGGAAAAACCTTCGGCACCGACCAGAACCAGCGCCTCGCGTTGCTCGGCGGGCAGCTGCGCAAAGGCTTCCCTGAAGTCCTTCAGCGCCAAACGGCCATCGTGACTGGGTTTTTCGGACAGTGCCTCGGTGATGACACCTTCGGGATCTTCCACTTCGCGCTTTCGCTTGCGGTGCATGGAATAATACGTGTTACGCAAGATGGTAAACAGCCAGGCACGCATGTTGGTGCCTTGTTCGAACTTGTCCAGGTTGCTCCAGGCCTTGACCACCGTGTCCTGAACGAGATCATCCGCCGTGGCCGCGTTGCGGGCAAGGCTCAGCGCAAAGGCGCGCATCGCTGGCAGATGTTCGACCAACTCGTCTTTCGGGTCAATTGACTGGTTCACTTGTTGGTTCCGTCCTCGTCGCCCTGCTTCGACTGTTCCTGCTGGCGCAACTGTTCCAGAAGCTGCGTAAACCGGTCCGGCACAGGTTCTTCGGCCGCCTCGGCATATACCCGGCGAAGGTTTTCGTCGATCTGCTGGTCCACTTTCGGGTTCCTGCGTTTTTTTGACATCGCGTCCGTGGCTCTTTCACATTACAGTTTTCACTTATCACAAACTTTTCTCGGAACCCAACGCAACGATCGAACGTTTGGTTCCGAAGTTTCGAAAAAATGTTGAGAGGACGACATGAGCCAACTTGAAGACCAGGGCGATCTTGCCTCTGCCATCGGCACCGAGCTCCCGTTTTTGCGACGTTACGCGCGGGCATTGACCGGAAGTCAGGACAGCGGGGACAAATACGCCGCTGCCACGCTGGAGGCAATCTTGCAGGACGCAAGCTGCATCGACCCCAACATGTCGGTGAAGCTGTCGCTGTTCAGAACTTTCAGCTCGATCTGGAAATCGTCCGGATCTCAAATCGTGGCAGAGGAAAACCTGTCCGATCGCGAAGCGCGGGCGCAGAAACATCTTTCGGAACTGACGCAGAACACGCGCGAAGCGCTGCTGCTGCACAGCATCGAGCGGTTTTCGACCTCGGAGATTGCTCAGATCATGGAGCTTGACGAAGTCGAAATCCTGGAACTGCTCGATATTGCGCGCCGCGAAATGCAGCAAAGCATACAAGGGCGCGTCATGGTTATCGAAGACGAGGCAATCATCGCCATGGATATCACGGGCATCGTCGAATTGATGGGCCACGAGGTGACAGGGGTCGCGCGCACCCGAGACGGCGCGATCAAACTGGCCAGGCAGCAACCGCCCGACATGATCCTGGCCGACATTCAGCTGGCGGACAAATCATCGGGGATTGATGCGGTGAACGATATCTTCGCAGAGATGGGGGAACGCCCCGTTGTCTTCATCACCGCTTTCCCGGAAAGGCTGTTGACAGGTGAGCGTCCGGAGCCCGCGTTCCTGATCACCAAACCCTACACAGAGGACCAGGTGCAATCGGCCGTCAGCCAGGCCATGTTCTTTGCCAGTTCGGAAAACATCGAAAGCTGATGCGCTTTCACACGAAAGCCCCGGCAGATGAACCGGGGCTTTCATATATCTATCAGTCGGTGGCGATGGCCCGCAGCATCCAGGCGGCTTCTTCGTGGAAGGCCGCGCGCTGCGTTGCCAGATCCTCGGTCACGGGATCCCTGTGTTCACCCGCCATGTCGATCAGGTCATGCAAGCGGTGTGCGATCCGTTCGTGATCGTTTGCAAGGTCGCTCACCATTTCGCTTGCGTTCATGCGGCGGCCACGGTCGCTGATGACCGAATTTCCGGTGACGGTCGACAGGCTCATCGGCGCGACCTCTCCCAGTGCACGGATGCGTTCCGCCAGGGAATCCGCGGCCTTGAACATGTTTTCATATTGCTCTTCGGTCAATTTGTGGACCGAGTAGAAAAGCGGGCCCGTCACGTTCCAGTGATAGGCGTGGGTCTTGAAGACCAGACGGTATGTGTCGGCCAGAATATTTGTCAGACCTTCTGCAATCGTGCGCGTGTCGCGAATGCCGGTGTCGGTGTCGGTTCGCTGAGTTTGGGAGTGGATCATGTCTGAAAGTGCCTCGGGATACGTGTGGATGTCATGAAAAGGCGCGCGCCCGGCTGGCGGGCGCACGCTAATTGCGCGTCACGGCGTGCGCCCCTTGAGCGCCCGCATCACCATCGCCACGACAAAGAGTACGATGAAGATGAAGAACAGAATTTGGGCGATGCCCGCGGACGCGGATGCAATACCGCCAAATCCAAAGATTGCGGCAATGACCGCGACGACCAGAAATGTAAGTGCCCAACCAAGCATTTTCGTTTCCTTTCCGTTGATTGACAACGATCAAACGCCTGACCTTCGCGAATGTTCCATGATTTTTCTTCAGCGGAAGGACGCAGGAATATTGCAATAAAACCTGGAACAAACCGTGCGGCGTCACGTTGAAGCGTTGAATCACAGCCAAGAAAGGAGCTTCCAATGGCGCAGTCCAAAACAGCCGCAAAGATCAGCAATTCCGAAGCCGAACAACTGGCCGACCAGATCGAGGCGCTGAAGGCGGATATCTCGTCCATCACGCAAACCTTGGCCGACATGGGATCGTCCCGCCGAGACGCGCTTGCAAGCGCCGCATCTGACAACGTCGCACAGCTGCGCAGCACGGGCGAAAGATACCTGAAAGACGCTCAGACCAAGGCCGAAGATATTGCAGCGCAATCCGCTGATGCTGTCCGCAAACAGCCGGCAACTGCCGTGGGTCTCGCCGTTGGCGTCGGCTTCCTCCTGGGTTTTCTCAGCGGCCGCAAATAACGCTTCGGGGATCTGTAGCAGGTTGAGAGCATGGCGCGCGTGTCACAGCGCGCGCCTTGGGCGTTTGGTATCGTCTGCGCGCTGGTCAGGACAGGCTTCCTGACCGGACTGTTGTGGCTGCTGCCGGTCAGCGGCCAAACCCTCTTTGACGTCCCTGCTGCGACCGGTGCGAGGTCCGAGCCGCGCCTGCACCTGGCAGAAGGTTCTGCGATGGGACTGCAGGCAGGGTGCGTCGCACGGAGGTAACCCATTCAGACAAAAAGATTAAGATGCACATCCCCGGGCTATCCGAGGATGTGCATCTCGTGCAGGGTGTCTTTTACCATTTGTTCCGTAAACGGACGGACAAGCATATACCATCCACGCTCCTGCGCCTCCGACCAAAGGCTTTCTCCCCGTGTCAGGACGACCGAGGCACGATGGTGCAAGAGCGCATCTTCAATCGCACTTCCCGAGAGTTCGGTGACCCCGATTTCCAGAAATGCCGCTGTCAGTCTGGGGATGGACAGCATGGCCTCCAGCAGGCTGTCGACATCGGAAACATGCACCACGCGGCACTCGCATGACAGCTCCAGGATACTCACTATGTCCGCTGCGATTATCGGGTTGGATTCAAGCACAAGGAACACGGGGTGACCAGTTGGGGTAGTCGAAACGTGCAAGTGTGATTTCAAATCCGAATCCATTCCGCCACCTCTTCTCTTGCGGAGATCATGGAACAATATCCGGCATGGCGCATTAAACTTTGACATAGTGATGGAGGTAGCCATGACGGTGAAGTGCAAACATTGTCCCCTGCGCAAGAAACGCATTTTCGACGAGATGACAGAGGAGGAGATCACGTTCATGCAGCGCTTCAAAGCTGGCGAGCTTGAGGTGGAAGCCGGCGCCACATTGATGATGGAAGGCTCAAACAGCCCGCAACTTTTTACCGTGCTCGAAGGGATGGGGTTGCGCTACAAGACGCTGGAAGACGGCGACCGTCAGGTCATCAACTTCATCCTGCCCGGTGATTTTCTAGGGCTGCAGGCCGGTGTGATGGGCGAGATGCAGCACACGGTAGAGGCCAGCACCGAAATGTTGCTATGCGTGTTTGACCGCAGATCGCTTTGGAGCCTTTTCGAAAGACACCCGGAACGTGCGTATGACCTGACCTGGCTGGCGGCGGTCGAAGAACACCTGCTGGGTGAAAGCCTTGCCGTTCTCGGACAGATGAGCGGTATCGAACGCGTCGCACGTGCCTTTGTACGCCTGAACGACCGTTGCGATGCGCTGGACCTCAAGAAAGGGTCGTTCATTCCACTGCCATTCAAACAGCAAGATCTGGCAGACGCGTTGGGCATGTCGCTGGTGCATACCAACAAGACGTTGCGCAAGCTGCGTGAACGGTCCGTGGCGTCCTGGTCGCAAGGGCGTCTTGAGGTGATTAACTATGACCGCCTTTGCGAAATCGCTCAGCTTGAGCCCGCACGGGATCCGGTCATTCGTCCGTTACTTTAGCCGCTTTGGTGCGCCTGCCGTTCTTAAAACCATCATCTTCCAATGGATCATGCCGCCCAACCTGACGGGCAAGTACATATCGCTCGATCCGCTGCGAAACGACATACGCGTTAAAAGCCCCTGCCAGATAGCTCTGACAGGGGCATGAGCACCTCAGGGACAATCAGGTGCTACGGGCGCGCCATTCTTGGGGGAAGAGGTGGTAGCGCGCCGGTTCACGGCCGGGCTTTGTCAAAGCCGCAACCGCTACAACCCAAACGAATCTGTCGGGAATTGGTTCCGCGCCGTTCTGTCGGCATCCGTTTGATCGTTTCGTCAGCCGCGGGCGCGACTCCGGAGTGCGTGTCGTTGCAGAACCGATCAGACAGAGGAAAGAAACTCGTCGACTTCCTTCTTTGCTTCCTCTTTCGTCTTGCCGTATTTTTCCTGGATCTTGCCCTCCAGTACGTCGCGATCGCCTTCGATCTGGTCGATCTCGTCGTTGGTCAACTCGCCCCATTTGCTCTGGACGTGACCCTTGAATTGTTTCCAGCTACCTTCAATTTGATCCCAGTTCATTGCTCTGTTCTCCTGCTGTGATTGCTATGGATTAGACAAACAACCTCTGTTTGATTTTGTTCCATCAAATTGACGCCCCGCTGGCAGGGATGAACCTTCCTGCTGGGCCATTTGCGTAGAAATGACCGGAAACTGTCGCATTATCAGATTTCCCTGGTGCCGACGTTTCCGTGAGCAGGGCGGGTGCGGTGTAACGCTGGAACTTTCGCTTTCCCAATCCTGGGTGTTTCGTTAGAGTATGACTAAACAAGCTTGGTTTTAGTATTGAATCTAAAAATGTCATACGGAGGTAAGATTGGCAGAACGGTTGGAAATTGATGCCCTGCGCGCCCTGCTGGCCATTCGGGCGCATGGCGGGGTGACGCGGGCAGCAGAGCATCTGGCGCTTTCCCAGTCCGCGGTCAGCCACAAGATCAGGCGGCTCGAACAGGCGCTGGAATCCGATCTGCTGGCGCGCCGCGCCGGTGGCCCGCTTTTTACCGAGGCCGGCGAACGGCTTTGTGACTATGCGCGGCGGATGACCGATCTGCATGACGAAGCGCTGGCGTCCCTCGGCCGGAAAACGCTTGTCGGAAAGATCCGGCTGGGTGTCACCGAGGACACGACCACCAGCGGCATCGCACGGATTCTGGGGAGATTCACGCGGCTCTACCCGGATGTTCGCGTGCAGATACGCACCAGCCAGAGCCTGAACGTCCAGGTCTGGCTGAAAGCCGGAGAGCTGGATGTTGCCGTCATGCAGCTTTTTGGCGCCGACGTACTGCCCGGTGATCTGACCCTTTTCGACGACAGCCTGCACTGGGTGAAATCTCCGGATTTCCTGCTGGATCCGTCGAAGCCCGTGCCGTTCCTGTCCTTCGATAGCAACTGTTTCTACAAGAGGTGGGGGATGACCGACGGCCAGGCCCTAGGGCACAGGTTCGACAATGTTCTGGAATGCCCAAGCGCGGCGGGTATCCAGTCAGCCGTGCGGTCCGGTCTTGGTGTTGCCTTGCTCAACGGGCTGCATGTGACGCCGGACATGGAGATCATCCACGGTATATTCCCGGATCCACCGGGCCTTACCTATATCGCCCGTACCCACCGTAACAGCAGAACCGACGCCGTCGGGGCGCTGATTGGTGAATTCGAACGAGAGGTCGATAATGCCATCCCCCTACGCGCTGCTGGATGACGCGAGCCTGAGAGCCATCGAGGCCCGGGCCGCGCAGATTCTGCAAGCGGTTGGCGTGGAATTCAGCGCGACCCGCAGCGCCGGGGGTGTTGGCGGGCGATCCGATTGCTATGCCGGACGGTCCGTCAGGTGCGCAAGCGCAGGTTCCGGGGGTCATACTGGCGCGGGTTAACCCGGCGTGCCCGGTATCTCTTGCCCAGGATGCTGACATGACACGCGCCGTTCATCGGCAGCGTCCCAAAAGATATGTACCCCAGTGCAAGTGTTTTCCGGGTGCGAAACCCATAGGTTCCCGAAGTGACATAGCCGACAATGCTGCCCGATCTGACGATGGGCTCGGACGCCAGCGGGCATGGCGAGGGTTCGAGTATCTCCAGACCGACCCATTCCCAATCAGGCTGGCGCTCCGCCTGCAGGGCCAGGGCGCTCCGGCCAGTGAAATCGCCTTTGTCCGGACTGGCAAACCCCTGCAGACCCGCGTCGCAAAGCGTGTATTCGCTGCCGATGTCCACCCCCCAGCCGTGATAGCCCTTTTCGATGCGCATGGCATTGAGCGCATAGGAACCGAACTGACCGATCCCGTGTTCGCGCCCGGTTGTCATGATCGCATCAAAGAGCGCGGGCAGATCATTGCTGCGGACGTGAAGCTCCCAGCCGGGTTCACCGACATAGGAGACACGCATCGCACATAGCTCGATGCCCGCGACACGGATCATCGCGCAGGACATCCAAGATGCGGCGCTGGCCGAGATGTCGGCCGATCCCAGGGGCGCCAGCACCGCGCGTGATCTTGGCCCCATCAACAGCAGCGTTCCGTCAAGCGCGTGGCCGCGCCTGAGCGTGACGCCGGTTTCGGGCAGATGCGCCTGCAACCAGTCGAAATCCCGGAGGTCTGCAAGCGTTGGACCACATAGCAGGAACCGATCCTCGGCCAGTGCGGCAATCGTTGCCTCGGGCCAGATGCGCCCCTTGGGTGTCAGCATGTAGTTGAGCTTGACGCGGCCGGTATCGGGAACAGGGCCGCAGAATACCTTGTCGAGAAACGCGCGCGCACCGTCGCCCTCGACCGTGTATTTGGTGAAGCCACTGTGATCCATCAGGCCGACCGCATCACGCAGGGTCTCGCATTCGCGGCACGCAGCGGGATGCCACGGCTCATCGTGAAAGCTCAGCCGGTCGATATCGCCGATGCCGTCGGTGTTGAACCACAAGGCACGTTCCCACCCACCGATCTGCCCCATGACCGCGCCGCTGCGGATCAGCCGGTCATGCAGTGGCGAGCGCTGAACCGGGCGGCCAGGGCGCATGTTGCGATGCGGATAGGGAACTGCGTATTGCAGGTCATAATGTTCCGAGGCACGGGCACGGGCATAATCCGGCGTCGCCCAATCGCCGAAGCGGCGCGGATCCCACGCCGCGAGGTCCCATTCAGTTTCACCCTCGGTGATCCATTCGGTGATCGCTTTGCCGATGGCGGCGGAATGGGTGATGCCGATCTGCACGCCGGTTGCATGATAGAAATTCGGCGCCTCCGCCGCCGGTCCGACCAGCGGCAGCGCGTCCGGGGCATAGGGGATCGGGCCGTTGACAAAGCGCTGTGCGCCTGCCTTGGCCAATAGCGGGACATGGGCAATCGTATCGTCAAGCACATCCAGTATATCTTCGACGCTGTCGGGAAACAGCTGATGGGCAAAATCACTCGGCGGGCCGGTATCGGGCCAGGCGGGGCGCCCGGCATGCGCATATGACCCCAGCAGAAACCCGTTGCGCTCGCGGCGAAGATAGAACCGGATGTCGGGATCACGGACCAAAGGAAACAGATCGGTGTGTGTTTCAAGCTCGGGGATCGGTTCGGTGACAAGGTATTGGTGTTCCAGCGTGACCACCGGGGCGGCGAGCCCGGCAAGCGCCGCGACCCTGGCACCATAAAACCCGGCGGCGTTGATCACCGTTTCCGCGATGATGTCACCCTTCGCCGTAGAAACCTTCCACTCTGCGCCCGGCATGCGGGCAATACCGGTGACGGGGGTGAAGCGCCTTACCTGCGCCCCCAGGTCGCGCGCCCCCTTCGCCAGCGCCTGGGTCAGTTGGCTGGGGTCGATATCGCCTTCATAGGGATCCATGATCCCGCCCAACACGGTTTCGCCCGGTTGCCAAAACGGGTGCATGGCGTCCATTTCCGCAGGGCTCAGCCGGTGGAGATCGAACCCGGCGCTGAGCGCGACACCTTCCAGATGGCCAAAAAGTTCCATGCGTTCCTTGGTGTGGGCGGGCCAGAACGCGCCCGTGTGCCGGTAGGTGATCGGGCTGCCGGTGATCCGATCCAGGTCGCTGTAGAGCTTCCAGGCGTAGTTGCCCGCCCGCATGCCCAGCCACGAGGTGGCGTAGGTGGGGATATTCCCGGCCGCGTGCCAGGTTGAACCCGAGGTCAGCTCGTCGCGTTCCAGCAGGACGGTATCGACGATCCCGGCGCGGGCCAGATGGTAGAGGATCGAACACCCGACGACGCCACCGCCGATCACGACCACGCGGGCGTGGGATCTGATCGCGTCCGTCGTCATAACCTGATGTCGAACTCGGCCCGAATGGCAGCGTCGCGATCCGGTGGCAGGTGGTCCGGCGGTACCGCTGTCATCTCTCGGACCAGGGCGCGGGCGCGGTCATGTAACTTGGGGCATCCGGCCTCTTGCCACTGACCCAAGCTCAGACGGTCGGCGAGAACGGGATAGACATAGTCGGTTTTCATCCGGGCAAGGGTCTGCGCTTCCCCAAGGTAATGACCCGGCCCGGTGGCGACCGCTTCGATCATGTCGAGGTCGATCGCGTCATCCGCCAGGTCGACCCCCCGGACAGCGCGCAGGATCGCCCCGCACATGTCGTTGTCGATAACCAGCGCCTCGGGCGAGGCCGCCATGAGCGAGCCGATCATGCCGACGCTGAGGTTTATCATGTCGGCACCGGCCTGCGCGGCAAGCGCGACCGTGTAGCCCTTTTCGTAGCCGGCCTGTGCATCCGGTTCCTTGGCATCGGTCATCCCGGCGGACACGGTCGAGGGCAGACCCAGGTGCAGCAACAGCTGCGCCGCGGCGGCATTGGCTACCGCGGATTCACCGCCGCCACCGGTCATCGCCCCGGTGCGCAGGTCACTGATGAACGGCATGAACGCCAGGATCGTCGGAAACCCCGGCTGTACCAAGTCGACAACCATCAGACCGGCAAGCGCCTCGGCCAGGCCCTGCGCCAGGGCACCCGCCAATGTCACCGGGCTGGTGGCGCCGGCCTGCGCCGCGGTGCAGATCTGAAGCGGCATACCGGACCTGATAGCGGCGCACATGATCTCGACCCCTTCGGCTGCGTAACGCAGGGGAGAGACCGCGTGGACGATGACCCCAAGGCAGAAGGGCTGGCGGCGAAAGGCGCCGCTGCCCCCAAGTGCCAGGTCGAACAGGCGGGTCACCGGCGCAACATGCCCTGCATTGTCAAAGCTGATGCCGATGGGTTTCGGGCAGGCACTGAGACAGGCGAACGCGGTGTTGATATCAAGGGCCAGCGGCGTTTCCATGTCACGTGCGACAATCGGCCTGATGCCGTAATGGACGTTGCCGGCCCGGCCGACCAGTGTCATCAACTGGTAGAGATCGGTCAGCCGCGCCTCTCTGAACCCGCCGCTGATGCCCGGCACCTCGACCGCCGCCCCACCGGTCCCGATATGCACATATCCGCCGCCGATCGTCAGGCCGGCATCCTCGGCAAAGCCCGGCAGGTTTACCCGTTTCTGTGCCCGCCCGATGGCCTTCTCGACCATGCGGCGGGGAAAGCACAGACGACCGTCGGCGCGCCGTACCGCACCGGCAGATATGGCCTCGGCGGCAAGCGCCTGCGGGCAGTCGGCCATGCCCGTTTTTTCCAGAATGGCAAATGCCGCATCGGATATTTCAGCCAGCGCGCGTGGTCCCAGCGGTTGGTAGCGGCCGCCGAGAGGGGCGGCGGCTGATCCGTCGGGCGTGAATTCCCTGTTTTTGCGTCGTGTCATGGCGCCACGTTTCGCCTTTGTGTCTGTTCTCAAGGGAATGATCTATTGCCCGCTGATGCTACTTCGATAGCGACAGGAGAGGTCGCGATTGTGGGTGGAAACGCGACAAGCGGACGGTATCATGGCCACGAAGAGGATCCGAAGGCTGGGCGCGATGCACGTATTCCGAAGTATGATCCTTGATGCGCCGATCGGTACGGTCTGGGATGCAGTCCGGCGTTTTGACGGCGTTGCCCGGTGGAACCCCGGCGTGTCTGCCGCACGGATGGAGACCGGCGATGCCGCGACGCCGGGCAGCATCAGGCGCCTGGACATCGTCGATGGCACGGTCTTTCGCGAGACGCTGCTGGAGCTGTCGGATTTGCGCCATTTCTACACATACGACATCCTCGAAAGCCCGCTGCCGGTACGCAACTACATTTCGACCCATCGTTTTCTGCCCGTTACGGCCACGAACCAGACCCTGGGCATTTGGGAGAGCCGTTTCGAGTGTGAGGCGGAGGTTGCAGACGAAATGGGCCGGATCGTGGGCGACGACATCTATGTCGGTGGCATGACCGGGCTGAACACCTATCTGAAAGGAGCTTGCAATGGCTGACACGCTTGCGCCCCGCGCGCTTATCGGCGTCATGACCCCGGCCATGAACACCATCGTTCAACCAGAGCTGGAGATGCTGCGGCCACAAGGCGTGACCAACCAGATGCAGAGGTTCCGGCTGGGCGGCGACAACGTGTCGGACGACCTCATATCGGAGGCCCGGATGCTGATGGATTGCAACCCCGCCGCCATCGCCGTGGGCCTGACAACCGATGCCGTGCCGGGCGGGGTGGAAAAACTGGCGCGCCGCTGCGCCGAGCTGGAAGACACCGTTGGCGTCCCGGTCCTGAACGCCTCGGCGGCCAATTTCGCGGCGCTGGACAAGCTGGGCGCAAGACGGGTTGGTATCGTGACCCCGTTCAACGCCGAGGTCGATCAGCATGTAAAGGCAAATGCAGAGGCGGCCGGATTGGACGTTGCCGCGATCAGGGGCACATGCGCGCCTTCGCTGCCCGAAATTTGTGAAACGCCGCCCGACGATATCCGGTCCGTGTTCCATTCGGTCGCGCGATCGGAGTGTGACGCGATATTGCAGGTTGGCACCGCGCTGCCCGTCGTGGCGTTGATCGAGGAGCTGGAAACCGAACTCAACAAGCCGATTGTCGCCTGCAATGCCGCGGTCTACTGGCAAACGCTTCGCACGCTTGGCATCCGCGATACGATTGACGGGTTCGGCACCCTGCTGCGATCCGCCTGACGGCTCGCGCAGCCGCTACAGGACCAAGCCATGAAGGCGGAAACGCTGCCACTGATTTCGCGCCATCCGTGCATCGCAGGGTATTTTCCCGGGGGATGGCGCGGCCTGATCCGGCAGCCATGGCAAGCCCGAAACCACCGGTTCCAATTCGGGCGGCGGTCATCCGGAAACGTCACGCCGGTTGCAAAAACTGCAATCAGCGTCGACAATGAACGCATAGATTTAAACCACTAATTGATTCTTTTTTGTAAGTCATACTGAGGAGTTTACCCATGTTACTCCGTGTTTTTGCGTCTTGTTTGTTCGTGTTTCTGGTTCCATTTTCCGCATCGGCGCAGCTGTTTTCGGGTCCACGTGATGAAGCACGTCTGGTTGGACGTGACGAGACGACCTTTCCCCCGGCTGACGAAGATTACTTTGCCGAGATGGACAATGGCATTGCGCTGTCGCCGGATGAAATCAAGGGCCGGAACATGTGGATGGTCTGGACCGGCGGCAATGACCTGCTGTGGGACAGGTTGACCAACGATACCTTCGGGCAGTTCGATCTGCTCAAGACGTTATCCTCGCATCCCAGCCTGCCCGCGCAACGCAGCAACCGGTTCGAACAGCTGGGCCTGATCAACGAGCCCTGCTTTGACGAGGCGGCCGGCCCGGTCGAGGATCGCCACGGGCTCTGGCTGGATGTGCGCCGGGCTGACTGTGCGCCCGATCCCTTCGCCAATGCCGAGAAATATCCCGGTATCGAAATCGGTGCGCGCGGCCGCAACATGCCGGTCTGGTCCTATTACGGAGAGCCGACAGGCGTGCTGGGCCTGCGGCTGTTCCCGAACCCGGAATTCGATGAACGGGCCGAAAACCGCTGGGATCCGGAGCGGTTTTATACCGACCCGGACTACTACAATGACGATGATCTGGTGCGGCCCTACCGCGTGGGCATGTCCTGCGCGTTCTGCCATGTGGGCCCCAGCCCCATCGACCCGCCCGAGGATCCGGAAAACCCGGCCATGAAAAACCTGAACGCCACGGTGGGGGCGCAGTATTTCTGGTTCGACCGGGTCTTTGCCTGGAACCCGGATGACCGCCAATACATGGTGCAGCTGATCCACACGGCCCGGCCCGGAACGCTCGACACCTCTTTGGTTTCGTCGGATTACATCAACAATCCGCGCACGATGAACGCGATTTACCTGCTTGAGGAGCGGCTTGCCGTCGCCCGCCGTTTCGGCGAAGAGCGTCTGCAGGGCGGCGAACGCGACAACAAGCAGTTTCAGGATTATGTGCCCGACGGCCCGCTGACCGAGCTGTTCGAGGAACCCGACCTCAGCTTTTCTCCGCGTGTGCTGAAGGATGGGGCGGATTCCGTGGGCGCGCTGGGCGCGCTGAACCGCGTCTATCTGAATATCGGCCTGTTCAGCGAAGAATGGACGCGACATTTCAACCCCATCGTGGGTGGCAAGGACATCACCCCGATCGAGATTGAAACCGCGCAGAAAAACTCGGCCTATTGGCGCGCGACAGAGGATCAGTCGCCGCTGACCGCGCTCTACTTTCTCAAGGCCGGGCGGCCGGACCTGCTGCGGGATGCGCCGGGCGGCGCGGCCTATCTGGGCGATGACGAGGCACTGGTGGAGCAGGGCAAGACGGTATTTGCCGAAAACTGCGCCGCCTGTCACTCGTCAAAGCTGCCCGAAAGCGCGTATGAGGCGATGCCCGGCGGCTGCTCGGGCCCCGGTTACCTGCAATGTTTCGACCGGTATCGCGCGCTGGTCAAGACCGACGGATTCAAGGCCGAAATGCGCGAGATCGTACTTGCCGACGACTTCCTTGACGGCAATTACCTGTCAAACGAGCTGCGCATCCCCGTGACCTTGCTGGAAACCAACGCCTGCAGTCCGCTGGCTACCAATGCGATTGCGGGCAACATCTGGGACAATTTCTCGTCCGCCACCTACAAGGCCCTGCCGTCGGTCGGGACGATCAAGGTGCATCATCCCAAGACCGGCGAGGAATACGATTACCCGATGCCGGCGGGCGGGCGCGGCTATACCCGTGTGCCCTCGCTTGTCAGCCTCTGGTCCACGGCGCCCTACCTGCTGAACAACACGGTTGGCTATTACAACCAGGATCCCTCGGTCGCGGGCCGGATGGCGGCGTTCGAGGATGGCATCACAAAGATGCTCTGGCCGGAAAAACGCCTGAAAGACGCGGTTCTGGGCGACAAGGTGCCGGGGCTGATCGACCGCACGACCGAGCAGAGCTATCTGATCATTCCCAGGGGCTTCCAGCCCGAGTTCCTTGTGAAGCTGTTGTCGCCGTTGCGCGACGATCTGCCGTGGCTGTTCAACCTCGACGGCGATATCGAGCTTGGTCCGATACCTGCGGGCACGCCGATCGGGCTGTTGGCGAACCTCAATATCCGGCTCGACAATGCCGACCTGCTTGAGCGCATCGACCACGATTTCGAACTTGTGAAGCTGGTGATCAAGATCAAGCGGGATCTCAAGGCGCTTCCCGACAATGCCAGTGATGAGCAGGCGCGCGCGGTCTTTGCGGACCTGGTGGAGCCGCTTCTTGAGCTCAGCAAATGCCCCGACTACGTGGTGAACCGCGGGCATTATTTCGGCACCAAGCTCGGCGATGCCGACAAGCGCGCGCTGATCGCCTTTCTCAAACGTTTCTGAGGAGCGGGACGGTGGTGCCCGATCATGACTATATCGTCGTCGGCTCCGGGGCCGGCGGCGGTACCCTCGCGGCGCGGCTGGCCGAGCAGGGTATGCGCGTCCTGCTGCTGGAGGCCGGGGGCGATCCGCGGGTGCTGACCGGCGGTGCGCGCGGACTGGACGCGGGGGCAAACCGGCTGCCCGACGATTACGACGTTCCGGCGTTCCACCCGTTTGCGACCGAGAACGCGGCGCTGCGGTGGGATTATTACGTCAGCCATTATGGCGACGCCGAGGCGCAGGCCCGCAACCCCAAGGCGGGCCCCGAGGGCGTTCTTTACCCAAGGGCGGGCACGTTGGGGGGCTGCACGGCCCATAACGCCATGATCTTCGTCTATCCCCACCACGCGGACTGGCAGCATATCGCGGACCTCACCGGCGATGACGGATGGTCCCCCGACACCATGCACCGCATCTTTCGGAAACTGGAGAATTGCCACCACCGGCCGGTGCAGCGCACCTTGAACTCGATTGGCATTGATCGGACCGGGCATGGCTTTGACGGGTGGCTTTCGACCGAGAAGGCCATTCCGCGCGCGGCGCTCAGGGATGACGACATCATGGAGGTCGTGCGCAAATCCCTGCGCGAGATGCTGGGCACGGGCAGCGATGTTTTTCAGCGGCTGCGATGGCTTGCCAACAGCGCCGCCGATCCCAATGACCGTGACCGGATCGACGACGATGCGGACGGCATGGTCTATACGCCGCTGACCACGCGGGAGGGCATGCGCATCGGCACGCGCGAGCGGGTTCTGGACGTGGCGCGGCGGCACCCTGACCGGCTGACCATCGAACTGGATGCGCTGGCAACCCGGGTTCTGCTGGATGATGACAACCGCGCAACCGGCGTCGAATACCTGAAAGGTGCGCGCCTTTACCGGGCCCATGCCGATCCCAGCACGGCAAAAGGCGCGACGCGGCAAGCCCTTGCCGCGCGCGAGGTCATCCTGGCAGGCGGTGCCTTCAACACGCCGCAGCTGCTGATGCTGTCGGGGATCGGCGACCCCGACGAACTGACCCCGCACGGGATCACGCCCAGGGTTGCGCTGCCCGGCGTCGGGCGCAACCTGCAGGACCGCTACGAGGTCTCGGTGGTGAACCGCATGAATTTCGACAACTGGGAGAGCATGACAGGCTGCCGTTATCAGTCGGGCGATCCCCTCTGGCAGACCTGGAAAGACCGTGGCGAAGGGCTTTATGCCACCAACGGCGCGGCGCTTGCGGTGATCCGCCGGTCGTCCGTGGCGCAGCCGCAGCCCGATCTCTTTTGCATGGCGCTTCTGGGCAGGTTCAGCGGTTATTACCCCGGCTACGCCGCCGATCTGGCCAGCAGCCGCAACCATCTGAGCTGGGCTGTTCTCAAGGCGCATACCCGGAACCGGGCAGGGCGCGTCCGCCTGGTCTCGGGTGATCCGCGCGACAGGCCGGTCATCGACTTCAACTATTTTGCCGAAGGCGGTGACGAGGATCTGACCGCCGTGGTCGAAGGGGTCAAGTTCGTGCGCAGGCTTTGCAGGCCGCTGCACGAACGCGGCAGTATCGCGGCCGAGGAGGTGCCCGGACCCGAGGTGCGGACAGACGCGCAGATCGCCCGGTTCGTGCGCGACAATTGCTGGGGGCATCACGCATCGTGTTCCTGCCCGATCGGACCTGCGGATCGGGGGGGCGTGCTGGACAGCCGTTTACGGGTCCACGGCACCAGGGGTCTGCGGATCGCAGATGCCTCGGTCTTTCCCAGGATCCCCGGATTTTTCATCGCATCCGCCGTCTACATGATCGGCGAAAAGGCCGCCGATCTGGTGCTTGGGGATGCGCAATTTCAACCACTAAGCGAGGGTAAGCTTTATGGCACATAGCATCGAGTCCCTGATGGACATGGAACAAGAGGCGCTGGATGAATTGTTCTCCAGCGTCGACGCCGGCCCGATCCCCGATGGCGAGGCCGAAGGAACGGCGATCATCGCGCCGGGCACCACCTTCACGCCGTTGATCTCGCGCTTCATCAACGCGTTTGCCTGGCAGGGCAAGGTGTTTGACAGCGACAAGGGCGTGTTGAAAAACCGCATCCTGCCTTTCGGGCTCAACGCGATCCTGGCCAAGGTCTACAAGGACAAGAGCTGGCTGGACGGCAAGGAATGTATCGTTCTGGATTATTCCGACACGTCGATCGTGGCGCAGTGGATCCGCGATGAAATCCGCCAGATCGGGCCTGGCATGTATCTGGGCAAGGTCTATTGGGACGACACCCGGCTGATTGATTTCGCGCTTGAATTCAACGCCGAAACCTGAGCCACCGGATGACGCAGCAGGACACATTCTTCATTCTCGCCCCGGTGATCGAGGACCGGGTGGAGGATCTGGTGTCTTTGCTGGGCAGCATGGTGACGAAACCGGGGCTGGCAGACCCGCAGAACGCGCTGGTCCCCTTCGGCAGGTTCGACCAATTGCACGTGGCCCGGTTGTTCCTGGTGGAGGCAAACACCTGGCGTGACATCGAGGCCTATGGGCGGGAACCGCAACCCTATCCGCTGCATCTTGCGTTTCTGGGCGATTTGGACGGCGACCGGCGCAGCTTTCTCAAGGAGCTTGCCGCACAGTGCTCCGACGGGCTGAACGAGATCTTCAGCCATTGCGAGGGCGCGGGGCAGGGCGACCTGCTGCGCTGGATGGAGGATCATAACGTCGAAGAAGCGGCCAATTACGTGAACACGCGCGGCCGTACCGTGCGACAGGTCCACGAAGAAGCGGCGCTTGCCGCGGCGTTGCATGACGAACTGGCGGAGGTCTCGACAGCACAGGGAACCGCGGATCCGTTCAGGATCCACCGGCATCTGGTCGAATTCGTGAACCGCCGGAAAGCGGACGGATCGCTTCATCTGACGCCGCCCGCGCGCAGGGGCCTGTTCGGATGGATCGCCTACGGGCTCGATGCCGTCAGTGTGCCGCTGATCCTCCTGCTGCTTTCGCCCCTGGTGATCCTGGCCCTGCCGTTCTTCCTGGTGTGGCTGCGGATGCTTGAACGGTCGGATCCGGAAATCCTCCCGCGTCCGGACGATGCGCGCATTACCGATCTGGGCCGGTACGAGGATCATGACGTGACCAATCCGTTTTCCGCCTTTGGCGATGTGAAGCCCGGGCTGTTCCGGCGCGCGGTCACGACGGTTGCTCTCTATCTGCTGAACTATTCGGCCCGGCATATCTTTGGCCGCGGCTACCTGACCCGTGTGCAGACGATCCACTTCGCCCGCTGGGTATTTGTCGACGGCAAACGCCGGGTGATGTTCTGCAGCAATTACGACGGCGCGCTGGAAAGCTACATGGATGATTTCGTGAACAAGGTTGCCTGGGGTCTGAACCTCGTCTTTTCCAATGGCGTCGGTTACCCCTCGACACGCTTTCTGATCAAGGATGGTGCCGAGCAGGAGGCCAAGTTCAAGCGGTATCTGCGCAACCGCCAATTGCCCACGCAGGTCTGGTACAAGGCCTATCCCGGCCTGACCGCGCGCGATCTGGCGCGCCACAGCGAAATCCGCAAGGGTCTTGAGAAACGCCCCAACGGCGCGAAAGCCCTGCGCAACTGGTTGTCGAAGATATGAGCAAGCGCCGCGCCATACCCGATGAATCTGTCGAATTCGACGACATGCAGGGCCTGGTCCGCTTTGGTCACGGCGCCCTGGTCGAGGCGGAATTCTACCTGTGCCTCGTTGACGATACCGAGGCAGCGAAGGCCTGGCTGCGCGCGGCGCACGTGACCTCTGCGGCGACGCTGGACAGCCCTCCGGACAAGGCGCTGCAGGTGGCCTTTACCGCCGCGGGACTGGCGGCATTCGGTGTGCCCGAAGCGGCCATTGCAGGTTTCTCAAATCCGTTCCTGTCGGGCATGGCGGCTGATGACAGCCGCTCCCGGCGGCTTGGTGACACCGGGACGAACGCGCCGAAAAAATGGGATTGGGACGGGGCAGAGGCGCATATGCTGCTGATGCTGTACGCCCGCAAAGGGGGGTTGAAAGCTTGGAAAGACAAGGTGCTGAACGACGGTTTCAACACCGCGTTCGCGCAGATCCAGAGCTTTCCCACCCGGCCGAACGATGGGTTCGAGCCCTTTGGTTTCCGCGATGGCATTTCTGAGCCCAAGATCGACTGGAAAAACGCGCACCCGCCGTCAAAACACGGGCGCGAGGATTACAGCAACCTGATCTCGCCCGGCGAGGTGATCCTGGGTCATCGCAACGAATATAACGAGCGTTCCGCCTCGCCCAATGTCGATCCGGACCTGCCGGGCAGCGAGGTTCTGGCGATGGCACCGGATGGGCAGGCGCTCCGCGATCTGGGTCGCAACGGCAGCTATCTGGTCTTTCGCCAGTTGGCGCAGGACGTGCCGGGTTTCTGGCGCTACCTGGACAGCGCCGCCCAGGGTGACCCCGCACGGCGTCGGGCGCTTGGCGCCAGGATGGTGGGCCGCGACGAAGACGGCACCCCCCTGATCCACAACCGGCGCGATATCGAGGGGTCGCGGCGCGAAAACGATTTCACCTTCGAGGACGATGTCAACGGCGTGTCCTGCCCCCTTGGCGCGCATATCCGCCGGGCCAATCCCCGGACCGGGGACCATCCGCACCATGTCGAGGGACGCCTTGCCTGGCTGCTGAGCACGCTGGGTTTCCTGCGCCGGCAGGACAAGCTGCCCGGCCGGCATGATCTGGTCGCCTCGGCACGGTTTCACCGGCTGGTGCGGCGCGGACGGGTCTATGGCACCAACATGACGCCGGAGGCCGCGTTGAAGAAAGGTGCCAGAACCGGCGAACGCGGGCTGCTGTTCATCTGCCTGTGCGCCGATCTGGTACGGCAGTTCGAATTCGTGCAGAACGCGTGGATGGCCTCGCCCAAATTCAACGGGCTGAGCGGCGAGGCCGACCCGTTGGTCGGCGGCCGCGAGCCGTTCAGCGGGGTGGCCAGCGATGGGTTCAGCATCCAGAAGGCCGATGGGGTCGCGGAACGCCACGCGCCGCTGCCGCAATTCGTGACCGTGAAGGGGGGCGGGTATTTCTTCCTGCCCGGTCTGCGCGCCCTGAAATTCATCGCCGGCCAAGGCAGCTAGGAGGCCCGAATGCGCTCGATCCTGATCCCGCTCCGCCGTCTTCTGCACCGCGCCACGGAAGTCGGCCTGCATATCGAGCGGCGGCTGGAGCCGTTCTTTCGCCGGCGTCTCAACGCGATTGTCCGCCGGCCGCTTGCGCGGCTGATCCAGCGGCTCAAGAACCGCAAGCGCGAGGATCTTGGCCTGCAACTTGCCGAGGAGAAGGTATTCGACTGGGAAGAAGAGGCCTTGCAGACCATCATTGACGAGATGCGCGAGCAGATGAAGCTGCATTTCCAGCCCGGCGCCTATGAGCGGGGCGGCAATACCAAGACGCATGGTCTGGTCAAGGCGACATTCACCGTGCTGCCCGATCTGCCGGATCATCTGAGGCATGGCGTGTTCGCGACCGAACGCGAATACCCCGCCTATGTCCGATATGCCGGACCCGGGCCGGACGTGCCCGAGGATATTCGCGATGTGGGCTTCGGCTCTATGTCGGTCAAGGTGATGGACGTGCCCGGACCGAAACTGATGGACGAGGAGAAGTTCACTCAGGACTGGCCCGCGGTGGTGACGCCCACGTTCGTCACGCCCGATGTGCGGGAAAACGCCAAGCTGCAATACTGGAGCACGATTGACGAACCTCTCTGGTATTTCCTCAACCCATTCGACAGCCATATTCTGGACTTCCTGATGCAGGGCTTGTGGAACGAGACGCAGTACAACCCCCTGGGGCACCGGTATTTCAGCTGTGTGCCCTACCTGATGGGCGAAGATCAGGCGATGCTGTATTCCTATGCCCCGCGCACCGATGTGCCGATGGACATCCCCGGTGTGCCCTTCGGACGCGTGCCGCCCAATTACCTGCGCGACAACATGGCCAGGACCCTGCGGGAAAAACCGGTGGAATTCGACATGCTGGTCCAGATCCAGACCGACCCCCACCTGATGCCGGTCGAGGATGCCTCGGTATTGTGGCCCGAAAATCTGTCACCTTGGGTGCCGGTCGCCCGCATCCACATTCCGATGCAGGATTTCGAATCGCCACAGCAGATGGCGTTTGCCCGCAACATGCGGATCAATCCCTGGCATTCCCTGCCGGAACATCGGCCACTGGGCAATCAAAGCCGGGCGCGCCGGCGGATGTATCAGGAGCTGGCGCGTTTCAGGCAGCACATGAACAATGTGGACCATGTCGAACCGACCGGAGATGAGGTGTTCGACTGATCGGAACGGCGTTCAGTCGGTCAGCGAGGCCGAAAGGTCGATAAGCTCGGCGACCGACCCTATCCCCATCTTTTCCAGGATACGTGCGCGGTGGTGGTCGACCGTCCGCGGGCTGATGTCCAGCTCTCGTCCGATCTCCTTGCTGGAGGTGTGCGAGGGGTTCGCGATAATGAATTGCGCAACTTCCTTTTCACGCGCGGTCAACTGGCCATAGCGTTCGCGCGCGGACCGCGTGCTTTCGCGGTATTTGCGGTTCTCCAGGTCTTTTCTGAAAGAGGATTCGATACATTCGACCAACAGGTGCTGGCGAAACGGCTTCTCCAGGAAATCCACGGCCCCTGCCTTCATCGCCTGAACGGATTCCGGGATGCCGCCATGGCCCGAGATGAAGATGATCGGAATCGATATTCTCTCGCGTACAAGATGCTGCTGAAGTTCAAGCCCGTTCAGGCCGGGCATCCCGTAATCGAGCACCAGGCAACCGGGCTGGCGCGGGTCATAGGATTCCAGAAAACTTTCGGCCGAGGGGAAGGTGCTGACCTGAAACCCGCGTTTCTTGAGAGCGCGTGACAGGCTGACGCGAACGCTGTCGTCATCATCCACCAGAAAGACCGTCGACTGTTCTTCCGTCGCCGAATTCACGTTTTGCTCACCACTGGATCACCCAATTTCATGCACAAGTATTATGCCTGAAACGGTATCGTGAAGCAAAATCTCGAAGTTTCAAGGTTTTCCCGGTCGTACCATAGCTTTCCGCCATTGGTCTCGACGATCGTGCGGCAGATGGAAAGCCCCAGCCCCATGCCGCCGGGTTTGGTGGTTTCGAACCGGCGGAATAGCTTGATATCGGGGGCAACGCCCGGGCCGCTATCCTCGACCCAGACCTCGACATGGCTGTCTTTGGCGCGTGTTCGGATCGTCACTTCCTTGGTTGGGCTGTCTGCGTCGACAATTGCCTCGATCGCGTTGCGTACGAGGTTGACCAGAACCTGGGCCAGCTGAACCCGGTTGCCGATGACCTCGGGGATGTCTTGGGTTTCAAAGATTATCTTTACGTCGTTTGCCGTTGCTTCGTACTGCAACAGGCTGTTGGTCTGCAGCAGCAGTGCATTGAGGTCAAAGGGGGCTTTTTGCCCCGCATCCTTGCGCACGAAGCCGCGTAGAACCCGGATGATGTCACCGCCGCGATGCGCGTGTTCATCCAGTTCGGTCAGGATGCCGATCAATTCCTGATCCGGTTCCTTCTGTTCCTTTGCGGTGGTTATCGCGGCGTCGATGTTCTGCGAGATTGCCGTCAGGGGCTGGCTGAGCTCATGGGCGAGGCCGGTTGCCATCTGCCCCATCAGATCCACGCGTGAGAAATGTGACAGGTCGCGGTTCAGCTCGAGGATCCTGGCATCTGCCTCGCGGCGTTGGGCGATCTCGTCGATCAGGGTCTTGTTGGCGCGTTCCAGCTCGCGGTAGGTGCCCGGCAAAGGTTGCGAGGCCGGCGCCTCGCCCTGGGATACCAGCGCCGTGCGCACGGCAAAGGCGCGGACCGGCCGCAAGATCAGTTCTGCCAGCACAAGGCCCAGACAGGCGGTTACCAGGGAAACCGCGGCGGCGATCCAGATATTGCGTTGCCGATTGTCCTTGATTCCTTCGATAAAGTCGTTCTCGGGCGCATAGATGGCGATGGTCCAGGGCAGATCCTTGCCCAGAACCGGTTTCACCAGCGATACATAGGTGTTTTTCCGGTAATCGAATTCCGACATGGATTCAGTCTCGACGGTGATGCCGCCGCTTGCGGCCAGTTCGGCAAAGGCGGTTCGGGCCACGGGATCCGCGAAATCGCCGATGCTGACGAAATCGAGCGATCCCGCCACGCCCGGGGCGGTTTGGTCATGGGTCGGGTAGGCGATCACGTCGCCGTTCTCATTCAGGATCATCGCGGCGCTGTTCTCGCTGATCCCGAGCTGTGCCAGAAATTCCGAGATCGCGGCGATCTCGATATCGACGCCGATCACGCCCCGCAGGGTTCCGTTCGGGTGGCTGACCGGCGTGGCGGCGGTGATGCCGGGTTGCTGCGACGAAAAGAAGATATAGGGCGCAGTCCAGATGCTCTGCCGTTCTTCCTTTGCGCTTTTGTACCAGGGGCGTTCGCGTGCATCGAATTGATCTTCGGGGTCGAAACGTTGTTCGACCACCGCGAAATCCGCGGTTCGCCAGATGAACTGGGTTGTCCTGACCGGGGGCGCCGTCTGAATGATCTTGGTTCGGAACGGGCCGGGACCGGCACTGCGCATCACATAGATGAAATTGCCTTCCTCATCCCCGTAATAGAGCCCGGAGATATGCGGATCCGCCTGCAGGGTCTGGAACAGGAATTTCTCGACCTGAGCGGCGTTTCCCGCATCCACGACACCGGTTTCGAAGACCCGGCTTGACAATTCGGCCGCCTCGCGCGCGGGCTTGAGGAAACTGCGCGAATGCTGGCTGGCGTTGTCGCCGGCATCGGCCAACAGACGGCGGGCGTGTTCCAGCATCGCCGTTTCCGAGGTGAGATAGGAGGTCGAAACGACGATGGTAATTGCCAGGAACTGAAGCCCCGCCAGGCTGATTGCCAGTACGAAACCCAGCGAAAACTTCATGCCGGCCTGCGCGGCGGGAGGGGCCCCGTTTTCGTCATCCGGCACCGCGTGCCGCAGCCGCGGGTGCGCGCCGGCAGGGGGGCAACATGCCACGGGATCCGGCGCGAATGCCGGCAACCATTGGTGTCGGGCGGCGGCATGTGCGGACGGGATGGGCCGCGGGCAGGCTAGGCTCGGGACTTGGCAAGATTATGGAATTTAACGAATAAATGTGTATCATGGTTTCGAATCCGACCGCGAATCTGCAGATGTTCGTTTGTTTGCCTTGTACTTTCTATAGGTATTTACGCGCATAGACAGCTGGCCGGATGATTGAGACGTTTGAACCTGAACCGGGGGTATCCGTTTCTACATGCGTATGAGTTTGCGAGCGAACGAATGACAGCGTCAATCGTTCGCTGGCGCGTTGAGAGTATGCAACTAAAATTGGGAGAGTCAAAAATGTATCACGGAAAATTTGCCGTCGCAGCCGCCCTGGCCACGACACTCAGCTTTGCCGCGCCGCAGGCGATGGCAGAAGAGTTCATCACCATCGGCACCGGTGGCGTGACGGGTGTCTACTATCCGACCGGCGGTGCGATCTGCCGTCTGGTGAACAAGGGCCGCAAGGAACATGGCATCCGCTGCTCGGTCGAATCCACCGGCGGGTCTGTCTATAACATCAAGACCATCCGCCAGGGTGAGCTGGAGTTCGGCGTCGCCCAGTCGGACTGGCAGTACCACGCCTATAACGGCACCTCGAAATTCGAGGAAGACGGCGCCTTTGAAGGGCTGCGCGCGGTGTTTTCGGTTCACCCCGAACCGTTTACCGTTGTCGCCCGTGCGGATGCCGGGATCTCGAGCTTCGAGGACCTGAAAGGCAAGCGCGTCAATGTCGGCAACCCGGGGTCGGGTCAGCGCGGCACGATGGACGTGGTGCTTGAGGCGTTGGGCTGGACAATCGACGATTTCGCCCTGGCGTCCGAGCTGAAGGCGGCGGAACAGTCGGCGGCGCTGTGCGACAACCAGATCGACGCGATGATCTATACCGTCGGCCACCCGTCCGGCTCGATCCAGGAAGCATCGACCGCCTGCGACTCGGTGCTGGTGAACGTCACCGGCGAGGCGATCGACAAGCTGATTGCCGACAACTCGTTCTACCGTTCGGCCACCATTCCCGGCGGCATGTATCGCGGCAGCGACAATGACACCACGACCTTTGGTGTCGGCGCGACCTTCGTGACATCGGACGCGGTCAGCGAGGAAGCGGTCTATGCGGTTGTCGCCTCGGTCTTCGACAATTTCGAGGACTTCAAGAAGCTGCACCCGGCCTTCGCCAACCTGAAACCCGAAGAGATGGCATCGGCCGGCCTGTCGGCACCGCTGCATCCCGGCGCGGCCAAGTACTACAAGGAAAAAGGCTGGATCGAATAAATCCACATATCAAGAGGGGGCGGTGCATCGCCCCCTCTTATCGGTTTCAGAAAATACCAAGCCACAGAAAAAACCGTGGCATCAGGGAGAGTGAATAATGGCCGAGAACACGTCAGGAAAAAGCCCGCTTAGCGAAGAAGAGCTTCAGGAACTGGTCTCGTCCAGCGATGCCGGATCCCGCGATCCCGCCGGGGCGGTGGGTACGCTGCTGGCCACGGTCGCGCTGGTCTGGTCGCTGTTCCAGGTCTTGCTGGCCTCGCCGATCGCAAACTATGTCCTGCCCGGGGACATCATCAACAATTCACGCCAGATCCACCTGGCATTCGCGATTTTCCTGGCCTTCATGGCCTATCCCGCACTCAGATCCTCGCCGCGTCACTACGTACCCATCCAGGACTGGGTGATGGGTCTGCTGGGCGCGACAATTGCGCTCTATGGTTTTATTTTCTACGAGAAGATCGTCAACAATGGCGGGCTGGCCGATGACACCGACAAATGGGTGGCGCTGCTCGGCCTGATCCTCTTGTTCGAGGGCGCGCGCCGCGCGCTTGGCCCGGCGATGGCGATCATCGCGACGATCTTCCTGTGCTACGTATTCTTCGGCTCGTCCGCGTGGGTGCCCGACGTGATCCGCTGGAAAGGCGCCAGCCTGCAAAAGGCGATGAGCCATATGTGGATCACCTCCGAGGGGGTCTTTGGCATCGCCCTCGGCGTGTCGACCAAGTTCGTGTTCCTCTTCGTTCTGTTCGGCGCCCTGCTGGAAAAGGCGGGCGCGGGCAATTACTTCATCAAGATGGCCTTTGGTGCGCTCGGCCACCTGCGCGGCGGCCCGGCCAAGGCGGCGGTTGTCGGCTCGGCGGCCACGGGCCTGATCTCGGGCTCGTCCATCGCCAACGTGGTCACAACAGGTACCTTCACCATCCCGCTGATGAAGCGCGTGGGATTCTCGTCTGAAAAGGGCGGCGCGGTCGAGGTGGCAAGCTCGGTCAACGGCCAGATCATGCCGCCGGTGATGGGGGCCGCGGCCTTCCTGATGGTGGAATATGTGGGGATTTCCTATGTCGAGGTCATCACCCACGCCTTCCTGCCCGCGGCGATTTCCTATATCGCGCTGGTCTATATCGTTCACCTCGAGGCGGTGAAGAACAACATGCCCACGCTGGGTGATCGCGTCGTCTCGATGGGCCGTACCATCGGCGGGATGGCGGCGTTCTTCGTGGGTTTCGCGCTGTTGTGCTACGGCGTGCAATATCCGGTCCGCTGGATTACCTCGGCGCTGCCGTCATCCGGCCTGATCCTGTCGGCATTGATCTTCGTGGTCTACCTGCTGCTGCTGAAACTGGCCGCCCAGGTGCCCGATCTTGAACCCGACGATCCCAATGCCGAAGAGGTCAAGCTGCCGGTGGTGGCCGAGATCTACAAGTCCGGGCTCTACTTCCTGCTGCCGATCATCGTGCTGGTCTACTTCCTGATGATCGAACAGAAATCACCTGGCCTCAGCGCTTTCTGGGCGTCGGCGCTGCTGTTCGTGATCCTGCTGACCCAACGCCCGCTCAAGGCCATGTTCCGTGGCGAAGGCGAACTGGGCGGCGCGTTCGCGAACGGGTTGTCGGACCTCAGGCAGGGTCTGGTCGATGGCGCGCGCAACATGATCGGGATCGGCCTGGCCACGGCTACGGCCGGCGTGATCGTGGGCACCGTGACCCTCACTGGCGTGGGGCAGGTGATGGCCGACCTGGTCGAGTTCCTGTCCGGCGGCAACCTGATCCTGATGCTGGTCATGGTCGGGCTGCTCAGCCTGATCCTGGGCATGGGCCTGCCGACCACGGCGAACTACATCGTCGTCAGCTCGCTGATGGCCGGTGTGGTGGTCGAGCTGGGCGCGCAATCCGGCCTGATCGTGCCGCTTATCGCCGTGCATCTCTTCGTGTTCTATTTCGGGATCATGGCCGATGTGACACCGCCCGTTGGACTGGCCAGCTTTGCCGCGGCCGCCGTATCGGGCGGGGATGCGATCAAGACCGGTTTCGTGGCCTTCTTCTACAGCCTGCGCACCGTGGCCTTGCCCTTTGTCTTCATCTTCAACACCGATCTGCTGCTGATAGATGTCACGGTCACTCAGGGCATATTGGTCGCGATATCGGCCACCATCGCCATCCTGGTCTTTACCGCCGGCACGATGGGCTATTTCCTGACAAACAGCCGCATTTACGAAAGCGTGCTGCTGATTGCCGTGGCCTTTGCGCTGTTCCGGCCCGATTACATCATGGACCGGCTGCAGCCGCCGTTCGAGATGATCGAGCCGGCGGGGCTTGAGCAGGCGCTTGGCGATGCCGCCGTGGGCGATGAACTGCGGGTAATCGTCACCGGGCCGGATTTCGACACGGGCGAGCCCAAGGACACCACGCTGGTTCTGTCGCCCGAGGCGGAAGGCACCGGCGCGGAGCGGCTTGAAGCGCTTGGCCTGATGCTGCTCGAAGAGGACGGCGCGGTGAAGATGGAAGAGCCGATTTTCGGCTCGCCCTTTGCCGACACGATGCAGGGCTATGACTTCTACGGCGATGAGCCGGTGGTCATCAGCCAGGTAAAGGCCCCGTCCAGCCAGATGCCGAAGGAGTTGATCTTTATCCCGGCGCTTGTGCTTCTGGGGCTGGTCGCGCTGATGCAGCGCGGCCGGATGAGCAAGGAAGGAGTACCGGCATGACCTCGCGACCCGTATTATGTGCCGTCGATATCAGCAACAAGAACAGGGACCATGATGTCCTGAGGACGGCAAAGCGCATGGCCGATCTGGATAGTGCCCAGCTGGATGTCATTACCGTTGTGCCGGATTTCGGCATGAGCGTCGTTGGCGGCTTCTTCGAAGAGCATCACCACGAAAAAGCGGTGGAAGAAGCGCGGCGGCTGATGAATGAACTGGTCGAGGAAGTGCTGGGGGCAGAGGCGAACAAGAACGTGCGCCATATCGTTGCCACGGGCAACGCCTACGAGGAAATCCTGAACGCAGCGAACAAGGCGGGCACCGGGCTGATCGTGATCGGCGCGCACAAGCCGGATTTCACGGATTACCTGCTTGGCCCCAACGCAGCGCGCGTCGTGCGTCATTCCAACTGTTCGGTCTTTGTGGTGCGCTAGCGACGCGGCACGCCGGCAAGGATGCCACCCGACATCGTAACGCAAACCCCCGTGCCGCGGCCCCGGCGCGGGGGTTGATCGTTCCCCGAAGGTCGATGACGCGGACCCTGTCGGGGACGCTGCTGGCACCGGTGGCAGATCTAGGAATTTTCAGGGGATCTGGTAGCGGAGGAGGGACTTGAACCCCCGACACGCGGATTATGATTCCGCTGCTCTAACCAACTGAGCTACTCCGCCGGACCGAGCCGCTAGGTAAGACAGCGGGCGCGCCGCGTCAAGCCTCAATCTGGGTGAAATAGCGGCGCAGACGGGATCGGTGCCGTGATTGTGCGGGCGGGCGTTTGTGGAGCGTGTCAGTCAGGCACGGCCAGATGAATATCCGTGCCGGCGCGGGCGCAGAGATCTGCCATCCCGACCGAAAGCCGCGCGTCGGTGACGATGGTGTCGATCTGCGTGATCGACGCGATACGCACCGGTGCCGCACGGTCAAATTTCGAGTGATCGGCCAGAAGAATGCTGTGTCGCGCGCGGCGCAGCGCGGCCTGGCTGACCAACACTTCCTGCAGGTCGTAATCCAGCAGGTCGCCTTCCGTGTCCACGCCCGAACACCCGATCACGGCGAAATCGAATTTGAAATGCGCCAGGGTTTCGGCCGCCAGCGCGCCGGTCAGCCCGCCATCGGCCGGGCGCAGGCTGCCGCCGGTCAGGGTGATCTGGCAGTTCTGGTTGGCGCCAAGGATCTGCGCGACGTTGATGTTGTTGGTGACAACGATCAGGTTTTCGCGCATGGCAAGCTCGCGGGCCAAGGCCTCGGTCGAGGTGCCGATATCAAGGAATACGCAGGCATTGTCGGGGATCAGCCGGGCGCATCCGCGGGCCATTGCCGCCTTGGCGGCGCTGTTGAGCTGGCGGCGTTCCTCGTAGACGATGTTGCGGATCCCCGAGGGCAGGGTGGCGCCGCCATGTACCCGCGCCAGCAGGCCCGCACTGGCCAGGTCGGTCAGGTCGCGCCGGATCGTCTGCACGCTGACGCCGAACCTTTCGGACAAGTCCTCGACCGTCACTTTGCCCTCTGACCGGGCAAGCTCGATGATCTCCGGATGGCGGAAGGTCTGGGGCATTACGGGTATCTCTGTCGGTGTTGTGCAGTCAAAACGAAACTAAACGAAAGCGCGATATTGACAAGTTTTTTGAATTGGGGGATCACCGGTGCACCGAGTCCGGGGGCAAGGGGCGCTGAATTGTCTGCATCATCACGGTCTTTCGATACCGATCTTTTCGTGATCGGCGGCGGCATCAATGGCTGCGGTATCGCGCGCGACGCGGCGGGCCGGGGGCTGCGCGTGGAACTGGCCGAGATGAATGATCTGGCCTCGGCCACCTCGTCGGCCTCGACCAAGCTGTTTCACGGCGGATTGCGCTATCTGGAGTATTTCGAAATCCGCCTGGTACGCGAGGCGCTGATCGAGCGGGAAACGCTGTTGCGCGCCATGCCGCATATCAGCTGGCCGATGCGTTTCGTGCTGCCCTATCACAAGGACATGCGGTTCGAATCTGATACGCCGACCTCGCGCATCCTGAACATCGTGATGCCCTGGATGCGGGGGCGCCGGCCGGCCTGGCTGATCCGGCTGGGGCTGTTCCTGTACGATCACCTCGGGGGGCGCAAGATCCTGCCCGCCACCGCCACGGTGGACCTGACACGAGATCCGGCGGGCGCGCCGCTGCAGGAACGTTTCGCGAAAGCCTATGAATATTCCGACTGCTGGATCGAGGACAGCCGGCTGGTGGTGCTCAATGCCCGCGATGCGCAGGCCCGTGGCGCCCGGATCAATACCCGTACACGGGTGACACGGGCAGAGCGCGGGGCGGATCACTGGGTGGTTCACCTGGAGGGTCCGGAGGGCGCCCGGCAGGTCACGGCGCGGATGCTGGTCAATGCCGGCGGGCCGTGGGTCAGAGATGTGATCGGAAACGTGGCCGGTGTGAATGCGTCCGAGGGTATCCGGCTGGTGCGCGGCAGCCATATCGTGACCCGCAAGCTTTTCGACCACGACAAGTGCTATTTCTTCCAGGGTGAAGACGGGCGGATCATCTTTGCCATTCCCTACGAGACGGATTTCACCCTGATCGGCACCACCGATGCCGAACACACCGACCTTGGCGAGAAGCCCGTCTGCACCCCGCAAGAGGCTGATTACCTGCGGAAATTCGCCTCGAACTACTTTCGCAAACCGATCGAGAAAACCGATATCGTCTGGACCTATTCGGGCGTCCGCCCCCTCTATGATGACGGGGCCAGTTCGGCCACGGCGGCGACGCGCGATTATGTGCTCAAACTGCGTCATGAGGGCGGCGCACCGATGCTGAACATCTTTGGCGGCAAGATCACGACCTACCGCAAGCTGGCCGAGGCGGCGCTGGAGAAAATCGTGCCGTTCTTTCCGGGCGCTTCGGGGCCGTGGACGGCGGGTGTGGCGCTTCCGGGCGGTGATTTCCCCGTCGACGGGGTCGCGGCGCTGGTCGAGGTGCTGGCGCGGGATTACCCGTTTCTGGAACCGGCGCAGGCCCGGCGGCTGGTGCGCGCCTACGGGACCGAGGCGTGCGACATACTGGGCGCGGCAAGGTCGGCCGATGATCTGGGACGGGATTTCGGGGCAGGGCTGCGGGAGGCCGAGCTGCGCTGGCTGATGGAGCGGGAATTTGCCCGCACTGCCGAGGATGTCATCTGGCGGCGATCCAAGCTGGGTTTGAGGCTGGACAAGGATCAGGTCGCGGCGCTGGATGCGTGGATGCGGGCGGCCTGAACGCGGGATTGCCTTCGCTGACGGCCATTGCCAAACTGGCTACGAAATTTGGGGAGGATCCGCCGCGTGACCAACATTCTTGCAATCGACCAGGGAACCACATCGAGCCGCGCCATCGTCTTTGACGGTGACATGAACGTGGTAACCACGGCGCAGCAGGAGTTTCCGCAGCATTACCCGGCATCCGGTTGGGTAGAGCATGAACCGACGGATCTGTGGGACACCACGCTGGCGACCTGCCGCGAGGCGATGGCGGCGGCGGGCGGCGAGATTACCGCCATTGGCATCACCAACCAGCGCGAAACCACGCTGGTCTGGGACAAGACCACGGGCGAACCGGTGCATAACGCCATCGTCTGGCAGGATCGCCGCACGGCGGACTATTGCCGCGAGCTGCGCGAGGCCGGCCACGGCGACATGATCGCCGCGCGCACCGGGTTGTTGGCGGATCCGTATTTCTCGGGGACAAAGCTGCGCTGGATACTGGAAAATGTCGAAGGTGCGCGGGCCCGGGCCGACGCGGGTGATCTGCTGTTTGGGACGGTCGACAGTTTTCTGATCTGGAAGCTGACCGGCGGGCGGGTTCATGCCACCGATGCCACAAACGCCGCGCGCACGCTGCTTTACGATATCCGCAAGGGGCGCTGGAGCCGGACGATCTGCGATCTTCTGGACGTTCCGGTCGACATGCTGCCGGAGGTGCGCGACAGTGCCGCCGATTTCGGCGCCGCGCGGGCAGACATTCTGGGGCAGGAGATCCCGATCCTGGGCGTGGCGGGCGATCAGCAGGCGGCAACTGTCGGCCAGGCGTGCTTTGCCCCCGGCATGATGAAATCGACCTATGGCACCGGCTGCTTTGCCCTGTTGAACACCGGCGACACGCCGGTCACCTCGAAGAACCGCCTTCTGACCACCATCGCCTATCAGCTGGACGGCAAGCCGACCTACGCGCTCGAAGGGTCGATCTTTGTGGCCGGCGCAGTGGTGCAATGGCTGCGCGACGGGCTGAAGATCATCAGCGACGCGGCCGAGACCAAAACGCTGGCCGAAAGCGCAGACACGGCGCAGCAGGTGGTGATCGTACCGGCCTTCACCGGCCTGGGCGCGCCCTATTGGAATGCCGATTGCCGGGGTGCGGTGTTCGGGCTGACGCGCAACTCGGGCCCGGCGGAATTCGCCCGTGCGGCGCTGGAAAGCGTGGGCTACCAGACCCGCGATCTGCTGGAGGCGATGCGCGACGATTGGGAGGCGACCGGCGAACAGGCGGTATTGCGCGTGGATGGCGGAATGAGCGCCTCGGACTGGACGATGCAGTTTCTGGCCGACATCATCGACGCCCCTGTCGACCGGCCAAAGGTGCTGGAAACCACGGCATTGGGCGCGGCGTGGCTGGCCGGGATGCGCGCCGGGGTTTATCCGGGTCAGGACGCGTTCGCGCAGACCTGGGCGCGGGAGCGGCAATTCGCCCCGGATATGAAGGACGCCGCGCGCGACGAAAAATACGCCACTTGGAAACGCGCGGTCCAGGCCACGATGGCGGTGTGACCGGGAGGCCGGCCAACAAGCCGCTGGAAACGGCGTTCATCAAGGGGTAAATGAACTGACGGCCGACTCTCAGGCCGGGTAAGGCAGGTAGCGAAGACGGATGTCGGAAAAACTATTCGGAACCGATGGGGTGCGCGGGCGCGCCAATAGCTGGCCGATGACCGCCGAGGTCGCGTTGAAGCTGGCCGCCGCCGCCGGGCGGTATTTCCGGCAGGACAAGAACGAACACCGCGTGGTCATCGGCAAGGATACACGGCTGTCGGGCTACATGATCGAAAACGCCCTGACGGCGGGCTTCACCTCGACCGGGATGAGCGTGTTCCTTCTGGGCCCGGTGCCCACGCCGGCCATCGGCTTCCTGACCCACAGCCTGCGCGCCGATCTGGGGGTGATGATCTCGGCCAGCCACAACCCGGCCTCGGATAACGGGATCAAGTTCTTTGGCCCGGACGGGTTCAAGCTGAGTGACGAGGCCGAGGCGGAAATTCAGCACCTACTGGAAAAGGGCGTATCGCCCGCCGCGCCAGAAAATATCGGCCGGGCCAAGCGCGTCGACGACGTGCGCGGGCGCTATATCGAATATGCCAAGACGACTTTCCCGACAGGCAAGCGCCTGGACGGGCTGCGCGTGGTGGTGGATTGCGCCAATGGCGCTGCCTATCGAACCGCGCCCGAGGTTCTGTGGGAGTTGGGCGCTGAGGTCATTACCTTGGGAGTGGAGCCGAACGGCTTCAACATAAACGAAAAATGCGGATCGACCCACCCGGAGCGGGCGGCGGCGAAGATGATCGAGACCGGCGCGGATCTGGGCATTTGCCTGGACGGTGACGCAGACCGGGTGATCCTGATCGACGAGACCGGCCATGTGTCGGACGGGGATCAGATCATGGGGCTGATCGCCTCTCGCTGGGCGCGCGAGGGGCGGCTGGCCGGTGACGCGCTGGTTGCGACGGTGATGTCGAATCTCGGGCTTGAACGTTTCCTCGAAAGCCAGGGGATCGGGCTGGAGCGTACCTCGGTCGGAGATCGCTACGTGGTGGAGCGGATGCGCGGCGGCGGGTTCAACCTGGGCGGCGAACAGTCGGGCCATATCGTGATGACGGATTACGCCACCACCGGCGACGGGCTGATCGGGGCGCTGCAGTTCCTGGCGGCGATGGTCGAAACCGGCAGCAAGGCCAGCGCGCTCAGCCGCGTGTTCGACCCGGTGCCGCAGAAGCTGGTCAATGTCCGCTACGAACAGGGCAAGACCCCGCTGGAAGCCGACCGCGTGCAGGAGGCGATTGCCGCAGGTGAATCGGCGCTTGGTTCCGGTGGGCGGCTGTTGATACGCAAATCAGGCACCGAGCCGCTGATCCGTGTAATGGGAGAGGCCGAGGATCTGCCGCTGCTGGACCGGGTGCTGACCAGTATCACCGACGCGGTGCGCGCCGAGAGCTGATCGGCGCGTCATGGGCAGTGCCGGAAATTCGCCGGGCAGGGCTCTCGGTTCGGGATTGGCGCGTTTCGTGGTATCCTGCAGGAGAGGGCTGGCGCGATGCAGGCTGGCCAGTTGCGGACGGGGTCGCTGACGCAACCGTTCAGCACTTTGTCGTAGAGTCAGCCAAGTGCTTGATTTAGATGAATATCCGCCACGCACTGCCGGTACTTTCGGCTTAGGTCCGGCACCGGATGGCCAAGGTTTTGGCGCGCCCCCGGAGTGCCACGGATTAATTGACCCTCGCGACGGAACATTTCACGAACCTGGGCGTTGGTCCCTTGGAGGTAAAAAATGTTACACACTATCGCAGACGTGCTGAACTATCAGGCCGTCGCAGGCGAGGACCACTTTCCCGTTGCCGATCTGTTTGTCGATGGGCACGGCGGCCGCATCCGATTTGTGGCTCTTGATATCGGCGGGTGGTTCGAATCGACTCATGCCATCGTCGCCGACAGCAAATTCGGCGTGCCGGATACAAGAAGCCGGCTGTGGCCTGTCGAGATCAGCAAAGAGGACGTCGAAGCCCAACCGCGCTGGAACGACAAAGGGTGGTTTGACTGGCTGACGGACGGGCGGGCGATGCCGCTGCTCTTTTCGGGACCGCCGGGAATGGGATACGACCCGCTGATCCTTGCGCAGATAGACGAGCAGGCAAAGAGCTTGACCGGTGCCGCCCGAAGCGCCGAGGCGCGGGCGGCTGAGACAAAGCAAGAAGAAGGGCAGGCGTGCATCTCGGGGTTGCTGCGTGGTTCGGGCCTTCTGGGTATGAAGGTCAACGGGCATGGCAACGAGCTTGGCCATATCGCCGATCTGTTGTTTGACGCCGCACGGATGCGGGCCAGCCATTTCGTGATCGACGCCGAAAAGTTCTTCAAGGACAGCCGCCACTGTATCCCGTTTGCGCAGTTGCGCCGGGTCGATCAGGACGCGAACGAAGCGACTTTTGACCTGACAACGGAATCTTTGCAAAGCGCGCCGAAATGCGCGGATATGGAAGAGATCGACCAAAGCGCCGAGATCATTTTGCCGGGCCCGTATTATCACGTTGGGCTCTGATCCGGCCTGACCGGCATCAGTAGCGGTCAGTGCTTTCCATCGAAAAACGGCCCCCGCATTGCAGGGGCCGTTGATTGTTTCGTGGGCGTCGTTCGCCTTTATTCGTGCGCCTCCTCGTCGAAGACTCTTTGCAATCGTTCAGGGCTTCGTGCGGCGGTCTCATCGGCCTCCATCTCGCGCTTTTCGATTCCGGCCTGCATGACGTGGAAGGCGAGCCAGAACAGAAGGCCGATGATGAAAAGGATGACCTCCATCCCAACCATTGGATAGATCGGACCGATCTGCGAAAGATCCGCGCCGGCCCAGGTTTCTACTGCTGTCGTCGACATGTGATGTCCTCCTTAGCTCAGCAATCCAAGGCGCTTGGCCTCGGCGATATCCGCTTCGGATATGGCGATGGCGTCCGCTTCCTCGGCGATATCTTCGCTCATATCCAACCCGACAAGTTCAACCGCCGGCGGTACCCGCAGCATGCCCATGCCGGACAGGATCTTGGATACGATGTAGGCGGGGATGAAGCCCAGCACGATGAACATGATGCAGGCCCCCAGGAATTGTCCCCAGGGCGTGATCACCGCGACCGGATCGTGATAGGCGGCGGTTGCCGGGTGACCCCAGAGCATGAAACCGCAGATCACCAGACCGATGAAGCCCGCGTAGCCATGCACGGCGATCGCGCCCACCGGATCGTCGATCTTGAACTTGCGTTCGACCCAGAAATGCATCTTGTAGGCGCACCAGGCACCGATGGCGCCAATGATCATTGCCTGGATCGGGTGGTAGAGATCGTTGCCCGCAGATGCGGTAATGATCCCGGCAAGACCGGCCGAATAGGTCCAGAAGGCCTCGCCCTTGGACACGATATACCCCATGATCAGGCCGCCCGACAATGACATCAGGAAGTTGAACACGATGGCCGACAGCGTCGTAGGCGTGAGGTAGATCGTGGTGGCGGTAAAGTTCACCACGCCTTCGGCACCGCCCAGTGTACCGTGATCGATGATCGGCACGTTGCAGGCCACGTAGAAGCCCCAGAAGCCACAATAGATCAGGAACAGGCCAATGGTGACCAGCCACTTGTTATGTGGGTTGATGTTGCGCGGCGTGCCGTCGGGGGCAAATTTGCCGATCCGCGGGCCAAGCACGCAGACGACCCCAAGCGCGAAGCCACCGGCAATGGCGTGGATCACACCCGATGCATAGGCATCATGATAGCCCAGCTGCGTGACCATCCAGCCATCGGGGTGCCAGCCCCAGGCGGCGTCGATGATCCAGGTGAACGAGCCGATGACCACGGCCAGAATCCAGAAGGCCGAGGGGCGGATACGTTCGATGGTAGCGCCCGATACGATCGAGGCCGCGGTCCATGAGAACAGCAGGAATGCCGCCCAGAACACGCCGTTCAGCCGGTTCCAGAAGCTGTTGCCAAGTTCGACACCGTAACCCTGTGCGGATTCAAGCGATGGTCCCGCACCGCCCAGGTGGGTGCCCATCAGCTCGCTCCACGGCACGGCGTTGTCCGATTGGGTGATGCCGCCGGTGATTCCCGGGCCGTTGGGGAAGGCGAAATAAATCCACCATCCGAAGAAGAAGAATGTCACGGTCACCAGCGGAATGAGCATGGTGTTCTTCATCAGCGTGTGAACATGGTTCTTGTGACGCGTCGCGCCGACCTCATACATGCAGAAACCTACATGGATGAGAAACATCAGCGGTACAGTTACCCAATAATAGAACTCGGTGAATATCACCGTCAAAGCACCGATATCGGTATCCATTCAGTTGTCCTCCCGTTTGGACAGTTGATATTATGCGGGGCTCTCGTTGTGTTCGGCCCCTTGAATTGGTTTGGTATTGGTACACCAGTGGTTCATATGGTACACCAATATTACCTCTAACTCGACTCTTTTCATCGCAAAAGAGTCGTGTCGCAAACAGGGTATCATGCGTCGTGTTTCCTGTCAGGTAAAAATTATTCCCAAAAATCCACACAATATGTAGTGGCTACCCTTTGGGGTAGGTGCATACCTGCTGAAAATCCGGAATTGGAATGTTCCTGACGGACCACGCCCTTGTGCTGATTCTAGGTTGCAATAGCCTCGGCCGCACGCATGTATGCGGTCCGGGTTTGTTCCAGATCGGTCTCGGTCAGGGCGAGGCACGGATAGGTCTTGCCCGCCGATTTGAACAGACCCTCCTGCCGCAGGACATTGTTGAAGCTGGCCTGCCGCCCCGTGTCGGATTGCAGGACATCGCGGTAATTGGAAACATCGGCATCGGTGAACACCACCTCGAAGAGGGTCTGATCACCCACGATGCGGTGCGGGATGTCATGTGCCTGCAGCGCGTCGCTTGCCATCGTCATGATCTGCTGGCCCAGATCGCGCAGCCGCGTGTATTGCCCGTCGCGCCGCAGGATTTCCATCGTCTTGAGCCCGGCAATGGCGGCCACCGGGTTGCCCGACAGCGTGCCGAGCTGCATCAGCCAGCGATCCGCCCCCACGGCGGCCTTGTCGAAATGCGCCATGATGTCGGCGCGCCCGGCGATCGCGGCCAGGGGGAAGCCGCCCCCGATGATCTTGCCCAATGTGCAGAGATCGGGGGTAACGCCGTAAAGCTCCTGCGCGCCGCCATAGGCAAAGCGGAAGCCGGTCACGACCTCGTCAAAGATCAGAACGATACCGTATTTGTCAGCCTCTTCGCGCAGAAGCTGAAGAAATCCCGGGGCGGGCGGGATGATCCGCTGAAGCGGCTCGACGATGATCCCGGCCACCTGATCCCCCCATTCGGCCAGGAGCGAGCGGATATAGTCGGGATCGTTGAATGGCGCGATCAGCATTTCGGCCGCGACGCTGTCGGGGATGCCCGCGCTGTCGGGCACCGCCTGCGGGAAATTGGCCAGCCGCGTGGGGGCAAGCGACATCTGCGCCTCGGCGGACATGCCGTGATAACCCCCCTCGAACTTGACGATCTTGTCCCGCCCGGTAAAGGCCCGCGCGGCGCGGATCGCGTACATGTCGGCCTCGCCGCCCGACGAGACATAGCGCAGCTGCTGGGCGCAGGGGACGGCGCGGCAGATCTCCTCGGCCAGTTCGATGGCATCGGCATTGTTGGCGAAGAACGTCATGCCCTTGGGCAGTTGCTCGAACACCGCCTCCAGCACCTCGGGGTGGCCGTGACCAAGGAGCATCGGCCCCGAACCGATCAGGTAGTCGATATACTCATTGCCATCCTCGTCCCAGACGCGGGAACCCTTGCCTTCGCGGATGAAAATACTGGGATCGAAGTTCCCGAAGCCGCCGCCCGGCAGAACCTCTTGTGCGCGGGCGATCCACTCTTGCTGTGTATGGGATTTGAGCATGGTTGAACTCCTAGTCGAGGACCAGATCGGGCTGGCCGAGAATTTCGGTATCCGGGGTGACGCCCAGGCCGGGTCCGTCGGGCGGGGTTATCCGCCCGTTTTGCCGGGCGGGGCCATCGGGCGCAAGGCGCGGGGCAACATAGTGGCTGAGATCGCAGGTGTTCATCAGACCGCGCGCCGGGGTCGAGGCCGCGAGGTGCAGAAGCGCGGCGGTGGTGATGTCGCTGCCCCAGGTATCCTCGATACACATCTGTGTGCCTAGCGTCAGGCACAGGTCGCGGGCGGCACGCATCGCCGACAGCCCGCCGAACTTGCTGAGTTTCAGTGCAGCCGCGTCCATGCAGCCGCGGGCATGACCATCCAGCAGCGAGGGGATGTCATGGGCATTTTCATCAAGCTTCATCGGCAGGCCAGTGGCGGCGCGCACCGCCGCGCATTCCTGAATCGTGGCACAGGGCTGTTCCAGCATCACGTCCAGATGCGCCACCGCCCGGCCGACACGGGTGGCGGTCAGGCGGTCGGCGCCGCAATTCCAGTCGCCATAGACCAACGGGCCGGGGCCCACGGCCTCGCGCACCTTCGTCAGGCGTTCGACATCGCTCTGCCAGTCGTCATCTGCACCGAGCTTGACCTGGAACTGGGCCATGCCCTGTGCCTGTGCGTCCAGCGCCATGCGGGCCATTTCCTCGGGTGCGACGCAGGTGATCGAGTGATAAAGCGGCATGTCGGGCACGGCACGGCCGCCCAGCAGGGCATAAAGCGGCTGTCCCGCCGCCTTGCCCGTCAGATCCCAAAGCGCGGTGTCGATCGCGGATTTGGCATAGCGGTGGCCCTGCAGGTGGCGGTTCAGGCGCTCCATCAGCGCCTCGGGGCCAACCGGGTCAGCGCCCAGGAGCACCGGCGCCATTTCAGACAGCGCCGGTGCAACGCCACCGGCATAGGCAGGCAGGTAGTGCGGGATCGGGCAGACCTCTCCCCAGCCGTCGAGCCCGGTATCGGTCTCAAGCCGCAGCACCACCGAGACGGTTGTATCGCAGGTCTTGCCGCCGGCCATGTAGTAGGTTTCATGCGAGGTCAGAGGCACGTGCCAGAGGGATATGCGTTTTATTTTCATGGCGTTACTCAAAGATGGCGAATGGATCACCCAGGTGATCGGGGTTGGGAATGACGCCCAGCCCGGGGGTGTCGGGCGGGGTGGCGAAGCCGTTGACGTTGCGGGCGCCCTGTCCCGGGACGGGATCGGCGGACAGGTGATAGTGGCACAGCCATGACGCCAGCCGGTTGGCATCGGGCGTCGCGGCAGCCAGGTGGATCGCGGCCGTATCGGCAAGGGCCGAGCCGCCGACATCCTCGATATGCATCTGCCAGCCGACCGATACGCCGAAATCCCGGATCTGGCGCGCCTTGGTCAGCCCGCCGACGCGGTTCGGTTTGACCTTGACGCCTTCGCAGGCGCTGCGCCGCCAGGCCTCCAGGTGATCGGCCATTGTGACCATGCATTCATCCAGCAGGATCGGGTTCTTTACCCGCGCCGCGACATGGGCACATTGATCCAGCGTTTCGCATGGCTGTTCGACCCAGTCACGGGCGGTGACCGAGTTCAGCACCTCGACGGCGGTGGCAGGTTGCCAGGCGCGGTTGACGTCAAAGGTGACGCGATGACCCGTGGGCAGGGCGGCGGAAATTCCTTCGATCCGGGCGATGTCGGCAACGATGTCGGTACCGCCGACCTTGGCGGAATGCACGGTATAGCCCCGCTCGGCAGCCCGGTTGATCAGCGCGATCATCTGCTCTGGCGTGCCGGTCGAGATCGAGGAATTGACCGCGACAGGCGTGGCGCTCTCGCCGCCCAGCAATTGCCAGAGGGGCATGTTGGCGGCTTGCCCGAGAATGTCCCAGCAGGCGATGTCCACGGCGGACTTGACATAGGGATGCCCGGGCAGTTGCACATCCATGACCCGGTTGACGTGATCGACGCTGCGCGGGTCCAGCCCGATCAGCGCCGGCGCAAGGGTCGCGATCCCGGCCCGGATTCCGGGGCCGTGGGCAGGCAGGTAGGTATGGCCCCAGGGGCAGCCTTCGCCCCAGCCGCAGAGCCCTTCGTCGGTGTCGATGCGCAGGCATGTGCTGTCCAGCCGGTCAAAGCGCAGTCGCCCGCCCGAGAGGTAGTAGGGCTCGGTCAGGGGCAGGTCGAGCTGCCAGAGCGTGAGGCGGGTGATCTTCAAGGCTTGGGCGCCTCCGGCGCGCGTGGCTGGCGGGGAACGGGCATCCTATCAGCGCGACGTCGACTGGGACATGGGCTCATGCGTCGCCTCCATAGGTGGCAATGGGCGCGCCAAGGCTTTCGAAATCCGGGGTGACGCCGAGGCCGGGCGTGTCGGTGGCATAAAGCCTGCCCTGCGCCGTGGTCGGGCCGCCGATACCGGTGTTGCGGGTGTTGTAATTCATCAGGTCGGTCGAGTTGACGAGGTATTCCACGGGCGTGGAGGCGGCGAAATGCGCCACCGCGGCGGTGGTGATCTGGCCGCCCCAGGTATCCTCGCTGACCACGGGGATGCGGTTTTCGACCAGGTAGTCGCGCACGCGCCGCGCCTTGGAAAGCCCGCCGATGTTGGAAATCTTTAGGCAGCATATCTCGGCGCCGCGATCGGCCACGATCCGTTGCGCCGCGTGCAGGCCGGTTACGCATTCGTCAAGCTTCATCGGCTGGGTGGCAACACGGCGCACCTGCTGGCATTCCTCGTAGGTCCGGCAGGGCTGTTCGAGGATGAAATCCAGATCGGCGGTGGCGCGGGCCACGCGGATGGCATCATCGACCCGCCAGCCCTGGTTGGCATCGGCCATCGCCTTTTCGCCCGGCTGCAGCAGGGGCACCGTCTGGCGGATGCGCTCGATATCCTTGGCCCAGTCGCCGCCGACCTTGATCTGGAACTGGCGGTAGCCGCTGGCGCGGTGGCGGTCCATTTCGGCGATTGTGTCCGGCAGTTCACGTTGCGGCGCGACCCGGTACATCGGTGCGCCATCGGTCAGTTTGCCGCCCATCAGCATCCATACCGGCTGGCCGGTGGCCTGGCCCAGCAGATCCCAGCAGGCGGCATCGAACGGCGCCTTGGCATAGCCGTGACCCTGCACAAGGTGATCCATCAGCCGCTCGATCCGGGCCACCTGCCGCGGGTCTTCGCCGATCAGGCGCGGCGCGACCAGGCGCGCCAGCGCCGCGACCCCCTCGGAATGGGCAACCATGTAGTTTTCGCCGCAGGGCGTGAATTCACCGCAGCCCTGAAGCCCGGCATCGGTATCGATGACCACGACGGCGGAACTGGCCACGGAAATCGCGTTGCCCGCACCCCAGACATAGCTGCCGTCGACATAGGGCAGGTCCGTCTTGAAAACTCGGATGCGGGTGATCTTCATGCGTCACCCCCCGAAGCTGGCGACGGGATCGCCGAGAACGGCCATATCCGGGGTGACGCCCAGGCCCGGCAAATCGGGCGCTTCGGCACCGCCCGCCACGACCGGCGCGTCGAAGGTGGCGACAGAAATATCCACCATGGCGCGCGGGTCGAGGGCGCAGCGCAGCAAGGGGCGGGGGGTGGATTGCGCGACATGCAGGATCGTGGCGCAGGAAATTTCGCTGCCGACCGTATCCTGAACCGAGATGACCATGCCTGCCGAGGCCGCGATGCTGCGCTGGCGGATCATCGCCGTGATCCCACCCTGTTTCGATACCTTGAGGCCGACGCCGTCACAGGTATCGTTGGCGATGGCCTGGATCAGGTCGCCCTCGGACTGGATCAGTTCGTCCAACAGGATCGGGACGCGGCAGCGGGCGCGGAGGGATTGCGTTGCGGCCCAGGTGGCGCAGGGCGCCTCGAGCACGAAATCGAGGCCATCGGGCAACAGCGCCAGCATTCTCAGCGCGTGTTCCGGCGTCAGGCCGTTGTTCGCATCGGCCAGGAACCATTCGCCGGGCTGCCGGTCGGCCAGGCAGGCGCAGATGCGTTCGGCGTCCAGCGAGGGCCCGCCTTCGGCCTCGGTCGCGCCGATCTTGATCGAATGGCCCAGGAAGCCCTGTGCCCGGTGAGCGGCGACCTTGGCGCGCATGGCGTCGGGCGCGTCGCCGCCGATGGAAGAAATCACCGGTACCGGTCCGGGGATGCGCCCGCCCAGCATATCGCAGAGCGGCAGCCCCGTCGCCTGCGCAGCGATGTCCCAACAGGCCACGTCCAGCGCGGTGCGGGCGTCGCGATGGCCGCGCAGCGTTTCGCGCATCCGGTCCCAGAGGCGGTCATGCAGGCGCGGGTCCATGCCGATCAGCGCAGGGGCCAGCAAATAAAGCGCGGCGCGGGTGCCGCCCGCATGGGCCGCAACATAGGTGGACCCGAACGGCGTGCTTTCGCCCCAGCCGATGCGCCCGCACGCGGTGGTGACACGTGCGATTGTCGCGTCATAGGCGGTATATTGACGTCCGCCTGACAGGCGGTAAACGCCCCCCTTCACGGGCAGGTCGACCTGGAAAATGTCGATCCGGGCAATCCTCATGCGCTCATCCTCGGGTCGTCGCCCAACCCCTCGCCGCGCCACATGACGAAGGTCAGGACCGGCTGTTCGCCCGTGTCCATCGCGTGGGGCTGGTTGCTGCCGTGCAGGCGGGTCTGTTCCGGGGTCAGCCGCTGATCTTCTTCGCCGTCTAACTTGAAGAGGGCAGAGCCGGAGATGACCGAATAGATTTCCTCGGGCGCGTGCTGGTGCCAGCCATAATTCAGATTGGGGCCCCAATAGGCGGCTGTCAGGCGGCATTGCTGCGAGGTGAAATGCCCGTAGGGGCCCGCCAGTTCGAACCAACCATAGCGGTCGAGGAAGTCGCGCCCAACCTCGGCCTCGGTATAGGTGTGGCGCCATTCGATATAGGGTGCCGCACCCACCAGCGCGTCCCGCAACGGCAGGCTGGCCGGGCTTGCCGCGCCTGGATCGGCCATAAGATGCGCGATCACCGGCAGTGGATTGGGCGCCCGTTCCACATAGGTCAGGTCATCCGGCCAGGGCGCAAAGTCGCGCAGCGAGGGCAAGGCGCCGTGCCAGTCGCGGGCCGCGTCCAGCAGCCTGTGGAGCGCCGCCTTGGCCGTCACGGGACAACCACGATATTGCCGGTGTGGTTCTTGGCGATAAAGGCCGCCTGGGCCTCGCGCAGCTCGTCCAGCTTGTAAGTGGCAGCGAGCACCGGCTTGATCTCACCGCGTTCGATATAGCTTACCATGTCGCGGAACACATGGGGCGGGTTGACCGTGGAACCGGTAAAGGTGAGGTCGCGCAGGTAGAAGGTACGCAGATCCAGCGTGACCATCGGCCCGGCGATGGCGCCGGAACAGGTGTAGCGCCCGCCCCGTTCCAGAATGTCGATCAGGTTGGGCCAGTAGTCGCCGCCGACGACATCGGCCACGACGGTGATTTTCTCATCCGCCAGCGCCGCGCGCAGGTTTTCCGGGGCGCGGGGCAGGATCTTGTCGGGGTTCGATTTGGCGACATCGGCGTGTTTGGCCTCGGACGCCATGGCGATCACCCGGGCGCCGCGCCGCTTGGCCAGTTGAATCAGCGCACCGCCCACGCCGCCCGATGCGCCGGGGACCAGCACGGTATCTTCGGCGGTGACGCCCGCGCGCACCAGCATCCCCTCGGCGGTGGCGTAGCTGCATTGGAAGGTTGCCAGCTCGGCATCGCTGAGATCGCTTTCGACAACTGCCACGTCGCGGCGGTCCGCCGTGGTGTATTCGGCATAGCCGCCATCACGTTCCGAGCCGAAGTAACCTGTCTTGTCCATGTTGTCCGGGTCGGACCAGTCGCGCTGCCAGCCGTCGACCATCACCCGTTTGCCGATCAGGCGGGCATCCGCGTTGGCCCCCACGGCGACCACGCGGCCAACCACATCCGCGCCCTGGACGCGCGGAAAGGTCAGCGGCCGTCCGCCCCAGGTGGGATCTTCGTCATTGACCGTGTCATAGGCGCCGCCGGTCGTGGCATCGTCCACGGCCTTGGAATACCAGCCCGAGCGCGTGTTGACGTCGGTGTTGTTCAGCCCGCAGGCAGCCACCTTGATCAATACGTCATCGGCCCCGACCTCGGGCACCGGCCAGTCCTCGTGCCATTCATAGGCGTCCAGGTCGCCGTGCCCTTTCAGCACCATCGCTTTCATCGTCTTGGGTATGTCGTTCATCCGTCTGTCCTTGGTTTCAGGCTTTCGGGGTCATAAACCGGCGCATCAAGAATACGGGCCTTTCGCGGCGCGCCCGCCACCACAACCTCCACCTCGGTGCCCGCGACATTGGCGCGCGGCTTGATGTAAGCAAACGCCAGAATCTTGCCGACCGTGTGTCCGAACGCGACAGAAGCTGTCGAGCCGACGACCTCGCCATTCAGCAAGACCGCCTCGCCGCCGTGGCCGTCATGGTCGCCATCCGGCTCGATCTCCAGATAGGCGCAGACCCAGGGCATGGTGCCAGCCTCTGCCTTTTCGGCGCTTTCACGGGTCTTGTCAGCGCCCAGGTACTCCTTGTCCAGCCGGGCGAAGCGCATCACGTCGGCCTCGGGCAGGGTGACCTCGTTGGTCAGCTCTCCCGCGCCCTTGAACATTTTTTCCATCCGCATCGCGTTCATGGCAAAGCTGCCGTAATCGGCAATGCCATGTGCCTCGCCCGCGGCCCAGAGCGCGTCATAGACCGCCAGCGCGCTGTCGCGCGGGATGTGAAACTCCCATCCAAGTTCGCCCGCATAGGACATGCGGAAGGCCCAAAGCGTGTGACCCGCGACGGTGATCTGCTGCGCGGTCAGCCAGCGGAACCCGGCATTCGACAGGTCCGCATCGGTGCATTGGGCCAGAACCTCGCGGGCCTTCGGGCCGTTGAGAGCGAGAGCGGCCCAATCGTTGGAGCGCAGAATGATCTGCACGTCCTCTCCCGCGAGGTGCTGGTTCAGGTGATCCAACAGGCGCTGTTCGAAAAACGCTGCGCAAACGAGATAATAGCTGTCATCGCTCAACTTGACGATGGTGGTTTCCAGTTCGATCCGGCCGCGCCGGTTAAGCACATGGGTCAGCGCGATGCCGCCGACCTTTTGCGGCAGCCTGTTGGCGACCAGCCGGTCAAGCAGCGCCGCGGCGCCGGGGCCGGTCACCTCGATCTTGGTAAAGGCCGAAATATCCATGATTCCAACATCTTGCCGCACGGACTTGCATTCAAGCGCGACCATGTCATGCACCACGTTGCGTCCGAAGGAATAGTGATCGCGTTGTTCGACGCCATTCTTGGCGAACCAGCGGGGCCGTTCATGGCCGAAAACCTCTTCGTAAACGGCGCCTTTGTCCTTCAGCCGGTCATAGAGCGGGCTGGGCTTGACCGGGCGGCCGGCAAGCCGGTTGAAATGCGGGAACGGGATTTCATGACGAAGGCAGTAATCTTCTTCCGCCTTAATGACTTGCCAGTCTTTCTTCGCGTAATCCCCAAAGCGGCGCGGGTCGTATTCCCGCATCGAGATATCGGCGGCCCCATGCACCATCCAGCGGGCCAGTTCGCGGGTCAGGCCGGGGCCCCAGCCGATGCCGATCTGGGTGCCGCAGCAGCACCAGTAGTTCCTGACGCCCGGCGCCGGGCCGATCAGCGGGTTGCCGTCGGGCGGGTGGCTGATGGCGCCATGCACCTCGCGCTGGATGCCAAGCTCGGCAAAGATCGGCATCCGGTTCAGCGATTCCTCCAGCCACGGCATGATCCGGTCGTAATCGGCGTCGAAGAGCCAGTTCTCGTATTCCCAGGGGCAATGGTCATGCCAGACCGAATTCGGGTTTTCCTTTTCGTAGATCCCGATCAGGCCGCGTTTCTGCTCCATGCGGATATAGCCCGACACCTTGCGGTCGTCGCGGATCACCGGCAGCTCCTGGTCGAGGTTCTCGAATTCCGGCACCGGTTCGGTGACGAAGTAATGGTGCGTCATCGAGGTCATCGGCAGCTGCAGGCCGGACCATTCGCCCATCTGCCTTGCATAGGTGCCGCCGGCATTGACCACGTGTTCGCAGGTGATCGTACCCTTTTCACTTTCGACCACCCACTCGCCGTTATCGGCCTGGGTGATGTTGGTAGCGCGGCAGTTGCGGATGATTCGCGCCCCTTTCTGGCGGGCGCCGGCGGCCATCGCCATCGTCACGTTTGTCGGGTCAACATGGCCATCATCGGGCGTGTAAAGCGCGCCAAGCACACCGTCGAGGTTGTAGAACGGATGCAGCTCGGCCACCCGTTCGGGCCCCACGAGTTCGATGTTGAAGCCCAGGGACCGGCCGACACTGAGCGTGTGGCGCAGCCAGTCCATCTCGTCCTCGGTATAGGCGAGGCGGAACGAACCGCAGCCGTGCCAGGTCACGGCCTGGCCGGTCTCTTTTTCAAGCCCGCCGGAATAGAGCCCGATATTGTAGTCGACGCATTTCCCCAGCCCGAAACTGCTGGTCGAATGGGTGATCTGGCCCGCCGCGTGCCAGGTGCTGCCGCTGGTCAGCTCGGCTTTTTCCAGCAGAACGACCTCGGGGCCCCAGCCCTCATGCGCCAGGTGATAGGCAAGGCCCACCCCCATGACGCCGCCGCCAACGATGACCACGCGTGCGTGGCTGGGGAACGTTTTTTCAGACATGTCGAATTTCCTGTGGCCTGAGTCGAAAATTTCCTCGACACGCTAATCGAACATATGTACCATCGTCAATCATGAATGATACAAATGTACAATCAATCGTATTGGAGCGCCTGACCGAAGAGTGGTCGGCCCTGACGCCCGAGGCGCAGAAGGCAGCGCGCTATGTGCTTGAAAACCCGGCAGATGTGGGGGTTTCGACCGTGCGCGAGATCGCCGAGGCGGCCAAGGTCAAGCCCAACACCTTTGTCCGCATGGCGCGGCAGGTGGGATTCGAGGGCTATGACGATTTTCGCGAACCTTTCCGCGAGGCGATCAGGCGCGGCCAGGTCAGCTATCCGGATCGGGTGCGGTGGCTGCAGGATGTGCGCAAATCCGGCGATCTGGGCGGGCTCTATGCCGATCAGGTGGCCGCCGCCATCCGCAATATCGAGGAGACCTTTGCCGGGATCAGTGCCGAGGCGCTGAAAACTGCGGCAGAGGCGATCTGGAATTCACGGCAGGTGTTCGTGATGGGCGTGGGGGTCAACAACGCCAATGCCCGCAATTTCACCTATCTGGCCAGCACCGGCATGACTCGGTTTCACACCATCCCGCGTTCGGGCTCTGTCGCGACCGACGATCTGGCCTGGGCGGACGAGCGAGATGTGCTGATCGCGATTACCTGCCATCCCTACCGTGCCGAAGTGGTCGAGGCGGTGCGCATCGCCCGCGAGCAGGGGGTTACCGTTGTGTCGATTTCCGACAGCCCTGCCAGCCCGATCATCCTGGCGGCGCAGCATGGTTTCGTGGTGGCTGCCGACACGCCGCAATTCTTTCCCTCATCGGTTTCGACGATCGCGCTGCTGGAGACATTGCTGAGCTTTGTTATCGCCGTGTCCAGCGAGGAAATCGTGGAAAGGGTTGAGAAATTCCACAAACGCCGCCACCAGCTAGGCATTTACCAGGAGGAATACGAATGAGCGACCCTATCCGCTCTCTCGATGCGCGCTACTACACCGACCCCGCCATCTTCGAGGCTGAACGCGCCGGGCTCCTGGCCCGCACCTGGCAATTCGCCGGCCATGCCAGCCAGCTGGAAAACCCCGGCGATTACTTCGCATTCGATCTGGGCGGCGAGAGCCTGTTTTGCGTGCGTGGTCGCGACGGCGAGATCCGGACGTTCTACAATGTCTGTCAGCACCGGGCACATCAGCTTGTCCAGGGCAGCGGTCAGACCCGCGTCGTGGTCTGCCCCTATCACGCCTGGACCTATGAGCTGACCGGAGAACTGCGCGCGGGCCCGAATATCAAGTCCGTGGAGGGGTTTGATAAATCGAGCATTTGCCTGACATCGGTGCGCACCGAGGTATTTCTTGGGTTTATCTTCGTCAATCTCGACCCGGATGCGGATCCGATGGACGCATGGTTCCCCAATGCGCGCACCGAACTGGAGAGTTTCGTGCCCAACTGGGCTGACCTGAAGCCGCTGGAATGGGTGGAAATCCCGGAAAATTGCAACTGGAAGGTTTCGGTCGAGAACTACTCGGAATGCTACCATTGCAGCCTCAACCACCCGACCTTTTCCACCGGCGTGATCAAGCCCGAAACCTATGACATCCAGCCCCAGGGCTATTGCCTGCGGCACACGACCGAGTGCAACGCGCTTGACCAGATGACCTATGACATCAATTCGGGTTTTGCCCATAACGAGGAATATTCAAGCTGGTTCCTCTGGCCGATGTTCAGTTTTCAGGTCTACCCCGGCAACCTGCTGAACACCTACCACTGGCGCGCTGTCGATGCCGATCATGTGGTGGTCTGGCGCGGCTGGTACTCGATCGGCGGCGAGGATAACGAGACCGTGCGCCGGATGGCGGTGCAGGATCGGGCAACCACGGTCGAAGAAGACATTCACCTGGTCGAATCCGTGCAGCAGGGGTTGAAATCCCGCGGCTACCGCCCCGGCCCGCTGGTGCTGGACCCGAAATGCGGCGTGAACTCGGAACATTCGGTGATGCATCTGCAACGCTGGATGCGCGAGGCGGTGGATGGCTGACCTGATTTCCCGGATAAGGGCGGCCTAGCGCACAGATGGCGGGGCGGGTCGATATCTTCTATTCGCTGCAGAGCGACTATTGCTATTTCCTGCTTGACCGGCTGGTTGGCCTGGCCGGGCAGGGGATAGAAGTTGCGGTCCGTCCGGTTCTGGGCGGGGTGGTCCGCCTGCCCGAGCGCTATCGTGACCGGGACACGTTAGAGCAGCGCTATTTCGAAACCGATGCCGCGCGCACGGCGGCGTATCTCGGATTGCCCTACGCCTATCCCGATCCGTCGCCCATCGCGTTCAAGCCGCAATCGTTGTGGGTTGCCGAAGAGGATCAACCGCTCAATCGGATGCTCAACCGGCTCTATGTCGGCGCCGAATGGGCCGGCCGGGGGCTGGCCTTTCTGGACCAGGTGGGCCGCATGATCTGGAACGGGTCCGCGCCGGGCTGGGACAAGGGCGATCATCTGGCAAATGCGATGGCGTCCGCAGGTCTCGACCTGGATGACGTTCTGGCGAACACCTCCTGGCATGACGCGAAAGCCGATCTGGACGCCAATGCCGAGGCGATGCTGGCGGCGGGTCATTGGGGTGTGCCGCTGATGGTCTACCGGGGCGAACCCTTTTACGGGCAGGACCGGTTTGACCAGCTGGTCTGGCGGATGAGAAACAAGGGAGATCTGACATGCTGATGCCCGAGGAATGGCGGCCGGAACACAAGCTGTTCCCCCATCAGGTGGGCTTTACCTGCCCGCCCTTCGATTACGATGCGGCGCCGTCGGATTTTCTGCGCATGGCCCCCGAAACGGTGGGGGTGCATGGCTGGATGTTGCACGTGCCGGATTACGCGCACGGGCTCGATCAGCGGAAGCAGAATTTCGGGATGATGGAGGATTTCGTGCATTGCATGGCCCGCAACGGTGTCGATGTCGCGGGGCAGGTGGGTTCGAACTGGGTTCATGCCAGCGGGCTGGGCGTGGAAGGTATCCGCCAGCATTGCGAGGATCTTTCCGACCGTTACGGCATCCGCTTTCACATGGCCGGTTATGCGATGGTCGAGGCACTGAGGGCGATGAATGTCGAGAAGGTCGCGCTCAACGCCGCGTATCACTGGCCCGAATGGTGGCAGGGCACGGTGGGTTTCCTGCAAGAGGCGGGGTTCGATGTGCTCTACGCCGGTAATTTCCACGACCAGGGCTGGTTCGAGAGCCAGGAGGCGATCAACGAATGCCGCTGGATATTCGACGGCGATCTGGCACTGAAAAGCTTTGAATACGTGGCAGAACGGGCCCCCGGGGCCGATGCCTACCTGATCAACGGCATGTGCAATTTCCGGTCGGGTCCCGGTGGCCTGCCGCAACGGCCGCTGCAGCTGACGCCGATGTTGGAATCCGCCCTTGGCAAGCCGGTGATCGGCCATGACACCGCGCTGTACTGGCGCATTTTCAAATCCCTCGGCCTTGCGCCGACATCTCCGCAGGGCCGGCTGCTGGACAGCTTATGACCGGCCTGCGCTTTCATCGTTCCCCAAATACTCCAATTCGAGGTGTTTATGCACAAGATCGTTGCCCTCTGGGCCGTACCCCGGTCCACCTCCACCGCCTTTGAATGGATGATGCGCCAGCGCGGCGATCTGGATTGCCTGCACGAACCTTTTGGCGAGGCCTGGTATCAGGGCGAAGCGCCGCTTTGGCACCGGTTTACCGCGGGTGCCGTCACCACGCCCGGGCTCACGCTTGAAAGCGTTTGGCAGGACATCCAGAACCGGGCCGCGAAGGGACCGGTGTTCATCAAGGATTTTCCCCATTACATCAATCATATGTGGGACGCGGCGTTTCTATCGCGCTTTACCCATGCCTTCCTGATCCGCGACCCGGCCAAGACCATCACATCGATGCACCACAAATGGCCAGATTTCCACGAGGGCGAGGTCGGGTTTCCCGAGCAGCGCGCGCTGTTCGACCTGCTTTGGGCGCTGAATGGCAGCCCGCCGCCCGTGATCGACAGCGATGACCTGTTGGAAAATCCGCATGACATGACCCGCGCGTTCTGCGCGGCGGTGGATATTCCGTTCATCCCCGAGGCGCTCAGTTGGGAACCCGGGGGCGATCCGTCGGCGCATAGCTGGTGGGATGGCGGATCGTTTCATGCCAACCTGGCGCAGTCCACGGGGCTGAAACCGCAGAAACGCAAATATGTGTCGCTGGCCGATACACCTCCGCGCGTACAGCAGGTGTACCGGCGGATGAAGCCGCATTATGACCGTCTTTACGAACATCGAATCCAAATCTGAAAGGCCGTGACATGCCCGACGTGAAACTCTATTGGCAGAACTATATCGACGGCGCCTGGACCGATGGCGGCGCCGGGCGGCTGGATGTCATCAACCCTGGTTCCGGTGAAAAGCTGGCCGAACATGCGCTGGCGGATGAGGCGGATGTGGACCGCGCCGTAAGCGCCGCCAGACGGGTACACCAATCCGGTGTTCTGACCGCGATGCGGCCGATCGAACGCGGGCGGATTGTGCAGGCGATGGGCAAATACCTGCTTGATAATATTGATGAAATATCTGCCCTCTTGAGCCTTGAACAAGGTAAGCCGCTGTGGGAAGCCAGGAAAGAAATCAACGGTGCGGCGCTTTATTTCGAATATTACGGCAACCAGGCGTCAACGGTCGAAGGGCGGTCGATTCCGCTGGGTTCGGGGTATTTCGACTTCACCGACAACGAGCCCTATGGGGTTTCGGCCCAGATCATCCCGTGGAACTATCCGATGGAGATGACCGCGCGGTCGCTTTCCGCCGCTCTGACGACCGGCAATACCTGCGTGATCAAGACGCCGGAACTGACGCCGCTGAGCAATGCCTGGTTCGCGCATGCGGCCGAGGCGGTTGGCCTGCCCGCAGGCGCGGTCAATATCCTGTGCGGTTGGGGCCATCAGGCCGGAGCGGCGCTGAGCGCGCACCCGGAGGTGAACCAGATCGTCTTTACCGGCTCGGTGCGCACGGGGATCGCGATCGCCACGGCGGCGGCGGCGAATGTAGTGCCCTGCGTGCTGGAACTGGGCGGTAAATCGGCGGCGATCGTGCATGACGACGCGGATCTGGAGGCGTTCGAGAATGACATTCGCTGGGGCATCTATTTCAATGCCGGGCAAGTCTGTTCGGCGATGAGCCGGGTGATCGTGCATGAAAGCCGTCACGACGAGCTTGTGGAGCGGGCCGTGAACGTCGCCAGATCGCTGTCGGTCGGGCCCGGGATCGAGCGCGCGGAAGCGGGCGCCAATATGGGCGCGATGGTGTCCGAGGCGCAGCGCGACCGTGCCGCCGCAATGGTGGCCGAGGCCGAGGCACAGGGCGCGCGGGTGGCCACGGGCGGAAGGGCGATGAACATCCCCGGCGCGTTCCTGGAGCCGACGGTGCTGTCAGAGGTGACGCCCGAGATGACGATCGCACAGGACGAGGTCTTTGGCCCGGTGCTGTCGGTCATGAAATTCCGGGACGAGGCGGATGCGATCCGTATCTCCAATGGCACACCATATGGCCTTGTCGGCGGCGTCTTTACCCGCGACCTGGATCGCGCCACCCGCGCCGCGCGGCAGATCCGGGCAGGGCAAGTCTTTGTCAATCAGTGGTTTGCGGGTGGGGTCGAAACGCCCTTCGGGGGCTACGGCAAATCCGGTTACGGCCGCGAAAAGGGCCGCGAGGCGCTGTGGAACTATGTCCAGACCAAGAATGTCGCCATCGCGCTGCGATAACCCGGTGCTGGAACGCGAGGCGGCAGATGGTGTTGAGGAAACCAACGGCAAGTGAAAGGCACGCAAGATGAGTATATTCGACGAAGATCTGTTCCTGAAGGGTCTCGAACAGCGCAAAGCCACGCTTGGGGCGGCGTATGTCGAGAACAACCTGGCTGCGGCGGATGAGTTTACCCGCCCCTTCCAGGAGGCGATGACAGCGTGGTGCTGGGGCTTTGGCTGGGGCGATGATGTGATCGAGCCGAAAACCCGCAGCATGATGAACCTGGCGATGATCGGCGCGCTTGGGAAAATGCACGAATGGGAGATTCATTGCCGTGGGGCGCTGAAGAACGGCGTCACGCAAGATGAGATCCGGGCCATCATTCATGTGGTCGGCATCTATTGCGGCGTGCCGCAGGCGCTGGAATGTTTCCGGGCGGCAAAGAAGGTACTGGCAGAGCATAACGGGTGATCCGGTTCGACAGCGGCGGCACGACCCGCTATCGTACCGGTCATGACCCGACCCTGCATCATTTGTGTCGCGATTACCGGATCGGTCCCGACCAAGGCCGATAATCCGGCCGTGCCCGTGACCGTCGACGAGCAGATCGAGAGCACCCATGCGGCGTTTGAAGAGGGCGCCGCGATTGCCCATTGCCATGTCCGCGATGATGCGGGCCTGCCCTGTTCCGACCCGGAAAGGTTTGCCCGGCTGGGGGAGGGGATTCGCAAACATTGCCCTGGCATGATCGTTCAGTATTCGACCGGCGGGCGCTCGGGCGCGGGTGCGGAACGCGGCGGGATGCTGTCCTTGCGGCCCGACATGGCCTCGTTATCCGTCGGGTCGAACAACTTTCCGACGCGGGTCTACGAAAACCCGCCCGACCTGGTGGCCTGGCTGGCCGGCGAAATGCGCAAATACGAAGTGACGCCTGAAATCGAGGCGTTTGACCTGAGCCATATCCTGCATGCCATCAGGCTGCATCGCGAGGGGGTGCTTTTTGGCAAGCTCTATGTGCAGTTCGTCATGGGCGTCAAGAACGCCATGCCGGCGGATCGGGAAGTGTTCGATTTCTATGTCCGGCTCATGCAGGAGCGCGCACCGAAGGCGGAGTGGTGCGCGGCGGGCGTTGGTCCCAACCAGATCGCGGTGAACGAATGGTCGATCGCGGCGGGCGGGCACACGCGCACTGGGCTAGAGGACAATATCCGGCTGGACCGTCATACCCTGGCGCCGTCCAACGCGGCGCTGGTTGCGCGCTGCGCGGCACTATGCGGGCAGTATGGCCGTCCGGTTGCAACCGTGGCCCAGGCGCGCGCCATTCTGGGGCTGGCACCGGTCGCCTGACCGGCTGCGGGTGCCTGGGATCCGGTCCGAAACCGATTCTCTCCGGTCCTTCGCGCTGTGACCAAATCGCAACGTCCAAACCATTGCTGAGCCGGAATTCGAAACGTGACCAGTGCGCCACGCCGGCGTTTGTCAGCGGGGGTGAAATGACGCAAAAACCCATTAAAACAAGGCGCAAACCCGATTGCCTGGAGGCGTGGGCGGAAATGCCTCTGCAGGAGTGTGTGATTTAAACGTCACAACACGCCTAACAACGATTTAACACATGGCGCATTCGTTGACAGTTGGGGGGTGTTTGCAGCATTCCATCATCCAAGTCGTGACCCGCTTTGGTGACGGCGGAACTTCAATCTCTTGCTTATGAGGAGGGACACCCTTGAAAAAGCAACTTCTTTGCACCAGCGCGATCGCACTCGGCGTAGCCGCTGCTGCTCCTGCTTCGGCCCAATCGTGGGACCTGGACTGGGGCGGATACATGAACCAGCACGTCGCATGGTCTGACTCTTCGGGCGTCGGCCTTGTTCCGGGCACCGAGTTCGACGGTATCGACACCTTCAACAACTCGGAAATCCACTTCACTCCGTCGATCACCCTGGATAACGGCCTGACCTTCGGCGTTAACATCCAGTTGGAAGGCAACACCAACGGTGGTGGCTTCATCGACGAAACCTACATGACCATCAGCGGCGACTCGTTCGGCCGTCTGGTTATCGGTAACGAAAACTCGGCAGGTTACCTGTCGATGGTTGCCGCTCCGCAGGTCACCTCGATGTACATCCACTCGCCCTCGATCTCGGGCTTCCTGCCGATCACCGCAGCCGGCGTTGGCTCGGGTGCCGCGCCCGGTGGCTTCGTCTTCCGTGACGCCAAGTACTCGGCCTACACCGAAGTGGCAGGCAACAACGACGTGAACCGCATCAGCTACTTCACGCCGAACTTCAACGGTCTGGTTCTGGGTGTTTCCTATGCCGCGACAGGTTCTGTCAACGCAGGTAACAACTTCAGCATCAACCGCAACGGTGTTGGTGTTGTTTCGGACATCTTCGACATTGGCATCAACTACAGCGGCACCATCGGTGGTGTTGACCTGAACGCCGGCGCTCGCTGGGGTACAGGTTCGGTTAACGCTCTGAGCAACCCGGGCGTTTCGGATCCCGAAACCTGGGGTATCGGCGCAACTGTTGGCTTCGGTGGCTTCACCGTCGGCGGTTCGTATGCTGAAAACGACAACGGCGGCCTCGGCGGTGTCGGTGGTGTCGGTAGCGGTGTTGACTCGGAAGGTTGGACCTTCGGCGCGACATTCGACGCACCTGGCCCCTGGTCGTTCGAAGCTCTGACCGCGCAAGGCGAAAGCGACTCGCCTTTTGTTGTTGGCGGCTCCGACGACTACGAAGCTTACCAGATCGGCGCAGCGCGCGACCTGGGACCGGGCGTGAGCTGGAACGTGTACGCCATCTGGCTGGAAGGCGACCAAGCAGCAACGCTGGGCACCGACCTGGAAGGTACCGTCATCGGTACTGCCATCAACCTGAGCTTCTAATTCAGGTAGATATATGCGGCGGGGGGGTGACAAACCCCCCCGCTGTTTTTATGTGAGGTGGCAAGATCATCGCCACAACACGCGGAACTTTCCAACATGAAAAAGAGCATTGTCTGGCTGGCCTCCTACCCCAAGTCAGGAAACACCTGGACACGCATTTTTCTTGCCAATTACCTGACCAATGCCAAGGAACCGGTGCCGATCAATCAGGTGCACAAGTTCGGCATGGGCGATTCAATTCCCAAGACCTATCAGATGGTCGGCGGCGGCAATGTCGACACGATGAACATCAACGTGACGCTGGGCCTGCGCGACCGGGTGCTGCGCGGCATCGTGGCCAACAATGCCGATGTCAATCTGGTCAAGACCCATAATATCAACAGGCCCACGCTCGGTGTCGATCTGATCCCCGAGCAGTATACGCGATCCGCGATCTACATCATGCGAAATCCGCTGGACCTGGTCCTGTCTTACGCCCGCCATTACGGGATGGGCGCGGATGAAACGATCGAGGCGATTTCGCGTTCGGATCATGTGAATAATCCCGATGAAACAACGGTTTACCAGATACTGGGCAGCTGGTCCGACCATGTGCAAAGCTGGACCGCGAAGTCATCGTTTCCGATCTGTGTGTTGCGGTACGAGGATATGCTGTCTGATCCGCAGGAGGCTTTTACCAAGGTGTTGCAAAATATCGGGGTTCCGGTCGAGCAGGAACGCCTGGACCGCGCGATACGCCATTCTAGTTTCAAGGAAGTGTCGAAGCAGGAAAAGCAGAGCGGTTTTGCCGAGAGGTCGCGGCACAGCGAGACGTTCTTTTCCAGCGGAACCAGCGACAACTGGAAAAGCGAACTGAGCGAGGAACAGGTTGCCAGGGTGCGGCGGATACATCGTAAGACTATGAAACAATACGGATATTTCTGATGAACGACCTTCGGAGGATTATCTGGCTGGCGTCTTTTCCCAAGTCGGGAAACACCTGGGTGCGGGTGCTGTTGGCAAACTATTTCATGCCCAAGAGCAAGGCGCCGGATATCAACAGCCTGAGCCAGTTCACGACCGGGGATATTCGCAAGGACTTTTTCGACAAGGCTTTGGGGCGTCCCTACAACGCCTCGACCATGGAGGAATGGATCGAGGTGCGGCAAAAGGCGCTGCGGCTGATCGCGGCATCGAAACCCAACCACCATTTCGTCAAGACGCATTGCCAGACATTGAGGATGTTCGGCAAGGATGTCATCCCGCCCGAGGTGACAGCGGCTGCGGTCTATGTCATGCGCAACCCGTTCGATCTGGCGCCGTCATTCGCACGCCATCAGTCCGCGGATATCGATACGACGATCGAACGGATGAGTTCGACACGGAATATCATGGCGACGGGAACAGGGATGTTTGAACCCTTGGGCCGGTGGGACGATCATGTGAACGCCTGGACAAATGCGCCGGGTCTGCCGCGCTACGTGATCCGCTACGAAGACATGCTGGCCAGCCCGGGCAAGGTGATGTCGGCCTTGCTGGAGAAGTTCATGAAGGTCAAGGTGGACCGCCCGAAACTGGCCTATGCGGTCAAGGCGGCGAGCTTCAAGTCCCTGCAAAAGCAGGAAAAAGAGATTGGCTTTTCGGAGAAGCCGGCAGAGATGAAGAGTTTCTTCACCAAGGGTAAGGCCGGCGCCTGGCGCGAGGATTTGACGCCTGAGCAGGTTGGTCGCATCCGGGAGGAGTTTTCCGGGACGCTGGAAAAATGGTATCCGGAAATGCTGGAGGAAACCGGCCGGTTTGCAGCGGGCGAATAGACCTGGGGCAAGGTGTAACGACGCGACGCACCACATCCGGTGCCAGAATCGTGTGATATGGCGAACGTGAAAGGGCAGGACCATGAAGACCACCAGTTTGATGCTGATATCGGTGTTGGCCGTTGCCGCCTGCACGAGTTATGTCGGGTCGCGATCTTCGGCCGTGCTTGGGACGTCGCCCGCCCTGGGCGGCGGTGAATTTTCGTCAGGGGGCGGCGTGACGATCGCAGCGGACATCCGCGAAAAGGATGGTCGCACTTTGCTATGTGGTGCATGGGTGCAGAGCCGCGAACAATCGGTGCTGACCAAAGGCAGGGCGCGCGATGTCCTGACGAGGGGATCGGTTGCGTTGGATGGCACCCAGATCGCCCGGGAAATTTCCTTCATGCGCGAAGTCACTCCGACCGCGGATTTTGGCGGAGCCGCCGCGCACTGCCGGCTGATCGACAGAGCATGGCAAAGCGGTGACGACGCCCGTGAATTGTCGGTCCACGTCGCGCGGCACGTTGTCTATCGCGAATCCGACGGCGTCGGCGGCGGTGTGATTGTCTTGTTCAGGCCAGGTAAGCCGGGAGCGGGCGGTATCTGACCTCTGACGCCGCCACCAGAGATGTGGTTGCCGGGCTTGAAAGAAGGCCGCGGGAAGCCGTTACGAGTCGCGAAAACGATTTAGCTGAATGCAATCATAAGTAGATTTTTTCTCTTTTCATGACCCGAGGCAGCCTGGCCTGTTTTCTGGTCGATAGGATGCGTTTGCTGAAAAAAGGCGCAGCATCTTTTGCCTGAATGGCAGAAAACCACACAACACCAGATTGTTACGAAGAGTTGCCTCAGGGCGATTTCCTGAAATGCCGGCCGGCCGTCCGAGGCTGAGCGGGCTACGGGCAGTCTGGTTACCAATTCTTCATGCTTCAAAACAACCTTGTCGCTCGAACTTTGCAATCAGAGCGGGTGGAGCTGGGTATGAAAAAATCAATCCTTTTTGGTCGGGCCGAGGCGTGTTTGACCGGGCCTTCACGAGTGGCCTGATGGCGCGGCACATGGTCGGTCGAGCGCAACGGAACCGCTCGGTTCGCTTCTGAGCGGGCGCAAGCCGGGTAGCCGGACGGGGCCCAATGACCGGAAGCTCAATCACTGATCCCGACAGGCCGTCAATCCGGGTTTCGGGAAACTTTGCAGACAATCGAAACATTGGAAGGAAGATCGAATGACCGATAACTTCGCAGGATTTGCGGCAAGCCTTATCTCTCCGGGTGAAGCGCATTACGTGGTTTCGCCTTCGGATACGACCGATCTTGATCCGCGTCCGCGTGCGTTGAAATGCATCGCTTCGGGGACGGTCGTGGTGCGCGACCGCACCGGGACGGACGTCACTTATCCGATAGAGGCCGGTGAAGTTCTCGAATTTCGGGCGACGCGCGTTCTGGCGACGGGAACAACCGCGGTTGTGGTGGCCTGGGAATGATTGGCCTTTCTGTCAGCCTCCGGCGCAGGGCGCGCCGATCATCAACGCCTGGTCAGCCTGATCTGCTGGCGCCGGTGATTGCCAGTCTTTCGATCGATGAGGGCACCTGGCAGTTCGGCTTTGGCAGTGACGAGGCCGGTGCGCTGCACTGGCTGATCGACAACGCGCCGGGCTATCCGAACGCCGACGCTCTTGTGGCGGCCAAACCTTTGGCTGCGGCGGCGGGCAGCGGGCTGGCCCTGGCGGGTGTCAATAGCGGCGGCGTTGACGTTTCCGGTGTCGCCTCCGGCAGTTGGCGGTTTCATGTCGGGGTGATCGACGCGACGGGCAATGCATCAAATGTTCTGAGCGCGAATGTCACGGTGGTTTCCGGAAATCTCGAGTTGAACGGCGATCCGCTGGTGTGGAACGGCGATCAACTGATCTTTAACGCGGCATGAGGAGCTAGAAATGGCGACTGAATTTAATACGGGCAGCGATGCCTCATTGAACGAGGCGGTCAAAAGCCGATACGAGGCGAATGCCGACACGAACGTATTCACGGATAACGAGAAGGCCAAGTTGGCGGGCGTTGCAGAGGGCGCCGAAGTCAATGCGGTGAACAGTGTGAATGGCGCAACCGGTGCGGTCAACCTGAACGCGGATGATATCGCTGACGACGCAACGACGCACAAGTTCGCGACCGCTGCGCAACTGGCCAAGATCGACGCGATCGAGGCCGGGGCGACGGGTGACCAATCCGGTGCCGAGATCGTCTCGGCCATCGACGCCGAATTGGGCGGGGCCACCTGGCAGTCCGGTGGTACCGGCGGCGGCACCGTCGACAAAATTACCGGCGTGGCACAGGACCGTATTCTGGGCCGGCTGTCGGCAGGGTCGGGTGACAGCGAAGAGCTGACGGCGTCTGACATGCGGGCGTTTCTGAACGTGGCAGATGGTGCCGCACCCGACCAGAGCGGCGCGCAGATCAAGGCCCTGTATGAGGCGGAAAGCAATACCAATGCTTTCAGCGATGCAGAGAAATCGAAACTGGCGGGGGTTTCCGCCGGGGCGACCGCGAATTCCGGTGCGTTGGCGGATGCTGACACGGTCGGGTCGGCCGAGATCGAAGACGGCGCCGTGACCTTGCCCAAACTGGCGCAGGTTGCGACCAATCGGTTGCTGGGTCGTACCAGCGGCGGAACCGGTCAGGTTGAAGTATTGAATGCCGGCGCCGTGCGCAGCATCCTGAACGTGCTGACCTCGACCAGCCTTGCCTCGACCACAAATGGCCAGGGCGCCTCGTTGATCGGCCTGGCGGATAACGGGGCGCTGTTCACGGCATCCGATGTCGAGGCAGCGTTGCAGGAGCTTGCCACCAAGCTGGACAATTACGGCGATGTCGTGACCCTCGACCAGACTGACGTGGTGCTTCAGGGCGGACAGGACGTGATTGTCTTCGACGCGGGCGGCAGCGCGACAGCGGCACGTCCCACGCAATCGGCCACGAAGACGGTCATCTGGTTCAACCACGGGCCATCCATGCCGGCAAACCTGGGCACGTATGACATCGCCGTGGGCGGTGGTTTCGGCGTGGCCTCGGTCAACACCCAATCGGGTGCATCCTATACGCTTGCGCTGAACGATGCCGGCTTGAATGTCGACATGACACGCGCGTCAGCAAATACCGTGACGATACCGGCAACCGCGACTGTCGCCTTTGCCGTCGGTGCGACGATTTCGATTACGCAACTGGGATCCGGTCAGACCACGGTGGGCGGAGCCAGCGGTGTGTCGGTCAATGGGATATCGGGCGGCAGCGTGGCCATCAACAATCAGTATTCGGGTTGCGTGCTTCGCAAGATCGCGACGGATGCCTGGGTTGTCCAGGGGGATATCACCTGATGCCCGTTTCAGCCTTTGACATGATCACGAGCGCCATCCTGTCCTCAAAACGTGCGGCTGGCGGGACCTATTCCGAAGTGGGCGTCAACACAAATTCTGGCGCTTACCTGGTCTTTCCGGCGACGATCCCGTCGACACAGCATTTCCTGGCTTTCTGTGCCTATCAGACCTTGAGCGATTTCAGGGGCAGCATCCTGGGCCTTGAAAACGCGGGGGCATCGGACGGATGGCGTCCGGATGATGTCAGCACGGACGGATTTTCCAACCCCGAGATCGATTTCCTGATTTCCGGCACAACCGATAAGAAGTTCAGAAGTACCGCCAACTACGCAATCGGTGACAGGATGTGCGTGTTGATTTCCGGTTCAATCCTGGCTGGTGTGGCGACATCAAAGGTTGTGATCTGGGACGAGACCGGCGGGAGCGCGGTGAATGTATTCACCAATATCAGCGCACCCTTGGCGAGCCGGTATGACTGGGACAGGTACAGCGCGACTCTTCCGGCGCTGTTCGCTTCCGCTGGCGGGCAGCGCCCGGCGGACTTGCTGAATTTCCGCTTTGCCTATTGGGATGAGGGCGATCTGGGCGGCCCTCCGCCGGAGATCGACAGCGGCGCCGTGCAGGGCAAGTTCTTCAACGGCTCTTCTGGCGCAATCGTCGACCCGGCGGTGTCACATGCGTCGTACGGCACCCCGCTCTATGACATCCACGGGCCCGCATCGAACTACAACAACGGCACCAATCTCGGGGCTGGCAGCGATTGGACCGCGAGCGGTTCGACCTTCTCGTAGGAGGCTAATTTGTTACACACATCAGATCTTCAGATACTGGTAGACGATACCGGTTCCGCCTTGGCGACAAAATCCTATCCGGTACAGCGGGAAAACACCGGGCCGGGGAGCGGCGACCCCGAGACCGAGGCGCTGGCCTATGTCGCAAATGCGACCGAGACCTATGACCAGAACGCCTTTATTGATCCGATGCTGCAACGCGACATCGACAGCATCAAAAGTTACTGCGATCGCGCCAAGGCGGATGTGATTGCGGTGGCAACGGGCGCGTGGTCGGATCCCGCAACATGGTGGTCGATTTCAGGGAACACCCAGCGGGTGCCTCAGGCCGGTGAAAACGTCCTGATCCCCCAGGGCGTCGATGTCACCTATGACATGAACGACAGCGCCGAATACAACACGATCCGCGTCGATGGCGGTTTTGTCTGGGCGGATGATCGCAGCACAGAGCTACGCTGCGATACGATTTTTATCGATCATACAGGTACTTACAAACTTGCAACAGAAGCATCGCCCGCACCTGACAGCCATACCCAAACCCTGATTTACACCGATAACGGCCCGCTTGATGTCACCAATGACCCGGTCAAGATGCAGCGCGGGTTGATCTGTTTTGGTCAGGCGTCGATCTATGCAACCCCGGTGATCGGGATTGCCCGCGCAGCAGGGGATATCGCGCAAGGGGCCACCTCGGTAACGCTGGATCGCCAGGTTCAGGGTTATTCCGGCTTCAGGGACTGGAAGGTCGGCGACGAGATCATCATTCCGGGCACCCGTATGCGCGGGCATTGCTCGACCTGGGAGCCCTGGGAGTTCGAGGTCCGGACGATCAGCGCGATCGACAATTCGGTACCGGCTGCACCGGTCATTCACTGGACAACGCCGCTGATCTATCCGCACCCGGCCTGCTATCGCCGGGCCTCGCTGACGGCACATATCGTGAACCGGACGCGGAATTTCCGCACGACGACCGATGGACAGCCCGCCGATGCGCAGCGTCGTGCGCACCAGTTGTTCAAGAACAAGGATCAGAACACTGTTGAATATGTCGAAGCCTGGGGCATGGGCCGTACCGACATGGATTTCCTGGCACTTGGAACATCCCCCGTACAGCTCAGCACCATGCCGACAATCACGGTAACAACCAATACCAATGGGCGCTACATCTGGTATTTCCACCACAATGGCGCAAAGAACCCGGCGCTGAACCCGTCCATCTTCCGGGGGTGCGTGGGATATGACAGTCCGGGCTGGGTGTTCGTGCACCACGACAGCCACGGCCACATGATCGACTGTATCGCGTTCGATTTTCAGGCGGTCGGTTTTGCCGGCGAGGGTGGCGGATCGTGGGGCAGCATCGACGGCTGCATCGCCATTGGCAACCGCGAGACATGGCATGAAGCGTCGACCGCGCGGATCAAGGATGGGGGCCATCATATCGGCGACATGGGCCACGGGTTCTGGTCGAATTCGCGCCCCCTGCACCTGAAGAACTTCGTCGCTGTCAACTGCACCGCTGGCATGTCGTGGACCTCGCGGGTGAGTTTTGGCACGAATGTCTACCCGGGTATCACAGCGGAGCTGCGCGCATTCTACGGGCTTGCCGCGTTGCCCGATACGGATGTGCAAAAGACGCTGGCCGTCATCGAGGGGTTCGAGAATAACGAGGCCTACGCCTGTAACTGGGACGGGTCGGTCGCAAAGAAATTCCCGGTCCAGCATCATGATCTTGTTTCTTTCCTCGACGGTTTCACCGCCTGGGAGGTCGATGTCGGGTTTCACTGGCAGTATACCGGCATGTATTCCATGAAAGATTTCGACATGATCGGGTTCAATCCGGCCCATAGATCGCGGGCCCCGTTCAACCCGGGCATCGGCCTGTGGCCGTTCCGCCAGGCCGTCGGCATGACGTTCGTGAACCCTCGGATAGACAGCTTTTCCAACGCGATGGCCTTCACCACCGCGGGTGGGGAAAATACCAGTGAAAACAAGGCAATCAAGATCATCAACAAGACATTCACGAACTGTCCGGTGCACTACATCTTTGACGGCAACGAGATCACCTTGCCTTACTCTGCCGGCGTCAACGGCTTTACCGACATCGAGGAATTGACAACCGCGGAACTGGGCGACAGCTCGGCCGGTGCCATCACCACGACCTATATCCAGGATAGCTGTACCTGGGCCGGGTCGCCCTACAACTTCGTGATCGGTCACGATTTCACCTATACCGATAGCGTCGGGCTGCAGCACCGCCAGCGCGGCCTGCCGAACCCGGATTATGGCTGGGGCCTGTTCGTCAACGGGCAGCTTGAGGCGCGCGAACATGCGCGCACATCCAAGGATGCCAGCATTTGCATCCTGATCAGCTCGATCCAGATGCAGCAAATGATCCTGCAGAACGGTGTCTACACCAGCGCGGCGGGCGACAAGGTGCTGCTGATCCCCGACATCATCCAGGATCGAACATCGGGTGAGAAAACCGAGTTCTTCACGCCGGTGGCCATCCGGTGCCGTTCGTCCGAATTCTTTTCAATCCTGCCGAATTATGACGCCGGCGTGGGCGACAACGGATTGCTCGGTGTCGTCAACGGGCAGGATTTCACAAGTTTCGACCCTGCCGGCAACAAAGGCCTAACATAGGAGTCCATAATGTCTCATCATATTCCAATGCTTACCCCGCTTCTTGCCTGGGCGCTGATCGTCATCAGCGGCGTCTCGCTCTACTTTCATTACTACAACAGCCGCAATGCAGGCTGGTTGCTGAAATACAACCAGATGGAGCTGGCGACGATGGCCCGGCGCGGCGAGCAGAACATGGGTGTTGATTGCGCCGTCATGGGGTTTGGCATGGGGTTGCACAACCTGAACTTCCTACCCGACACCGTGATCTTCTGGGTTGGCCTCGTGATTGTTCTGTTCCGGGCCTACATCCTTGGGATCACGATCAAACGGTCCAGACGCATTTACAATTTCAAGTGGGAGCAGGTGGGTGATGATCTGGAAAAGCTCACCGGATAACCCGCACGTGAGGTGATTTTCCGGAGGGGAGCGGAGCCTTTTTACAAGGCTCCGCTTTTTTCTTGCGCCCTGCCACGCGTCGGGCAGGTGGACGCGGGCACCCAAACGGATTAAGACCGGCGCCGCTGCATCGGATTTCCCCGGTGTCAGATTACCAGCGGCGTTCCAGGCGGAGGCACCTGTCAGCGACATGACCCATACGGTCGGTAACATATCGGGTACGGTGTCTGTGCCGGCAGCGGGCTCCGTGGTTCGACAGGCGGCCCGGCTGTCCGTCGCGCCGATGATGGACTGGACCGACAGTTCAAAGAGTCTGTGAAATTTCAATTTTTTACGGTCATGTTGTAACCCGTGTTGTAAATCATGTTGTAAGTCCGTCCCGGTCGTGCGCACAAAAAGTAGGCAGAAAATCTGATAGGCCATCGTCGAGCGGCCCCGTTTGTGAATTTGATTTCAAAGGGTTGTGGCCGGGCTGGAACGGTTTTGCCCAGTTTTTCACCGGCGAAGCTTCAGCCGGCTGGATTGGACGGATCGAGGTGGTGACAAAACCCCTTGGCAGATCACTCCCAGTGAGTGTTTTGGGCCACAGGACGAGCCTTTTCTGAAGCGCCGAAGGTCACTACTTGAAAGCGTCCCGCTCGTACAGCGCGACCTCGCGACGCTTGTCGAGATAGGTGGCGAGATCCGAGAGGTGGACGCCCTTCGCGCTTTTCTGACTGCGCTCCGATCGCACCAGCGGCAGATCGATTTCACCGGAACTGACCTTCCTGAGGAACTTCGGCAAGGTCAGATGGGAAAAGTAGTCTTTGCAGACCGCATCGACCGGTACGACCGCGCGGCCATCATACTGAGCCATCAGGAGAAAAAGCGTGTTCATCGGTCAGTCTCGGTGGTTTTTCTGCTCAGCATCCTGACCTCAGCCGCGTTGTCCATCAATGCGAGTGGGCGGCGGCGTTTGGCGGGATCAGGGACCTTGATCGTGAAAAAGGCGGCAAGCGGCGGCGGAAGGTGGCGAACAAATAGGACGGAATGCGACCAAATCGGCGTATCTTCCTGCGGTCGTTCACTGGGTTTCGGAGAGCCAGAGGCGGGCAGGGAGGGCCGTGACGGGTTGAGGGTTGGAGGAGAGGCCTCCGGCGCCCGTCGCGGAGGTTTTCCCAATGAATACCGAAATTATCGATGCCGGGCGTGAAATAAGCGGCGGCTACAAGGTGGATGTGTCGCGCGGCACGAATGTGGATCGCGTTTCGTCCGAATGGTTCTCGCGGCCGGAGGACGAGCGGTATCTGTCGCTCGACGATCTCTTCGCCTCGGTCAAGGGCCGGGCGGAGCGGAGCCGGACGCGCACGTTGGAGAGTGCGGCGATCCGGGTCGAGGCGCATCGCGACAACCCGGAGAAGCTGGGCCTTGTCCTGCCGGGCGCGGATGAACCCATCGCGCCGACGCATTGGTCCTTCGGCCAGCTCTCGAGCCTCGTCGGCGCGCCCGCAGCCTATCTGCGGCAACTGCCCGCGCCGCTGGCGGGCATTAACCTTCAGTACGGCCTGACCAACCACCGGGCCGAGCAGATCAAGACGATGGAGGTCGCGAACGGTCGCACCGAACTGCGCGCCGTGACTGGCCCCGACTATGGCCGGATCTACGACCACGAACTGGTCTCCGCCGTTCAGCGCATCGCGGGCAACGGCACCGGCGACACGCGCTGGAAGGTACCGGGCGTGCTCGACTGGTCGACCGGCATCTACAACCCCCGCGTGGACGTGACGAAGGAGACGACGACGCTCTACGCCTCGGACCGCGACGTATTCCTGTTCCTCGTCGACGATCTGAACCCGATCGAGGCGGGGCTGCTGCCCGACGGCTCACCCGACCTCTATTTCCGGGGGTTCTACTGCTGGAATTCCGAGGTGGGTGCCAAGACGCTCGGCATCGCCAGCTTCTACCTGCGCGCGGTCTGCCAGAACCGCAACCTCTGGGGCGTCGAGGACTTCCAGGAGATCACCATCCGGCACTCGAAATACGCCGCCTCCCGCTTCGCCCATGAGGCCACCCCGGCGCTCACCCGCTTTGCCGAGTCCTCACCCGCGCCCTTCATCGACGGCATCCGCGCGGCGCGCGAGAAGATCGTCGCGCGGTCCGACGACGACCGTCAGGATTTCCTGCGCAAGCGCGGGTTCTCGAAGGCTGAAACCGGGCGGATCGTCGAGACGGTGCTGGCCGAGGAAGGCCGCCCGCCCGAGAGTGTCTTCGACTTCGTGCAGGGGATCACCGCCGTCGCGCGGTCCAAGCCGCAGCAGGATGCGCGGCTGGTGATGGAGGGGAAAGCGAAGGTGTTGTTGGAAAGGGCGCTTTAATCCTCGATATTAGGTGGCGGGCACAAGTGCACCGCCACCTTGGGGCCACAAGGAAAACAAGTCTGGTCCGCGAAGCTTGTACCATCTAATTGTCGTTATGCTGGACAAGGAGCAATCAGAAGTCATGTATATTTCGATCACCTTCCCCGTTGCGGACTTTCGCAACTTGCATCGAGAAAATGCCGGAAGGCTTGATCGGCCTGCTTGGGGGAGGACCGATCCTCAGGCGCAATTCGCCCGTGGCTTTGGAGCTATACATACGCGGACAAAGTCTGGAAATGGATTTTCTGGAGAGAATTACTATGCCGATTGCGACAACCTAATTCGTTATCCGGAGCAAATATTCGTATCACCTTTTGCTGATTTCAATCGCCCAATTCTTGCTTACCCATTCTATCGCCGGTTCTTTTTCGATGGTCAGATGGCTGGCAGATTTGAACTAGGTTTTCGCCTCAACGAAGGATCGCTTGCCGACATCTCAATTACTAGAGGCGATGCCCAGTATATTGCATCCACTTTGGCGAAGAAGCTTCTTGATGAAGAGGTTCGAGTACAGCTCGTTGACGGCAGAGAGCTGACGCAGCCTTTTTCGAACGCGATGAATGCTCTTCGCGATGGATGGCTTCTCAGCAGCACAAAAACGAAGGCACTAAGTACGTTCGACATCTCAACTGTTGGGGTCAACTATGTCGGCGTGGGGAAGCCATTCGTATTTATTAGGGCTGGGAACCAGACAAGGCTGGCAGAGGAACGCCAGAAACGGAATCTCCTCGATCAAGATGACTTGAGGTTATTTCTTACACGATCTGGGTCACAGGGCCAAATTTTTGATACTGCCGTAATCCAATCTCAAAGGGACTTGGATGATGAAAATGCAAATGAACGACTTGCGAGGCTGTTTTACTCGCAGCTGAGGACACTTGTTTTTGCACATTCATTCTATTTGCTCCAGGTTGAGGCAGGACTGATCTCTGGTCCGAGGTATCTAGAGTCCGCGCTCAAATCACTTGTTGACCGTCTATCGGCCTTGGAGCCGGTAGAAGATCAACATGGCGACGCACTGACCTGTGAAGCACTGCGTCAGATTCTCAGGAGTGCGGATATCGACGTTGCTCGCATGAGCCGCGAAATAGACGAACAGCTTAAGCCCGGGTGGCTTAGGCGCAACCTTGGAGGTTTTTTCGGCTACTTCGATAGGAAAGCTGACTTGGCAATTGAGGCCGCCGCAGGTGCCGCTACTAAGCAGCTACTCTCCGGCGGCCCTTAAAATATTGGGCAGCACCGAATGCTTAGCCCGTCTATGCCGGTGAGGGAACCAACCCTCTTGCTTCAAAAATAGTATGGCACGTTCGCCATTGCAAGTGGTGATGGTGGGACGTTTCGCGGTGTCGGCATCGATCTATCGTGGCTCTCTCAGAGTAAGAGGTGGGCCGGGTTTTCCGTGACGGGTTTGGAGGTCGGGAGAGAGGCTCCCGGCTGGCCCGTCGCGGAGTTATCCCGATGACCAAGCAACAGAAAATCACCCTCAGCGCCTCGCGCGACATTCCCTTCAACAAGCTGATGCTCAGCCAGTCGAACGTGCGTCACGTCAAGGCGGGCGTGTCGATCGAGGAGCTGGCCGAAGACATCGCGCGGCGGACACTGCTCAGTTCCATCACCGTGCGGCCCGTGCTGGACGACGATGGCGCCGAGACCGGCATGTACACAATCCCCGCCGGCGGGCGGCGGTTCCGAGCGCTGGAACTGCTCGTAAAACAGAAGCGCATGAACAAGACAGCACTTGTGCCTTGCATCGTGCGCACAGACGGGCTCGCCGAGGAAGACAGCCTCGCCGAGAACGTCCAGCGCGCGCCGCTGCACCCGCTCGACCAGTTCCGTGCCTTCCAGGCGATGCGCGAGAAGGGCCGCACCGAGGAGGAGATCGCAGCGGCCTTCTTCGTTTCGGCCAGCGTGGTCAAGCAGCGGCTGAAGCTGGCCGCGGTCGCGCCCTCGCTGCTCGACGCCTATGCCGAGGAGGAGATGACGCTCGACCAACTCATGGCCTTCACGGTGAATCCCGATCACGCTCGGCAGGAGCAGGTCTGGGAGGCGTTGCAGCGGCATTATTCGCGGCAGCCCTACGAGATCCGCCGCATGCTGACCGAAGGCGCGGTGCGGGCCTCGGACAAGCGGGCGCAGTTCGTGGGGCTCGACGACTACGTCGAGGCCGGGGGCGAGATTCTGCGCGACCTGTTTCAGCAGGACGACGGCGGCTGGCTGCAGGATGCCGCGCTGCTCGACGTCATGGTGCGCGAGAAGCTGGCCGAGGAGGCCGAGGCGGTCCGTGCCGAGGGCTGGAAATGGGTCGAGGTCGATACCGAATTCCCCTATGGCCACACTTTCGGGATGCGTCGGGTCCATGGCGAGGTGGTGCCGATGAGCGACGAGGAAGCGGCCAGCTACCAGGCGCTGAAGGCCGAATACGACGCGCTCGAGGCCGAGCATGCGGAGACCGACGAGCTTCCGGACGAGGTCGATGCACGGCTCGGCGAGATCGAGGAGGCGATGGAGGCACTCGATGCGCGTCCGATCCAGTACGAGGCCGACGACCTCGCGCTGGCCGGGGCCTTCGTAAGCATCGACAGTTCCGGGAGGCTGCGCGTCGAACGGGGCTACGTGCGGCCCGAGGATGAGCCAGTCGAGGAGGTGGCGGACCTCGGCGAGGTCGCACCGGAAACGACGCCGGTCGAGGACACCGACGACACCATCACCGCCACCACGGACGAGGAGGAAGAAGACGAAGGCCTCAAGCCGCTCTCCGACCGCCTCGTCATGGAACTGACTGCCCACCGCACCCTTGCCCTGCGCAATGCGCTGGCCCAGGACCCGCAGGTCGCCTTTCTCGCGGCCCTGCACGCGATGGTCCTGCGGCTCTTCTACCGATACGCCGTCGACAGCTGTGTCGAGATCGAACCGCGCAACGCGGGGTTCGGATCGCAGGTGCCGGGCCTCGGCGACACGGCCTATGCGCAGGCCATTGACCAACGCCACGAGACCTGGCCGGGCAACCTGCCGAAGGCACCCGAGGACCTTTGGGAGGCGCTGACCGAGTTTGACAGCTGCAGCCGCGAGGCGCTTTTCGCCCACTGCGTCGCGATGAGCGTGAATGCCGTCCACGACCCCTACCAGCGTCGGCCGCGCGCCATCGCGCATGCGGATGTGCTGGCCGGGACCGTCGGGCTCGACATGGCCAAGGCGGGCTGGACGGCAACAGGCGACAGCTACCTCGCTCGGGTCACCAAGGCCCGCATCCTCGAGGCAGTTCGCGAAGCGAAGGGCGAGGACGCCGCTGACCGCATCGCGGGGCTGAAGAAGGCCGAGATGGTGACCGCTGCAGAGGACCTGCTCGTCGGCACCGGCTGGCTGCCGGACCCGCTGCGCACGCCGCCGCTGCCGGAAGAGGACGCACCGGAGATCGAGCTTGTCGACGACGCGGACCGCGCCGCCGATGACGGTTCGGAAGACGATCCCGACAGCAGCGAAGCGCAATCGGCGGAAGACGGCGGCGAACCGGCTATCGGAGATTCCGAACCCTCGGGAGAAGATGATCCCGTCGCCGGTGACGCCTTCGTCCGGACCGCCGCTGAGTGACCTTCGAGCAGCACGGGACCTTCCCCTAAGGTCCCAGGTCATGGGCCCGTCAGGCATGGCGGGCCCATGATTTCGTCCAAACCTCTTGGAGACTGCCATGACGAGCCCCGCCACCGAGCTTTCGCACCAGCTTGCCCAGAATGCCGAAGCGGTTTGCCGACACTATCTTTCGAACGGCCGGAAGCAGGGTCAATACTGGCTGGTTGGCGACGTCCTGAACAAACCGGGCCGATCCATGTTCGTTCGGCTATCCGGGCCACTGTCCGGTGCCCGTGCCGCCGGAAAATGGACCGACGCGGCCACGGGACAGCATGGCGATCTGCTCGATGTCATCCGCGAAAGCTGCGGCTTGGTCGACTTCAAGGACGTTGCCGATGAGGCCCGACGCTTCTTGAGCCTGCCCTTACCTGATCCACCCCGACAGCATTCTCCACATTCACAGCCACCAGCTGCCATCGGATCCCAGGAAGCGGCGCGACGTCTGTTCGCAATGGGCGTGCCGATCCGCGGCACTCCAATGGAAACCTATCTGCGCGGGCGTGGCATCGGAGCGACGGACCAAATGCCAAGTCTGCGGTTCCATCCCGCCTGCTACTATCGGCCAGAGGGTGGCGGGCCGGTTGCGCCGCTTCCGGCCATGCTCGCTGCCATCACCGATCTCGAGGGCCGCCATACCGGGACCCATCGCACCTGGCTGCGTCCGGATGGCAGCGCAAAGGCAGATATCGACACGCCGCGACGCGCGATGGGCGCCTTGCTCGGAAACGGGGTGCGGTTCGGCGCGCCCGGTGACTTGCTCGTCGCGGGTGAGGGGATCGAGACGGTTCTTTCCGTGCGCTCGGCCCTGCCCGAAATGCCGGCCCTCGCGGCGCTGTCATCGGGGCACCTAGCCGCCATCCGGTTTCCTGCAGGATTGAGGCGGCTCTACGTGCTGCGCGACCGTGATCCCGCAGGCGCGGCGGCACGTGATCGACTTGAGGCGCGCGCAGCGGAGGTCGGGATCGAAGTGCTGACTCTCACGCCGCGACTGGCCGACTTCAACGATGATCTCCGGCGCTATGGGCTGGCGGCCTTGCAAGCGCGGTTGCGGCTTCATCTCCAAGCCGAGGACACCGCGCGGTTCGTGCCGGTGTGACAGGGCGGCAATCGAGCTGGCATTGCAAGGCTCACTGTATCGCTTTCGGACGGGTATGCCGCGGGGGGGTCCCATCCATGGGAAAGGCCGGCGCGCACGGCCTTCTCAGAGGGCAGGGGACCCACAAGCGCGCCGGCCCGGCAATGGCCGCGCTACGGCTATTTTCCGCCGCGCCCCGATGGGGCGCTTTGCATCGCGAGGCAAAATAGCCGGGCTTGGCCATCAAGGCCCTCGCGAAAGGCTGGGGCTGCCCGGCCGTCCCGCCCGTGGGCGCTTTCCTGCCACGAAGGCCGCGTGTGGCGCGCGGCCCCCCCGAGGAAGGAACCCGCAGATGACCCTTGATCCCGAGACCGATGCCCATGAGCCGCATCACAGCACGTCCTCGACCGCCCATGTCCTGACCGAACTCCAGCTCTACGGCTGGCGCCCCTACGAGGATGAACCCGATCCGCGCCCCTTGCCCGAGGGCAGCCAGATCGCCGGAGCCGTCGCCGACATCCTCGACGCGCTGGTTGCGACGCTTGGTGACACGCGGCTCGAACCCGACCTCGACGAACTGCTCTGGGGTGCGGTCAACCTCTTCCACCGCGCGCTAGTCCGGGCCGAGCGACAGCTCGACGACAACGAACAGGCGCAGCGCCGCATGCAGCGGGAACAGGACGGCTCCGAGGTGAAATCCCTCGAACTCGAACGCCTCTTGGCCGAGGGGCAGAGCATGGTCGAACGGCGCACAGCGCTGGAACTCTTCCGCGACCTCGCGGCCGAAGGCTTTGAGCATCACCTCGGCAAGCCCTGGCACCCCCGGACCGGCTCGCGCGTCAGCCATCGCAACCTGACCGCCGCAATGATCGACAGCCGCGATTTTCTCGCCGCCCGCCGTCGGGCCGAGGCGAAACTGCTGCTGCCCGAGGGCCCCAAGGTGGCCGTGACCGGCGGGGCGGATTTCAACGATCACCGCTTGATCTGGGCGCAACTCGACCGGGTCCATGCCAAGCACCCGGACATGGTGCTGCTCCACGGCGGCTCACCCAAGGGCGCAGAGCTCATCGCCTCCCGCTGGGCCGATCACCGCAAGGTGCCGCAGGTCGCCTTCCGGCCCGACTGGACTAAGCATGGCCGCTCCGCCCCGTTCAAGCGTAACGACGCGATGCTGGACGTCCTGCCGATCGGCGTGCTGGTCTTTCCGGGCACAGGGATCCAGGAGAACCTTGCCGACAAGGCCCGCAAGCTGGGGATCCCGGTGCTGAAGCATGATGGCGGCGCGTGAGCGCCGCTTCTCGACTCGCCGTGCACATCACACGGCCACTCCGTCAGACCGGACATTCATGCTCATCGCAGCATGTTTCTGGTTTGAGCCCTGAACAGAAGTGTTAAAATCTTGCTGCGTGTGCACAACTGGAGAATTTTACTGCGCTGGCATCAAAATCTGATCTGCGATGTGGCAGAGATTGCGGCCATTCATACGGGATGCAGCAATTCTGAAATCACGAACTCACGCAGCGCGGGACGAAGCTGCCGCTGGAAAACGTACTTTGAATGACTGCGTTCAAGACCTTTGCGGGCATCTGCCATCCAAAGGATTTGGTAACCTAACGGCTTATCTGGACGACGTTCCGAATATGTTTACGGGGCTCGAAGATGCGATATAATCCTAAAGACCTTGGGGTTCCAGGAAGTAATCTTGAAGAGGTAGTGATGACACTTAAAGTGATTGGAGCGGGCTTTGGCCGGACCGGAACCATGTCCTTGCGAATGGCGCTCAACAAGCTTGAACTCGGCCCGTGTTATCACATGGAAGACGTACTGCAGGATATGCCAACGCGTACCCCACAATGGAATGCGGCACTTTCCGCTGCGCCAGATTGGGACCACGTTTTTAGTGGCTTTGTATCGGCGGTTGACTGGCCCGTCGCCGCATTCTGGAAGGAATTAATGTCCTACTATCCCCATGCCAAATTCGTGCTATCTTCGCGGGACCCCGAGGGTTGGTACGAGAGCATTTCCCAGACCATTCTTGCAGTCTTAACCGCGCCGGAAAAATGGCCTGGCGAACAGGTGGAGTGGTTGAAAATGGTTAGAAGTGTTGTGATCGAACGAAGCCTTGGCGGACGAACGGACAAAGAGGGTGCGATTGATGCCTTCCGTTCTCAGGAAGCAGCTCTTGCAAGGACCCTTCCAGCCAATCGATTGTTGGTACACAGAGCCACCGACGGTTGGGAACCTCTATGCGCCTTTCTTGAAAAGGATGTCCCGGGTGAGTCTTATCCGCGATCCAATAGCCGTCAGGAGTTCTTTGAAATCATGGCTCAAAATTCTGGCGACTAGGTCATGAGCTAATCGCCGATAGGAAGACCGGCCTGCTGAAAGCCGTTAAGGACCATTTCAAGTGATTGAGCGTTCCTAATCGGTAGAGACTTCCCATATTTGGGAACGGTTGCTTTTGGCAACAGCGTCATAAGTCGAGTGGCGATGGTTTTTGCTTCTGACAAACGATCTAGTTGGGTGTATGCCGCGATCAAAACCCAGTACGTCGAATCCCACTGTGAATTGAGCGCGAGCGAACGTTCCGCTAACTCCGCTGCGAGATCGACGCGTCCGCAGGAAAGCTGGGCATATCCGGCTACTGTCAGATGGCTGAAGAAACTTGGATCCAACGGGGCAAGAGCCATCGCGCGCTCCACATGACCTAGTCCGGCTTCTGGATCATCGCCAAAGATCAATGCACAACCGGCCATCGCGTTCACAAATCCTGATCCTGGATTGACATGAACCGCGCGGCGCACTGCTTCGAGGCCGATTGCGTAATATTGTTTGAGCATCACGAGCGTAAAGCCTCCCAGAACGATATTGATCGTATCGCCATCGTCAGCAGAAAGTGCCCGCCGTGCTAGGGAGACTGCCGTTGCAAGGTCATCTTCGCCGGCAGGTAGCCATGCCCGGGTGATCCGCTGCACCAGGCTGCATGGGCAAGGGCCGGTCCATACCAAGGATCAAGGTCGATCGCGCGGTTGACGGAATCACTCTTTCCTGACCGTCGCACTGAAATCAAAACTTTTGCTCCTGGAACGGAATAATCCGTGTGTCTCGAACGTCTCTATTTCAAATGACGGTGTGCGCCGACACACCGCGTGACCAGCCAAGGGAGGAAGACATGGCGCTCGACGAGGATAAGAAACGCTCGGTTCATGAGTTTTTCGGGGAAGATCCGGAAAAGGCGGACAAAGAATTTTTTGGACGGATCGCGAACCCCGACCGGCGCGGATTCCTGAAAAGAACGGGACTTGCAACCATGGCCGCGATGGTCGGCACATCGATTCCGTTTCACCGCAACATGCCCATCGGCTTCGTGCCCGCGGCGATGGCGCAGGAGAATGTGCTGGTCGGCAAGGATGGGCTGACACTGCTCAACGACCGTCCGGTCAATGCTGAGACGCCGCCCGAACTCTTGGACGATGCGATCACGCCGACCAGCCGGCACTTCATCCGCAACAATGGTATCCCGCCCGAGAATGTGGATCCGGAGGCCTGGACGCTGACCATCGACGGTTTCGTCGACACCCCGATGGAACTCAGCATCGCCGATCTACGCGAGCAGTTCGCGGTGGTGACAATGGCTTTGGCGCTTGAATGTGGCGGCAACGGACGCGCATTCTTTGACCCTCCGGCCAAGGGCAACCAGTGGACCTATGGCGCAATCGGGTGCTCGGAGTGGACAGGCGTGCGCCTCAAGGATGTTCTGGAAAAGGCTGGCGTGCAGTCGATTGTTGTCTACACAGCGCATTACGGTGCCGACAGCCATCTTTCCGGCGACCCGGAAAAGCTGCCGATCTCGCGTGGAATGCCGATCGCCAAAGCGATGACAGACAACATTCTGATCGCCTTTGAAATGAACGGCGAAGCATTGCATCAAATGAATGGCGCGCCACTACGCCTTGTCGTGCCGGGCTGGCCAGGCTCTTGTTCGCAGAAATGGTTGACGCGGATCGAGTTGCGCGACCAAGTGCATGACGGGCCAAAGATGACCGGAACCTCTTACCGCGTGCCTGCCTATAAGGTTGCAGCGGGTCAGGATGTACCCAAAGAAGATTTCGTGATCATCGAACGGATGCCGGTAAAATCGCTCGTGACCTTCCCGGCCAATAACTCCGACATTGGATTGGAAACCGAAGTTCGTGGCCATGCCTGGTCGGGTGACCGTACGATTGACAAGGTCGAGATTTCAATGGATTTCGGGGCAACCTGGATGAATGCCACGCTGGATGCACCCGTGAATGACGGGGCCTGGCAGAACTGGCGGGCGAACGCTACCTTCCCGCAAGCGGGCTACTACGAAATCTGGGCGCGCGCCACGGACAGCGAAGGTGTGATGCAACCTTTCGCTATCGACTGGAACCCCAAAGGGTATCTCAACAACACTATGCACCGCGTCGGCGTTCGCGCAAGTTGACCAATTTAAGGGGCGGTCACGATGCCGCCCCGAACCTTTCCCTGATTGGAGTATGCTCATGCCTTTCGCGATCCTGCGAAGATTTTCGATTGTCGCCATCGGTTGCGTTTTGGCACCACCCAGCCTGGCCAATGAAGATTACGAATTCGGTGTCCTATTTGATGCGCCCGGCGTCGAAACCACCTTTTATGCCTGCACGGCCTGCCATTCAGAGATGATCGTGGCGCAGCAAGGCCTGACCCGCGAGGAGTGGGACGATATGCTGGAGTGGATGGTCGAGGAACAAGGCATGTATGAGATTGAGGAGCCCGAGCGGTCCGAAATTCTCGACTACCTCGCCGCGCACTACAACACCGACCGTCCGAACTTTCCGAGACCCTTGGAGTAGTCGCGGAGATGGAAACTGTCGCTATCCCACGCAGGGGCCGGCGGCAGTCGTGGCATCCGACACAGCGGCCAGAATAGTTTCGGTCGCTTTTTGCCGCGAGGTATATTTCAGATATGTAGCGATGGCATCAAATTTTGATTGGTCCATACCAGTGGCGACAATCATGTGAAGCAGGTTGTCGGCCGTCGTCCATGCCTCAACCTGATGATCGGATAAGCGGCCTGGATCATCCCCTCCCACGGCTCCGCGAAAATACGAAAGGCGGCATCCATTCCGACCTGCGTAATGTGTCACTTGCCCGTCATCGAGGGCGCGTACGAAAACCGGCGTCAGGTTGGCGCCGGAAAGATCCGGCACATCTTCGGAGCTTGCAGCGACAACTGGGCGTAGATCTCCATCGCTCGACGAAACCGGCTGCGCCGCAAATTCGGCATGGATGTCCAACACGGTGGGCTTGGCAAAGATGCTGGGGCCAACAACGAATGCGATGGCAAGGACCGCTGATATTGCGCCACCTGCAACCCATCTTCCGGGCCACCAGTTGTCGTTTGCAGCACGGCCGCCCGGCGCGGAGTCCCCATATCTTGACTCAGGTCGCATCGCCGCCAAGCTTGACGACATCCCCCGCAGCTCTTCCAGTGCCAAGGCTAGAGCAGGCTCAACCGCGAGCCGGGACTCCATTGCGCGCTTGTCCTTAGCGCCCAATTCACCATCGTGGTAGGCGTTGATCAGTTCCCAGTCTTGGTCGTTCAAATCGTTCATTTCTACCGCTTCTCTTCAACGTCGGGCATGTCCGCCCCTCCGACCAATTCAAGCAAGGTTTTCCTTGCCCGGCTGATCCGACTCATCACCGTTCCATTGGGCACATTCATCACTTCTGCAGCTTCCGCGTATTTCAATCCCATAATGTCCACAAGGCAAAGCACTTCGCGCATATTCGGCGTCAGTTTTTCGTAAGCCATACGGATCATGATGTCCCGGGCCGTATCAGAAGTGCCCGCTTCATCGGATAGACGTCTTTCAGCCGCCAAATATTCCCTGCGTACACGCTTTTTCCTGAGGTCGTCGTAATGCAGGTTTCGAATGACACGGAACATCCAAGGACGCAGTTCGACAAGACGCGTCGGCCGGTTTGCTGCTCTCAGAGCACGTTCGATGGCGTCCTGAACAAGGTCCTCTGCATCCTCACCCGACGCACAGATCGCAATCGCATAAGCCCGAAGTTCGGGCAGCAAGGTTTCGATTTGCGTCAAGGATGCCATGGTGGCACTCTGCGACATGATTGCGTAGCGGTCAAAGCCCTGGGCGAAATCCTCATTCGATACCATTCGCGATCTGCAATTCGCGGACATAACGGACGATCTTTTCGACGTCTTCGCGGGCTACTCCCTGAACGGGGGGCATATCCCCAAACCGCCAGTGATGCCCCCGCACACCCAAAGCAACGGCACGCTGAAACGACTCGTCGCCGTGATGCGAGGGCTCGTAGATCTTGTGAACCAAGGGCGGCCCCTTTCCGTCATTGCCCGCCGCATCTTGACCATGACAAGCGATGCAGTTGGCGTCGAACAAGGCTTTGCCGTCTTCAGCGATTGGCGACAGGTTTTGTGGAAGTTTCACCTCCACGAGATTGGCCAGACCGGCATTTCCAACTGTTCTCTCCGATACAGGGTCGGGCCGAACCACGACCCAATACACAAGTGCCGTGGTCAGCAATAGGGCAATGGCAATAAGATTTTTCTTCATCTTGGTCTCCAGATTATCGTCGGTGCCGAAACTGTTGCGCGGCTACGCGCCGCCCCAGAGCTTTGTCAGCATCCAGATCGCCATGCCAATCATCATCAGGTTTTCGGTGAGCGAGACGAATCCAAGCGGCACTTTGCTGTCTCCGCCCACGCATGCGCATTTCAGTTCGCGCTTGTCTATATAGACAGCTTTGAACACGCTGAACGCACCGATGATGGCGATGAACAAGGCCACGGGCGCCGAAAGCCATGTCAGCACGCCAGCCATCATCAGCAGACCCGCGCCGGTCTCTGCAAACGGGTAGATGTAGCCATATCGCACCCATTTCTGGGCCAGCAGGTCATAGTTCAGGAACATCGTGGCGAATTGCTCGATATCCTTAAGCTTTTGGAGACCCAACAGCACCATCGAAATCGCGATAAACCATTCAGCTGTTCGGCCCGCCACGGGCGTACCGAGCACCAACAGTGTCACGGCGACAGCCATCAGGGCGGCAACCGAAAACAGCGCGATGACCGGCTGGTAGGTGGTCGCGCCCTCGTCTTTTCTTGCTTTGCCGAAATAGGCCGCCAAGGCGTCAAAGCCGCCGATGCGATCACCGCCGATAAAGGTTTGCGGTGTGGTTTCTACCGCATGTTCCTTCTTGAAAGCCTCTACGTCCTCACGGCTGGTCAGGTGATGATCGTCAACCGTGTATCCTTCGCGTTCCAGCAGATCCTTGGATTTCAGTCCGTAGGGACACATGTGGTCGGACATAACCATGCGATAAAGGACAGCTTTTTTTGCTTCGTCGGTGTGATCTAGCATTCGTAACTCCTATGGCTGTTTCATTTTTCGAGTGAGATCGTTTGAAGGGAGATGCTCCTGTCCGACGGCACGTTCGCTGCCAGGCGCCTTTAAAGGCGTTGTTCAGATGCCTTTGAAATTGACCCGTCCTTCCATTTCCATGGCCTTCTCGATTGCGGTTTGCTTGCTCTGGTTTCGCCAGCGGCTGAATTGCGCGACCGCAATTCCCAGGAACATGATGGCGGCACCGGGCAAAAACCCTGCTCCGGGGTCCTCGCCCAAGAGGATGATGGCGATTGAGATTGCCGCCAGCGGCGAGAACGAAGTGGCCAACGCCACATCATTTGCCCTGGCCCGTTTCAGGCCGAAAATCCACGCAAACTGACCGGCAATGATGATGATGATCGCATAGACCCATATCCACACCAGCAGCACCGGCTGGAACATGGCATGGAACTCGTGGTGACCCGAAAACAACAAGTTGTAGAGGAAAAAGATCAGGGTTCCGAGCACGGTTCGGAAGATTGAAAATACGCCAAGAGGAACATGCTGCAACGCTGCGCGTGTGATGATTGTCGATGCGGTGAACGACAGCGTGGCAAAAAACGCGGCAATTTCTCCCGGGCCGAGATCCAGAGACCCGCGATTGTCCTTAAGCGCCAGAATGACAATTGCGCCGAGAAGAATGACGAGGGCGCCAATCAGCGACCAGATATCCAGTTTCTCCTTCAAAAATACCGCGGCGGCCAGCATGAAGATGGGCGGATCAATACGTCCGACAATCGCGACATTCGTAACCGTCGTATTTTCCAGAGCGACAAAGAACAATCCAGGCGTTATGGCCGAGGACAAGGTGGTTGCAAGGACCAGCACCGCCCAGTCCGATAGGCTCAGCTCCCGCAGATTTTCAAGGGTCCAGTCCTGCCAGAAGAACGCGACCATTGGCAGCAGCGAAATAAGCGATCCCAGGACAAATAAGTTGCTGAAGGTGACGACGTTGTGGCCGTGCACCGGGTTCTGCTCGCCAATATCGACCAGCAGAAGCACGATCGAGTTGGAGGCCGCGTAGATGACAACAGCGATCCAGCACAAAATAGCGCCATAGAAAGCAGAAGAAGCCTTTCGGTTGATTTCATGTACTTGGGGCATAAAAAATCCTGAGGCGGGCTTGCGATTTTCAACCAATCGCAATTGGTATCCTGAAAGACGGCAAAGTGTCATCGGCGTCCCCCAAAATTAAACGCCAACAGCCGCCTACTCTGCGTGAACGGGGTGGCAGCCTCAGACTGGACTACCACCCAGATAGAGATTTACTTCAGGCCCGTGACCGTCAGCTTGCCCTTCACGCGATCGGCCAGGAATTCAATTTCCTGCCCCTCGGTCATTTGCGCAATGATGTCGTCTTCGGCACGAAAGACCATTGTCATCGCGGGCATGTCGAGCTCGGTCAGCTCTTCGTGGATGATTGTCACCTTGCCGGCGTCAGCTTTGATCTTTTTCACCACGCCTTTGGTGTAGGTCCGTTCGACGTCGGCCTGCACAACTTCGATGGGCCCACTCATTCCAGATTCGTAATGGCCCGGGATCAGGCAGGCAAATTCGAACGTGCCAGCATTGGCAAAGGTCCAAATCACTTCGTCAGAATGGCCGGGATCCAGGCGTACCGAATTGGGATCGTCATGCTCCATATCCATTTGTGCCATGAGTTCCTTATGCTTGGCGTTGCCTTCCACAGTGTCGAGGACAAACTCATGCTCCAACTCTCCCTCGTTCGAAACGTTGAACCGGATCGTCTCACCTTGGGTTATGTTGAAGGCAGCGGGCTCAAAGATCATGCCACCATCATCGGTTTCCCACATGACGACATCAATCGTGCGATCCACCTTATCGGCTGATCCGGGCATGCCGATGGCCATCATTTCCGCATGGTCCGTGTTGTGATCGTGACCTTCCGTATGGCCATGTTCGGCCGCGCTGTCGGGTGTTTTGTGATCCGCTTCATCGTGGTTTTTGTGTGTGTGCCCGCCGTCATGGCTTCCAGCCGCAAAGGCTGCAGAAGTGGCAAGGATGGCGACAAGCGTAGTTGCTGCGATTTTCATTTTTGTTCCTTTCAGTTTTTTCAGTCGAGCGTTCAGCTCTTGCGTTTGGTCAGGATGGTCTTGGCGCTGTTGTTCGAGCTGAATTCGGGCAATTCGCCGGTCCACTCATAGGCCTCGGTGCCAGGCGGGTTTTCGTACCAGCCCGGATCCGCGTAATCGCCGGGTTCGACATCGTCCCGCACCTTCACGACCGAGAACATGCCACCCATCTCGATAGGCCCGTGTGGACCCCAACCGGTCATCATCGGCACGGTGTTGTCGGGGATTTCCATGGCCATTTCACCCATATCTGCCATGCCAGCCATGCCCATCGGCATATATTCCGGCTGGTGTTCGCGGATCATGCCTGTGAGGCGACTTTTATCGACGCCGATGAAAGTTGGCACATCATGGCCCATTGCGTTCATGGTGTGGTGCGATTTGTGACAGTGGATGGCCCAGTCGCCAGGATAGATCGCATCGAATTCGTAAGCACGCATCGCGCCCACGGGAATGTCGATGCTGACCTCAGGCCAGCGCGCCTCTTCGCGTACCCAACCGCCGTCGGTGCAGGTGACTTCGAAGTCATAACCATGCATGTGGATCGGGTGGTTTGTCATTGTGAGATTGCCAACACGCACTCGGACCCGGTCACCCTGACGCACAACCAGCGGGTCGATGTCGGGGAAAATCCGGCTGTTCCAAGTCCAGAGGTTGAAGTCAGTCATCGTCATCACGCGCGGCTTGTAGCTGCCCGGAACGATGTCGAAGGCGTTCAGCATGATGCAGAAGTCGCGATCCACTGGCATGAATGTCGAATCCTTCGGGTGGACAATGAACATGCCCATCATTCCCATCGCCATCTGTACCATTTCGTCGGCATGCGGGTGATACATGAAGGTCCCCGACTTGATCAGGTCGAACTCGTAGACATACGTTTTCCCCGGAGGGATCGCCTTGTGCGACAGTCCACCGACGCCATCCATGCCTGACGGCAGGATCATCCCGTGCCAATGCACCGATGTGTGTTCGGGCAGTTTGTTAGTGACATAGATGCGGACGCGATCCCCCTCGACCGCCTCGATCGTGGGACCCGTGGACTGACCGTTATAGCCCCAAAGATGGGCCGTCATGTCCTCGGCCATTTCGCGCTCGACCGGCTCCGCCACCAGGTGGAACTCTTTGACATTGCCATTCATCCGATAAGGCAGTGTCCAGCCATTCAGGGTCACCACCGGATTGTAGTCAGGCCCCGTTGAGGGCCTTGGCGTGATCTGGGTGGCCGCCGATTCCATGACAGGGGCCTCAGGCAGGCCCATGTTCTGCGCTTTCGCGGCCGCGCCGGTTGCCAGAAGACCGGCACCCGCGCTCAGTAGTTGACGTCTGTTCATCATCGATCTTCTCCTTTTCAATGTCCTGCGTCGCCACCGGCGGCGACTTCAGCGCCCCCGCCCGCAGCGCCCGAGGCAGCGCCGCCGCCGTAAATGGCGGCCATCATGTTGGCATCCGCGAGCCAGAATTCCCGGCGCGCTTCAGCCTCCATGAGATTTGCGTTCAGCCGTCCACGTGTGTCGGCCAAAAGTTCGAATGTGTTGGTGATCATGCCGTTATAGCTAAGCAGGGCTTCCTCTTCGATCGTCCTGCGCAATGGCAAAACAGCATCGCGATAGTGGCGCGCGATCTTGTAAGTGCCGGAATAAGCTGCATAGGCTGAGCGCGCTTCAGACCGGACGTTGACCGCCCGCTCGGCAAGCTGATGCGCAGCTATCAAGTATTGCGCCTCGGCCCGTTTCAGGCGTGCTTTGCCGCTGTCAAAGATCGGGATAGCAAACTCCAGTTCGATCTGCGGCGTGGTCTCTGTTTCCCGTACGCCATCCTCTAGTTCGCGCTCCTTTTCGAACCCGGCAATGAGCTCGAGGTCGGTAACAAACCGCGTGGCATTTTCCATACCGCGCGCCTGCGCATTGGCTTGCAATTCAAGTTTAGCAATCGCCAGATCCACGCGGCCCGACAGGGCTTCAGCTTCGATCCCCGAGCGTGCGCGGGCTCGTCCAGGCAGTCGTGGTAGGTTGTTTGGGACGAAGTAATCCACCTCTGTCCCCCAAAGCCCAAGCTGTCGCGTCAAGGCCTCTTTCGCCATTTGCGCTTCAAGCCGCGCCTTCGCGCGTTGACCGGACAACTCCGCAAAGAAAGCGTGCTCCCGCGCCTGTTCGGCCTTGTTCAGAAACCCGGTATCACCAAGTCGGGCCGCCAGTTCCGAGCCCGCATCGGCGGTGCTCTGCGCATCGCGGATAAGCCCCGCCTGTTCGAATCCCGAAACGGCTTCGATCCACGCGCGTCTAGTGTCAACCGCGACGCGCAGGGTATCTTCGACGGCCCTGAGTTGCGCCTGGGTGAAACGAAGCTCGGCAAGTTTTGTCCGATCCGGCTGCGTAAACACCGACAGAAGGTTGAAGGCGATCATGCCTTCGATGGCGCGATACGCTCCCAGCCCGTCTGCGTTGATCCCAAGCACCCCAAACGAAACGACGGGGTTGGGTTGCATGATGCTTTGCCAGACGTCGGCCGATGACACACCCAGCTCGGCGTAGCTCGCTTGTAGGCCGCGGTTGTTGAGCAGAGCCACCTGGACTGCCGTATCGGCACTGATCGTTTTTTTGTGCACCAGGCCATGAACGCGTTTCGCGTTGGCTTCGATGTCCTGGGCAGACATCAACATTACGGTTTCTTTTCTTAGTATGCTTTTCGCAGACCCGCTGACTGAGCCAAAGCCGGCTCTGGGGTCTGCATATCGAGCTTTTTCTTCTGGTGTTGCGCAGGCGGACAATACGAGTGCTGCCGACAGCGTAAGACATATTTTGGATTTGGCACGCATCAGCTCTCCCCCTGTTTTGCTGGAGATTGCTGTTCATTCAACTTGCGCCAGTCTTCTGGGCCTTTTACGGCCCGCGACGTATAGCCGGACAACACAGCCGGTCCATGAACGTGGCGTATCTGGTCTTGTGTGTTCGCGGCTGGCGCCAATGTTTCTTCTGGCACCAGTTCAGGTGCAGCCGTACAGGCCGTCAGGGCGATTGGAATGCCCAAAATAAATGGTAGTTTCATGAGAGTTTCCTGATCTCATTGTTCAGACGAACTCCGGCCGTGAGCACACGCCGGAGGGATCAAACAAAGCCCGGAATGCGGGCGAGATCAGGTTTTTGGGGGACGTTTCAGACCTTCAGGGCGTTCAAGCGCGTGAAGCGGCTGTTCGGGCCAACTTACTTTCATGAGCAGCAGTTCAGCCAGAGCGTGAAGCTTTGCAGCCTCGAAAGAGAGCGCGGGACAAGCATGCATCAAACAAGTTTCGTGGTCATGATCGGGCATTGTATGTTTGGCGACCAAGCCCTCATGCTCGTGATCTTGGTTGGTGTTCATGTGACCATGGCCGTGCGCCTCGTCAATCACCGGTTCCTGCGCAGTCTCACTGAAAGCATCGATGCAATGTGTCTGATGTGCGACGTTGTTCGCAGCCAATGCCAAACCATTCGTGCTGAGTGCAAATATCAGCGCAAGGGCAAGGCATGTAGTGAGATGTCGCAAAACATTCATGCGCCTTAGATAGCTTGTGCATTCGCGCACGACAATAGTGTTGATGATTTCAGTGCAATCTTCACGAAAACTTGCGATCCTTTGGGACGACCTAGTTCGGAGGCCCCAGGATCGTTGCCCGTCGTCAAATGTGATGACCTCAAGTGAAAATGGCAGGTGAAATTTCTTTCAGGAAAATGTGAGCAGAGGGCAAGATTGTCCCGTGACCTAAGCATTGCCGTACAATGGTTTGCAGCATTTGATCGAACGGCCATTCTTCTCATTGCGTCGCAGCGCGAGAATTCGCCAGTGTGCATTATGAAAATTTCTGCGAGCGGGCCTAGATAAAATTCTTCATATCCGCGTTGGGCTCAAACCTGCCCGATGCTCCCCCAGCGGTGAGTGTAGTCCTGTCCGACCGACAACGGCTATTCATCCATTAAGCTTCGGTTGTCAGCGCGGTGCTGATGTTTGGGCATGGGGGGAGGATTGGAGGGCCTATCATGCCAAGAGTCCAACTTCCCGCAGTCACTCCGAAACGCAGAGCTTGGAACAAGGGGCGGATCGTCGGTCAGAAAAAACCGCTGCTTCCGAAGCAGGTCTGGGCGATCCGCGCACGTCTAGAACTCGCAGGTAATTTGCGCGACCTGGCACTGTTCAACGTTGCCATCGACAGCAAACTGCGTGGATGCGATCTGGTAAAACTCGCTGTAAACGATCTGATCAAAGTTGATCGTGTTCGTGAACGGGTTTCGGTTATCCAGAGCAAAACTAGGCGTCCCGTTCAGTTCGAACTCTCCGAAAACACCCGCGATACCATTTTAGCGTGGATCAAGTCGCCGGAGATGATCGGTTGTCGTTTCATGTTTCCCAGCCGTTTCCATGACCGAGCCCATATCTCAACGCGCCAATATGGTCGGCTCGTGCGTGAATGGGTGACGGCGATTGGACTGGAACCAAGCGGATACGGCACCCATTCGCTTCGTCGAACAAAAGCGGCAGAGATCTACCGAAAGACTGCAAATCTCAGGGCAGTTCAACTCCTGCTAGGACACACGAAGGTTGATAGCACCGTGCGCTACCTCGGCGTTGAGTTGGAAGATGCACTGAGTATAGCGGAACAGATCGATATCTGAACCATGTTGGCGGGCGGCACATGCCGTTCGCCAATTGGAACCACCCCTTGCGCTGTTCGCAGCAATCGCGCGCCACCAAAGTCGATTCCAAGCGCAAAACATAACGAATTGGCGCTCTCTCCCATCTGATGGTTGTCGAAAGCGCTCGCGGCGTACGCCGGTTTGAAATCCCGTAAGATTAGCTCTGGTGAACGGCTGGTTTGGTGCATCCGCTGCGTCGCCCAAAATCCGCGTTTGTGGCTGCAGGCGTTTTCTTCGCGAGCAATAATTGCACCAGCACAGGTGCGGATTGTCCGAGTCTCTTTTGTCGATCGAAGTTCCAGCGGACCAATGGATTGAAAGCCGGGCCTCTGCGTGACTTGACTTTCAATGTCTGGTTTGGCGAATTTAACCGGAATGCAGCGATTAGCGTGCTGCGTATGCGAATGGATGCTGCGTCAGCAATAGCTGCATGTGAGCAAGGCGGTTGTGTCCGCAGTGCCGTCCTTGGCTGGATCATGCGCGAAGGTCCGCTTCTGTGTGATGCTCGGCTTGGGCAGCACATGGAATTGGGGCATAATCCAAACAGCAGAACCGGCGAAGCAGCATAGTCGCAGGCGGTGCGCACATTCGGGCAGCCTGTCGTGAACCCCACAGTCACCGACCCATGGAGGCGTCCATGTCGCTTGTTCTTCTTGCCATTTCTTTGTCCATCGCTCTTGGTGTTCTGGCCTTTCGCTTCGCGGTCTTCGCGCTGCCGGTCATGGCCGGGACTGCCGCATTCCTGCAGGTACATGATGGCGGCGCGGGTTTCGGCCTTTCCTTCCTCGCTGGACTGGCGGGGGCGGCGCTCTCCGTCGCGCTCGTCATTGCCATTCTCAGCTTTGCCAGGAACCCCTTCCTTCGCCTCGGGGCTCTCGGTCTCTTTGCGGTGCCCGCTGCCGTGGCGGGTTACGCGCTGGCCCATGGCGTCGCGAAACATGCGCTCGACCCGGGTGTGATGCTGACGCTGATCTGCGGTGGCTGCGGCGCGGTCGTTGCCGTTGCGGCGATGATCAACCTCAATGCCTTGGGCGAGGGGCTTCTCGACCCTTAGCCCTTGGTTGCCGTCGTCCCTCGTCAGTTGATCGCAGGCGCGGTGGAAATCTGCACTGCGACGGTCCTTGGGTGATCGCAGGCCAAAACCCGAACCATCCCTCTCTTCTCGCATGACCATGGACCAACCGAACCGATACCTGTGAGTGTGGTGAACGGCGCCTGACGTGCTCTGTTCTGCCAGCGGTTTCTGGCCATCGGACACGGCGCAGCTGCGGCAAGCGATAGTGGGTGCGTGAGGCAGATTGTCGATAGGCGTGTGATCTGGGGGCCAAGGTGCCCTTCGCGAGGATGATGGTTCGGCACTGCGTCCCCGTTGACGCTCCCCCGAGAGGACCTGTCCCTCCTCCTGATTGATCCCCTAAGCCCGTCCGTCCGAGGCCAGCAACCCCGCGCGGCGGGACCCGTGTTGGCGTGTGCCACGCCTGCCCGCGCCACGTCCCGCCTTGGGGGTCAAGCGGACGCCGGAGCGTCCGTGCAGGCCACGTCCAGCGGGCTTTGACGGGCCTCATCGGAGGGACGGTCCCTCCGGATGAAGCAACGGAGATAACCCATGCAGAACATCGTCATCCTCGCCGGCAACATCGGCCAGACCCCCGAAACCCGCACCACCCATGGCGGCACCACGATCACCTCCTTCACCCTTGCCACCTCCCGCCCGCGCTATTCCGAAGGCCGGGTCGTCCGCGACGAGAACGGCTACCGCGTCCAGGACACCGAATGGCACCGCATCACCTGCTTCAACGGCCTCGGCAAGACGGTCCAGCAGTATTGCGAGAAGGGGATGAAGCTCCTAGTCCGCGGCCGCATCCACTACACCAAGTGGACCGACGCCGCGGGCGTCGACCGCTACGGCTGCGAGATCATCGCCGAGACGGTCGACTTCCTGACCAAGGCCAAGCAGGCCGAGGACGAGGATCCCTCCTTCATCGACGATGAGGATGATCAGTCCTGACACGGCATCGAAGCCCGGCGGCGCGAGCTGCCGGGCCTCTTCGCCGGAACTGTCCGACACCGTTCACAATTCGTATCATTCGGCGACATCCCGCCGCGCGCAGCGGCCGGATAGGCAGTGAGTCGCGCCTCGGTCGGCTCCCACGCGATCCAGTGCCCGATACACCCGCTGACCGCGATGATCACTGGCAAGCCTCCGGAAATACGACTAAAATAGCCGTAGTTCTGGCATGTGTGAATGGCCGGGTGGGAGGTGATCATCATGATCACCGCCCGACAATCACGGGCCGCGCGCGCATTGCTGGGATGGACGCAGCAGGAGCTAGCCGATAAGGCCCTGGTATCACTGACCGCACTGAAAAGGCTCGAGTCCGAGAAGGATCTTCGTGTCTACGAGTCGACCGAGGATCAGGTGCGCCGGGTGTTTGAGGATGCAGGCATCACCTTTCTGCGTTCGGACAAGGGTGAAGGCGTCTTGATCGATGTGACCAAGGCGGAAAAGGCCAAGTGATCGTATCCGGTTGACGTGGGTTTCGGTCGCTCGCCTGTACGAAAAGGCAACTTCGGGAGGGGGGTCGTTTCTGCGATCCTGTAGGAACATGGCACAGGGCGAGACAATATTTCTGGATGCGCCACCGGACAGCGACACGCTGACGGAGTATGACCGATCACATATGGTCCTATACCTCCGAATTTTCGACGCTGCTGAGGAAGGCGCCGACTGGCGGGAGGTGGTCGAAATCCTCTTTGGCCTCGATCCCAAGGCAGAGCCCGAGCGCTGCAGAAGCGTCTATGATAGTCACCTTGCCCGAGCGCGCTGGATGACCGAACACGGCTATCGTGAACTGCTCAAGAGCGGTGGTGGCGGCCCGACCGGCTGAGTCACGCCGAAACTCGCCGATACCGGCTGGCCCAGACTCCTGAAAATCAATCAATGCGTGTATAGTTCTGGGCGTTTCAGAGATGTTGGCGAACGGGATTTGTCATGCCGTCGGATCAGTCTGGCTGGCGTTCCACGGCCGATTACGACTACGTCCAGCGCCTTGGCGCATCTGATCTGGCATGGGAATGGCTACGCCGAAACAAGCACTACGCAAGAGACTACGCGACCCTCTCCAAGGCCGCACCGGACGACGCGTCTCTGAAGCAAGCGCTCCTCGACAAATGGGGGTTACGATTTCGCGGCCGATCCCAAGCTTCCAGCTCCAAAGGCTTGCGCGCTCTGGGATCCCCAGATCGATCCCTCGGTGGTCGTGCTGCAGAAGGTTCCGGAGGTCCTGAACCGCACCGCCGAACCGACGATCCTGCCTGAAGGGATAACCAGACACGCCGATGACGGCCTCCACCATCTTCTTGATGCCGGTGAACAACGCCGTCTCCAGATTCTGCAATCAGACCCTGACACCAATCCGCTGGTGGCGATCGTGCCGCTCGATCTGGATGGTTTCGCCCGTCTCGATGCCATCTACAGGTTGCTCGCACAGCTGCACGGGAGAGCGATTCCTACCGACAAACGCCTCACCCGCCAGAAGCGACAGCGCGCCAGGCGCATGTTGCGGGCATATGACGGCCGCATGGCCGGAGCGTCGCAGCGCGAGATAGCCGAAGTGGTCTTTCGGTTATCCCAGGTCAGCCGGGACGAGTGGCAAAGTGCGCCAGAGCGCTTCGCGGTCATGGCCTTGCTGCGCGACGCGCGAAAGATGGTAGATGGTGGGTATCGTGCGCTGCTGCGTTCGAGGAGCGTGCGTCGATGACTCCGGACCAGGACTCTTTGGGTCCGTGGTTTCCCTCAGCGCCAAGCCGAAACGTCTTGCAACCGCTTTTCGGAAACCGGCGCTGATGCCACTTCTCTCTTTAGCGCACGCTGGCAATAGGGCACCGTACACATCGGCGGTGTTGGCAACGATCACCCAAGCGTCTAGAATGCTAAAAACAAGGCGAGGTCTGCCAATGGAACCCGAACCCAATCTGGTCATCTCGAGCGCTTCACAACGTGTCGTTGTCGAAAACGTCCCCTTCAAGGTGGACATTTACAAGCTGGAAGGCGGCGAAGGCTGGTCGCTCGAAGTGGTGACCGAGGACGGCACCTCCATCGTTTGGGACGATCTGTTCGACGATGACAGGGCTGCATTCGAGGAAGCGCTGGCAACCATCCAGAAGGAAGGCCCGGTTGCATTCGTCAGGGGTGATGAAAACGTCATTCCGTTTCGCCGGTAAGGGCGCCTGACCGGCGCATTGACGGTCGTCAGTCCGGCATGTTCACAACAGCCACCCCCTTGATGCTGTCTCTTGCCAATTCGACCAGATGGGCGTGATGAGTGAAGAGAATTGCCTGTCCGTTCCCGCCGATCTCCGCGCAAAGCTTCAGCGCCGCCCGGGCGCGCGTATCGTCGAAGGTTTCCATGATGTCATCCAGGATCATCGGCAGCGGCCCGGGTTCGCGCGCAAAGCTTCGATATCCAGCAAGGCGCAGCGCAAAGTACAATTGACCCATCGTACCCGTTGACATCTGTTCCACAGGAACGGTGCCACCGTCAGGCCGGATACCGACGAGCTTTTCGCCTTCGGCCTGGGTCCAGACATCGACTCCTGTCCAGGCGGGGGCAGTCATAGCCACAAAGGCCTCTTCGACGTCACGCAACATGCTGCTGCGCCGCTCTGCCGCTAGCCGACGCAACGCCCCGCGTGCCGCCAGCACTCCGAGCCGAGCCACCGCAGCCTGACGTGCGCCACTCCGCAATTCTTCGAGCAATGTTGCCTGTTCTGTCGCGAGATCGCTGCGGTCGGCGGCCTCAAAGGCTTCACGGTACAAACGATGAGCCTCGATTTGTGCGTCGCGGGCGGTGTCGCGGGCGAGCTGTGCGTCTTGCAGCGCTTGTTCCAGCTCGGGCGCGCGCGTGGCGTCAGGCATCTGGGCCAGTTCCTCGACAAAGAGGACATCTTCGACGCCAACACGGGCCTTCTGACGATCATGGTCCGTTGTTGCTCTTTCCGTTCGCAGACGATCACGTTCAACCAGCTTTGCGATACGCTCGCGCGGTGCGAGGTCTTGCCCGCCTTGCCCCTCGAAACAAGCGTCCAATTCATCGTTGGCATCCCGACGCTCGGTCTCTGTGCGGCGTTTCAACTTTTCGGTTTCGTCCCTTCTCGAGGTGGCCTCGGCACGTTTTTCGTCTGCCCGCGTTGCCAGCGATACGCGCGAACGTGCACGGTCGATAATTAGGATAGGGTCGATATTTGTTTCGTCCTCGGGACCATCCATGATTTGAGCCAAACGCTGCGCGCCATCTGCAAGCGCGGCAATCGCCTGCTCCAAGGCCTCGATCCGATCCGAGAGCCTTTGATGATCGCTATGGAGCCGATGTAAGCTGCGCAGCTGCGGCAAGGCCGAACGGATTGCTTGGATCGAACGATCCGGTAAAGGCAGCGACGCCGTTAACTGGTCGAGCTTTTCCTGCGCCTTTTCGAAGTCGCTGAGACATTGCTCCGCGCTCTTGTCCAATTCGGCGATGGTCTTCTTGCCATCCTGCCATTTGGCCCACGCCTTGCGATCGCCCTCTTCCAGCGTCAATGCGCGTTGTACCTCATTGGGCAGATCGCCCTTTGCAGATCCAAGCCCGAGGGGTCGCGCTGCATCAGCCAACGCATTGCGAGCCGCGTCCCGATAGGGAAGACGATCGTGCAGCGCCTTTTCAGCATTGGACAGATCGGCAGCAGCGTCTGCCGCTGTTCTCAGAGCCTGTTGGCGCGCGCTGAAGGCGGAGGGATGCGCGCCGTCCTCCAGTCCCAGTGCATGTGCCAATCCGGAACAGCGCTCCGTCAGGCGGTCACGCTGCGCAATCAAATCGTCGTGACGGGTCTTTGCGGTTTCATGCCGGGCTTCGGCGCTCCGCACTTGCACTTGTGCTGCCATCAGCCGCTGCCGGGCCTCGGCCCCGGTCAGATAATGTGCACGGGCGCCGTCATCAGCGTACATTGCCGCTTCGAAGTGATCGGCTGTCTCGATCGTAAGTTTGCCCCGATGCTGCTGCCATATGATGTCACGCTGACGCCGGGTCTCTTCGGTCTTTACGATATCAACGGTATCGGGTGCGTCCTCCTGCATGGAGAGATCTGCTCGCGCCTCGGCCACTTCTGCTGCGCGGGCGTCAAGATCTGCACGAGCCGATGCAAGATCTGCGGTCAGAGTCGCCCATTCGCGACTGACTTCACCGAGCGTTTCCGGCGCAGGCAAGCCTGCCTCAACACGGTCTTTCCAAGTACTTGGCAGGTCAGCGATAACTTTCGTCAGGCGCGCCAAAGCTTGGTTTTGGCTTGCCTCGGCGGCGGAGACATCCGCCACAGTCTTCCACTTATCGAAGGCGGCACGCAGCGCAGTCAGATCTTGCGGTTCGGTGGGCGCTTCGCCTTGTTGGGCGCGAGCTGCTTCGACGGCCTTCCGTGCGGCGTCGGCTGAAAGACTCGAGGTCAAGCAGTCCTGCACCGCAGTCTCGAGCCCCTCAAGATCGCTTTGCTCCAATGCAATTGTGGATGCCAGCGCATCTGGCACCTGGAGAAGCCCCAGAGCTTCAGAGATCTTTTTTCCGAGTTTCTCCCGCTCTTCGCGGCGACGGTCCAGATCAGCATGCGCGGTGCTGGCCCGCCCCATCATCGGCGCTCCATCGATGGACAGTTGATCAAGCCGCTCCAACTCTGCCGCCAAAGGCTGGGCCAGTGTGTCGGCCGGATGGTCTGCGATAATCTGATCTTGTTTGGCGATCTCTTCCTCTGCCTCCTTGATCCGGATTACCCGAGCTGCGAGTTTTTCGACAAGGCCTGCAACACGCTCTGCCGCATCGTGAAGGAGGTTAGGGCCGTCCGGGAAATTGGCCAAGGCCTCTGTCAGTTGCGTTATCTTCTCGGTCCGGTCGTACCAGACCGCCGCAGCTTTCGACGCAGCTTGTCTTTGATTAGCCAATTTGAGCTCGGCATCGGCAGTTTCGAACTCGGCTGATGTCCGGTCGCGATCATGACGAAGGGCGCGCTCTCGATCAGTCGTCAAACGATCAGCTCGCAATTCGCGGCCAATCTCCTTCAGGCGATCGCTGCCGGTCTTCAACGCTGTGCCCCGGCCACGTTTCTTATAGAATCGGTCGGCCCGCTCTGCCAACGAGTCCAGCGTTTGAGCCATGCCTGTCAGCCCGGAGAGACCCGCATGCAGAAGTTGGCCAAGGTCCCCCTGCGCTCCGGCAATCCGTTCGCCGCCTTCGCGTAAACCCTTCTCGTTGAGTGAGAACCGTTCCTCATAGGTATCTCGCGTCAGGCCGTGCAAGGCACCTGATAGGATCGCCTCGTTAATTGGGCGGTCATTCGCGTCCAAGAGCGATTGGGTCCTCTTGCTGTTGCGGCGCAAGACCACGGGCCCACGCCCAGGCAAATCAAGCTCAGTCCCCACCACAAGATCACTTCGATCAAACCGGAAGGCATAGGGATGCGCACCACTCTTGAAACCGAAGAGCAACTCCAGAAATCCGTTGAAAGCGGTGGATTTGCCAGCTTCATTCCGGCCAAAGATCACCGTCACGTCGGGCACGCCCTCGGTTGGTTTTGGGAAAGTAATGTCGGCGTCTTTAAAACGCCCATAGCGGATCAGGTCCAACCGGTTCAGCCTCATTTCGAGGCCCCCGCGTGCAATGTCAGTGAGACCTCGGCAATCGCTTCCTCAAGAAGCGCATCCAGACTGTCTTCATCCAACTCGTCCATAATTTCGGACGGCATGGCGAGACGCAGTTCTTCGAGCTCTTGCAGGGCGGCCTGTCGAAAGCCTTCTTCGACCAATTCATCCCGCATGAGACGCACCAGATCGTCAGTCTCAGTACCAGGTTGGCTGGGCAACGGGGCGGATTTGACCTTATCGAGGAACACGCCGTCAATGCTGTCCAGCACTTCTGTCGCCAGTTCCGTCACAAGGTCCGCGCCGTGTCGATCCGAGGTCGCGTAAAGGCGCACCGCCATGTCGCGGCCCGGCACTTGCACGGCCAAAAATGTGTCGCGCAGGTTTCGCAGAACCTCCTGTTGATCAGAACAGGCGCTCAAGTCCAACGAACATTCGGAGAAGCCGAGGCGGCCAATGGCGCGGCGTTCGACTTCCGGGCTGCCATCGCCCAAGGACACCAAGGTGACGCTGCCACCCTTGCGCTCACCAAAGTGACGCGGCTGCGGAATACCGGGCATGATCGCCAAGACCGGTCCGTCGAGCCGCTCAAATGGTGCATGAATGTGCCCGAGACACCAGAGGTCGAAGCCATGCGCCATCAGATCGCGTTCGGAGCAAGGAGCATAAGGATCATGACCCGGTGCGCCGTCGAGCGATGTATGCATCAGCCCGACGTTGCGCTTGTCCGGCACCGGCTGCGGATACTCGGGCAGGAAGCTCTTCGCCACATGCGCCGCATCGAATGACAGACCATGGAACGCTGTATCGCCGATTTCGACCGTGGGTGCGCCTTTGTGCAGCAGGTGGATGTTGGGCCCCAAGTCTCCATGCGCTTTGTGATCTAACAGCGCATCGTGGTTTCCCCTGATCAGCACAGTGGGCACACTCGCTTCTGAAGCGCGCGCCAACTGGGCAACTAGGAAGGCCCGGGATTTCAGGTCTGGGTAACCACTGTCAAAGATGTCGCCGGCCAACACCAACGCATCGACCTGTTCCGATATCGCGAGATCGACAATCTCGACAAAGGTGTCGCGGCTTGCCTGCTTTAAGCGATCCCCAAGGTCAGGATTGCGCAGCGCCACGGATCTGATGGGTGATCCAAGGTGAGTGTCGGCTGAAACCAGTAGGCGCATCATACTCTGTCTACATCCACAAAGATCGACCTCAAACTGTTTCTCCGTTTCTCATCACGCGGTACCGGCGTCGGCTTACTGGGCGAGAAAACATCCCAATCTCCATCGTCCTCTTGATCGGCGCGGTGTTCTTCCTGTTCTTGAAGCACTTCATTGATCTCTTCTCGAAGCTGATCACTCGCTGGCTCAAGAATACTCTCCGCGTCTAAGGCATCGCTTTCTGAAAGAAGATTTTTGAGTGTTTCCAGACCTGAGGAAATGATGTCGTACTGATCTTCGATATCTGCATCCAAGTCGATATCGCTGCGTTTGTCTTCAAGTAATTCATCGAAGCCATTTGAGACTTTGGATGACAGGGCAACTCCTAGGGAAAGGAGCGCACGGGGTTCGACAAGCGCCAAGAGACTGTCTTCCTCGAACCAAGAAAGGTCCAGCTTCTCCACGGCACCTTCAATGAGCTCGTCGGAAACCTCAGAGCGGTCGAATTCGCTCAAAGCTCCGAGAGAATACGCGCGCGCGGCCGCACGAATTTTGGCGCTGTAGCTCGCCCTGCTCGAATTGAGAAGTATGCGAGCCATCAGGTTATCTTGGTTTTTGAATTGGTATTTAACAACATCGTCGCTTGCGCGGGATGACAAAAAATCAAAGAGAATGCCATTGACGCGCCAATTGTTTGGCACCTCCTTCAGTCTGCTGTTTAAGAGTTCATTCAATGAGGCTGGTATCTTGGCCGCATTTGCAGTTGCTGGGCCATGCTCGCAGACGAACTGTCCCATGATCTTTTCAATTGGCCCTCCGCGAACTACTGCGGTTGTCATCTGGGGCTGCGAGTCCATGATAGCTGTAATCGCGTCTGAGATCGTCGGATGATCAAATCCCCAAACCTGATCTGAGGCTTCCGAAACTTCTTTTGTAAAGGACCCCGCAAGCTCCTGTAACCGTGCTAGAATCGCCGTTGCGTTGTGCCCAGTCATTTCCTCGACTGCCGACACAGCATCGTGATCGAGTTCGTTTAAGTCCATCCAACCGCGATGAACGTAGATCAAGGCCAGTGCTGCAAACTGCTCTGGCTCAAGCTCATTGATCACTTCGATCAGATGCTCCTGTGGATGTGCCATGAAATTGCAAAGTGCGTCTTCAGTCAGCTGTAGCTTCTTAGTGAAATCCGGGTTGCCAAGTCGCTCAGAGATCCCTGGCAAAAAGCCATCCACCTCTGCAACAGCATCGAGATATTGTTTCGCCTTTACCTTCCAAGACTCATCCTGTGCTCCATATTTTACGTGATTATAGAGGATCTGGCGCTTTTCATCGCTTGATAGTTCGCCGACATTGACAACGGCGTCTTCCGATTTGAAGACAGGCAGGTTCCGTGTTCCGAGCCTCGAAAGGGCGCTTCGATAGATGTAATTGCGAGAAGTGAACAAGAAGCGATTCCCACCATTGACCGCTGCAGCCACCTTTGGAAATGCCTTGGCCCAACCCTGAACAAGGTCGGTGTCGACGACATTGGAGCCAAATGCATCATCTACCCAGAAAAAACGGTTTTTGTTATCCGGGTTCCAATGCTCTACGAACTCTTCTGGCGATGAAATCTGGATGACCGAATGCTCTTCGTCTTCGACCGCCATCGTAGAAAGTATCGCGCCGATGGTGGATTTCCCGCTTGCTGGGTTGCCGAGCAACAGAACCATACCGTGTTTGTCCAAGACCCGAACTGCGCGATCGTGGGAAGTTGTCGCGACATAGGCTCTGAGCTTTGGTAGCCAAGTTTTAAGGATTGCCTTGGTTTGCTCAATCGCTCGGATATCCAGAATAGTGCTCAAATCACCTAGCCCGTAAACCTGCGGAACGAGAGCGCGAAGCTTGGAGCTTTCTCTGATGGTCAAAGTTACTTGCTGCTTCCCCCAGACTTCAGGTTTTTTGACACCGCACTCCCTGAGCTTGTCCTTAATCCGTTTCGCATTTGGAGCTGACACCGACATGTTGGTCACAAAAATATAGCTATCCGCCTCATCGGCAGCGACAAGCTCCTGCAACTTTTCAAGCTCGGGTGTCAGGTCAGACAATGTGAGGCTACCGCTCGGATCAGACGAAAACTTGACCTGAACGGTACCAGCGGGCGGTGATCCTTCCTGCGAACCGGGGATAAGAAAGACTGCGTCCTGACCGCCGTCTTTGGCTTCATGATGGATCGTGACCCTTGTTTTCAAACGTTCTTCGCAAATCTGTGCGGCCATATCCTGGAACGCTTTCCAACCGATCGTGTGTAGTGCGAGGTCAGCAAAAGGTCCCTGGGCTTGATGGATTTTGGGTTTTGGTGATCGTTTAACGGCCTTCATATCGGGGATCTCATTTGCATTTGGACGAGCAAACACAAGACGTGAGCAATAATTGAAACATGTTTCACCAAACTACCGCTTCTCCGTTGGTAAACTCGAGACCGCTTCGAGAAGACTTCCATCTATGATCTTATCGACCATCATGCCTAGCCGAACGAACCTGCACCCCTTGTCCCATGCCTCCTGCATCATCGCCGCAATGAAAATGGGATTCTTTCGGCAGTCTTTGAGGTGACCCGCAGCACGTCTCCCAACTTCAAGACACTGGTCCCGCAACTCACCAAGGTCTTCGTCCATCGCGTCTTCGATGTTCGTCTTCCATGCTGTGAGGCGTTCGTTACAGATATCTTCTTGGGGGAATGCTTCGCTGGTTTGGTGTCCTACAAGCGCGAAGGCTGTAAGGTTATCTTTTGCATGACGAGCTCGCCGTCCAGCGTCCTGTTCTTGTCCATCGCAATCGAAGACTAGATAATACGGAATAGCAAATTGTCGCGCCAATAACTGCAACATAATAAGCGGGCTTTTTCCGCCGGCCTCGACAATGTTGCATCCTCGCTTTTGAAATGTTTTCATCTTGTCAGAGAGCGAGAGATACGAATAAAGGCAGGCTTGATCTGATATGCCTTCCACGAGTACAACGTAGTCCGAGAAAAAAATCTCATTTGTCTTGGGTTGCATCTGGATGCAAAGTTTCGCCCTCAGTGCTTCTATTTTTCGTTCCGCATCATCGAAATAGGCATTGTAGGCTTCCGTGATTTCCTCGATGCTGCCACCATTCGTTTCAGTAAATCCTTGTCGATTAAACGTTTTCCGCAAACCCGTTAGCGAAGCGATATCTACGAAATATGGACTGTGGGTTGTCAGTATGATCTGCGTTTCACCCTTGGAGAGTTCTGACAACACAGATGCCAAATGCCGCGCCTGAGGCGGATGTTGATATAGCTCTGGTTCCTCACACCCAAGGATAAGCGTTGGCGCTTCTTCGGTTCCTGCTCGCAATAGCTCCTGCAGTATGACAAGCAAAAAAGCTCGTTGAAGGCCGTGTCCGAATTTACCAACATCCCCCGTGAATCCTTTGTCCCGTAACTGGACAGCGGCGCTCGGCTCATTGACGGCGACGGACTTTTCGTCGGAACGCCATTTCAGCGTAATGCCGGCGTCCGAGGTAACACTTTCCTGCAACCGCTTGTGAAGCCTCGTTTCCAATTCTCCCAGGTGATGCTGTTGATCCTTAAGCAGATCTTCGTATCGCCTTCTGGCATCTGTTCTGATGCTTTCTAGTTCTTCTTCATAGCTCATCGAAGAGCGAACAGTGTGTTGTATGAGCCTGCCTAAGTGGGTGTTTTTTCCCTCTTCGGACTCGGCTGAGGCATCTTTGACCGCCGGAACATAGACCCAGGTCAAGAACTGTCTAAATTTATCCACTCCCTTGCTTGCGCCGAAAAACTCATCGGCGCTCCTTAAGACGGTCTTGTCAGTTTCTGGCATGGCCTCTTCAAATTCTCTTAGCGCAGCCTCCATCGCGGTGCCCGAACTCTCACTGGGAAGGTCCTCGTAACTCTCACGCAGGGACTCATAAACAGCCTTGCGTTCGCTGACCGGAGACTTTGGCAAATCGAAGAACCTTGCAAAATCCGGATTGACAAAGCGCTCTCCCATCATCGTTAGCTGGAAGTCGTTATCTCCGCGTTGAGCGATTTCGACTGTAACAGTCATTTTTCCGTGTCGGATGTAATGCTTGAATACGTCTGTGGCGACGTCCGAAAAATCCGAGAAGGTGACCGCTATCTCGATGGAGTTCGTGGTATCTCGGTTCCAAAAATCGTCCTCAGTGAAGCTCCGTATTTCACCGAAAAACACATTCAACGCATGGAGAAAAGTAGATTTCCCTGAGCTATTTGGGCCAACGAATGTATTGTAGTTTTGGAAATCTATTTCTTGAAATTTTATGGATCGAAAGTTTCTTACAGCAAGTTTTTGGATTTTCATTTTTCAACTGCTCATAAAATGTAACGTTTTGATGCTCATCCAGGTCTCTTTTGCGTGAGCCTCCAAAAGATACTAGCAACCCACAGGTTGTATGGCTACCGGATGTCTGTCTATCGCGTCCAGCTTCCTTTCGGCTCTAATGAACTGATACCAATCGCAAGATGACGGCAGTGACAACAGCGAACGGCCGCTACCCTACGATCCGGATCAGCTGTTTCAAACTTGCAGGCTCGACGCAGAAGAACTTGAGGAAGGTCGGCATAAGTTCCGCCGTTTGAAAAGCTCGTCAACATCGACGCGTCATCACATCGTTTATTGCCAAACCACACTCTGTGGTGTGCGATTTTCGTACCTCGAACTTCGCACTCCATCCCACCGCACGCACTTCGCCATCGTGGCCCCAATCAGCCGCCCATGTCCGGCGGCCTCACGGACCCCACGGAGGTTTTCCATGCGACCCGATCATGCTCCCCTGCCGCCGCGCTATCTGCGCACCAAGGAGGCCGCGCAGTTTCTGAGCTTGTCTGCGCGCACCCTCGAAAAGCACCGCACTTACGGCACCGGTCCGGCCTATCACAAGCTGGGTGGGCGGGTCGTCTATTCGATTGAGGATCTCGAAACCTGGGTCCAGCGCGGTGCCGTGACCTCGACGTCCGATCCGCGCGGTGGCCGCGTGCTGCCCGCCAAGCGCCATGTCCTGACCGCGACCCCGCCTGCGGGCCGGGCCTTCCGCTGATCCGGTCGAGGCACTTCCCATGTCCCGCAACGCATCAGAACGCGGCCAACTCGATCTGTTCCATGCCCTCCCGGGCGAGTTCGCCGTGCGTGACGCGCAGGATCTCATGTCCTATCCGTTCTTTTCCCTCTCCAAGAGCCATCGCACTCGGCCGATCGAATTTGCGGCGGGCGGCATAGAAATCCGTGTCGAGGCGGTGGCCGACCATGGCATGGCCACAATCTGGGACGCCGATATCCTGATCTGGGCGGCGAGCCAGATCGTTGAGGCGCGCGACTCCGGGCTGCGCACGTCGCGGCTCATGGCGGCGACGCCGTACCAGATCCTCACCTTCATCGGGCGGGGCACTTCCGCCCGGGATTATCACCGGTTGAAGGCCGCGCTGGACCGGCTGCAGTCGACGACGGTCTGCACCTCGATCCGCCAGCCTTCCGAAGGACGTCGCCACCGTTTCTCCTGGATCAACGAGTGGACGGAGCGGACCGATGTCAGCGGCCGCCCCGACGGGATTGAGCTGATCGTGCCGGACTGGTTCTACCGGGCCGTCCTCGATGACGCGCTGATCCTGACCATCGACCGCGCCTATTTCGACCTGACGAGTGGCCTCGACCGCTGGCTCTATCGCCTCGTGCGCAAGCATGGTGGCCGCCAAAGGGCAGGGTGGCGGTTCGAATTCCGGCACTTGCACCTCAAATCCGGCAGCCTGTCACCCTTCAAACGGTTCGCGTTTGAACTGCGGCAGATCATCCGGCGCCAGGCCCTGCCGGGCTATCGCCTGACGCTCGAGATCGAGGCGCGGGGGCGGCGACTGCTCGCCTTCGAGCCTTGTGGACAAGCTGTGGATGGGCTCGTGCTATCGGGAACCCCCGGTATCGTGCCATCAGGAACCGGACCCTCGTGCTATCGGGAACCCGAACCGGGCGCATCCTCTTCAAGTACCGGCAGAATTCGTGCCCGTAACTTTGAGTCTAACAAAGAATCTAACTCTTGTTGCGCGCCGCTCGCTGGGGGCAAGCCCGCGGGCGCAAGCTTTCAGCCCCTCAAAATCGGCCCATTCGGGGACGTGCCTGAGCGGCCTCTCGGCGTGCCGAGGGGGGCGAAGTCATGAGCCCGATCCTCTCCGAACCGCGCCAGGTTGGTGCACAGAACATCGGTAGCGAAGGCGACCTGACCTTCGTCGAGCTGACCTGGAAAGAGGGTCAGATCGAACAGTGGATCCGGTTCGGCCATCTGGTCTGCGGAGAACTCGTTGGTCCTCACCGCCGCCGCTTCGCCTTCGCGCCGGATGCCATCTTCGGAGTCAATCGCTGGGCGGCAAACACTTATGGCACAGTGTTGTCGCGCTTCGACATCCTGCGGGCTGCAAGGCCCGGAACCCCGATGCAAACGCTGCCTTATCTGCGGCCCGGAGGGAACTTGCTGCTTTCCACCCATGGCTGGCCAAAGGTCGAGCGTGTGTTGCAGGCCGTTGACGCCATCGAGGCGCTCGACATCGATCCGGCGGATGCCTCCCCGGACTACTGGCGGCACCTGCACAATCGCCTGGCCACTGCGCAGCCGGCCCATTCCTATACGCGTCGACAGCATCGGGCCTGGCTCAAGCGGCGGAGCCTCGGGCTATGAAAGCGCGGCACATCCTCATATGGGCGACAGCTCTGTCGGTCACCCTGACCGTCCTTCCCGCCGTCGCGGCGTGGTCGCCCCGACTGCTGTGGAATGCCAGTGCAAGTGTCCCGGTCGGGCTTTATCGCCTCCAGCCTGTTGATCACTTGGCCATCGGTGATCTGGTCGCCGTTCAGCCGCCCGCGGCGCTCTCGGATTTTCTCGATGCGCGCGGTTACCTGCCGCGCGGCGTGCCGCTGCTCAAGCATGTCGCTGCGCTCGAAGGAGCGTTAGTCTGCCGGTCCGGCGACGGGATTACCGTCGATCACCGCCTTCTTGGCCACGCCCATGCGCAGGACCGCAACGGTCGCGATTTGCCCATCTGGCAGGGCTGCCATCGGCTCGCCGCCGGGGAAGTCTTTCTCATGAACCCGGATGCGCCCGACAGCCTCGACGGGCGGTATTTCGGGCCTTTGCCGCGATCCGCGATCACCGCCCGGCTGACGCCGCTTTGGATCGTTTCCGACGGTGCCATCGCAGGGTCGGCGCATCCGGATCCCACACCGCACAACAACAGAAAGGAGGCGCGCCATGCCCCAGATCGGTGAATTCACCCGCACGAAATCCGACTTTGCCGGCTACGTCCGAACACTGACGCTCGACCTCGAGGTGTCGCTGACCAGGGCCGAGGCGACGGAGGCCGAGAACGGCCCGGACTACCGCCTCTTCCATGGCGATGGGGACCTCGCCCGCGAAATCGGGGCGGCATGGGTGCGCACCGGGGAAAAAGCTGGGGAATATTTCTCGGTGCTGATCGACGATCCGATGCTGGCGCAACCGATCCGCGCCAACCTCTTTCGCAGTGGTGAGAGCTCGGTCTGGACCCTGCAATGGAGTCGTCCGCCAAAGCGCAACGGGACGGCGTGAGCGATGTCGCTAATCTTCCTCAAACGCAGCGGCCGGATCACGGTCGAGCGGACTCGCATCGTACAAATCTGGGCTGTCTTTCTTCTTTCCGGCCTTGCCGTGACGGGGCCTGTCATTGCTCCCGCACTTGCCGAAGCCCCGACCGTCAACCGCGATCCCAATGCGGCTGCAATTGCAGAAGCCTCTACGCGCTTCGCGATCCCGGAGCACTGGATCCGTGCCGTGATGCAGGTCGAAAGTGCGGGCGATCCAGGGACCGTCAGCCGGGCCGGGGCCATGGGGCTGATGCAGGTCATGCCCGGAACATGGGCCGTCTTGCGGCAGGACCACGATCTCGGCGCCGATCCCTTCGATACGCGCGACAATATCCTCGCGGGCACGGCCTATCTGCGCGCCATGCTCGATCGCTATGGCACCGTCGGCGGCATGCTCGCCGCCTACAATGCCGGGCCGGGGCGGTACGACGCGTACCTCTCCCATGGCCGTCCACTGCCTGCCGAAACCCGCGCCTATGTCGCGATGCTGGCCCCGCGCCTAGACGGAAAGGCGCCGCTGCCGAACGGCGCAACCGTCGCCGATTGGCGCGAGGCGGCGCTGTTCACCGACAGATCGGCGGAGCATCCACAACAAAATGGCGGCAGCCCGGATGCAGATCGACCGCCTCGCGAAACGGGTCCGGTCGGCCCCAATCCCGGCATTTTCGTTGGCCGGCCCGGCGTGGAGGCACGGCCATGAGGGTGATCGCGATTTTTCGGGCTCTGGCGGGCCGTGTCGTAGAGGCGGCGGCAGGGCGTGCTCGGATAGCGGGCGGGAAGGGAGATGGGCAAGATAAAAGGGCATGCCACGAATGCCGCAAGTCCCTGACAGGACTGGCGTTTTCGCGTGCATGGCGGTCGGTCGTGTGCAGGTTTCCGGGATTTTCCCCGCGATTTCAATGCTCCGGCATGCACAGGGGCGTTCCGAACAACGGGAGGGTCTTCGCATGACCGAACCCGAGCACGACTTCCGCATCAGGCCCGGAAAGCCCCGCAGCACGCGTTCCCCGCGTCCGAAAGCCTTCGTCGACCAGGTGCTGAGGGCGGCCAACAAAGCAGGTCACGTTTCGACGCGGCCAAGCGGCAAGCAGCGAAGTCATTCGAACTACGGGCGCGGGCAAAGCCGATTTGGCAGATCGCGGCTTTTTTCGTCATCGCGCCGGGTCATGGTGGCTGCGCGCATTGCGCGCCACAAGGGCCGGGCCTATCGCGCGGCACCGCTCTCGACCCATCTCGCCTACCTGCGTCGCGACGGGGTCAGCCGGGACGGGGAGAGAGGGCTGCTCTTCGATGCCGAAACCGACGGTCTGGACGGTTCCGACTTCGCATCGCGTTGCGAAGACGATCGCCACCATTTCCGCTTCATCATCTCGCCCGAGGATGCTGCAGAGATGGAGGACCTGCGCGGCTTCACCCGCGATCTCGCGCGCCGGATGGAGGCCGATCTCGGAACGCGTCTGGATTGGGTCGCCGTGGATCACTGGAACACGGACAACCCCCATGTGCATCTGATCGTCCGAGGCGTGGATGATCGTGGCGGCGATCTCGTGATCGCGCGCGATTACATCAGCAGCGGGCTGCGGTCCCGCGCCGAGGACCTGGTCGCGCTGGAACTCGGGCCCAAGCCGGAGCACGAAATCCGGCATGCCCTCGAACGGGAGGTCACGGCGGAGCGCTGGACGCGTCTTGACCGGGAGCTATGCTGTCATGCCGACGATCTCGGTCTCATCGATCTGCGCCCCACCGCGCCTGGACCCGAGGATCCGCAAATCCGCCGGTTGATGATCGGCCGCCTTCAGCATCTTCGGAAACTCGGCCTGGCCTCGGAAGGCCGCCCTGGCGAATGGATGCTGGGGCTCGAAGCAGAACGCACGCTCCGCGATCTGGGCGAGCGCGGCGACATCATCAAGACGATGCACCGGGCCTTCGCTGAGCGCGGGCAGGACCGCGGCTATTCCGACTTTGCCATCGACGGGGGCGGGGCAGGGGACCCGATCATTGGGCGGCTGGTCACAACCGGATTGCATGATGAGCAGGCCGGCTCAGCCTATGCCGTGATCGACGGCACGGACGGACGCGCGCATCATGTCCGGTTTCGGGGCCTCGACGCGTTCGACCACGCGCCTGCGCCGGGCGGCATCGTCGAGGTGCGGCGCTTCGGAGGTCCGGACGATCCGCGGCCGACGCTTGTCCTGGCCAATCGCTCCGATCTCGATCTGCAAGGCCAGATCACCGCGCCGGGCGCGACTTGGCTCGATCACCGACTTGTCGAACGATCCCGCATGCCGCTTGCGATGGGCGGGTTCGGGGCAGAGGTGCGGGAGGCGCTCGACGCCCGCGCCGGGCATCTGGCGGACGAGGGACTGGCGCAAAGGCAGGGACAGCGGATCATCCTGCAGCGCAACCTCCTCGACACCTTGCGGCGTCACGAGCTCGATGTAGTGGGCCAGACGCTCGCGGCCGAGACAGGCCAGTCACATCGCCCGGCGAAATCCGGAGAGCATGTGTCCGGCGCTTACACAAGACAGCTGCGCCTGTCCTCCGGCCGCTACGCGATGATCGAGGGCATCAGACCCGACGGGGGACGCAGTTTCCAGCTCGTTCCGTGGTCCCGCGAAATCGAGCCCCGCCTCGGCCAGCACATCACGGGGATCGCGCGCAGCGGCGGCGGCATCGACTGGAGTCTCGGGCGCAAGCGCGGGCTCGGCATCTGACGAAAGGACCCTGAACATGACTGCCACGAAAATCCTCTGGGGCCAGATCCTCGCTGTCTTCCTGATCGTCCTCACCACGACCTGGGGCGCGACGCAATGGGTCGCCTGGCGGCTGGGGTTTCAGGCGCAGCTCGGCAGCCCGTGGTTCGAGGCCTTCGGTATGCCGATCTACCCGCCGCCCGCCTTCTTCTGGTGGTGGTATTTCTACGACGCCTATGCACGCACGGTCTTCTGGGAGGGCGGGGCGATCGCGGCTTCGGGTGGCTTCATTTCCATCGCGGTTGCCATCACCATGTCCGTCATCCGGGCGCGCGAGGCCGCTGATGTCGACACCTATGGCTCGGCCCGCTGGGCGAACAGGGCCGAGGTCGAGGTTGCCGGGCTTCTCGGTTCCGACGGCGTCGTGCTTGGCAAGCTGGATCAGGACTACCTGCGCCATGACGGGCCAGAGCATGTGCTCTGCTTCGCGCCCACCCGTTCGGGCAAGGGCGTAGGCCTCGTGGTCCCGTCGCTGCTGACTTGGCCGGGCTCCGCCATTGTCCACGACATCAAGGGAGAGAACTGGGACTTGACGGCCGGGTTCCGTGCGCGCCATGGCCGGGTGCTGCGCTTCGATCCGACCAGCATGACCTCGGCCGCCTACAACCCGTTACTCGAGGTCCGCCGCGGTGAGTGGGAGGTCCGCGACGTCCAGAACGTGGCCGATGTGCTGGTCGACCCCGAAGGCTCGCTCGAAAAACGCAACCATTGGGAAAAGACCTCACACTCGCTGCTGGTCGGCGCGATCCTTCATGTGCTCTACGCCGAACGCGACAAGACCCTCGCGGGCGTCGCGGCCTTCCTGTCCGACCCGCGCCGCCCTATCGAGCAAACCCTCGAGGCCATGATGGCAGCGCGCCACCTGGGCGAGGCGGGGCCGCATCCCGTGATCGCCTCCACGGCGCGGGAACTCTTGAACAAGTCCGACAATGAACGCTCGGGCGTTCTGTCCACAGCCATGTCTTTCCTCGGTCTCTACCGCGATCCGGTTGTCGCCCATGTGACTCGGCGCTGTGACTGGCGGATCGACGACCTGATCGGCTCGGACCAACCTACGACTCTCTACCTCGTCGTGCCGCCCTCGGACATATCCCGTACCAAGCCGCTGATCCGATTGGTCCTGAACCAGATCGGTCGCCGCCTGACCGAGGACCTGAAGGACACGCGTCGCCGCCATCGCGTGCTGATGATGCTGGATGAATTCCCGGCGCTCGGGCGGCTCGATTTCTTCGAAAGCGCGCTGGCCTTCATGGCCGGCTACGGGATCAAGAGCTTCCTGATCGCGCAGTCGCTCAACCAGATCGAGAAGGCCTATGGCCAGAACAACGCGATCCTCGACAATTGCCATGTCCGGGTGAGCTTTGCGACCAATGATGAACGCACCGCCAAGCGCGTGTCCGATGCGCTTGGCACGGCGACCGAGATGAAGGCGATGCGCAACTACGCAGGGCACCGGCTGGCGCCCTGGCTGGGTCACCTCATGGTCTCGCGCTCCGAGACCGCGCGCCAGTTGCTGACCCCGGGCGAGATCATGCAGCTGCCGCCCGACGACGAGATCGTCATGGTCGCAGGCTCCCCGCCGATCCGCGCGAAGAAGGCGCGGTATTTCGAGGACACGCGGTTTGTGGATCGCGTGGTTGCGCCGCCAGAACCGGAGCAAGGCACGCCGATGACTCAGGATGATCCATGGTCATCTCTCCTGACCATCGAAGCCGATACACCGACGGGCGCGTCGGCGCCGTCGACAAATGCAGATGAGGCGAACGCTGGTCTGCGCAGGGAGCCGGACCTGGCTGAGCATGTGGCCGCATCCCCGGAAAAGACGGCAGAACCGGCGCGAGAATTCGAGATGATGCTTGATGATGAACCGGAGGATGCCGCGCGGCAAAGGCAAGCCCTGCGCAAGCAGATGGGGCAGGTGGCCCGGCAAGCCTCGATGGACCGCAATGACGGCATTGATCTCTGAGGACTGACCCATGCGCGACCGTCTCAACCTGTCCCTACCAGCCGAACTCATCGGGCGGATCAACGACATCGCCGACCGGAAACGCGTGACCCGCTCGGCAGTCGTCGAGGCAGCCGTGGAGTCATTCCTATCGCCAGATCATGCCGACATGCAGGAGGCTGCCCTGACGCGCCGCCTCGACCGCCTCTCGCGCCAGGTCGCACGCCTCGAACGCGATCAGCGGATTACGACCGAGACCCTCGCGCTCTTCGTGCGCTTCTGGCTCACCATCACCCCGCCGATTGGGCCGGAGGCGCAGGCCGCAGCGCAGGCCAAAGGCCGTGAGCGGTTTGATGGCTTCGTCGAGACGCTGGGCAATCGGGTGCAGAAGGGGCGGTGGTTTGCAGATGAGGTGGTTGGGGATAGCCCAAAGGCAAACGGAAACTGATGATCGGTTGGCAGTATCCACATCGAAAACTTTTGGGCTCAGACTTTGCTTCCAAACAATTGTGCCGTCCCCCGACTAGTCACCAATGCTTGGAGGGAACTTAGAACGAGGAATCGTTTTCTTCAGCGCTCATCAACAGGCTACTCGATGGTTTCCGAAAGATACTCAAGTATGAAGCGGCTAGGTTGATCTTTATCTTGCCAAGCTTCCCAAAGAGCACGTGCTGAAGGATCGGGAGCGGTGATTATTCTGTTCACCTGGTCCTGCCGTTTTTGCCGAGCCCGCGCACCGAACTTACCGTTAGCATCGGGCCAGACGTAGTCCTCGATGATCGATGTCGTGAAATCACTGACTGTTCGCGCAATGCGATGCCGAATGGCCAAATCGGCCTGCATTTCGCTAGAAAACTTGACTGGTGCTGATTTACCAAAAAACTCTGCACCAAGTTTTAGAACTTCATCCAATTCATTGTCTTCAGTCAAAAGACGTAGAACATCCGGAATATAGTCTTCTGCTAGCTGCTCTTGAAACACAATACGTGCCTGCGCGAACTGGTACTTAGTTGGCGGATGGGTGACATCGTTCAGATCCCTCACTAGAAACTTACGCTGCTCTCGAAGGCCGTCGAAACTGGAGGTTGAAACTAAGACACCTCGAATTCTAAAGGTCCATGGCTTGCCATCAATAGTGACGGGCCCGATCTCATCATGCAGGAAATGCGGTACTATTTGGCTGCAAACTACCTTGTATTCACCCCAACCAGCATGTGCGCCGAGCGCGAGACCTTTAGGATCTGCGAACCCAAAGGTTTGGGTGCGACTCTCCTCGTCAACGATCCAGATCACGAAGTCGGGATAGTACCAGTCAGAGGAATCAACTCTCAACCTGAAGGACTTGGAGTCCTTTTCAATGTTCCGCTTCAGCCAGATCTTTCGCTTTCCCCAGACGAGTGGCGTGGAAGCGGCCTTTGGGTAGTCTTTCTTTGGATAGAGATAGGTAATCAGATCGCGAACGAACTTCTCCTCTTCGCGGTTCAGAGCCCCGGGCCCGGACACAACACCCGAACCCTGCTGATCAAGAAGAAGGGGTTGGTACACACTTCCTGGTGCAAGAACCTCGCAGTAATTGCTGGTCGCACTGACAATCAAGGGTAGGTTCTGCACGTCAGGGCATAGCACACGGTCACCGAACAAATTAGGCTGGGACTTGTCAGGCATTAGTAACTTCCTTGAAATACTGGCTTGGAATTCCGCTGTCCGACGCGCCAATGATCTCGTAGCTGCTGTGCTTGGCTTCGATCTTGCGGTAGGCGCTTTCGAACAATTTCCGCGCCACCGTACTGGCCGCAATTTGGAGGCGCTGGATATCTTGTATGCTTTCGATGCTGCAGAAGCCCGGAAGTGCCCAGACTTCATACGGTCCCGATTGAAGTGCAGTGTTGGCCGTATTCCGATCAAACCGGATGTTCCACCGCTTTCCGATAGCTTTCCATTGGACGAGGTCTGAATAGATCGAGTCCATGTCAAGGAGGTGAACGATCTGCTTGAACGCCGCAGTGACATCCCCGCCCACGCGGGCGGCATTTTCGTCCAAACCATCTTGCCCGATGCGTGCAGTGGCGACGCCGGCTGCGTATGACACAACGACCTTGTTCACTGAACGTAGCCATTCAGCATCGCGTAAATCGACGAAAAATGTGTCTTGTTTCGGGCTAACGGCCCTGATGGAAAGCAGAGCAGGTGTTTCTGGAAGCCAGTCTTGGACGTCGCAGTCAGTCCGAGTTTTTTCGCCGATTCCGTTCTCAAACAGACCCGCAAGGAAGGTCTGCAGATACCGGGACTTCAAGCCAAACACGAAGGCCGTCTGCAGTGCAGCCAAATCACCTTTGACATCGCGCAGGCGCTTACCGTTGCCATTCGTGCCAGCAAATCTGACGACACGCCCGAACATCTGTATGATGAGTGAACCTTCGTTCTGACCAAGACGAAGAAGGGTCAGGCTCGAGGCACGATAGTTGTCCCAGCCCTCTGCGAAGCGCCGCGAACCGATCAATAGGTTCACGCTAGAGTTGGCAAGTTCCAAGTTCGCGAATAGCGACGGTGTGAAAGCGTCGTCTTCTATTTCAAGTGACGCGGCTTCGAGCCCATCTTTCAGGCCCTTCACATCGCCGACGTTCACAACACCATAGTAATGCACACTGTCCCCCCGGCGGAGGCCCAGGCCCATTTCTCCCGGCGACGTCTTCAATACACGAAACAACGGTACGTCGCCGTCCTGCCATCCGAACACGTCGTTCAAGATCCGTGCTTGTATAGCGGCTGCAGACATGCCCTGCAGCCCATCGGTCACGACTTTTGGCAGTAGGCTGGCACCTTGCCGAGCTGCCTCCAGCACATTGGTGGTACCTTCGGCGATGAAGTCATCTTCTGACAGTGCCCGGTCAAGATATCGCAGGACGTCGATGACGTCGGACGTTTGTTCCTTGTCGCCTGCGTTCTTGCCGCCGATCACCGAAAGGCCGAGCAAGACCCAGAGAGGCTTTGCTACGCGAAGACCACGATCCTTGATCTGCTTTTGCACGCCCGACTTGCCGAAGCTAGCCAGCTGGTACCAATACGCGATCAAAGCCGCCGTCAGTGTTGTCTGCTGAATTTCCTCGGTCGTCTCGTGGTGCCCGTCCAACTTCACGTTCCAGAAATCTTTTCCGTAGAGGTCGGCATGGAACCGGTCGTAGGCGTAGTCGAGCATGATGGCCTTGGCATAGCGGCCGAACGTGGCCTCGGCCTCTGCCACCTGGCCGAAAGTGGCCGAGAACTCGATCAGCATTCCGCGGTGATCGGACTGGCTGTCACCGATGCCGGCGAGGTCCGATTGAAGCTTCTTCCAGACACTTTCTTCGCTGCGCTGGCCCTTGTGCCCTTCGTCGACGAAGACGAGGTTGCGCCCGTCGCGGAAGACCGAGGTGGGGATTGTCACTCCATCGCCCTTCTTCGTCTCGGCCAGCTTGTTGATGTCGACGACGATCACGGTGTCAGGGTGCAGACGGCCGAGGCTCGAGGCGTCGCCATCCATCGGATAAGCAAAGACGTCGAACGCTTTCGTTTCCCTGAGCTTGTCGGCATGCTGTCGCGACAGGTTCTCCGAAGGCGTGATCAGGATGGTGCGATCCCATGTTCCCGCGGAATGCAGCATCGCGATGCAGGCGTGCAGCACATGGGTCTTGCCCGATCCGGTTGCCATCCAAAAGGCGGCAAACTGCAAGTCGTCCGCGGTGAACGGGCTGATTGTCTCGCTACGGTTTTTCTGTGCCCAATCGGCAAGGAAAGCATTCAGCCGTTCGAGGAACGCCCCCTCGTCGGTACTCCGGCACTTCTGCCAATGAGCGAAAAGGATGAGCGACAGATACTGCGCATAGCGCGGCGCCAGCTTCACCGTTTGGCACGCCGCACGGACCGCCTGATCGGCCTCGGTCAGCAGGGCTGCGTCACCACGGCATAGCGATTCCAATTGCGCCAGATAGTTGCCGTCAGCCATCGCCAGCTCGGCCGTCATCGTATCTTCGACTGTTGAGAGCCCGCGCATTGCAGACGGCAAATCCAGCCCGAGTTCATGGGCAAGCGCATCGCGTAGAACGAGGGCTTTCTTGAGCCTTGCGTGACCGGAAGCCATCAGCGACCTCCAAATTGGGTGGCGAAGATGGCCTCGATGGCCTCGAACCGTTCGCAACCTTCAAAGGCCAGCTCCGGCATGGCGTTCGTCAGGAAACGGTCGGCGGAATGCTCTGCCAGCTTCGTCTTGCACCAGTCTTCGTTGCCCTCCTGATCGCATTCGCGGAAGAGCACGGTGACGGAGCGATTGCGACGATCCGTTCCTGTGATGATCACACCCTGATCTTCACGGTAGAGACGCGCGACATCGAGGCCAAGCAGGTAGATTAGGCTTTCAACCAGATCGACCTCGCGGTCCACCGCTTCTCCGCCGCCTTGCGCGCATTTGATGCTGTAGCCGAAGGGTGAGCGGAAATGGTCGACGGACTGAAACAGCTGTCGGGCCTCGCGGTCGAGGCGGTACTGGATGGAGAACGCGAGGTTTTCGAACGCCAAGGCGTCCTGTCTGTCGCTTTGCACCAAAGCGAGATTCTCTAGCGTGTCTTCGTAGTCTTCAAGGTTGACGGCCTTCAGGAAAACGCCGTTTCCGTCCAGTGCGTCAGCCTTTCCCTTCTTCCAACTCACCGCCGCAGCTGCCTTCATGATGCGAGGCAATGTGAGCGTTTCGAAGTAATCGCTCCGTTCGGTGATGACGAACTTGCGAGTTTCGCTATCAGACTTGTTGAGTGAAAGCACCGCGTGCGCGGTGGTGCCAGAACCCGCAAAACAATCGATTACCCAACCATCTGGACCTAGGTCACATACTCTGAGGGTATCAACGACCGCATGAACCGATTTAGGGAACGAGAACACTCGTTTCCCAAACATTTCCTTCAACAGCACACTGCCGTAATCTACTGCCGAATACTCTGGCTTTGTCCAAAGAGTCGAAGGCAAAGAGCCATCGCTCTGCGGTCGTGCTTTCCGATAAATCGCGGGACCGTTTTCTCCCGTTCTTACTTCAAGATCGTTCAAATTGGCCCTGGCCGTCTTATGCCCCCAGCTCCAGACGCGTTCAGTGCCATCGTCATTCTTTGGATAGATAACCTTTTCCCCAGGTTTCGGAGCCTCAAGAATCCGGTAGTCATTGTCTTCCTTGATCCATTCGATCTCTGGAATCCGCAGTTCGGCGCCCTTCACATAGATTGGGTAGTATTGCTTCGGTCGGGCGTCGCGATGGGTTGTTGCGCCACCCCGTTTCCGGAAGTTCTCCCAAGCGAATTGCCCTTTTTCGTCCTGTTGGCCGAAGTGCTTTTCCTGAGCCTCTGACCTATCGAGTAACCCGATTTCAGAAGCCCCGGAGTTTCCAACAAAGACTCCATACTCGTGGTTTACTCGAAACCCACGCACAGTCGGCCGCCCGGACGGACTATTCTTAATGACAGTGATTCCAAGGAGGTTTTCGGGGGTATAGCTCCGCTCCAGAAGATCGATAAGCTCATTCTTCTGAAAATCGTCTATGGTAAAACAGGCCATCGATGCTGAACCGAGAAAGCGTCGGCTCAATTCCACGCGGTCCTGCATCATCGCAGCCCAAGAAGAACGGCGGTAGCCATTCTTGTAGCTGATAGGACCCGCATCCGTATTGTATGGTGGGTCAGCATAAAGCACATCGCATCGGCCTGAGAACTTTGTTTCAAGCAGGTTGAGTGCCTGCCAGTTGTCGGATCTTACAGCGATGCCGTCGAGCACTTCGTCAATGGCGCCGCTTGCAGAGCAGCGAGCAAGTAGTTCCCACGTCAGATCGTCGGGGATGTTCTTTGTATCCAGTGGTAGGGGAAGCCAACGGCGCTGTGCTTCCTGAGCCAAATCTGCAGGAACAATCTCGCGACACTGATCTACCTTCGCGAATTCCCCTAGCCCCAGATCTTTCCACTCTGCCTTTTGCGCGGCAATGATCTCAGGGAGGCGCGCCACCAGCCAATCCTCGCCCGCCAGCTTGGCGATCCGATCCAGCGTGATGACGTAGCGGGTATTGAAGACCAGCTTCTTCTTCTCCCAAAGGGATTTCTGGAAATCTTCCAGCACCGCCAGGAAGTCGATGATCTGATGTCCGATATCGCGTACGATCCGACCGACCTTGATCAGGCGGCGGGGCAGGTCTGTATCGATCAGTAGCTGGTCTGCGTTCAGCACCTCGGTCTTCAGGAAAATGTCCAGGTCTTCGCGCAATGCAGCGCCCAGCCGCTTGTGGATGAAGAAATCCGACTGGTTGCGTGCAACAAAGTGGTTCAGCCAGCGTTTCAGTTCCGTCTCGTCGGCGTTGATATGCTCTTGAATGGCTTTGACGATATCGTCCTTCTGCTTGTTGGATTGCGCACCTTTCAGGTACTTCAGCAGAACGATATGCTCGCCGTCATCGGCCTTGGTGACGGTGTCGATCTCGTAGTGCGCCTTATCGGTCGGCTTGAGGCTAGCGCGCGTGCTCTGCAGTTCTTCGGGTTCGACCGAAAAGACGATCCGTTCCCCGTTGGACAGGCGAACGGTGAAGTCGGTGAACGTGTCGCCAGACTTGATGTAATACATGTCCTCGGTCGCCCAGTGGAACTCCGTATCCTCGCCGGTCGAGCGGATGTAGCGGCTACCCTCCCGGCCATAGCGGCGTTCGACGATGAAGTCGCCATCCTGGTAGTGGCGCGAAAAGAACTGGTAGAGGCGATTCAGAACCTCGCGGCGGTCAGAACCCACGTTCTCGCTGGAGCGCAGTTGCTCCTGTAGCGAGCGGTATTCATCGACTTTCGATTTGAAGCCGGGGAAGCGTTCGGCCTGATCCAGTAGCTCGCGCCGTTCCTGATCGTTCATGCCCGGCTTGATGCCGAATTCGCCTTCGATTTCTTTTAGCCGAAGCCGATCACCGGCTGATTCTTCATCGTCCGCCTTGCGAAACGCAGCGGCGAGGATTTCCGACAGTTTTCCACCTTCCAGCGCTTTGCTGCCGTTCTTTTCGACCACCTGACCGAGGAATGCTTTCACTTCCTGATTATGGTGACGAATGACACGGTAGAATCCGAAATCGAGGCGTTCTGCCTCATCCAGCTGAAAAAGCTCTGCCATCAGTTCGACAAAGCGGACCTCGGCATGTTCAATTATCGTCATCAGCTACCTTCCTGCCTCGGCTGCCGCCGCCGCGACATCGTTTTCATGCAACAATAGACGGCACATCCGACCAGCGAAAGCGGTTTAGGTCGTTTGCTCGGTATTTCCAAAGGGTTGAGGGGACCCCAAGTGGGGTGTGGTTCGGTGGCCAAGGCCCGGCCCGTTATAGCTGCGCGGCTGATCATCTCACCTCCCAGACTTCAGCGCTGTCAAGCCGCTTCACGTAATCGACTGCCGTGCCGTTCCAGTGGTACGCGAAATGCGCCCCTTGGGTCGGGATCGGGATCACGTCGGGCCAGAAGACGGCGATGCACTGGCCCTCGGGAAAGCGCACGCTGGGCCAGGTGATGCCGTTCGATCCGGCGGCACGCCGCTCGACACCGAAGACCTGAGACGCGTGGTAGTCGTCCGGATCCAGCAGATCGGTCCGGCCCGTGGCGTCGTCCAGATCGGCATCGATCGACCCGATCAGCTCTCGGAACTGCGAGGTCCAGCCCGGCGCCTCCTCCGTGGCACCCATGAAACGCGCGTGGTGGTGGATGGTCTCGGCAATCGCCACCTCGGTGCGGTCGCCCGCGTAGTAGAGGCCGAAACTGCCATCGGAGAACCGCCCGGGCCTTAGCGGCGAGCAATGCACGAAAGGCGCCATGACCCAGCTGGCACCGGGGCCGGTCACACGCCGGGCCACCGGGACCTTGGACAGATCGCCGATGCTCTCGCGGATGCGCGGGTTGAACTTGGCTTCGGCCGAGGCCAGCGCTTCCCAATCAGCCGGATCGGCGATGTCCTCGAAAAGGTCGATCGGCGGATGAATCGTGCGGATGATGCGGACCGTGCGCGACCAGGTCACGCGCCGGACAGGTACATTCACCAGGCACCCCGTTCGGCGTCGAGATAGGCGCGCAGGTCGATCAGGTCGGTGATCTCGCCCCGGAGCATGACGTCCAGCGCGCTTCGGCCCGAGAAGGCGGCGTTCGGCTTGCGGATCCAGGCATAGCCCCGCGCAGGGTCTGTGAAGAGATAGCGCAGCGCCTTGTGTATCCCCATCAGGATCGCCATGCGCGCGCGCAGGTCGCGGTCGATCCGGCCGATATCGCCGGTCTTCCACCGCGCCCAGGTGCGTTGCGCCATGTCGCCCAGCAATGTGCGGGCTTCCGCATCGGTCAGCTCCCAGGCGCGGAACAGGTTGACCGTTGCCCGCGCCAGCGCCGCCGCCTCCTCGTCGGTGATGACGGGAAGATCGGTACGAGCGAGGACGGGCTGGACCGTGGCGAACTGCATGGCATTCTCCTTTGGCATCAATATAGAGATTATATGCCAAAAGGCAAGATGGGTCGTGCGGTGCAGGGTTGGTCGCCTCCAGCCCTTTTCCCTGTCTTTGCACGCCAGTGCCCTACGCCCCTTGAATGGCTGTTGAGCTAAGCCGGTTTCCGGCTTTCTTGATGGACCCGATCCAGGGCCGCCCGTCGGCGACCACTCACGGAACGGGGACAACATGGCAGAGGCAGTTCGGAAACCAGAGGCAATGGCGCGCGGCGCGCGGATGCTGCGCACGGCGCTCGGGCCCGCCATCGCCGGGTTTCTGGAAGACCCGATGATTGTCGAGGTCATGCTCAATCCCGATGGGCGGCTCTGGATCGACCGGCTCTCCGAGGGGCTCTCCGATACCGGGGCCACGCTGTCGCCCGCCGATGGCGAGCGGATCGTACGACTCGTCGCCCATCATGTCGGGGCCGAGGTGCACGCCGCGCGCCCGCGCGTCTCGGCCGAGTTGCCCGAGACCGGGGAACGCTTCGAGGGGCTCCTGCCGCCCGTGGTCACCGCGCCCTGTTTCGCGATCCGCAAACCCGCCGTCGCGGTCTTCACCATGGCTGACTATGTCGCTTCCGGGGTCATGACCGAGAGCCAGGCGGCGCTGTTGCGCGAGGGCGTCGCCGCGCGCTCCAATATCCTCGTGGCGGGCGGGACCTCGACGGGCAAGACGACCTTGACCAATGCGCTCCTGGCCGAGGTGGCCGGATCGTCCGACCGCGTCGTGATCATCGAGGACACGCGCGAGCTGCAATGCGCCGCGCCGAACCTCGTCGCACTGCGCACCAAGGACGGGGTCGCCTCGCTCTCCGATCTCGTCCGCTCCTCGCTCCGCCTGCGCCCGGACCGCATTCCCATCGGCGAGGTGCGCGGGGCCGAAGCGCTGGACCTCTTGAAGGCCTGGGGCACTGGCCATCCGGGCGGGATCGGCACGATCCACGCGGGCTCGGCCCTCGGCGCCCTGCGCCGGATGGAACAGCTCATCCAGGAGGCGGTGGTGACGGTGCCGCGCGCCCTCATCGCCGAGACCATCGATCTTATCGCCGTCCTCTCCGGCCGCGGGGCCAGCCGGCATCTCGCCGAGCTCGCCCGCGTCGAGGGGCTCGGACCGGACGGCGACTACCGCATCACCCCGGCCGCGCTGCCGACCGGACCCACCATCGTCACAGGAGACACTTCATGACCCGAAACCTTCACCAGTTGCGCGCGCAGGCCGCCCACGCCGTCACCTACGCCACCGTGACCCTGATGCTGGCCGGACCGGCCCGGGCGGCAGGCTCGTCCATGCCCTGGGAAGCGCCGCTGCAATCGATCCTCGAGTCGATCGAGGGGCCGGTCGCCAAGATCATCGCGGTGATCATCATCATCGTCACCGGCCTGACGCTGGCCTTCGGCGACACCTCCGGGGGCTTCCGCCGCCTGATCCAGATCGTCTTCGGCATCTCCATCGCCTTCGCGGCGAGTTCCTTCTTCCTGAGCTTCTTCAGCTTCGGCGGCGGGGCGCTGATCTGATGGTGACGACCGGTTCACCCACAGTGAACGCGGCTTTCCGGTGGAAAGCCGCGAGGGAGGAACGCCTTGAGCGGTAGCAAATGGCCAGCCTTTGAACAATTGTCCGACGTGCCGGGCTTCACCGTCCCGGTCCACCGGGCCCTGACAGAGCCGATCCTGTTGGCGGGCGCGCCCCGGGCCTTCGCGATCCTGAACGGCACGCTGGCCGGGGCCATCGGGCTCGGGCTGCAGCTCTGGGTCGCGGGCATCGTCATCGGCCTTCTGGGCCACCTGGTCGCGGTCTGGGCCGCGCGCCGCGATCCGCTCTTCGTCGAGGTCGGGCGTCGGCATCTGCGCCTTCCCGGTCATCTCGAAGTGTAGGGCAGCACCATGATGAACCTCGCGGAATATCGCCGGAAAGGAACGCGGCTGGCGGATTACCTGCCCTGGGCGGCGCTGGTGGCCCCCGGCGTGGTGCTGAACAAGGATGGCAGCCTGCAGCGCTCGGCCCGGTTCCGGGGCCCCGATCTCGACAGCGCGGTCGCCGCCGAACTCGTGGCCGTGGCGGGGCGCATCAACAACGCCTTCCGCCGTCTCGGGTCCGGCTGGGCGATCTTCGTCGAGGCGCAGCGCGTGGCGGCGGCCGATTATCCCGACAGCCGCTTTCCTGATCCGGCCTCGGCGCTGCTCGATGCCGAGCGTCGTGGGGGCTTCGCCGAGCAGGGGGCGCATTTCCAGTCGGACTATCTCCTGACGTTCCTATACCTGCCACCAGCTGAAGAGGCCGCGCGGGCCGAGACCTGGCTCTACGAAGGGCGCGAGACGGCGGGGATCGATGCGGGCGAGGTGATGCGCGGCTTCATCGACCGCACCGACCGTGTGCTGGCGCTCTTCGACGGGATCATGCCCGAATGCCGCTGGATGGGTGACAGCGAAACGCTGTCCTACCTGCATTCCACGATCTCGACGCAGGCCCACCGCGTCCGCGTGCCGGAAACCCCGGCCTATCTCGACGCGCTTTTGGCCGATCAGCCGTTGACCGGCGGGCTCGAGCCGCGGCTCGGGAATGCCCATTTGCGCGTGTTGACTCTCTCGGGATTCCCGACCGCCACCACGCCCGGGATCCTCGACGACCTCAACCGGCTGGCCTTTCCCTATCGCTGGGCGACCCGCGCGATCCTCATGGACAAGATGGAGGCCGCGCGCATGGTCGCGCGCATCCGCCGCCAATGGTTCGCCAAGCGCAAATCCATCGCCGCGATCCTGAAGGAGGTGATGACCAACGAGCAATCGGCGCTGGTCGACACCGATGCCGCCAACAAGGCCGCCGATGCCGACATGGCCTTGCAGGAACTCGGTGCCGATATCGCGGGCGAGGCCTATGTCACGGCAACGCTCATCGTCTGGGACGAGGACCCGCGCCGCGCCGACGAGAAACTCCGCCTGGTCGAGAAGGTGGTGCAGGGCCGGGACTTCACCGCCATGGTCGAGACGGTCAATGCCGTCGATGCCTGGCTCGGCTCCCTGCCCGGGCAGGCTTATGCCAATGTGCGCCAGCCGCCGATCTCCACCCTGAACCTCGCCCATATGATCCCGCTCTCCGCCGTCTGGGCTGGGGAAGAGCGAGACACGCATTTCGACGGCCCGCCCTTGCTCTACGGCAAGACCGAGGGCGCGACGCCGTTTCGCCTCTCGCTCCATGTCGGCGATGTCGGCCATACGCTGGTCGTCGGGCCGACCGGGGCCGGCAAATCCGTGTTGCTGGCCCTCATGGCGCTGCAGTTCCGCCGCTACCCGGGCGCACAGGTCTTCGCCTTCGATTTCGGGGGCTCGATCCGCGCTGCCACCCTCGCCATGGGCGGCGACTGGCATGATCTGGGCGGCGAATTGACCGAAGGCGCGGAGGCGACGGTTTCCCTCCAGCCGCTGGCCCGCATCGACGATCCCGCTGAGCGGAGCTGGGCGGCAGGCTGGGTCGGCGCGATCCTTGCGCGCGAAGGCGTCGCGATCGCGCCGGAGGTGAAGGAGCATCTCTGGTCCGCCCTGACCTCGCTGGCCTCGGCCCCGATCGAAGAGCGCACGATCACCGGTCTCGCGGTCCTGCTGCAATCTTCGGACCTCAAACAAGCCCTGCGCCCCTATTGCCTAGGCGGGGCGCATGGGCGGCTGCTCGACGCCGAGACCGAAGAGCTTGGTGCCGCTTCAGTGCAGGCCTTCGAGATCGAGGGGCTGGTCGGCACCGCCGCGGCCCCCGCGGTCCTCTCCTATCTCTTCCTCCGGATCGGCGACCGGCTCGACGGCCGGCCGACGCTCCTGATCATCGACGAGGGCTGGCTCGCACTCGACGACGAGGGCTTTGCCGGCCAGCTGCGCGAATGGCTGAAGACGCTGCGCAAGAAGAACGCCTCGGTGATCTTCGCGACTCAGTCGCTTTCGGATATCGACGCCTCTGCCATCGCACCCGCGATCATCGAGAGCTGCCCGACCCGGCTGCTTCTCCCCAATGAACGCGCCATCGAACCCCAGATCACTGCCATCTACCGCCGCTTCGGCCTCAATGACCGGCAGATCGAAATCCTCGCCCGGGCCACGCCCAAGCGCGACTATTACTGCCAGTCGCGGCGCGGCAACCGGCTTTTCGAGCTGGGCCTCTCGGAAGTCGGACTTGCGCTCTGTGCAGCTTCGTCCAAATCCGACCAGGCGCTGATCTCGGACATCCTCGCAGAGCATGGGCGCGACGCATTTCTTGCCGCCTGGCTCGAGGCCCGTGGGGTCGGCTGGGCCGCCGAGCTGATTCCCGACCTCACCAATCTCGCACCGGAACCAGAGGTGCCGGACGCCCCGATCCCCCAAGCCCCCGAACCCGCAAAGGAGACCACCCCATGACCCATGCCGCTCATCAACTGTCCCGTCTCGCCAGCGCCTCCGCACTGGCCCTGGCGCTCGCAGCCCCCCTCGGCCTTTCGCCGATCTTCGTGACGCCTGCGCAGGCCTTCCTCTTCGGTGGGGGCGGGCGCATCGTCTATGACCCGCGCAATCATGCCGAGAACATCCTCTCCGCCGCCCGGGCGCTGGAGCAGATCAACAACCAGATCACCCAGCTGCAGAACGAAGCGCAGATGCTGATGAACCAGGCCCGCAACCTCGCGAGCCTGCCGTACTCTTCGCTGCAGGCCCTGCAGCAGAATGTCGACCGGACCCGGCAGCTCCTGTCCCAGGCGCAGAACATCGCCTTCGACGTTGCCCAGATCGACCAGGTCTTTCAGCAGGACTACGCCAACATCCCCATGGCCGCGCCCGAGGCGCAGCTTCTGGCCGATGCCCGCTCCCGCTGGGAAAACACCGTCGGCGGGCTGCAGGACGCGCTCCGCGTCCAAGCCGGCGTCGTCGGCAATCTCGACGGCCAGCGCGCCGAGCTTTCCGCCCTTGTCGGCGAAAGCCAATCCGCCGTGGGCGCCCTGCAGGCGACCCAAGCGGGCAACCAGCTCCTTGCGCTGCAATCCCAGCAGATCGCTGACCTGATCGCCGTTGTCGCCGCCAATGGACGCGCGAGCGCCTTGGTCGAGGCCGAACGGTCTGCGGCCGCCGAACAGGGCCGGGTCCAGCGCGAGCGGTTCCTCGCCCCGGGCGCGGGCTACCAGCCGGGCAATGCCCGGATGTTCAACAACTGAAGGGGGGCAGACCCATGGAGGGTTCGGTCCTCGCCCGCATCGCCGCCATCATCTTCGTCTCTGTGGCGATCACCGCAGCGGTGATGGAGACGGGCCGGGAGGAAGAGGGGCAGGGGGCGCGTCCGGCGGCTTTGCCTGTTCCGGAGGTCGATACCCTGCGCGCCGAACAACGGCGCTGTCAGGAGCTGGGCGAGGCCGCGGCCTCCGATCCCGACTGCCTCGCCGTCTGGGCCGAAACCCGCGACCGCTTCCTCGGGCGGGACCGCGACCGGGCCGGGGGCCAGTGAGCCATGGGCGGCACCGGCGTCATCGACACCTTCCTCGGGGTCTTCACCTCTTACATCGACAGCGGCTTCGGGCTTCTGGGCGGCGAGGTGGCCTTCATCGCCAGCACGCTGATCGTGATCGACGTGACGCTGGCGGCACTCTTCTGGGCCTGGGGGGCAGATGACGACATCATCGCCCGCCTCGTGAAAAAGACCCTCTTCGTCGGCGTCTTCGCTTGGCTCATCTCGAACTGGAACAGCCTCGCCGCCATCGTCTTCGACAGCTTCGCGGGGTTGGGGCTGCTCGCCTCCGGCACCGGGTTTTCGCCCGCCGATCTCCTGCGCCCGGGCCGCGTGGCGCAGACCGGGCTCGATGCCGGGCGCCCGCTTCTGGAGTCCACCGCCGATCTCATGGGCTTCGTCGCCTTCTTCGAGAACTTCATCCAGATCGCCTGCCTGCTTTTTGCCTGGGCGCTGGTGCTCTTGGCCTTCTTCCTGCTCGCCGTGCAGCTCTTCGTGACGCTGATCGAGTTCAAGCTGACGACGCTCGCGGGCTTCGTGCTGATCCCCTTCGGCCTTTTTGGCAAGACCGCCTTCATGGCCGAGCGGGTGCTGGGCAATGTCGTCTCCTCCGGCATCAAGGTGCTGGTGCTGGCCGTGATCATCGGCATCGGCTCGACGCTCTTCGGCCAGTTCACCGCCGGCTTCGGCGGCGTGACGCCCACCATCGACGAGGCCATGGCGATCGTGCTGGCCGCGCTCTCGCTGCTCGGTCTCGGCATCTTCGGCCCCGGCATCGCCACCGGCCTCGTCTCCGGCGGGCCGCAACTGGGCGCAGGCGCTGCCGTCGGGACCGGACTCGCCGTGGGCGGTGCGGCCGTCGCGGCGGGTGGCGGGGCCATGCTCGCCGCCCGTGGGACAGGGGCGTTCGCCTCGGGTGGAGCCGCCGCGACGCGCGGCGCCGCTGCCGCCACGGGCACCGCTTCCACCGCCTACAGCATCGGATCGATGGGCCAGTCCGGGGTCGCCGGTATTGCCTCCGGACTCGGCGGCGTGGCCCGGGCAGGGGGCGCGGCGGCCATTTCGCCCCTGCGCCGGGCCGGCGCCGCGGCCTCCGAGGCCCTCAAGGCAAGCCATGCCGAGGGTGCCCGCGCTGGCTTCGCCGCAACCGGCGGCACCTCATCCATGAGCAGCGTGGTAGGGGCCTCGACCGCCACCTCCACCCCCGCAGGCAGTCCACCGGCCTGGGCACGCTCCATGCGCCGCAGCCAGGCCATGAGCCACGGTGTATCTGCGGCCACCCATGCGCTGCGCGCCGGGGACAGCCCCGGCTCCGGCGCCTCCGTCCCCCTGTCTGAAAGTGACCGCCCATGAGCCTCTTCAAACGCGCCGCCGTCCATTACGGCAAGACCCCCGAACCCGAGACTCCCTACCAGAAGGCCGCCCAGGTCTGGGACGAGCGCATCGGCACCGCCCGGGTGCAGGCGAAGAACTGGCGCCTCATGGCCTTCGGCTGTCTGATCTTGGCCGGTGGCTTCGCCGCGGCGCTGGTCTGGCAATCAGCGCGCGGCACCGTCGTGCCCTACGTCGTCGAGATCGACCGCCATGGCGAGGCCCGCGCCGTGGACGCGGCAAGTGCCGGGTATCGTCCGAGCGATCCGCAGATCGCCTGGCATCTCGCCCGCTTCATCGAGGAGGTGCGGGGCCTGCCGGCCGACCCCATCGTGGTCCGACAGAACTGGCTCCGCGCCTATGAGTTCACAACCGACCGGGGCGCGCTGGCGCTGAACGACCATGCCCGCACCAATGACCCTTTCACGCGGGTGGGTGAGGACCAGGTCTCCGTCGAGGTCTCGAGCGTCATCCGCGCCTCGCCGGACAGTTTCCGGGTGGCCTGGTCCGAGCGGCACTACGAGAACGGCCAACTCGCCCGCACCGAGCGCTGGACCGCGATCCTGACCATCGTGATCGACCCGCCGCGCACGGCGGACCGCCTGCGCGCCAACCCCCTCGGAATCTATGTCAACGCGATCAACTGGTCGCGGGAGATGAGCCAATGACCCGACCGATCCTGCCCACCGTTCTCCTGGCAACCACACTTCTGGCCGCCTGCGCTGGCGATCGCCCGCCTGCATTCGCCTATGACGAGGCGGTTCCGCCCTTGCCGTCACCGCCCGCCACGGCACCCGACGACCGCCCGCGCCCACTCCATGTCCCGCCCGCCTGGACCCCAAGCCGGGGTGGGGAGGCCGCCACCACTCCCGTCGCGCAGGTCGGCAATGCCAATGCCGCCGCCCGCGTCGAGCCGCGGCAGGCGGGGTATTACAACGCGATTCAGATCTACCCCTGGTCCGAGGGCGCGCTCTATCAGGTCTACGCGGCCCCCGGCCAGATCACGACCATCGCGCTCGAACCCGGCGAACGTCTGGCCGGGACCGGCCCGATCGCAGCCGGCGACACCGCGCGCTGGATCATCGGCGACACCGAAAGCGGCGCGGGCAGCGACACCCGCGTTCTCGTGCTTGTGAAACCCACGCGGCCCGACATCCGCACGAACCTCGTGATCTCAACCGACCGGCGCACCTATCTGATCGAACTTAATGCTTCCGAGGAGACCTGGATGCCCGCCATCTCCTGGGCCTATCCGCGTGCGCCAGAGAGCCCGCGCGTCGCGCCGACCACGCCGCGTATCCCGCCCGCACATGCCCGCAACCATCGCTACGGGCTGCAGGGCGACAATCCGCCCTGGCGGCCGGTCTCGGTCTTCGATGACGGACGCCTTACTTACGTCGTATTCCCGCGCGGCATCGCTCAGGGCGAGATGCCGCCGCTCTTTGTCCTCGGCTCCGATGGCGAATTGGAAATCGTCAATTCTCGCATCCACGGCAATGTGCTGATCGTCGACCGGCTCTTCGGTGCGGCAGAACTGCGCCTCGGACGCGGGCCTCGGCAGGAAGTGGTCCGCATTGTAAGGATCGAACCCGACACCGAAGCGACCGCAGTGCGGCAGGACTTGGGGCAGGGGACATGAGCGGGGCACCGAGTGAAACCGCCGCCGCCATGCGCCTGCGTGTCGACCCGCCGCGGGTGACGCGAATTTCGCGCAAGGTCATCATCGGGCTTGGCGTGGTCGCGGGCATCGGGATCGGCGCAGCGCTGATCTACGGGCTGCAACGTCCGGACCGGACTGCGGCCCCGGAAGAGCTGATCACCACCGACCGCCGCCAGCCCGCCGATGGTCTCCGCGATTTGCCCGGCAGCTATGATGCGATCCCACGGCTCGGACCGCCCCTGCCAGGCGACCTAGGTGGCGGCATCCTCGACGCCCAGCAACGGGGCCAGCCCATCGCGGCTCCAAGCCTCGCGACGCCCACCATGGACCCAGCGGAGCAGCAGCGCCTCGCGGAACTGGAGGCCGCCCGTGTCAGCGACCTCTTCTTCCAGACGCGCCCTGGGACAGCCGAGTCCATCGGGTTTCAGATGCCGCCTGCGGCACCGGGGGGCGGTTTGGCCGCTACCCCGGAAACCGATCCACGCCAGACCTTTCTGACCGGGCCGATCGACCGGCGCACGGTCGCCCCTGACCGCCTGCAGCCACCGGCATCGCCCTTTCTGCTGCAGGCGGGTTCCGTCATCCCGGCCGCGCTGATCACCGGTATCCGCTCCGACCTGCCGGGCCAGATCACCGCGCAGGTCACCCAGAACGTCTATGACAGCCCGACCGGCAGCCTGCTCCTGATCCCGCAAGGCACCCGCCTGATCGGCGCCTATGACGACAGCGTCACTGTCGGCCAGCGCCGCGTGCTCCTGGTCTGGACGCGGCTGATCTTCCCCGATGGACGGTCCCTCGTGCTCGAACGCCAGCCCGGGGCGGATGCCGCGGGCTATGCCGGTCTCGAGGACCGCGTCGACAATCACTGGGCCAGCATCCTGCGCGCGGCGGGGCTTTCGACCCTGCTGGCCGTCGGTGCGGAACTCGCCACCGATGAGGAAGACCGCCTCGCCCGCGCGCTCCGCGACGGGGCCTTGGACACGATCAACGAGGCCGGCCAGCGCATCGTCCAACGCCAGCTGGAGGTCCCGCCGACCCTCACCATCCGCCCGGGCTTCCCGGTCCGCGTGATCGTCACGCGCGATCTCGTCTTCGCGCCATCCGGAGGCTGACATGACCAAGCTGAAACTCGGTCCGATCCCGGACGAGAAGCCGGTGAAGCTGACCGTGGAACTGCCAGCTGAGCTCCATCGGGACTTGATCGCCTATGGGGAAATCCTCGGGCGCGAAGCAGGGCAGGGACCGGTCGAACCGAAGAAGCTGGTGGTTCCCATGCTTGAACGGTTCATCGCGACGGACCGAGGGTTTGCGAAAGCGCGGCGCGGGGGAGGTCAGGACCGAAACCGAGCCAAGGAACAGCCTCCTTGATTGCTTCGGCCGCAATTGGAGAAAGAGCGATTTTGCAATGTTAAGCGCTTATGGCCCTCTTCGGTTGTCCTCTTGCAATTAAAAGGCGGGCACATCCTCCAAACGGTCTTGATGCCAATGTATCCGAGGGGACTCAAGAAATTCTACGGGCTACAGCCCGAGTGCCGCATCCATCCGTTCATGTTCGAAGGCCGGAGCGCAGGCATTCAACCCCGCGCCAGCAAGCCCCTGGTGGCGCAATTCGTCCCGCCAAGTGTTGCCGATAACTTGTGCCATATCCCGGGCCAGGGCTCGGGCTTCCGGCGCACTGATATCGAAAAACTCAGCCGCGTCGATTGCGACAGCAATGTCCGGCTCATGCCCATGGATCGGGCTGATCCCGGTTTCCATCTGGGCATGCCGCCGGGGCTGCGGATTGACATCGAAGAGCGGTGAAAGACGCCACAGGTTCTGACCCGCATAGATGAAACCGTGGTTCTTCAGGTGGTCATCCGTGTTGGTGACAAGGATCCCGAACACCATGCGGCGCCAGATTTCCCGCAGATCATCGCCGGGCCGGGCCGAAATGGTGCGGATGATATCGGCAATATCCGTGTAGAAGCCGCTCGCATGTCCAACCTTGCCCAAGGCGGTGCGCGCGGAGATATAGGGGACCCGGCCGCCGCCTCGGCGATCAAAACGGCTGAAAAGCCCGATAGGGTGCGCACTGCCGGGCAACTCGAGCCTGCATTCCGGCGTACGCAAACCAAGACGCCCGGCGAGCTTCATCGTCGCCACCTCGAGACGTTCCACCGGCCATGTGTCGTTGATGGAGGTGAACTTGGCGAGCCAAAGCCGGTCCCCATCCCTCACGTTGGCTTTCGGTCGCGCCCCGCCCGGCGTGCCGGCGGCGCCAACGAGATCCAGCGCATCTTGCTCCGCGCCTGCCGGGTCCCGTTCGAACCTTTGTGCGATCTTGAGCAGGTCCTCGATATCAGCCAGGCGCGGGACGGCTTTTCCGATTCGCGGGAATGGCTCACCGTTTTCCTGCAAAAGGCGCAGCGCGCCTTGGCGGGCGGTATCGTCGCATGCCGTCAGGAAGTCGAACTCGGTTGCCGCCTCGCCCAGAACCCGACGCATCAGTTTACGGCCCCAGCTGTCCGGCGAGGTATCCGCAAAGGGTCCGGCGATAACATCACGCTTCCGGCTTTCGCGCCCGCCGGAGCTGGCGTGATAGGGCGTGTTCACCCGCGGCATTTGCGGGCAGAGATCGAAGCCGCGCGGGTTATCGAGCCAGTCCTGGTCATAGAGGAAAGTGGAATGCGCGCGCCGCCCATCCGTCTCGAAGATCAGACGGCCGACCGGAACCAGGCCTTCCCCGAGAGCGATACGCGCCACGGCCATCAGAAAGCACTCCCTTCGTCATCGATCTCATCCGACCTCTCTTGCGTGGTGGCCGATCTGCCGGAGGACGGTCTGCGGCGATTGACGATCCGCTCTGGCAGGCGGGCTTGATCGAGGACCAGGCCGGTATCGTCTTTCGCCGGATCCAGAATTTCGCCGAGTCGGTGGAGCTCGCCAAGGACCATGAGTGCCATGGCCATTGTCTCGAGCCGCACACCGCCATCGCCCATCTCGAGTTTGGCAAGCGTCTTGTCGGTCACACCCAGGCGATCACAGAAATCTGCGACGGACATGCGCCGCTTCTTCCTGGCCACACGTATGTCATGGCCAAGTCGTTTCAGGGCGGTCTGAACCTGGTATGATGACATTTTTGATCGGAGAAAACTCCGCCTTGCGCTGCTGTATCCGTAATTTTGTCCGTGTTAGGTGGTTTTACATGAGAAGTCAACAAAACGCACCGCGAGGCGGAATATAATCCGGTGTAACAGGTGCAAAGCGGACTTTTGTCCGATTTAACGTGAAAGGTCTGGTGGCCCTGATGATCTCCGGCGGTGGGTCGGGCAGGTCGCACCGGACGTCTCTGCCGCGCGTATATCTTGCCTGAGAAGCGCTCAGGCTGCGACCGCGGCAGGCAAGGTCCGCGCCAACAGGTGTTTCAGGGCTTCGATATGCGCATGTGCAGGGCCGGTGACATCCAGGGTCGCAACCTGGAGGGTCTCTTCGGCACCGTCGCTGGCGATTGCGTAGCGGGTACAAATCGGCTCGGGCGGCAAATCACCGTGGTGTGGATAGAGCAGCATGACCTCCGGGCAGCGGTAGAGCTGGCTATAGGCCATCAATTGATACACATCGGCCTGGCTGACACCCTGCTTCGGGTCGTCGATGCGCGGCGCCATCCGTTTCCATTTCGTGTCGATGACGAGGACGGTTCGATCCCCCTGCCGGATGATGAGGTCCGGCTTGGTCCGAAACCGCCCCGTACCCGCTTCGAACAGGCAGTCACGGTGCCCGCCTTGCGCTGTGACACGGTAACCGCTTCCGGCCAGAGCACGGGTGACCAGTCTGGCAACATATTGCTCGAACAAGGCATTCATCTCGAACAAGAGCGCATGACCATCTGTAGCCCCGGCACTGGTCTGCTGATGCCGATCCCCAAGCAGGAGCCGCGCGAAGGAAAGAAGCTCGCGCCACCGCTGATTGGTCCGATCCAATATGATTTGGTCCCATCGCAGCGCAGGGATAGGAACCTCGGTCACGTCCGCATAGGCGAAGCCCAACTCGCGCAGGATACGCTGATTGTCGGGGGCCTGAGCCACACGCTGCAAACGGGTCACGGCGGCGCGCATCACCTGGTTGAGCGCAATGTCAGAGGACAAGTCATCATAGCGACAGGCCAGCTTTTGCGGCGCCACCGCATGGCGTGAAAACTGCCGGGTGACGTCGAGCCTGCCGCGCAGGGCAGGGAGGTCGTCTGCGTGATCCACATACCGGCGCGGCAGTCCCATGCGCACCGCTTCCATGAGGCGCGCACAAAACAGCCGGATCAACAATTCCAGGATGGTGTCCTTCTGCCATCCGAGCTGGGCCAACGATCCGGCATCGATCCGCAGATCGTGAACAACCGCCAGCATGTGGATGAGGCGGCGACGAAGGGCTTCGTCCGTGGTCTCGTGTTCTCCCAGGCCCTCGATCTTCGGGAGGATCTCCAGCTGACAGCCCGGCGCGGCAATCACGCCGACCACGCCGCGCGCCCGCAACCCTTTGCGGCCGTGTTCGAGCACGCCTTCGCCGCCACGACCCGCGAAGCTCGAGCGTGCCGCAACGCCGGCAATGCGATCAGCCTCGGCGGGCGGGATGGTCGTGTCGTCATCGCCATAGCCGATGCGCTGCCATTCGCGGAGCGTGCGGCGGATCATGAACCGAGCAGCCGCGCGTAATCGAAGCTCACTTCGCGCACGTCCCACCGGAAGCGCGGCATCGCTTCACCATTGTCGAGCCCCGGTGGTGCCTTCAGGACGGCCCTGTTCAGAAAGCCGCCCTCTATCGGCCCGTCATGCGTATCCAGATCGCCCAGCACCGCGGCGATCTTACCCCAGTCTTCGAAGAAGTACTCGGCGAGCAGCGGGATCACCTTGTGCCGCATGACCTCGTCCACATCCGCTCGGGTGTCGCAGCCGGTGAAATAGGCATGGCCGATCTGGTGGTCACGGTCATAGAGGTACTCGATCCGTTCATTGATGATCGTCAGAAGGGTCGGCAGATCGATGCCCGTGCGGGCCGCAGCCTCCGTTAGAATTGTCGGATTGGGCATGATTTCGCGGAATGTGAACCGCCGCCGCAGCGCCGTATCGAGCAGGGCGATGGAGCGGTCTGCCGTGTTCATTGTCCCGACAATATGCAGGTTCGACGGAACACCGAACTCGTCCCCGGAATAAGGAAGGCGCACCTTCAGTTGGTTCGGTTGGCCGAGCCGTTTGTCAGGCTCCAAGAGAGTGATCAACTCGCCGAACACCTTGGAAATATTGGCGCGGTTGATCTCGTCGATGATCAGGACGAAAGGTTCGGGTTCGGATGGCCCCTCGTTCTGCTGGCTGTTCATGTAGCGTTCCAGGGCCGGCACGTTGAGCTCGGCATCATAGAGCGCGTAAATCGACTTTTGTGAGAATTTCCGGGAGTAGATTTCGCCGACAGGAACCCCTTCACGGTCTATCCAGAGCCAGCGGACAGCACGGCGATGGGCATACCCGCCTTCGGGGCGGGGGGCAAATTCATAGCCGCCGCTAAACACCCCTATGGCTCGAAGCAGGCCATTGCCTTTCGAGACGATGACGATGTCACCGTCTCGGACCCAGTTCCGGAAAATGAACGGCATCTGCACCATACCCGACCGCGCATCCACATTGGCGTTGTGGTGGCCCTGCGCCTTGCAGGCTTCGATGATGGCTTCGCGGTTCGCAAACTTGTCGTCTGACCAGTCGATGTCCTCGAAGCCAAGGAGGGCGTAGCCGCCCTTGATCGCCTCCTCGAAGAGATGCGCGTCCTCAGGGTTGTTCGCCTCGCCGATCGACATCTTGAAGACCTGGCGGCCTTCAACACGTACCATCTCCTCGTCGGATACATGTCCACGGCTGGTCTCCGCACGTTTCGCGATGCGCCTGAAAATACCGGGCACCGTCTCCAGCCGGAAACCGGCCGAGGATGTGTCCTCGCTATCATCCGCGCCGGTCATCGGCTGTCGGCCCTCGACGAACTCTTCATAGGCCATGGATTGGTGGAAGGTGACGAATTCGATCCGTCCCGCGGCCAGCAGGCCCTGGTAGACGGCCATGAGAACGTCGCGGTCCTCCGGCACTTCCTCCCCACATAGCCCTACGGCTTCGGCCGCCGTACGGTAGGTCTTTCCGGTGCCAGGCGGGCCGAACAGGATCAGATTTTCGGGAAGCATGTTTCGGGCTCCTTCGGTCATTTGACCGCCAGCAACGTCAGGGTCATTCGAAAATGGTTTTTGAGTGGTCTTGTCTAGCGCGATCCAAAGAAACCCTTGAATGTCGAGCCAGTCTTGCGGTCGCCATGCCCACTTATCCCCCATGATAGTAAAGAGCTCCGCGAAGACACTTGCGAAGCGCCCATAGTCGACACGCATATTGGCAGTCGACTCCACGAAGAGTTTCTCGCCGGTTAGCTCTTCCCACGCTTCATTGATGCGGGTGATCTTTAGCGGTGCTGCTTCGGTCGGACGCACCATCGCCAAGGATGAGAACACGATGTTCAAGCGCTCACCGTAGGTCAGCGATGTTGCCCCACGCTCTCGTAGGTCAACGAAACTGTCGTATGCTTTGTTGAGGGCGGTGGCGGCTGGTTCATCAGTGCGAAGCAGCCTCCCTATCGTGGCATAAAAATCCGCCGATGTGTCGGGAGCGTTCTTTGTGATGGCGTCTTCCGTTTGCCAGCGAACGAACGGCCCATCCTTCGCTGCGGTCTTCAAGATCTCAAACACTGATTTCCCGAGTGTTTCATCTTGGGTATCCGTGGCAATCGCTTCTTGAACCCGCTCGATTGCCGCCAGTTTGTAAGCCTTCTCACCTTTCGCCCAACCCTCGCCGGGGTTTTCGAAGGTTTCGAAATCTGGGCACAGGTCCAGGAACCGTCTTCGCAGCTTCTCAAGTGCGCTAAGGTTCACGCTTGTCGTTTCCAAGTTGAAACGAAACACCGTGGCCGAGCTTTGGTCAGCCCCGATCCGTTCCGGAGCGCTGACCTGTGCGAGGTCCTGAAAAATCTTGCCCGCCAAAGCCTGACAAATGTTTGGCCAGGCTTCATTCAGATTGAGCGCCGTGTTGACGTCACGAACGAGCACGTCGACATGGGATACACCTTCTTCACGGGCCGGTTCGATATACTGTTCCAGCACGTGCTGGCGAATGCGATCTGCATCCTTCGCTGCGCCCGGCGGCTCCCCCGCTATGAACCGACCGTATTGCGCCAACCAGCTGCTCCAATTCGACAGCCGATTGTGCGGCTTCTCTGAATCGGGCATCAGGATTCGATAGTCTTCACCCCCTGAACGAGCATCGTCACGCATGGCTTTGAGACGGTCTCTGAGCCCCGAAAATTGATCGGCCTTCCAAGCTTCCTCTAGGTTTTCATAGGGCATGCCAAGTGCAGTGAGATTTCGCTCTATCGTTCGAACGGCATAGGTCCGCGAGTTTCGCCCCGCTTCGGTTTGTGCGCCCCCTTGTTCCAGCCACGCCTTGAATTCGTTCTCATCCTTCAAATTAGGGCCCTTCACTATTTATCTGTGTGCAGCATCCTACGGGGATGTGCTGGTCGGCAAAATTCCCAACATTCAGGGGCTGAAAAAAACGTTCGAAGCCCCCAGTCATACCTTGCCAACTCTCCGCGATCCATAAGGCTACGGGCCAAGGGAACGGCCAAGCCAGGTAAGCTTGCACTGTTGCGGGCAAGGTCGCTCTTGATGCCATTCGGTAAGGCACGGCGCATGTCTGCGGCCTTGGCACGGCACGAGAGTGCCTGATCGACCGCAGCCCGGCCGCCAAGATCAGGGAAGTCTCGGGCAGCGCACACCCATTTTCCACGACCCCGTGCGCGGATGCGCTTCATGATTTTGTCTGCGATCGTGATCATTATGTTTCGCGTCTTGAGCTTCGGATATCGGAATTATAGACGGTATTTCAGACAGATGTAACCTGAGTTGGCGGCACCGTATGGGGCTGATTAGCAAACGTCCCATTGGGCCGAATTTATGAGAATAAAGAGTTGCCCGACGACACCACCACCACTGTGTCCCGCTCCAGACAAGTCACGAGAGAAGAACTTTACCAAAAGGTCTGGTCGACACCCATCAGCCACCTGGCGGCCGAGTATGGTGTATCTGGTTCCTATCTCGCCCGGGTCTGTACGTCTCTGGCTGTGCCTCGGCCTCCCGCTGGCTATTGGCAGAAGAAGGCGGTCGGAAAGGCCGCTCCACGACCTCCACTCCCGCCAGCAAAGCCAGGCGATCAGCTTGTCTGGTCGGCGGATATGCCGCTCGCGCGTCCTGTGACGCCTGCCGCCAGATCTTCGGTGTCGTCACCTAGTCGTGACGGGCAACGCAAGGATGCCCGGCATCCGATCCTTCGCGGCGTCGAGCCGCATTATCGGAAGACGCGCAAGATTGACGAGTACGAGTTTCTTCGACCCTACAAGCTCCTCCTGCCGGACATCGTGACGTCCGAGACGCAGCTGCCGCGTGCATTGGACCTCGCCAATGCACTCTACGATGCGTTCGAGCGGAAAGGGTATCGCGTGACCTTCGCGCCGCCTGATCAACCATTGTTTCGGGCGCAGATCGAAGAGCGGGAGGTTCCGGAGAAGGATCGCAAATACGCGCGCTATTCCTGCGGACGGATTTGGGCACCGCACCGCCCAACCGTCGCCTATATCGGCGAGGTTCCCATCGGTCTTGCGCTCGTGGAAATGTCCGAACGGGTCACGCTCAGATACTTTAAGGGCAAGTATGTGCGGGACGACAGTGCGGTCGTGAAGGCCGCCAGACCACACCAGCTGGTCCACTCCTGGACGACCGAGAACGATGTTCCGTCCGGGCGCTTCCGGCTTGTCGCCTACGCGCCGCGCCGGGACGTAGAGTGGTCGGCGATATGGCAAGAGACGCCTAAGCGAAACTTGTCGTCCATGTTCCCGAGGATCGTGAAGGAGCTGGAAGCCGTCGTGCCGGACCTCAAGTCCAAGACTGCAGAAGCCGAGGCGGCGGCCATCCGCAAGCAACGCGAATGGGCTGAACAGCAGGAACGCTGGAAGCGCGAAGAGGATCGACGCAACGCGGACAAGGCCCTTGCCCAAAGCCGCGAACAACTATCCGAAGTGATCCAGAAATGGTCCGCCGCAATGTCGATCGAAAGCTTCTTTCGCGAGGCGGAAGAGCGACTTGCCGACGTCGAGACCGACAGGCGCCAGGCCTTGTCCTCTCGGCTTGATCTTGCGCGGTCCATGATGGGAACGCTCGATCCGCTGGAATTCCTGGAGCGGTGGGTCGCGCCGGATGAGCGCTATCGACGGCAGTATCCGGACGAATAATTGTATTTTATTACAGAAATTTGAGGGACGATACTCATGTTTCTTCTCCGGGGTGTCGAACCCGTTTTGTCCGTAGTTTGGCTGTAGAACCCGACCGCGTGGGGTTTCTTTTGCGCTGCCTCGGATCCCGCGTGGTGACTTCCGCATTCCAGCTCCAATCAGCGAACTTGTCGCCGGTTTGGCGCAGGTGGGTGTAGCGCTTGAGCGACGTCCATGATCGGTGGCCGGAAACAGCAGCCGCGTGTGGAACGTTGTAGCCGATCTCGAACAGGCGCGAGACGCCTTCGTGCCTCAGGTCGTGGAAGCGCAGATCCTCGATCCCCAGAAACTGCGTTGCCCGTGTAAAGGCCGCGCTGATCGCATCGGTGGAGTACGGGAAGATCTGGCTCGCGTGTTTGGGCATCGCCTCGATGATTGCCAGCGCCGGATCGGGCAGGTCGCACCAGACGTCGTTTCCAATCTTCTCGCCGGGGTTCTTCATGTCGCGCACAAGGATCCGTTTGCCCTCCGTGTCGAGGTCCGCCCATTTGATCCGGGTGATCTCTTCCTGCCGCCGGGTCGAGAAGATCGCAAAGGCGGTGACGCGATGCATGGGGACAGAGGAGGGGCGTCGGATCGAGCGGTCGAGGAAATGCGCCATCAACTGCTCGAGTTCATCCAGCGTGGGGCGCCGGTCGCGGTGGCGGCTCTTCTGGGTCAGGCCCAGCCTCTTAGCGACGATCATCGCATTGCGCATCGCGCGCTCGTCCAGCGGATAGTTCCAGGCCGGGCCGGCCACTGTGAAGACCGCGCTAAGATGGGAAAGGTAGTTCGCCACGGTCTGCGGCGAGACACCGGTATTCAGCTTCTCCTTGGCGAAGGCCACGATGTCGGCGCTGTCGATCTGGGCACAGAGCTTGTTCGCGATGTCGAACTCCTTGATGCTTTTCAGTACCTGCGCCTTGGTCCGACCGATTGCCTTCGCGCTGTCTTCCACATATTTGTCGATTGCGTCGCCGAGGGTCACTTCGCGGCGGCGGGTCTCTCCGATGGGCAGGTTTTCGAGGGCGCCGGGCTTGGCGAGGTCCTTCTCGCGCTTCTCGATCCAGGCCGCGGCGGTCGAGCGCAGCTCGAAGGTCCGGTTCTCGCGCCAGACGGTTTTTCCAGCCCGCCGAACGGCGATCTGGGCAAGCCAGGAGGCAGTGCCGTCTTTGCGCTTTCGCTTGATGATGGTACCCATGGGGTTACAACATTTGGCCCAAGTTACAACATTTGTTGTAAATCATACCCGAAATGGGCGCGATTTACAACAAATGAGACAAGAACGGGCTTGAGGATTGAGCGATAAATGGCTGATAAAAATAAAAAATCAAACAATTTCAATATGCCCCTTTTGGCGGTCGCGCCGATGATGGATTGGACCGACCGGCATTGCCGTTTCCTGCACCGCCAATTGTCGCGACATGCGTTGCTTTATACCGAGATGGTGACCGCCCCGGCACTGGTCCGCGGGCAGGCGATGCACCTGCTGGACTACTCTGCGGCGGAACATCCGGTAGCGTTGCAACTGGGCGGATCGGATCCCGCTGAACTGGCCAAGGCGGCAAAACTGGGAACCGAGGCGGGGTATGACGAGATCAACCTGAACGTGGGGTGCCCCTCTGATCGGGTGCAATCCGGCACCTTCGGCGCGGTGCTGATGAAAGATCCCGGGCTGGTGGCCGAGTGCTGCGCCGCGCTGATCGAGGCCTCGGCCGTGGAAGTCACGGTCAAGTGCCGTATCGGCGTCGACGACCAGGTGCCGCAAGAAGTGATGCCCGAGTTCCTGGCGCGCGTCAGTGCCTCGGGTGTCAGCCGCTTTGCGATCCACGCGCGCAAGGCCTGGCTGGAAGGGCTCAGCCCCAAGGAGAATCGGGAAATCCCGCCGCTGGACTATGATCTGGTGCTGGCGATGAAGGGGATGTTCCCGGCGTTGCACCTGAGCATCAATGGCGGGATCACCTCGTTGGATCAGGCGCAGGCATTTCTGGACGCGGGCATGGATGGCGTGATGTTCGGCCGGGCGGCCTATCACCAGCCGGCGGAAATCCTCTGTTCGGCGGATCGCCGGATCTTTGGCCGGGGTGACGCCGACAGCACGGTCCGCACGGCGGTCCACGCCATGTTGCCCTATATCGAAAACCACCTGGCGGGCGGCGGTCGTCTGCATCAGGTGACCCGGCACATGCTGGGCCTGTTCGCCGGGCGTCCCGGTGCGCGGGGCTGGCGGCGGACCCTTTCCGAGGGCGCGGTCCGGGAAGGCGCGGGGCCGGAGCTGGTGCTGGAGGCGCTGGCCTGCGTCACCTGACGAAAAACCCGTTGTGGGCCGGGCTCAAATCCGCTCTATGTGACCCGCAACCCACTTTCCGGAACCGCAACCATGCCTGATCCGTCCCTACTGATTGCCATGCTGGCCCTGCTGCTGGTGATCGGCGCTTTTGCAGGTGTGCTGGCGGGCCTGCTGGGCGTGGGCGGCGGCATCGTCCTGGTGCCGGCATTTTTCTATGCGTTTCAAACCCTTGGCTATGACGGCCCGCAATTGATGCAGGTCTGTCTGGCCACCTCGCTTGCCACGATCATCGTTACTTCTGTCCGGTCCGTTCTGAGCCACAACAAGAAGGGTGCCGTGGATTGGAACATCCTGAAGACCTGGGCGCCGGGCATCGCCATCGGGGCGGTGATCGGGGTAACGGTTGCGTCAAATCTCAGTTCGACCTTCCTGCAGGGGCTGTTCGGCCTGCTGGGCATCGTGATCGGCCTCTACCTGGGATTTGGCCGGTCCGAGTGGCGCCTTGCCGAGACGATGCCGACCGGGCTGACACGGGCGGTACTGTCACCGATACTGGGGCTGCTATCGGTGCTTATGGGCATCGGCGGGGGCAGCTTTGGCGTGCCGCTGATGAGCCTCTACAACACGGCGATCCACCGGGCGGTGGCAACGGCGGCAGGCTTTGGTGTGACCATCGCGGTACCATCGGTCCTGGGCTTTTTGTTTCTGACCATCGCACCCGAACACCGGCCTCCCCTGATGATCGGAGCGGTCAACATTCCGGCCTTCATCGTTGTCATCGCGATGACGTTGATCACCACGCCCTGGGGGGTCCGGCTGGCCCACGCGATGGATCCCAAGCCGCTGAAGCGGGTGTTTGCGGTGTTCCTGACATTGGTGGCGCTGAACATGCTGCGCAAGGCGGTCGGATGGTAGCGGCGCTGTTCGACAGGGGATGGGCGCTGTTTCCGGCAGATCAGGCCGTGCGTGCCTGGGCCGAGGTCGCGGGACCGCTGGCGATCGAGCGGGCAAACGACCCGGAGGAGCAGCGCCAATGGCTGCAATGCGAGGGCACCTGGTTCGTGGGTGTCGACACGTTGCCCAACACGCCGGATGGTGCGGTACCGGGCGGCGGGCCGCTCGCCGGTGCGGCCTATGACGCGGCGCGCGAACACTACGGCACGCTGCCACTGCATCGCGGGCAGGTCTCGGTCATCTATCCGGGCTATCCGCGTCCCCGCGCGGGTGAGGGTGCCGGTGCATTTCGGTACCGGCGGGACCGCGACGCGGCGCATGTCGACGGGTTGCTGGCGGTGGGCGCGGATCGCCGCCGGATGCTGAAGGAACGCCACGCCTATATCCTGGGCCTGCCGCTGACCGACTGCAGCGCCGATGCCAGCCCGCTGGTGGTGTGGGAGGGCAGCCACCGGGTCATGCGCACGGCCTTCGAGGCGGCCCTGGGCCACCTGCCGGAAACCGACTGGGCCGAGGTCGATTTGACCGATATTTACCAGGAGGCACGGCGCGAAGTATTCGCGCGCTGCCCGCGGGTGACCGTCCCCGCCAGACCGGGCGAGGCCTATCTGGTGCATCGCCACGCCCTGCATGGGGTCGCCCCGTGGGCGGACGGCGCGACAGCCCCTGAGGACGGCCGGATCATCGCCTATTTCCGCCCCGAACTTCCGGCCGGATCGGAGGATTGGCTGCGCGCCGCATGATCGTGGCTTGCCCTGGGGGTTATGCCGCTGCCGGTGCGCCGATCATCGGGCCGATGCCGCGTTTTCTTGCGCCGGCGTTCGGTCCGCGATGCCTGCCGCCAGCCTGCCAAGATGCGATGACCTGCCGCGCAGAAACTGGTGCAGCCTGTCCGCGTAACCTTCGGGCGGGGCATTGATGACCGAGGGGCGTTTGGCAACCGATCTGCGCCAGCCCGAAATGGCGGGCAGGCCGGTCAGGATATCGAAATCGCCAATCTGGTCGAACACGTCGAAATACCTGAAAATGGTTCCCCAGACCCCGTCGACCATGTGAAACGCATCCCCGGCGAAAAACGGCCCCGCGACCTCCTTGTCGATCCGTTGGAATTTTTCGCGCAGCGCCAGGCGTTTTGCGTCAAACGCCGGTTCGTCGGCTGCGCCGTAGAAACCGGCGATGGCCGACAATGTTTCCGAACCGAACTCGATCCAGGCCCGGTGCCGCGCTTTTTCAAGGGCATCGGCGGGGTGCAGCGACCCCGGTGTCGTCTCGTCCAGGTATTCCGCGATCACCTGGCTTTCGAACAGCACCGTTCCGCCGATTTCCAGGATAGGGACACGTCCGAGCGGGGACAGGAGGCGAAACCAGTCCGGCTTGTTCGCAAGGTCGATATAGGTTCTGTCATGCGCGATCCTTTTCTCATCCAGCACGATCACGGCCCGCTGGACGTAAGGACACAGGTGATGACTGATGAGATGTGGCCTGGACATGGGGGTCTATCCTTTTAGATGCAATTGCATGTAAATATGTGGCTGTATTCTTGAAAGTCAATGCGTTTGCATTTACTTTTCCGTGATGACCATGCCCTCGGAAACAGCCGTCAAGACCTGGATCAATCTGGCACGCGCCTATGGCACGGCGATGACAGAGATCAATGAAGCCCTTGCCGCCAACGGCCTGCCGCCGCTGATCTGGTACGATATCCTGCTGGAGTTGGAGCGGGCCGGGGATGACGGGCTCCGCCCGTACGAGCTGGAACACGCCCTGCTGCTGAAACAATACCGGGTGTCCCGGCTGGTTGACCGGATCGCGCGCGATGGGTACTTGCGCCGCCAGTCCTGTGATGACGACCGGCGGGGAAAACGCCTGGTCATCACTGACGAGGGCAGGGCGCTGCGCCGCAGCATGTGGCAGATTTACGGCGCGAAGATCCACGCGCTTGTCGGCCACAAGCTGAGCGACGCCCAGAGCAGAAAGCTTGCAGCGCTTTTGGCGGAGTTGACCGGATAGGCGGAATTCCGGCACTGCGGTTTGGCGCGTGACACCCGGAACATGAGGCGCCGCGCGCTGCGCAGACATGCGGCATCAATGCGCAATCCGGCTGCCCGGTTCAGCCGCCGCGCTGCATCCGCGCCGCCCGGCCGCCGCGGCGTTTGCGCAGAAGTGGTGCGCGGTCCGGTAGCTCGGCCATGATTTCGTGGCGCTCGTCGGCGCTCATCTTCGACCAGCGGCTGATTTCGTCGACAGTCCGGAAACAGCCGGTGCAGATCCGCGCCTCGGGGTGCACGACACAGACGCGCACGCAGGGGCTCTCGATCTCGTCGCGGGTCCAGATGGGGGTGTCGTCGCTCATTCGGTCGCTCTCAGATGGCTCAGCCGGTCCAAAACTCCCTGCAGGATATAGGACGCGGCGATATTATCTATGACCTCGGCGCGACGTTTTCGTGTCGTATCCGCCTCCAGCAGGGCTTTTTCGGCGGCAACGGTCGACAGGCGTTCGTCCCAGAAACCGATGGGCAGATCGGTGAGCCGCTCCAGGTTGCGGGCAAACGCGCGAGTAGATTGACAGCGCGGGCCTTCCGAACCGTCCATGTTGCGTGGCAGCCCCAGGATGATACCGCCGATGCCCCGTCCGGCGGCGATCTCCAGCAGCCGCGCCGCGTCCAGCCCGAATTTGCGCCGCTTGACGGTCTCGAACGGGCTGGCAACCGAGAGCAGCCCGTCGGAAATGGCAACGCCGATGGTCTTTTCCCCCAGGTCCAGACCCATCAGCGCCCGGTGCGGGGGCAGGGCGGCGGAAAATGCCTCGATCTCTTCGATGATCATTCTGCCACCCCGGCCTCGATCGCGCTGGCGCGGATTTTCTCTAGCGAACCGGGCGCATCCCAGAACGCCTGCTGCGCGTCACTCCAGGCGGCGCGGGCCAGTTCGGTTTCACCCAGCACGCCATAGGCCGCGATCAGCCGCGCCCATTCTTCCGCCGTGCCGCCGTCATTTTCAAGGCGTTCGGCCAGGCCGCTGACCATGCCCCGGATCATCGTAATACGCTCCTCGGGCGTCATGTTGCCCGCGGCGTCGATATCATCGGCCGACGGGCCGCGCGGTTCTTCGGTCAGCTGGTATTGCACGCCGGCTCGCCAGGCAAGCGCTTCGATCTGGGCGCGTATCGGGGCAACCCAGGGCGCGTCAGAGGGGCTTTCGCGCAAGAGTTCTTCCCACATGCGAAACGCGGCATCGGGCCGGTCAACCTGTATCAGGTAGAGGCCCAGATAGTACCGCGATGTCGGGTTTCCGGGGTCGGCCTGCAGGGCCTTGCGCAGGGCCGCTTCGGCCTCGGTCGAGACATAGCCCCCCGCCGCCGCAATCATCAGGTCGGCCAGCAGCGCGTGATCGTCGGCGTTTGCCCCGGGCCCCTTGACCCGAATGACCTGTTGCTGCGCCGCGTAGGCGGCCCTGACATTGCCAAGCGCCGCTTCGTTGCGCACCAGCAACCGCAGGCCACGCAGGTCATCGGGCCGGTCCCTGACGGTGTCGCGCAGCTTTTCCATCAGCGCCAGATAATCCGGTGTCGCCTCGGGCGCGGCCGGGCGGGCGGGGGCGCGCGCCTCGGCGTCGGCCTGGTTCAGCCGCTCGGCCCGGGCCTGATCCGAGGCCGCGATCCGCGACTCGAGCGGCAGATCGCCGTAGCCCGGCACACCCAGCCAGCCATAGAGCGCCAACGAGCCGCCCGTCAGCAGCGCCAGAAGGCCAAGCGCCACGGCAATGCTGCCACGGTTGTCCTTCTCTGCTGGGGCGGCTGCACTGCGGAGCTCGGCATCGGCGGCCAGCAACCGGCGCGAAATCTCGGTCCGCACGCGTTCGGCCTCGGATTCGGCGATAACACCGCGCATGAGGTCGCGGTCCACTTCCTTCAGCTGATCGCGGTAAACCCTGAGGTCATAGGCGGCCTGCGGCACGTCCCCGCCACGCCCGCGCAGGATGGCCAGCGCCAGCAGCGCGCCAACACCTACGGCGATCGAGGTGATGATGATCCAGAAACCCATGACGTCTCCCGTTCATTTTGTCATGTAGCGGCACGGCCCCCGGGAAAAAAGGTCAAACCGGCCGCGAGGGGCCCGGCAAAGCAGCGCCATGATGCCGCAATGTCGCGATTCCGATGTTTTGTGCCGCCGTGAGAGTGCATCTGCGCCCGGAAAGGGAGCATTTAAGAGCAGTTCATGCTTCCTGCGAATCCACACCAGACCCGAGAGCGCGTATGAAACGTTATTCCGCCTTTGCCGTCGCCCGAGAGGCTGCCCGTTTCCACATGGGATGGGAACGCGCCTGGACCTCGCCCGAACCCAAGCCAAAATACGATGTCATCATCATCGGTGCCGGCGGGCATGGGCTGGCCACCGCCTATTACCTGGGCAAGAATTTCGGCATTACCAACGTGGCGGTGCTGGAAAAGGGCTGGCTGGGCGGCGGCAATACCGGGCGCAACACCACCATCATCCGTTCGAACTACCTGCAGGATCCCTCGGCCGCGATCTACGAGAAAGCCCGCGCGCTCTACGAGACGATGAGCCAGGATCTGAACTACAACGTCATGTTCAGCCCGCGGGGCGTGATCATGTTGGCCCAGACCGAACACGAGGTGCGCGGCTACAAGCGCACGGCCCACGCCAACGCTCTGCAGGGCGTCAAGACCGAGTTCATCACGCCCGCGCGCGTGAAGGAAATCGTGCCGATCATCAATCTCGAAGGGCCGCGTTACCCGGTGCTGGGCGGGCTCTGGCAGGCGCGCGGCGGCACCGCGCGGCATGATGCGGTGGCCTGGGGCTATGCCCGCGCGTGCTCGGACATGGGGATGCACATCATCCAGAAATGCGAAGTCACCGGCGTGCGCACCGAGGGCGGCAAGGTGGTGGGTGTCACCACCAGCAAGGGCGACATCGACTGCAACAAGCTGGGCATGGTCGTGGCCGGCAACGCGGGTCACGTGGCGGGCATGGCGGGGTTCCGTCTGCCGGTCGAATCCGTGGCGCTTCAGGCGCTGGTCAGCGAACCGATCAAGCCCTGCATGGATTGTGTCGTGATGGCCAATACCGTGCATGGCTACATGAGCCAGTCCGACAAGGGCGAAATGGTGATCGGCGGCGGCACTGACGGATTCAACAACTACACCCAGCGGGGCAGCTTCCATCATATCGAGGAAACCGTGCGCGCGCTGGTGGAAACCTTCCCGATGGTTGCGCGGCTCAAGATGCTGCGGCAATGGGGCGGGATCGTCGACGTGACCGGCGACCGCTCGCCGATCATCGGCACGACGCCGGTCGAGGGCATCTTTATCAATTGCGGCTGGGGTACCGGCGGGTTCAAGGCGATCCCGGGTTCCGGCTGGGGCTTCGCCGAGCTGATGGCCAAGGGGCACTCCCCGCTGACCGAGGCCTTCGGGCTCAACCGTTTCTACGAAGGCCGCTTCATCGATGAAAGCGTGGCCGCCGGCGTAGCGCACTGACGGGGCCGGCATGACGCGGGTGGCGGCATACGGGCATCAGGGCAATTTTTCACCGACTTCGGGTCTGGTGGGGAACCTTGTGCAGTTTCGGCGCGTTGAAAGGTCAAACGAACCTGACAACGGAGCTGAAACATGTCTGACAAAGACACACATACCCATATCGAACGGACCGAAAAAACCGGCGGCTCGACCGGGCTTGCCTTCATCGTTGGCGGGCTGGTCGTGGCCGTCGGCGTCATCGCGTGGGTCATCTATGGCGGCGCGGATGATGATGTCGACATTTCGATCGAAGGTGTCGGAGAGGCCGTCGAATCCGCCTCTGAAAGCGTCGGTGAGGCCGCCGAGTCGGCTGCCGGAGCCGCCGAAAATGCAGCGGAATCCGCGGCAGAATCGGCTGAATCAGCCGCAGAAGCCGTGGAATCCGGCACTGAAAACAACTGACACGGAATTTTCCGGCAATCGCGACGGCAGGCGTTACCAAGCGCCTGTCGACGCTGTTCTTTTTCCACCGGTTTCATCGGTTTGCCCTGATCGCCGGGCGGAATTTGGCCGAGCATCCCGTGCACAAGTTGCGGGGAATGGCCGGTTTGGGCCGGGGATTTCCGCTCATTCTTCTCATGGCCGCCGTGTGTCCCCATCCTTGTTCGTGCAAGGAAAGGAGATCATGCCATGTCAGACTACGATCAGTGGCGCGACACGCATAACTTCTCGCGCGGTACCATCGACACCGGCAGTTCAAGCTCGGGCCTGCTCTGGCTCTTCGTCGCCGTTGCGGTGCTGGGAGTCCTCGTGCTTGTCGGCTCTCTGGGCGGCGGTTCCACCACCGTCGAACATCCCGGCGGCGCGGGCGCCGATCCGGTCATTGCCCCGGCCGAACCCGAGGCTGCCGGCACAGTGCCGATCGAATAACACCAAATCTCACGCGAACACCTTGGGCGGGGGCCATCCGGCGCCCGCCCCTGGTGTGTTCGTCGCGGCAAACTTCGCGGCAGGGTCGGGCGTGTCAGTCGCTGCCCGGCCAATACCTGGGGCCGCCGCCCTTGGCGCGATTGTTGGTGCTGTCACCGTCGCGCGAGATGCCTCGGAACACGACGATTGCCGCAACGACAAGCACAATCGCGATCGGCGCGATCTTCAAGATATTTATCAACACAGAGCTGTCCTGCATGGCTTTCAATGTAAGAATGCAGTGCTTCAAATGCCAGAAGGAGCCGTAAGATGCTGATCCTGACCTGCCCGTATTGCGGCGTGACGGCTGAGGAAACCGAGTTCCACGCCGGTGGCGAAGCGCATATCAAGCGCTTTGGTCCCGGCTCGGATGACACGCAATTCCACGGCTATCTCTTCGCCAAGGAAAACGCCAAGGGCGTGCATTTTGAACGCTGGCGGCACAATAATGGCTGCGGCAAGTGGTTCCACGCCGCCCGCTGCACCACCACGCTCGAGGTTTTTGGCACCTATAGCGCCCAGACCACCGAGCCGCCGAAGGACATCAGGGACAAGATCACGGCCAAGCGGCCGGGCTGGCGCTGGAGAGAATTCGCATGAGCGCCCGTTTTCATCGTTCCCGAAATACTCCCGCCGGAGGCATCCGACCCCTCCACCTAGAACAGGGCTTCCAGCCATGAGCACACGTCTGGCCACGGGCGGCCGTCTTCTGAACCGGGACCGCGCCCAGAATTTCACCTTCAACGGCAAGCGCCTGACGGGATTTGAGGGCGATACGCTTGCCTCGGCCCTGCTGGCCAACGATCAGATGCTGATCGGCCGGTCGTTCAAGTACCACCGCCCGCGCGGCGTGGTGGCAAGCGGCGCCGAGGAACCCAACGGCCTTGTCGGTCTGGGCACGGGCGACAGGTTCGAACCCAACCAGCGCGTCACCACGACCGAGCTCTTCGACGGGCTGACCTGCGCCAGCCAGAACCACTGGCCCAGCCTGGAATTCGACGTGGGCGCAATCAACACGCGCCTGTCGCGGTTCCTGCCGGCGGGGTTCTATTACAAGACCTTCATCAGCCCGCGGCCGTTCTGGAAACATGTCTACGAGCCGATCATCCGCCGGTCTGCCGGTCTGGGCAAGGCGCCCAAGGAACGTGACAACGACACCTACGAGCATTTCTATGCCTTCTTCGACGTTGTCGTCGTGGGCGGTGGTGTTGCCGGGTTGCAGGCCGCGCGGGCGGCCGGCAAAGCCGGGGCGAAGGTTCTGCTGATGGAACAGACCGCCCATTGGGGCGGGCGCGCGCCGGTCGATCATGCCATCGTTAACGAAGATGAAGAAAACATTAACGGCAGCCCTGTGGATAAGTTCGTGGACGAAATCGTTGCCGAACTGGAAACAATGGACAACGTGACCCTGCGCACAAGGATGATGGGGGCGGGGATCTATGACCACGGCTATGTCATCGGCTATGAACGGGTGAACGACCATCAGCCTGACGCGGCAGGGCCGCGCCACCGGCTATGGCGGATTCGCGCGGGCCGGATCATCTCGGCGACGGGCGCGATCGAACGACCGCTCAGCTTTGCCGGGAATGATATTCCGGGCGTGCTGCTGGCCTCGGCCGTGCGCGATTATGCCGTGAATTTCGGCGTCTCGGTTGGCGACCGCACGGTTGTCGTGACCAATGGTGATGATGCGTATCGCACAGCGATCACCCTTAAAAAACAGGGTCTGGACGTGCCTGTCATCGTCGATGCACGGGTACTTCCCGAAGACAGCGCATTGATGGCAGAAGCCAAGGCGCTGGGGATCCGGGTGATGATGGGCCATGCCATCGCCGCAGTCAAAGGCGGCAAGCGCGTCACCGGCGTTGAGATCTGCTCGCAGGCCGGTGAGGGCGCCGTGCTGGAGACGGTCGACTGCGATACGGTCGCCATGTCGGGCGGCTGGTCGCCGGTGGTGCATCTCTGGTCGCATTGCGGTGGCAAGCTCGTCTGGGACGAGGCACAGGCGCATTTCCGCCCGGATGTGGATAATCCGCCGCGCGGCGCCGATGGCGACGGCTTCGTGATTGCCGCAGGGTCAGCCAACGGCGCGCTGGATCTGAGCGCCGTGCTGGCCGATGCCGATGCGGCGGGCAAGGCCGCGGCCGGGGATACCGGCAACAAACCGGGCCGGGCCAAGGCACCAGAGGCCACGACCCTCGAAGAGGCGCCGATGGCGGCTGTCTGGCTGATGCCGCAGGGCGCGGGCATCAAGAAACGCATGAAGGCGTGGCTGGACTATCAGAACGACGTCAAGGTCAGCGATGTCCAACTGGCCGCGCGCGAAGGATTTGAATCGGTCGAACACGCCAAGCGTTACACCACGCTGGGCATGGCGACCGATCAGGGCAAGCTGAGCAACATCAACGGCCTGGCGATCCTGTCGGACGCGCTGAACCAGCCGATCCCGCAGACCGGCACCACCACCTTCCGCCCGCCCTATACGCCGATCTCGCTGGCCGCGATCGCCGGCGAGGCCCGTGACGAGCGGTTCCAGCCGATCCGCAAGACCCCGATCCACGGCTGGCACGAGGAGAATGGCGCCGTGTTCGAGCCGGTGGGCCAGTGGCGCCGCCCCTATGCGTTCACCAAGCCGGGTGAAAGCGTGCATGACGCGGTGACGCGCGAGATCAGGCAGACCCGCGACAGCCTGGGCCTGCTGGATGCCTCGACCCTGGGCAAGATCATCGTCAAGGGCCCCGATGCGGGCCGGTTCCTTGACATGCTCTACACCAACATGATGTCGACGCTGAAACCGGGCCGCTGCCGCTATGGGCTGATGTGCAACGAGAACGGTTTCCTGGTGGATGACGGCGTGGTGGCCCGGATCGACGACGACACGTTCCTGTGCCACACCACCACCGGCGGCGCCGAGTCGATCCACGGCCATATGGAAGAATGGCTGCAGACCGAATGGTGGGACTGGCAGGTCTATACCGCCAACGTGACCGAGCAATATGCCCAGATCGCGGTGGTCGGCCCCAATGCGCGCAAGACGCTGGAAAAACTGACCGATGCCGATATCAGCGGCGAGGCGCTGCCGTTCATGGCCTGGGCCGATATCACCCTGGGTGACGGCATCCCGGCGCGGGCCTATCGGATCTCGTTCTCGGGCGAGCTGAGCTACGAGATCGCCGTGCCCGCCAGCCGGGGCCGCGAGCTGTGGGACCTGCTGCTGGCGGTTGGCGCCGAGGATGGCATCACGCCCTACGGCACCGAAGGTCTGCACGTGATGCGCGCCGAAAAGGGCTTCATCATGATCGGCGACGAAACCGACGGCACGGTGATCCCGCAGGATCTGAACATGCAGTGGGCGATTTCCAAGAAGAAGGACGACTTTCTTGGCAAGCGCGCGCAGGAGCGCAGCCATATGGCCGATCCGAACCGCTGGAAACTGGTCGGGCTGGAAACCACCGATGGATCGGTCCTGCCCGATGGCGCCTATTGCGTGGCCGAAGGCACCAACGACAACGGCCAGCGCAATGTGCAGGGGCGGGTCACCTCGACCTATTATTCGCCGACGCTCGACAAGGGCATTGCCATGGGGCTGGTGCTGCACGGCCCCGAACGCATGGGCGAGGTGATTGATTTTCCCAAGGTGGACGGCACCGTCGTGAAGGCGAAAATCGTCGATCCCATCTTCTACGACAAGGACGGGGAGAAGCAGAATGTCTAAGCCGATCAGCGCGCTGGATGGTGCGAGCTTTCAGGGTTTTGCCAAGGTCGAGGATGTCGGCCTGCGTGGCATGATCACGATCCGCGGCGACCTGGCATCGGCCGGTATCAAGAAGGCGGCCACTGCTGCGACCGGTCTGGACCTGCCAGGTCAGCGCGAGGTCAAGCTGTCGGGCGAAAACGCCCTGGCGTGGATGTCGCCCGACGAGTTGCTGGCATTGGTGCCTTACGCCGATGTGGACAAAAAGATCGCCGCGATCGACAAGGCGCTGAAAGGCAAGCATTATCTTGCGGTCAACGTCTCGGATGCGCGGGCGGTGTTCCGGGTGTCGGGCACAGGCGCCCGCGAGGTGATCGCCAAACTTTCGCCGGTCGATATGTCGGCCGAAGCGTTTGGCGTGGGTAGGATCCGCCGGACCCGGATGGCGCAGGTGCCGGCCGCCTTCTGGATCGACGCGGACGGCGCGATCACGGTAATCTGCTTCCGCTCGGTGGCCGAATATGTGTTCAACCTGCTCAAGGGCGCGGCCGCCAAGGGCAGCGAGGTGCATCACCTGGCCTGATTAACGGCGAGAGATGCGCGATGACCGTGGCATTCCCCGTTGCGGTCCGCCAATGTCATGGGCGTGCCGGTCTGGCGCGCCCATTTTTCGTGTCGGGACACGGAACCCCAAGATCGGGCTTGACGTTAACCCCCTGGGCCTACCATGTAAGGCCATGAGAATTTCAACCAAAGAACAGGGGGCCCAAAATGGCTTTTGAACTTCCCGATCTTCCCTATGCCCACGATGCGCTGGCCGAAAACGGCATGTCGCAAGAGACGCTGGAATACCACCATGACCTGCACCACAAGGCCTATGTCGACAACGGCAACAAGCTGATCGAAGGGACTGAATGGGAAGGGAAATCTCTTGAGGAGATCATCACCGGCACCTATGACAAGAGCGCCGTTGCGCAATCCGGCATCTTCAACAACATCAGCCAGCTGTGGAACCACAACCAGTTCTGGGAGATGATGGGCCCGGGCAATTCGTCGATGCCGTCGGAACTGGAAAGCGCGATCAAGGACAGCTTTGGCTCGGTCGATGAATTCAAATCGCAGTTCTCCGCTGCCGGCGCAGGGCAGTTCGGTTCGGGCTGGTGCTGGCTGGTCAAGAATGCCGATGGCGGGCTGGCGGTGACCAAGACCGAAAACGGCGTGAACCCGCTCTGCTTCGGTCAGACGGCGCTGTTGGGCTGCGACGTGTGGGAGCATTCCTACTACATCGACTTCCGCAACAAGCGCCCGGCCTACCTGACCAACTTCCTCGACAACCTGGTCAACTGGGAAAACGTCGCGTCGCGCATGTGATCTCTGGCAACGCGTCAGAATATCCCCGTCGGCCTGCAGGCCGACGGGGATTTTTTGTGGTCGAATGACGGGTCTGAGCCCTCACCGGTAATTGTTATTTTGTGCTGCGTGCGCTCGCAGCTAAGATTTTTCTGCACACGCGCAAATTCTCATGTTGCGGTGCGGCGGCGAGACCGGCCATTCGCGCATCACGCAGCGTTTTTGCAGGGGCAGGGCACCGAACCGGCTGCGACCTTCCTGGGGGCAGTCGCCCGCACTGACCTGTGTAAGGGCGGCGAGACCGACCTGCGCGTACCCTTTGGGAAACAGGGACGATCCACGTTCCTTCAACAAAGGAATGGAATGACAATGGCCGACCCCAATGTACCAAACCCGCACCCGCCCGAGTTTGATCGGTTTCTCTACGCGTCCGTCGGCGAGGACCGGAACGGCTATGCCGTGACTGTGCTCTCCACGCTCGCGCGGCTTGGTCTCGATCCATGGAACGAAACCGCTGAACTGGTCTCGCTGGGGCGCGACGGCGCGCGAGCGCGATTGGGGGCACTGCTTGCCCGATTTCGGGACGTTCCCGCGCTCGCCAGCGATCACGGCAGGATCGCACGAGACTTGAGCCAGTTGCTTCCCGAAGGCCGGACGTCAGGTAGCCTAAAGCGAGCTGCCTCGGCTGTCGCAGACGGTCACCCGGGAAAAAGCGGAGCGATCTGGGCAGTGCTCGCGATCATCTTTGTGCTGTTTCAGATGTTCATGGTTGGCGGGTCGGGGTCAGGCGAATGACCGTCTCAACCGCGATCGCGAACAGACCGGCACATGCAGCGCACAAGTCCGGGACGCTTTCTCCACACGAACAGGGCATACTCTGGGACATGGAGGAACACTTCTGGACCAGCGGCGCCGACAACGCGCGGGCAACGACTGCAACCAACGCAGTCATGGTCTTCCCCTATTCTCCCGGCATCCTCCAGGGCGACCATATCTGGACCCATCTTCGGGATAGGACCGGCTGGCGCTCTGTTGTCATGGCCGAACGGCGCGTGATGCGGTGTCATGACATCGCCATTCTCACCTATCGCGTCTCGGCGGAGAAACCCGATGTGCCGATCTACAAGGCTCTCTGTGCCTCGACCTACCTCAACGATGAGGACAGATGGCTGAGGATTTCCCACCAGCAAACTGCGGTGACTTAACAAGCGCAGAGATAATCGACCAGCCGCAGGCGCCGGGACTAACCTGCGTCAGTGCGGCGAGGCTTTGATACGGCTAGGTGAGACGTGCCCGCCGAATATTTGGTGGTGCATTTTTCCGAGTACCCGAGAAGCGTGTGGGCGTGTCGATCCCCAAAAGACGGCATGTCGACACGCTTCTTATTCTCGGAGCGTCCAGGAAAGGACAAATCCAATGACTCCCGAACAGAACAAGACTGCCGAGAAGATGACCTCCGTGAAGGCCGCGTGGGACAAGGCGCCCGCTGGTCCGAAGAAGGACGCAGCGCTCAAGCACTATCAGGCCGCCGAGAAGGCGAACACGGCGAAGAACGACGCCGAGACCAACAAGGAACTCGATGCGGCGACCCGCGCCCTCGCGTGAACGCCATCGTCTGATGTGATAATTGGGGTCGCCTGCCGAGTAACGGTAGGCGGCCCTCTCACTTCAGGAGCGGCCCAGTCTGATCCAGATATGCGGGATCGAATTCGGCAAGGTCTACCAACCCGTCGTAGTCGTGAAACGTCACGCGACCGTCCCGAAAGGTCACCAGCGCGTGTTCGCGAAGCTGCCGCAAAACGCGGTTCACGTGGATGGCACTTAACCCCAGCGCATCCGCGATGTGGTACTGCGTCAGCGGGCAGTCATACCCATCCTTGGTTCCCATGCCGACAAGCTCCAGCCGCGATTCCAGCTCCAGCAGGAAATGCGCCATGCGGGCGTCCGCATCACGTCGACCGATCCCGACGAGATGTTCCACCACCATCGCCTCGTCCCTTGACGCCGCCCAGAGTATGGCGGTCGCCAGGCGCGGCGTCTGCGCGAACGCATTAAGAAGGTCGCTCTTCAAGACTTCCGCAGCCTCGATGTCGACGACGGGTACGAAACTGTGGTCCGAAGTGCGCAAGAGGGCGCTGCGCAACCCGAGAAAATCCCCTGGCACCTGGAAATCCACGATTTGCCGAGTCCCGTCGGCCTGTAGCTTGTAGGAACAGACCCAACCCGCGGACAGAATATACGCGGCCTGAACCGACTGGCCCTGATGCACCATATCACGCCCCGCGACGAAGGAGCGACGACGCTGGTGCAATCGTTTAAGCACGGCGAGTTCGACCTCAGACAGGGCAACGAAGGCGGAGAGTTTGCGGGTCAGGGGGCTGCGTTCTATCGATTTCATGGGGCCTCACCAAGTGTCGCGGACCAAGAGCGGAGAATCGGTCGGGACACTGCTTTAAATCAGTACAGTATAGAGCATTTCCTGCGATACGTACGGATGCATCTAAACCTCACAACCTCCCGTTCACGATGCCAAGGAAGGAAACCCGGATGTCCACGGCGAGCGAACATGCAGGCCAGGCCGCCCTGTCTATCTGCGAGGCGCTCCTGCTTGCCATGAACGATCGCGGGTTGCTGCCGGAGCACGAGATCGTGGGGGTTCTTCGCGACGCAGCGGCGACCCAAGAGAACGCCGTCGGCGCCGACCTCGAAATGGAAAATCATCGCGCCGTCGCCGAATTGATCAACGCGATCATCACTGGCGGCAACTCGGTTCGACGCTCGTGAAATACTACGGCTGCTGTGTCGATCCGTATTTGCGACGCAGAAACTCAACAGGATGCAGACGCCTTGCGTGCAATTCGGCCGAGCATTCGACCAGAGCAGGCCCACCAACGAAACCTCGACAAGGAGCACGTCGATGTCATTCACTCCCCTCCACGACCGGGTTCTCGTTCGCCATATTGAAGGCGACGAAAAGACCTCGGGCGGCCTGATCATCCCTGACAATGCAAAAGAAAAACCGCAGGAAGGCGAAGTCGTATCCGTCGGCGCCGGTGCAAGAGACGACACAGGCACGCGTATCCCAATGGACGTCAAGGCTGGCGACAAAATTCTGTTCGGCAAATGGTCGGGCACTGAAATTAAGATCACCGGTGAAGTGCTGATGATCATGAAGGAGAGCGACATCTTGGGCATTTTGGCCTGAACGACTCTGAACCCTCCCCCATTTTTCATTTAGGAATACCGACATGGCTGCAAAAGACGTAAAATTCGGCACGGACTCCCGTGACCGCATGCTCAAGGGCATCAATACGCTCGCCAACGCCGTCAAGGTCACGCTTGGCCCCAAGGGCCGCAACGTGGTCCTCGACAAATCCTACGGCGCGCCGCGCATCACCAAGGACGGTGTTACGGTCGCCAAGGAAATCGAACTGACCGACCCGTTTGAAAACATGGGCGCGCAACTGGTCAAAGACGTGGCATCGCGCACCAATGACGAGGCTGGCGACGGCACAACCACCGCCACGGTTCTCGCCCAGGCCATCGTCAAGGAAGGTATGAAATCGGTCGCTGCAGGCATGAACCCGATGGACCTCAAACGCGGTATCGACAAAGCGGTCACCGCCGTTGTTGCCGAGGTCAAGGCGATGTCGCGGCCTGTGGGCGATACGGCAGAGATCGCCAAAGTCGGCACTATCTCCGCAAACGGTGAGGCTGCTATCGGCCAACAGATCGCAGACGCCATGGGACGCGTCGGCAACGAAGGCGTCATCACCGTCGAAGAGAACAAGGGCCTCGAGACCGAGACAGAAGTGGTCGAGGGCATGCAGTTTGATCGTGGCTATCTCAGCCCGTATTTCATCACAGACATCGCCAAGATGACGGCGACCCTGGAAGACTGCGTCATCCTCCTGCACGAGAGGAAACTGACGTCTCTGGCCCCCATGGTGCCTTTGCTTGAGGCTGTCATGCAGGCGAACAAGCAGCTCTTGGTGATGGCCGAGGACATTGATGGCGAAGCGCTCGCAACCCTTGTGGTGAACAAGCTGCGCGGTGGCCTGAAAGTGGCCGGTGTCAAAGCGCCTGGTTTTGGGGATCGCCGCAAAGCGATGCTGGAAGATCTTGCCGTCCTGACGGGCGGACAGGTGATTTCCGAGGAACTGGGTATCAAGCTCGAAAATGTCACGATGGATATGCTTGGCGATGCCAAAAAGATCACAATCACCAAGGACACAACAACTGTGATCGACGGCGCAGGCGACAAAGAGGCTATCGCTTCTCGTGTCACCCAAATCCGTGCACAGATCGAAGAGACCACCTCGGACTACGACAAGGAAAAACTTCAGGAGCGGCTGGCCAAACTGGCGGGCGGTGTTGCGGTGATCAAAGTTGGTGGCGCGACCGAGATCGAAGTGAAAGAGCGCAAGGATCGGGTTGATGACGCCTTGAACGCAACTCGTGCGGCTGTCCAGGAAGGCGTCGTACCAGGCGGTGGCGTCGCACTTGTCCATGCGGGCAAGGTTCTGGAAGGGCTCAACGGAGACAACGCGGATCAGGATGCGGGTATCAAGATCATCCGCAAATCCCTCCATGCCCCACTGCGCCAAATTGCTGAAAACGCCGGTGTCGATGGCTCGGTCGTTGCTGGAAAAGTACTTGAGAACACCAGCAAGACGTTCGGCTATGATGCGCAGCTGGACCAGTACGGCGACATGTTGACGGCCGGTGTCATTGATCCGACGAAAGTCGTTAGGATCGCGCTTGAATACGCGGCATCGGTTGCAGGCCTGCTCGTCACTACCGAAGCGATGGTGGCTGACAAATCTGTCAAGTCCAGTGGCCACAGTATGCCCGACATGGAAAGCATGGGTGGTATGGGCGGCATGATGTAGAAGCGAGCTTTTGCTCGCGGCATTGGTACCAATCTTTATGAGCCGTGAGCGGCATATTTCTGAAGATGGCTCGCACCAACGACCCGACTTTGTCCAGTCGCTCTGCCCGCTGAATTAACCATGTCTGAAGGCTCCGCTTTCTAACATCAAATCGCTCCAAACTGATCTGTGTAAGCGTCGAAAACTGGAATGTAAGTTAGTTTGAGGATACTCGCTGAAAATTCAGCAGGAAGTGTGTTTCCGAGTTTCTCAGCGGCGCGCAAGGGGCAGTCCCCTTGAAAGAAACTCTTTTTTCGCGCGCCTCTTTTCCCTCGGAATGCCCAAGAAAGGACACTCCAATGAAACTCGATAAAGATACCATCTCGGAAAGGATGAAGTCCGTTAAGGCCAGCTGCGGAGGTGCGCCCTTCGGTGAAAAAAGAACGCAGGCGTGGAGACACTACAACGCTGCTGAAGCCGCGCACAAAGCAAACGACGACATCAAGACGAAACACGAACTCGACGCTGCCAGGAAAGCCCTTGCGTAAAAATTCAACGGCCGCGTGAAAAAGCGGGCCACGTTGCGCAAATGCAGAATGTAATGCGCCGGGACCTGAACCGCAGTCCATAATGGATTGCCTTATTTGATAGGAAGAAACGTGAAAAATGTAACACTGGTAGCTGCTCTCGCGAGTTCCATCGCGTTCTCTGCCAATGCGATGCCCGCCGAAATTGATACCGATGGCGACGGCATGGCATCCCTCGCTGAACTTCAGGTTTCATATCCTGAACTTACTGAGGAAATGTTCGGCGACATCGACACAAATGGTGATGGTTTCGTCGACGACGAGGAAATGGCTATCGCCGTCGAGCTTGGCAACCTCGCGGATCCTGAAACCGACTCCTGAAACCAAAGGTTGGAGTATGCGCTATGCACAATCGTGAATTGTTCAGATGGACCTTCACCGCCTCGGGGCTCTGGCTGATGTTGTCGCCATTCTTACTTCTCGGCGGCCAATCGGCTCTTAGCAATGCCCTCGTTGGCGATGCAGGACTGCTCATTCTCTCGGGGCTTTTGGCTTTGACCGTAGCGGGTTACGGCCACAACAAACATTACCTGGTCCAGACCTATCTGGGAGTTTCCTACGGTTTGATTTTGGTAGCGGCTCCTTGGCTGTTCGGATTCACCGAACCTGTGACCGCCTGGAATGCCGGCGCCGTCGGAACGGCTTTGGTTCTGGCGGGCCTTTATGTGGTGTTTCAGAAAATGCCGAAACATCACGCATAGTGAAAACACTGTGTGGGACGGAAAACGCCCCACACTTCTAATCGTTATCCCTGCCGATACTACTCACCCTGCATCTCCTCCGTAGATGGCCAGACGGACTGGATTAGGAGATTTCAACTTCAGACATGCCATCGAGGATTTGTCAGATGACAATCAAACAACTTCTCAAAGGTATTGACCGTCGGGTCATGACCATCAACCCAGCCGCGCGAATTGGCAAAGCTATTGCCAGCCTCGCGCGTGATGACACATCCGCACTCATTGTGACGATCGATGATCACCTTGTTCTGGGCATCTTGTCCAGCAGCGACGTCGTCAAATATCTGAACGAGCACGGTAACCTTGCAAATCACCTATTGGTCAGTGATCTGATGACACACGACGTGATTTCCTGCGAAACAACCGAGAAAGTTGAGCGGCTTGAAAAGCTCATGATCGAGCATCAGGTTCGCCACATCCCGATCACTGATCAAGGCACACTTTGCGCTGTGGTAGGCACTTTGGATATCGTGGCATTCCGAAGGGAAGCTGCCGAGAAAGAAGCGGGACAACTTCGTGACTATGTATCTGGTGTTATCTAGGGTTGTTGGGTTTTGATCGTGGTCAGCTGCGCTGTCCAGCTCTCGGCTCGAACCAAGTTCAGCATGATCCACAGCAAATGCTGCGGTTTCCGGGGTCGACGCGCGCACCGTAGGTGCGGATTTGAAACTGTCCTTGTCGAGCGGCTTTATTGCGGTTGTCGATCTGAGGCGCAGGAATGCGAACAGGATGAGCGATTTACGGACGGCCCCGGTGACTCCTAGTCAGCTTGACGCGCCAGAGTTCCAAAAAAGGTTTCCCCATATATCATCAGTAATTTGGAGGAGATCGCTTTGAATGGCGGTTTTCACATAGCCTCAGCCCATCTCGGAAGTGTCGAGTTTTCGCTGCGTACGCTCACTGCGAATTTATCGCAGCACTGCGGCAGAAATCCGCGCTGCGGTGTGGTGAAGAAACCGGCGCTTCATGGCTTCTGCAGCGAGACTTGCGAAGGCAATAGCCGGGACGCGGACCTTCTTACCATCCGTTGCGGCTGGAAAGGTTCCTGTCACCTCGCCAGCCGCTGACCCAGTATCGGGGAACACGGATCTGCGTTGTGCCGACCCAGTTCGCGTGCCCGAATTGGGATACGGGCTCTCCTGTTTCTACAACCTAACTACTTGCAATAGGCCCGGCGCATACACATATTAAGGGTGCAAAGCTTCTTCTTACGACCTTCTGTTTCCTAACGGCTCCAGTCGATCCGACGACGACACTGAGCCGGGCTATCGCGTTATGTGGATGGCAACAATTTAGGAGACAACACGATGGCCAATGGCACCGTGAAATGGTTCAACACCCAAAAAGGTTTTGGTTTTATCGCCCCTGAGCATGGATCGAAAGATATTTTCGTTCATATTTCCGCTCTTGAACGGGCAGGAATTCATCAGTTGGACGATGGACAAACTGCGACCTTCGACATCGAAAGCGGCCGGGACGGTCGCGAGTCGGCGAGTAATCTTGCACTGGCATAAGCCGGCTCTGGATTGAACTGCGGGGCGGGAGTGGCCCTGGGCTTTTCCCGCCTTCTTATTTGATATGCCCTATGATCGTCAGAAAGGTTATCCCGATACTCAATGGACTTAAAAACGTGATAGAAATTAACTGGGGAAAACCCCTGACCTTGATCTTGTCACCGGAAGGTGGCAGTCAAAAATTCACAACGATTGAACAGGCCTGCTACTGGCTCCGCAAGAAGTGGCCGGTTGCTGATCATCACAGAGACCTAGCTCTCGAACAGATTGACGCGGCGATGCATTGTCTGACAACAGTTGGCGCTGCCCGCAAGGCATGCATCGCGGCTGCAAAGACCGCTGGGTTCAAACTGGACCATGCGGGCGTCCGTGCAGAACCCGTAACCTGATACGACTGGCTCAGCACCTGCTTTGCGCGCCAGTTGACACCAGCGATCCAGGCACAGGAAACCTTTCTTAACTTTAGCCCGGCTGCTTCCGGTGCGCCCCGCAACAAGTCCGTCAAGGAGATCCAAATATGGTCAAACTAACAAAGACCACGTTGTTTAAAGCCTCTAAGCCCGCTGCGGAAACCGTGATGGACAAGACCACGCGCGTTGTGAGAAAAATGCTCATCGAGGAAACCGAACAACGCGAGATCAGGACAGCGCGCCTTCGCAAGGCCCGTCTAGAACGCGAGGCAGTTACGCCGAAGGAAACGGCCACGAAAGTGCCCAAAGGAACGCGCAAAAAACCCCCTGCCAAGGCCGTCTGACAGGCCCGACAGACGGCACAGACTGAACACAGGATGCGCCTCGGAAATCTGAGGTAGCTCGATCACTCCAAAAGAAAGGTTCTCGTTTGCGACCCTCTGAATGGACCCGGATTCTCGCCAAATATCGCGAACCGATCCTCTCCCGCAGCCTTTTCGAACTGACCGTAACTCTTGTGCCGTTTGTGGCGATCTGGGCTCTGGCCTGGTGGGCACTGTCGATCAGCCCCTGGCTCGCACTGGCGTTGGCATTGGCGAATTCTGCCTTCCTGGTCCGTTTGTTCATGATACAGCACGATTGCGGCCATGGCGCGTTCTTCAAGGATCGCCGTTGGGGTGACTGGCTGGGCCGGATTCTGGGGGTTTTGACGCTGACACCGTACGACGTTTGGCGCAGAACCCACGCTATTCATCATGCGACGACCGGCAATCTCGACCGGCGTGGCGTTGGTGACTTACCCACCCTGACAGTTCGGGAATATCGAGAAAAGCGCTGGATCGGCCGGATCTTGTATCGTTTGGTCCGCAATCCGGTTTTCCTGTTCGGGATCGTCCCCTTCTACACGTTTTTCCTGCAGAACCGGCTTCCGGTCGGTTTGATGCGATCAGGCTGGCAATATTGGTTCAGTGCGCTGGCAACCAACGCCGCTATTGGAGCCGCGCTCGGAGCGATCGGTTGGTTCAGCGGTTGGGACGTGCTGCTACTCGTGTTCCTGCCGACCATGCTGTTGGCTGCGATGACAGGGATGTGGCTCTTCTATGTCCAGCATCAGTTCGAGGACACCACCTGGGACGATGAGGAAAGCTGGAACGTGCACGATGCCGCCCTCCACGGAAGCTCGCACTATGACCTGCCATGCATCCTGCGCTGGATCACCGCCAATATCGGTGTTCACCATGTGCACCACCTGGCCAGCCGCATTCCATTCTATCGCCTGAGCGAGGTGGTCAGAGACCACGACATCCTCGCGCAGTCTCACCGCCTGACACTTTGGGAAAGCTTCCGCTGTGCACGGCTTCATCTCTGGGACGAGAAGAGCCGAAAACTGCTGTCCTTTTCGGATGCGCGGATGCTTGCTGCGTGAAGCTTTGTGCGGGGTCGTCAGCAAGCCTCAGTACACCGTTCAGGTTTGAGCCATATTGCACTTGAGCTGTACCAGGTTTCAACGAGCGCGATGCCCTCTCCCTATCATCACTGCGTAGCCGCAGAGCTGACACCAAGATAGGGCGGGTCACTGCCGATGTTCGGGTTGTATGTCTGCATTCCATTAAGGAATTTAAACAAGTCACTGTCTGTCGACAGAACGAGCGTCGTGCCATCGGAAATCATATCCTTGTAGGCCTGCATCGTGCGTGTAAACTCGTAAAATTCCGCGGCCTGGGGGCTAGCATCGTATGCGAGTGCATAAATCTCCGCCGCAGAGGCATCGGCCGCACCACGGATTTCCTCGACCGCACGATAGGCTTCGGACTGGATCTTGTTTAAATCACGAACCCGGTTGCCACGAATACGCGCCGCCTCGCCATTTCCTTCGGAAAGAAAGCGCTCGGCGATCTGACGACGTTCAGAAATCATTCGGTCGTAGATCTTTGGTCGCACGCTCTCATTGTAGTTGATCCGTTTGAACCTTATGTCGAGCAACTCGATCCCGAAGACTCGGACTTTCTGAGCAGCAGCCTTAAATATCTCCTGCTCGACAAGCGCACGGCCCTTCTGGATAGGAACCAGAGAACCGATATCCTGCGCTCGTTCTTCATCCGTCAATAGTGTGTCACGCAAAGGCGTCCGCCCCCGCGTCGTCCGGATGATCTCGATCAATTCATGCTTGGCAACGGCATTCCGCGTTTCGCTGCCGAGGATGTCATCAAGGCGTGACTGGGCGCTGCGTTCATCTCGAAGGCGCAGAAAATACTGCAGGGGCTCCGTTATTTTCCAACGCGCAAATAGATCGACCGAGATGTAGAGTTTGTCCTTGGTGGGCATGTCAGAGGGATTACCATCCCACTCCAACACCCGGCGGTCGATTGGATTGACGTCCTGAATGAATGGTACCTTCAGCTTTAGACCAGCGGTCGTGATCGGTTCTCCAACTGGCTTGCCGAATTGGGTGATAATGGCCTGTTCGACCTCGCTGATCGTGTAAACGGCGCTGGATGCAGCAAAAGTTGCTGCAGCAGCGATCACGGCGACGATGCCAGGTAGAATTTTCATGGTTTGTCGCCCTGTTGCTGGTCGAGGTTCAGAAGCGGCAGAATGCTACCCGTTGCACCATCGACAATTATTTTTGACCTGATTCCAGGCAGCACTGCCTGCATGGTTTCGATATAAATCCGTCGCCGAGTGACATTTGGCGCTTTTTCATACTCCGCCAGAAGCGCCGTAAACCGGGCTGCATCGCCTTCAGCCTCGTTGACACGCTTCAAACGATAGCCGTCCGCCTCGCGGATGCGCTGATCCTTTTCGCCCTCTGCTAGCGGGATGATTTTGTTGTATTCGCGGCGCGCTTCGTTGATCAGACGTTCCTTCTCCTGCTGGGCCTGGTTGACCTCGTTGAACGAAGCCTGAACCGGTTCGGGAGGGTTGATGTTCTTCAACTGCACCTGATCAATACTGATGCCCATGGCGTATTTCGTAGAAAGCGCCTGCATCTTCAATAGCGCCTCGCTCTCGATTTCCTGCCGGCCAATGGTGATGACCTCGTCGACTGTTCTGTCACCTACGACTTCGCGCATTACGGATTCTGAGACATAGCGCAATGTTGCGCCAGGCTCGCGTACTTCGAACAGGAATTTGACAGGATCGGAAATCCGGAACTGCACCACCCATTCCACAAGTGCCGCGTTCAGGTCGCCCGTGACCATTTCAGTCTCCCGGCGGCCATCTGTCGGACTTTGGTAGAGATCGCTTGCACCCGGTGTGGTAAAACCGAATTCCTGCTTCAACTGTCGCTTCACCGGGACAATGGTCGCCAGATCGATTCCGAGCGGCAGCTTGAAATGAAGTCCCGGAGGGACCTTGGCAGTAAATTTTCCAAAGCGCTGTATCACCGCGACCGAGTCGCTCGGGACTGTGTAATAGGATGACCATGCACCGAAGGCGACCACAGCCAAAGCACCGGCAGCGATCAGGTGCCTCATGGATGGGGGACCACCCGGGAACATTCCACCCAAACGTTCGCGTCCCTGCCGAAGAATTTCATCTACTTCCGGAGGCGCACGTTTTTGTTGATTCTTCCACGGCCCGCGATCTTCGGGGCCATTGTCTTGAGGCGGCATATGCTATCCTTCGCAAATAGGCTTTGATAGGAATATCCCTGCAGAGGAGCCCGCCGGGATATATCGATCTTCCATCGGGGGCTATTCCGCCAGAGTTGGCATGCCCTCATTTTCGGCGGTCTGGATCATTGAATCTTCTCGGTAACGGCTTTGCAGTTCTTGACGCTCTTCCTCCTGGTCCAACATCTCAATGTCAGACTCGGTCGAGCGCGCAGCTGAATATAGATAGCGTATCTGCATTTCGGAGACGCCATCGGCTTCCATCACGAGACGGGTCATCGGATCAGCCAGCATCTCTTCAAGCAAAAAATCAGCAAGGTGCTTGCCCGACAATTTGTCTTTCGCGCGGGCGCTGTTTAGATTCGCCAAGGTAACTGTAAGGTTGCGCTCTAGTCCGGGGTGCGATGCGCGCGGATGAAGATGCACAACCACTGAAGCTTCCCAATTTTTAGGATCCAGGTGGTTCGGCGGCGCAGAGAGCTCGGTTTCGAGATCGTATTCTCCCGCCGGGAGTGTTTCACTAAAACCAGGCACAGTGAACGGGCGAACGAAGATGGCAGTGCTTTTACAGAGTGGGCCTTTCATTTGCGCTCTCCCGTTGCTGCAACGCCGGTTCGGCGTCATTAATTTCGAGGAGAAATTCCCTCTCCCCGTTGTTTCTTATGAATCCTTCAGGTCTGCCACGGGCTTTTCAGGGCCGGTTTTGGACGCCTTGGTCTCATGCTCTTTTTCTGATGTTTCCTCAGGCTTCGGCTTTAGTGCGGCCGCCGCTCTGGTCGTCAGGTCCTTGAAAGACATTTATTTATCCCTTGATAGTCTGCAAACATTTGCAGGTATGATTGATATGGTGGCTGACGCCTCGATTTACTACGCAGCGATTCATGATAAGCACGTCGACCTGCAATTCTCTAAGCCCCAATTCTTGAAATCCCTCGGCATGTTTCGCCGATGGTTGGTCCACCCGATTTCGCCCGGACGCAGACATCCTCTGGAGCATTCGGTGCTTTTGGGGCGATGGATCACGACGCTTCGATCTCGAGCGCAGCCAAACAGGCCTGCGCCAGGTCACGATTAGGAGTTTCCGAACCGGGCATTGTTGCCCAGCCGGCACTTATCACCGCATCTCGCTGCTTGTAAGTTGATGCCTCCCGGATCGTTGTCAGTTTCGCGACGCGGTCAGAGTCGTTGCGGGACATATCGAGGCAAACGGGAAGCAACGCCGCGATCACATTGTCGTGGGACATGGCTTTGGCCATCTTGTTTGCGCCTCCGTCGGTTACCCAGCCACCCCAGGAAAATCCGACGACGCCGACAAAGACCGCGCCGATCAGGGCGCCATAGATGCCAGGTTTCAGCCATTCGGGAGTATTCAGTTCAAGTCCTCCAGCGGGGAACGCGCCGCTTCGCTCGCGTTCGCGTCGTTTTCAAATGCACGGTCGCGACACAGTGTCGCTTCCAAGTCTTTCTCGGTGGTTGGGCGCATCTCGGTGTGGCCAGCGCGGCCGCTTTTTCCATGCACCACCAGGTAGGTTGCTGTTCTGCGATAGGCCTCAAAACTCAGCCCATGCAGAGCTTCTTCTTCCACGACAACTTCATATTCGCCTGCTGGAAATTCGTCTGGGTATCCCGGCAGGGAAAACGAATGAGTAAATGTCACCATTGATCTGGACGACCGCGTGTTCATCATTGGGTCTCCGCCAACTTCGGTATGTGTCTGACACAAACGCCGCGTTTTGACCTGGACAAGGGCGCGGCGGTGCCAAATCTCTTGTGAACAATACAGTGTACTTCGCGGCCGGGCACTGATCGGTGTCAGTGTCCAGCCATTTTTATCAATCAGATCAATATATGCGGGTCTTAATCGACTATTAGGACGGCCACATCCTTTATCCCGCTGATCTGCATCAGCGCATTGCGGCGTCGTAACCTGTACTCTCGCTCTAACCCGGCGCTGTTTGGCGCTAATTCTAAGCAGGAGAACAAGATGACCGACAATGCGGTCAACCACCCCGATGGGAACAATTTCGATCGGTTTCTTTACGCCTCTGACGGCGAAGACAAAAACGGACAGGTCATCTCTCTCTCTGCGCTTACACGACTCGGTCTTGACCCATGGGAGGAGGCGTCAGAGTTGGGTGCGCTGTCGCGCGACGTCGCGCACAATCGTCTTAGCTCCCGGCTGTCCGGTTTCGGGGATGTCCCGGCACTTTTGCTTGAACATGGCCCAACGGCGAGAGAATTGGCGCATCTATTGCCTCAAGATCATTCCCAAGAACGAAGTCGGTCAGGTTTGTCAGCAAAACAGGGGTCGCCAATCTCCGGAGGAGCAATCGTTGCGATCCTATTGATACTTGCGCAGGTATTCTTCCTCGGCATCGCGGGATCAGGAAAGTGATCTCAGCACCTTCCCAAAGGACCAAGCCAGGTGATCGGACGAGATTGACCGTGCACGAAGAGGCAGCCCTTTGGGCGCTTGAAGAGCAGTTCTGGACCGGCGGTTTGGATGGCTCACGTGCGACAACCGCACAAGGTGCGGTCATGATCTTCCCCTATCCGGTCGGCATCCTTCAAGGCGACAAGATTTGGCAGTTTTTGAAACTTGAAACACCGTGGCGATCAGTCAGGATGTCGGATCGGAACTTTTCACGACGGCGCGACATTGTGGTCCTCGCCTATGGGGTCTCGGCAGAAAAGCCGGATACAGTAATCTTAGAGGCGTTCTGCGCGTCCGCCTATCTTCTCGATCATGGGAAATGGATACGACTTTCCCACCAGCAGACTGACATTTCGTGATCTTGAGAATTGCGAATACGAATTTCATCCCTGCAGTGGCCATGCTGTGCCGCAATAGCGGCGCGCCAGGCCTTTAGCTCAGGGTTGAAAACCTGCTCATGCTGCAACGGAAACAAATATGCTGCAGCCGCTAACATACGTCAGTGCGGACAACCGCGGTAACCTACAACGTGCAGCGTGTTCGCCGAATATCCGGCAACACAGTTTTTCCGAGTATCAAAGAGGCGCTTGAGCTGGACAGGTCCCGATAACGTCTGTCTGGTTCAAGCGCCTCTAGTTCGCGGAAAGTCCAGGAAAGGACAATCCAATGACATCCGAGACAGACAAGATTTCCGAAAAGATGAAAGCCGTCAAAAATGCCTGCGATACAGCTCCAACCGGGCTCAAGAAGGACGTGGCCATGAAGCATTATCAGGCTGCGGAAAAGGCATCTACGGAAGATGACGAAGTCGAAACACTCAAGGAACTCGACGCGGCAACACTAGCGCTTTCATGACACGCTGCTGACGTAGTCAACGGGGACACCCTCCGCGTGCCGACGGGTGGCTCTTGTCATTTTAAGATCGGCCCGATGTGTTCCAGATATGTCGGGTCGAACTGTGCCAGTGCAACCAGGCGATCATAGTTGTCGAACGTTACGTGGCCGTCGCGAAACGTGACCAGCTTGTCCTCTCTTAGTTTTCGCAGGACCCTATTGACATGCACCGCACTCAATCCCAATGCATCAGCGAGATGGTATTGTGTCAGCGGACAGGCATAGCCTTCCTTGTTCCCCATACCGACAAGCGCCAATCTAACCCCGAGTTCGAGCAGAAAGTGTGCCATGCGTTCGTCTGCATCACGGCGCCCAAGCCCAACCAGATGTTCGACCACCATCGCCTCATCCCGTGAAGCCGCCCAGAGTATGGCTGTCGCAAGTCGCGGGGTCCGCGCGAAGGCCCCCAAAAGGTCGCCAGCCAGAACTTCGGCAGCCTGGATATCTACAATTGGCTCTATACTGTGATCCGACACATGCAGCAGTACGCTGCGCAATCCCAAAAAATCCCCAGGTATCTGAAAATCGACGATCTGGCGCGACCCGTCCGGCTGGATTTTATACGAACACGCCCAGCCCGCGGCCAGAATATATGCCGCTTGCTTCGACTGTCCCTGATGAACAAGGTCACGGCCGGCGACGAAGGACCTGCGCCGCTTGTGTAACCCTTCCAATACCGCAAGCTCGTTCTCGGACAGCGCAACAAATGCAGAAATCTTTTGGGTCAGCGGGCTGTTCTTGATGGCGTTCACGTGCGCCTCCTACACGGGCGAGGAAATTAAGAAGCAGCTGGCGCGGAGGCTGCTTTCGATCAGTCCGGTACATAGCATTTACTGTAAAGTTGTCGAAGTTCAACAGGCACCCACATGTTGCAGAACTCAATTACACTGAAAAGGATGCCCGACGATGCCCGACCAGACAGATCATTCCGGAAAGGCTGCTTTTTCGATTTGCGAAGCGATCCTACTTGCCCTGAACGATCACAAGGTTCTTCCCGAACACGAGATCGAAGGAATTCTTCGGGATGCTGCGACAACGCATGAGAATGCCAGCGGCACTGAAGCGGAAATGGCGACACACCAAGCCGTCGCAAATCTGATCAAAACAATCATTGCTGATGGCAACTCGGTTCGGCGGCCGTGAACCTGGCCTTGGAATGCCAAAGACCCGCGCCCAAGGATAGACCCGGATGTTGTCTCTCCTGGAAGATGCCCGATCGGACGCCAATCTCTGATCATGACTTAAGCGACCGGCGCCGTCGGGCCGAAAAAACAGGAAAAGTTACGCATTGCGCGGCAGCGATGGAAATAACGTGATAAAGTCAGACATAGCTCGTCTGTTATCAACTCAGAGCTAACCTGCGTAAGTGCCCTGAGGGCGGTAAAGTGGTTAAGTGCGTTATGCCTCCTGATTGCTCAGTTGGTATTGTGCTCATGAGTATCAGAGAGGCGCGAAATTACGCCAATCCCCAGAAGAACTGTCCCTATTTTGCGCCTCTTTTTCTCACGCAGTTCGGGAAAGGACACTCATATGAAACTCAACACCATCACAACTGCGGAAAAGATGAATTCCGTCAAAGCCAGCTGCGACGAGGCGCCTTTCGGTGAAAAAAAGTTGCGGCAACAAAGCACTACAATGCCGCTGAGGCTGCAAATGTAGCGAAGAACGATGCAGAGACGAACAAAGAGCTCGACGCAGCATTGCTCGCTCTTGAGTGATATCAAGCTTTTGGGCGTGATGGTCTCGTCAAAAGCGACGAAACGGCAGCCGCGGACGAGTCTGGCACCTTTGCAATACCTAAGGCTGAATCCTTAAATCCTATCATCGGAGTATGTGTTATGCGGAATCGAGAGTTGTTCAGATTGACCTTCACAACCTCTGGGCTCTGGCTGTTGCTCTCACCATTCTTGCTGCTCGGCGGCCAATCAGCGTTGAGCAATGCTGTCATTGGTGAAGCGGGAACACTTATGATACTAGGTCTGCTTGCTCTATTTGTAGCGGGCTACAGCTTCAACAGGAATGAGTTGGTGCGAGCGTATTTGGGTCTCGTATTAGGTTTGTTCGTCTTTGCTGCCCCGTGGATAGTTGAATTCGCCGAGACCGTGGCGACTTGGAACGCTCGTATTGTCGGCACTATCCTGGCTCTGATCGCGCTCAATCAGTACAAATCAGAAGAAAGCTTCTAGAAAAGCTTTTGCGCGACGGAAGGCGCCCTGAGCATATCTGATAATGTGGGTCATAGTTGGCACCATGAACAGGACCACCTTAAAGTTGAATTCGCTGATGGGCTGTAGGATGGTTGTCTGCTGCCGATGTCGACATTCCGAAAAACTTTGACGACGGACAGTTGGTCACCCATCGAGTTAGGCAGTGAGAGATAGTGGTCCGGTGATCTCCACGGGCATCCGCGTTCCCGAATACAGGTTCAGCGACAGGCGAGGTGACAGAATACTATCCAGCCGCCGCGGACGGTAAGAAGGTCCCGCATCGATACCGAAGAAACCGGATGCGGCACAGGGTCGGTTCAATTTCCCGCAGATCAACAGGGGTGAACGACCGGTTCAGTGAAATCCGCTACGTCGCCGAAAATCCACCGCTGCTGATGCGAACGTTTTCTGCGTCAGCAATAGCCGTGCCAGCAAAAGGCGGGTCTGTCCCGCAAAGCGGGCACTTGCCTTAACCCGACTTCTTGATCCTCCGGGCCGCCATCACGTCGCGGCCGAGCATCAGGGTATAGGCCTCAAGCTCGTGAAGGGCGGTTTCGGCGGCGGGGGCGTTGGTTGTCTCGATCGCATCGGCAATCCGGGTATGGAGGCGCAGGATCTCTTCTCGGGAGCGGGCGGTGAAGGTGATCATGTTCATCAGCGGCTGCATCGCCTCGACCGCCCCGGCCAGCTGATAGGACAGGACCGGGTTGCCCGCCGCATCGACCAGCGCCCGGTGAAAGGTCACGTCCGAGGCGCAGAACGATTCGTCGCTCAGTCCCGGCTGGCCCTGGCGGTGGATCTCGGCCCGCATGGTGGCAAGGTGATCGGGGCTGCGGCGTTCGGCGGCCAACGGGGCACAGGCGCGTTCCAGCGCATAGCGCGCCTCGCAGGCCACGTCGAAGCTGACCGCGTTCATGCTCAGCAGCAGGGTCGATGTCGTGATCTGCTGGCCATAGGCCTCTTCATAGCTCAGACGGTTCACGAAGGCGCCGCCGAACGCCCCGCGCTGGGTGCGGATCAGCGACTGCGCTGCAAGCCGCTTGAGTGCCTCGCGCACGGTCGGGCGCGAGACGTTGAATTGATCAGCCAACTCTGCCTCGGAGGGCAGGCGTTGGTCGACGATCATGTCCCCGTTGACGATCGCATCGCGGATCGCCTGCGCAATCTGCGCCGACAGGTCGGTCTTGTTCTCTGGGTTAATTTTCATTTGTCATACATTTAAATGTCTGACATTTTAAAAGCAAGTCCTGAGTCGGAGGAAGAGACCCGGTGCACAGCATCCTGAAGACCCCGTTGCGCAGCCTGATGTGGCTGGGCTTCTTCGTCGCCATCCTGGCGGCGTGGTGGGTGATGTACACCATGGCGATGGACATGGATCTGGACCTGATCGGACGGCCCGGCGCGGCGGGCGAGGCGATGCGCCGGATGGACCCGCGCATGGACATGTACATGCCGATGGCGCATTTCGGGCCGCTTTTTGCCATGTGGGCGATCATGATGGCGGCGATGATGCTGCCGACATTGGTGCCCACGCTGCGCAGCTATGAGGATTTGATGACCAGCGCCAATGGCAGCCGCGCGGGCTGGCTGGGTGTCCTGCTGGGCTATTTTGCCACCTGGGTCGCCTTTGCGGCGCTGATCACGGCGGTGCAGCTTGCGTTGCTTTTCGGCGGGGTCGTCGACATGCTTGGCATTGCCAGGTCGCAGGTTTTTGCCGGCCTGTTGCTGGTGGCGGTGGGCCTGTTCCAGTTCACCCGCGCCAAGGAGGTCTGCCACGGCGTCTGCCACAGCCCGATGATGTATTTTCTAGGGCATTGGCGCGCCGGATTTGCCGGCGGGTTGCGAATGGGTCTGGGCCTGGGCGCCTTTTGCGTCGGCTGCTGCTGGGGGTTCATGGCGCTGGGCTTTGTCGGCGGGGTGATGAGCCTCTTGTGGATGGGGCTGGCGACGCTGTTCATGGTTCTGGAGAAACTGCCGCAGATTGGTCATCACGTGACCCGACCGATGGGCGCGGCGCTGATATTCGGTGGGCTGGCCGTTCTGGCCCTGCCGCATGCAAACGGAGGATAGACAATGGCGACGAAAACAAAATCCGAGGCCGAAAAACCCGCCCCGGCCGAATGGGCGATCAAGGGAGAGCTTTTTCTCAACTGTTCATGCACCGTGTTCTGTCCCTGCGTGGTCAGCCTTGGTGCCTACCCTCCGACCGAAGGGTATTGCCATGCCTGGATGGCCGTTGCGATCGACGAAGGCCATTACGCGGGCGAGGATCTGAGCGGGCTGAACGTGGGGATCCTGGCCGATATTCCGGGCCGGATGGGCGAAGGCAACTGGAAGGTGGCGCTCTATGTCGATGAGCGCGCCAGTGACGCCGCCCATGACGGGCTGTTGCAGATCTTCTCGGGGCAGGCGGGGGGCACGACGGGCCTCTTCACCATGCTGGTCAGCGAAGTGCTCGGGGCCGAGCGCGAGAAGGTCGAGATCGTTCGCGAAGGCACCAAACGGGGCATCTACATCGGCCGCAAGATCGCTGGCGAGATCGAGATGATTGACGGGCTGAGCCCCGATCACCCGGTGATGATCACCAATTCGAAATACTGGATGGGGCCGGATATCATCGCCGCCAAGGGGCTGAAATCGCGGGTGCGTGACTATGGCCGGGTCTGGGATTTTGGCGGCAAATCGGCCGAGATCTGCCCGATCGACTGGAAAGGGCCGAACTAAGATGGCGCAACTGTCACCGTCGCGCCGGGTGCGCCGGACGCCGTTTTCCGACGGTGTCGAAGCCGCCGGGGTCAAGGCCTATACCGTCTACAACCGGATGCTGCTGCCCACCGTCTTTGCCAGCCCGGTCGAGGATTATCACCACCTGAAGCAGGCGGTGCAGGTCTGGGACGTGTCCTGCGAAAGGCAGGTGCAGGTCAAGGGGCCCGATGCGCTGAGGCTGATCCAGTTGCTGACCCCGCGCGACTTGTCGAAGCTGGCGCCGAACCGGTGCCTCTATATCCCCGTCACCGACCAGGGCGGCGGGATGCTGAACGACCCGGTGCTGATACAGGCCGGCCCGGATACCTTCTGGATTTCGATCGCCGACAGCGATCTGCTGATGTGGGTCAATGCCATTGCGGGCTGCAATGATTTCAATGTCCAGGTGACGGAACCGGACGTGTCGCCGCTGGGCGTTCAGGGGCCCAGGGCCGACGACCTAATGGCGCAGGTTTTCGGCGACCGTGTTCGCGACCTGAAATTCTTTGGCTGTGACCGGTTCGCCTTTGACGGCTTTGATTTCCTGATTGCGCGGTCGGGCTATTCCAAACAGGGCGGGTTCGAGATCTACGTTGAGGGTTCCGAGCGCGGGATGCCGTTGTGGAACACCCTGTTCGAAGCGGGCAAGCCGCTGGATGTGCGGGCAGGGGGGCCAAACCTGATGGAGCGTATCGAGGGCGGGCTCTTGTCCTACGGCAACGACATGACCAGCGCGAATTCTCCGCTGGAATGCGGGCTGGGCAAATATGTCAGCGCCAGCCAGCTGGGCAGCTGTTTTGGCGGGCGCGCCCTGCGCGAGGAAATCGAGGCCGGAAGCAAGCGAATGATCCGCGCGATCGAAATCGATGGCGGCGAGGTGCCGGGCTGTGACAGGGCGTGGCCACTGCGCGCGGGCGGCGCGGCGGTGGGGCAGGTGACATCTGCCGCGTGGTCGCCGGATTTTGCCACCAATGTCGCCATCGGCATGGTGGACGCGGGCCATTGGGGCGCGGGCAGCGAGTTGGAAGTCGAGACACCGCAGGGCGCGCGACAGGCGCGCGTGCGCGACGGCTTCTGGAACTGACGAAACACGGACATTCCCCGGCGTACCGGTGGTCGGGCGCGGGCTGAAAAGATGAGAGGAAACAGGATGTTCAAGGCACTGGTTGTTGAAAAGGATGAGGAAAGCGGCAAGACAAGCGCAGCCGTGACCGAACTGGGCATGGATGATCTGCCCGAGGGCGAGGTCACCGTTGCGGTCGAATTTTCCACCGTGAACTACAAGGACGGGCTGTGCATCGGGCCGGGCGGCGGGCTGGTGCGGAAATATCCGCATGTGCCGGGGATCGATTTTGCCGGTACGGTCGAGGCATCGTCGGATGATCGCTACAAACCCGGCGACAAGGTGGTGCTGACCGGCTGGCGCGTGGGCGAGGCGCATTGGGGCGGCTATTCCCAGCGGGCGAATGTACGTGCCGACTGGCTGGTGCCGCTGCCCGCAGGGCTGAACACCCGTCAGGCGATGGCCGTGGGCACCGCCGGGTTCACCGCGATGCTGGCGGTCATGGCGCTGGAGGATCACGGGCTGGAAACCGGGCACGGACCGGTCCTGGTAACCGGCGCCGCAGGCGGGGTCGGCAGCGTGGCCACGGCGATTCTGGCCAATCTGGGACATGAGGTGGCAGGCGTCACCGGGCGACCTGAAACAGCGGAGTATCTCAAATCGCTGGGGGCCACGCAGATCGTCGCCCGCGAAGAGATCAATGAGACGACCAAGCGCCCGCTGGAATCCGAAACCTGGGCCGGCTGTGTCGATGCCGTGGGTGGCGCAATGCTGGCGCGGGTTCTGGGGCAGATGAAATACGGCGCCTCGGTCGCCGCGGTGGGGCTTGCTGGCGGTGCGGGGCTGCCGGCGACGGTCATACCCTTCTTGCTGCGCGGCGTGAACCTGTTGGGTATCGACAGCGTGATGCAGCCCTATGACAACCGCCTGCGCGCCTGGGAGAGGATCGCCAAGGACCTGCCGATGGACAAGCTTGAGGCGATGATCCATCCCGCGGTCCTGTCGGACCTGCCGGGGCTGGGCGCGGATATCCTGAAGGGCCAGGTCAAGGGCCGCGTTGTCGTGGATGTGAACGCCTGAGCCAATAAAACAAGCCTGAATCGTGAAGACACCCGGCCCGGCGCCGGGTGTTTTTTCGGTGCTAATGATAAAGTTTCGCCCGCTTTGTGCCCTACTTAGAACAAATCGAATGACGATCCTCTTTCCTGATTGATTTCAGGAGGCGCAGATGGGTTTCAAGTACGATTTCGACATGTTTTCGACTATGCCCGACGAGGTGCGCCAGGAATTCCAGGGAATGCTGAACGATATCGGCTTGGGCGCGATCGGTACCGAGCAAAAAGCGCTTTTCCGCGATCCCGCGCTGGTGGATGCCCTGTCCGGTGCCGACGAACAGGTCAGGAACCTCTTTCTGGCCTCCGGTTTCGGCCTCAATGTCTATGACAGCGGCGCCCCCGACGGCCGTTACCCCGGCCACGATGAAGAAGCCCGCAATGCCTGCGTCCGCAAGCTGGCGGAAAATGTCGCCACGGCCGAGGGGCTGACCGAGGCCAACTGGAACGGTTTCGACATCGGGGGTTTCCTGGATTACCTCGCCGTCGCCCGTCCCATGGACGAGATCGAGATGCAGGCGATTGCCAAGGCCCAAGCCACCGGGAAAAGAAAAAGTTCCCTGCTTCGCCTGGGGTTGGTCGCCGGCGCCGCGATGGTCACGATATCGACGGTCGGCATTTTGCTGGGAACGCTCGGTAGCTGATCCCGGACACCCGGATTTTATTGACCGCCGGGCGGCTCGCGGCACCCGGCGCTTGAAACGCCCGTAGCCATTGGCCGCGCGCGCGTGGTGTCACCTTGGACAACGAAGAATTGATGCCCCGCAGTTTGCGGCAGATGCCGTGAACGGGCGGCACCGGCTTGTTGCGGTGGTGTTCGTGCATGCCACGGCCGCATCGCGCAACGGTTGAAACAGATCGTGGTGCCATAGGTCCGTGCCAAGAAGCTTTCTCCGCAGAAGAACGACCGGCCCCTGGCCGGGTCTGGGAATTCGTGGGAAAGCGATGTGCCTGCCTGCGCCAGGACCCGCGGGGCACGCGAATCACCGTGCAGATTCGGATCCCATCCACGGGAATTGGCCTGAAATCCGATCTTTTTTCTGGGAGGTGTGAGTAAGATTTGCCCGGCTGTCAGAAATTTATGGGAATTCGCGGGAATTTATTTCCGCATGGTTGGGCGTCGAGTGAATGTCCATATATTGTGGTTAAATGCCAAAATTACACCATATAGCGCGTCATCTTGCCTGCTGCAACCACATCATCTTGTTTTTGAGGTGGGTGAAAAACAAGATGATGTGCCGAAAGGGTGCAAGTTTTTATTGATTTCCGTGAATTCCCATGGCATCCCTATAACCACGATGAGGACGGGAAGACATAGGGGCAACAAAGAACCCCGAACCAAAACTCCCAAGTCAGGTTTCATACAGGCCCCGCTTTCATCGCAACGAAGGATCCGGCGCGCGGGCGAGCAGACATCCCCCCAGGTGGCGCGCGCAGCTGGACATACCCCGCAAGAGCGGGACGAGGGCGGCGGATTGGGCAGTGGCAGCAGCTCAATCCGCCGTTTCGTTTTTAAGAGGTTCATTGGGGGTGAAGAGAGGCGGACGGGACAGTGGTTCTCAGCTTCAGAGGCGAGTTCAACCCGAAGGTTGACAGCAAGGGTCGGATGTCGATCCCTGCTGATTTTCGCGCTGTGCTGGCCGATGGTGATCCGCGGTGTCCCGAAAACCCGCTGCCGCGTCTGGTGGTGCTTCACGGTCCCCATCTGAAGGGGTGCCTGCACGCCTATACCATTGACGCGATGGCCGAGATCGAGGCCGGTATCCGCAAGCTCCCGCGCGGCTCGGTCGAGCGCAAGCGCGCCAGCCGCCTGATCCTTGGGAAATCCTGGGACACCGAGATTGAAAAGGACGGCCGCATCGTCCTGCCCCAGCATCTGCGCCAGCAGATCGGTCTTGAGGGGGAGGCGACGATGGTGGCCATGGGCGATTATTTCGAGATCTGGAACAAGGCCACCTATGACGAGGTCGAGGCCGCCGAGACCAACGCATGGCTTGAGGAAATGCCGGACGACTACGATCCGCTTTCTCTGATCAGCCCGCCGGACGAGGGTTGAGGCATGGGGAGTGCTGCCGCCGTTACCCCCCATGTCCCGGTCCTGATAGGGCCCCTGATCGAAGCCTGCACACCGATTGAGGGTACATGGCTGGACGGGACGTTTGGCGCCGGCGGATATGCGCGCGCGCTGCTGGAGGCGGGCGCGGACCGGGTGATCGGCGTGGACCGGGACCCGCTGGCGCTGGAGCTGGCGGCGGCGTGGGCCGCGGAGTACGGCGATCGGCTGACGCTGGTGCAGGGCGTGTTTTCCCGGCTGGATGACCATGCCAGCGATCTGGATGGCGTGGTGTTGGATCTGGGCGTCAGCTCGATGCAGCTTGACCGGGCAGAACGCGGATTTTCCTTCATGAAGGACGGCCCGCTGGACATGCGGATGAGCCAGCAGGGGACCACCGCCGCAGATCTGGTCAATGAGGCATCTGAGGCGACGCTGGCCGATATCCTCTTTCTGTACGGCGAAGAGCGCGCCAGCCGCCGCATCGCCCGCGCCATCGTGAAGGCCCGGGCAGTGGCGCGGATAACCACCACGCTGCAGCTGGCGGAAATCATCGAGAGATGCCTGCCCCGCGCCAAGCCGGGCCAGGCCCATCCCGCAACCCGTTCTTTCCAGGCGATCCGCATCGCGGTGAACGAGGAGTATGGCGAATTGCTGGGCGGGCTGGAAGCGGCGGAACGGGCGCTGAAACCAGGCGGGCAGCTTGCCGTGGTCACGTTTCACTCGATCGAGGATCGCATGGTCAAACGTTTCCTGCAGGCGCGTTCCGGCGGCAGCGGGCGCGGCAGCCGTCACGCGCCAGAGACGCAGAAAGAGGCGCCGCAATTCACACTCAGGAATCGCAAGGCAATCGGCCCGGATGATCGCGAACTGGCCGATAACCCGCGCGCGCGCAGCGCCAAGCTGCGCGTGGCCGTCCGCACCGACGCCGCGCCCGGCAAGACCGACCGCAAGGCCATCGGGATGCCAGTATTGAAAGGGGAAATCTGATGCGCAGCCTTTTCTATGTCATGACCGCCTTGAGTGTGATCGGTCTGGCCTTCTGGGCCTATCACGAGAATTACGAGACGCAGGAAGCGCTGAGCAAGGCCGAGAAGCTGCAGCGCGATATCTCGAAGGCGCGCCAGCGGCTCAGGGTGTTGAACGCCGAATGGGCCTATCTGAACCGCCCCGATCGCCTGCGCGACCTGGCGGAGATCAACTTTGACAGGCTGGGCCTCTTGCCCTTGCAGCCCTACCAGTTCGGCAAGATCGACCAGGTCGCCTATCCGCCTGAAGAGTTGCTGCCGATTACCGACCCCGTAGATGTCATCAACCTGGAGCTGGCCGAATGATCCGTACCCCGCTTCGTCCCCTGGCCCGTATCCTGGACGCCCGCAGCAAGGGCGAAAACCCGGATGCCATCGAACGCGAGAATATCCGCCTGCGTCACGAGGAGATGCGCGACCGCGCCCGCACCCGTGCCGAAGGGCGCCTGCTGGTCATGGGGGTGATGTTCTTTTGCGCCTTTGTCGTCATCGGCGGGCGCATGGGGGTGTTGGCCAGCTCCGAGCCGACCGAGCCGCGCAGTTCCATCGCCGGCGCCGGCATCATCGCCGAGCGCGCCGACATCGTTGACCGCAAGGGCCGCATCCTGGCGACGAATTTCGAAACCCACAGCCTTTATGCGCAACCCCAGCAGATGATCGAGCCGCGAAGGGCCGCGGAACGGCTGGCGGAGATCTTTCCCGACCTGGCGGAGGAGAGGCTGTTCAAAGATTTTACCGGCAAGCGCAAGTTCCTGTGGATCAAGAAGAAAATCAGCCCTGAACAGATGCAGGCCGTGCACGAGCTGGGCGAGCCTGGCCTGATGTTCGGCCCGCGAGAAATGCGGCTGTATCCCAATGGCAGCCTGGCGGCGCATGTGCTGGGCGGGGCCAGCTTTGGCCGCGAAGGTGTCCATGCGGCCGAGGTGATCGGGGTTGCGGGTGTGGAAAAGCAGTTCGACAAACGGCTGCGCGACCCCGCCCGCGGGCATGAACCGCTGCAGCTGTCGCTGGACCTGACGATCCAGTCGGTCACCGAGCGGGTGCTCTATGGGGGCATGCGGCTGATGAATGCCAAGGGCGCCGCCGCCGTGCTGATGGACATCAGGACCGGCGAAGTGATCGCGCTGGCCTCGCTGCCGGATTTCGACCCCAACAACCGCCCGCGCCCGCCGGTCGAGGGCAGCCCGTCGGACAGCCCGCTTTTCAACCGGGCGGTACAGGGTGTCTATGAGCTGGGCAGCACCTTCAAGATCTTCGCGGTTGTACAGGCGATGGAGCTGGGGCTGGTCAATCCCTCGACCATCATCGACATCAAGGGGCCGCTGCGCTGGGGCAAGCACAGGATCCGCGACTTTCACGATTTCGGCAAAGAGCTGAGCGTCAGCGGCGTGATCGTCAAATCCTCGAATATCGGGACGGCGCGCATCGCCCAGATGATCGGTGCCGAGCGCCAGCAGGAGTTCCTGCGCAGCCTCGGGTTCTTCGAACCGACGCCGCTCGAGATTGTCGAGGCCAAAGGGGGCAAGCCGCTCTTGCCGCGGAAATGGTCGGAGATTTCGACGATGACGATTTCCTACGGCCACGGCCTGTCGTCCAGCCCGCTGCACCTTGCCGCCGGATACGCGACGATCGCCAATGGCGGCACACTGGTCACGCCGACGCTGCTGAAACAGCCGCGCGGGCAGTTGGGGCCGCGGGTGATGTCGGAACGTTCGGCGGCGGCGGCGCGCAAGATGCTGCGCGAGGTTGTGACCGAGGGCACGGCCAGCTTTGCCGAGGTCAAGGGCTATGCAGTTGCGGGCAAGACCGGCACCGCCGACAAACCCAAGGAGCGCGGTGGCGGCTATTACAAGGACAAGGTGATCGCTACCTTCGCCAGTTTCTTTCCGGCAAATGACCCGCAATATGTCCTGGTGGTGACGCTGGACGAGCCGGTCGAGACCTCGGGCAAGAAACCCCGCCGCACCGCCGGATGGACGGCGGTTCCGGTCGCTGCCGAGATCATCCGGCGCGTTGCGCCGCTGCTGGGCCTGCGGCCAGAGATTGAACCTTCCGAGTTAAGCGGTATAACCCTTACATCCAATTGACCCGGAGATAAGGGGGCAACGGTGGCGGGGCAGATCAAATCACTCGACGAACTGGGCCTGACGGCCCAAGGTGGGCGCAAGGCTGAAATCACCGGACTTGCCGTCGACAGCCGCGAGGTGAGGGACGGATACCTGTTTGCCGCCTTGCCCGGCACGCGGGTGCATGGTGGCGAGTTCATTCAATATGCCCTGCGCATGGGCGCGGCGGCGGTGCTGACCGATACGATGGGCGCGCGCATCGCGCATGAGGAACTGGCCGAGCGGGACGTGGCGCTGATCGTCGCCGAGGATCCGCGCCAGACGCTGGCCTATGCGGCGGCGCTGTGGTCCGGCGCCCAGCCCGAGGTGATGGCCGCCGTCACCGGCACCAACGGCAAGACATCGGTGGCCAGTTTCGCGCGTCAGATATGGGTGGAGCTGGGTTTCGAGGCGATCAATCTGGGCACCACCGGGGTCGAAGGTGCCTATACCGCGCCGCTGATCCATACCACGCCCGAGCCGATCACCCTGCACCGCGTTCTGGCCGAGGCCGAGGCGGCAGGCGTCACCCATGCCGCGATGGAGGCGTCAAGCCACGGGCTGGCACAGAGGCGGCTGGACGGTGTCCGGCTGAGCGTGGCGGGTTTCACCAACTTCACCCAGGATCACCTGGATTACCACGCGGATTTCGAAGAATATTTTGCCGCCAAGGCCGGGCTCTTTGCCCGCGTCCTGCCCGAGGATGGCACCGCTGTCATCAATATCGACGACACGCGCGGCACCGATGTGCTGGCAATTGCGCGGGCGCGCGGTCAGAACATCATCACCGTCGGGCGCAGCGACGGTGCAGACCTGCACCTGCTGGGCCAGCGTTTCGAGGCGACCGGCCAGCGGCTGCGGTTCTCCTGGCTGGGCGAGGTGCATCAGCTCAAGCTTGACCTGATCGGCGGTTTCCAGGGCGAAAACCTGCTGCTGGCGGCCGGGCTTTGTATCGGGGCGGGGGCCGACCCGGACCGCGTGTTCGAAACGCTGCCGCAGATGAAAACCGTGCGCGGCCGGATGCAGCTGGCGGCGACGCGCGAAAACGGCGCGGCGGTCTTTGTCGACTATGCACACACCCCCGATGCGGTGGCCACCGCGCTCAGGGCGCTGCGCCCGCATGTGATGGGCCGGCTGATCGCCATTGTCGGCGCGGGCGGCGACCGCGACCCGGGCAAGCGCCCGCTGATGGGGCAGGCGGCGGCGGATAATGCCGATGTGGTGATCGTGACCGATGACAATCCGCGCTCCGAAGATCCGGCCAGCATCCGCGAGGCGGTCATGCAGGGCTGTCCGGAGGCCGCGAATGTGGGCGACCGGGCCGAGGCGATCCTGCGCGGTGTCGATGCGCTTGGTCCCGGTGATGCGCTGCTGATTTCCGGCAAAGGGCACGAGACCGGTCAGATCGTGGGCGACGATGTGCTGCCATTCGATGACAGCGAACAGGCCAGCGTGGCTGTGGCCGCGCTGGACGGGGGCCTCGCATGAGCCTTTGGGCGGCTGGCGATGCCGCCGCGGCCACCGGGGGGCAGGCGCAGGGCGCGTGGCAGGCCAGTGGCGTTTCCATCGACACCCGCACGATCCGGCCAGGTGATCTGTTCGTGGCGCTCAGGGATGTGCGCGATGGTCACGAGTTCGTGGCACAGGCACTGGAGAAGGGCGCGGCGGCGGCGATGGTCAGCCGCATCCCCGAGGGCGTGGCCGAGGATGCGCCGCTGCTGATCGTGGATGATGTGCTTCCGGCGCTGGAAAAACTGGGCGTGGCTGCCCGCGCCCGCACGCAGGCCCGCGTGGTGGCGGTGACCGGTTCGGTCGGCAAGACCTCGACCAAGGAAATGCTGCGCGACGTGCTGCACGGTCAGGGTAGGACCCACGTGGCCGAGGCCAGCTACAACAATCACTGGGGGGTGCCGCTGACACTGGCGCGGATGCCCGCCGACACCGAATACGCGGTGATCGAGATCGGCATGAACCATCCCGGAGAGATCGCGCCCCTGGCCCGCATGGCGCGCCCGCATGTGGCGATGATCACCACCGTTGCGGCGGCCCATCTGGAGGCGTTCGAGAATATCGAGGGGATTGCGCGGGAAAAGGCCGCGATCTTCGACGGGCTGGAACCGGGGGGCACGGCGATTGTGAATGTCGACCTGCCGACAACGCCGGTCCTGATGGACAAGGCCCGGCGCGTCGGCGCGCAGATCCTGACCTTCGGCGAGGCCAGCCAGGACTACCGGCTGGATTGTGTCACCCTCAGCGATGACCGGACCGTGGTTCAGGCGCGGATCGGGGATGAGCGCGTCATCTTCAAGATCAACAGCGCCGGGCGGCATTTCGCGATGAACGGGCTGGCCGTGCTGGCGGCGGTCGACGCGCTTGGCGCGGATGGCGGTGTGGCGGCGATGGATATCGGCAACTGGGTGCCCCCGGCCGGCCGCGGCACGCGCGAGGTGGTGATCCTTGACGCCGCCGACGAGGACCTCAGCTTTGATCTGATAGATGACGCTTTCAACGCCAATCCCACCTCGATGAAAGCCGCGCTCGAGGTGCTGGCCTCGGCGACGCCGCGCGATGGGGTGGGGCGCGTTTCACGCGGGCGCCGGGTTGCCATCCTGGGGGACATGCTGGAACTGGGGCCCGAGGAAACAGCCCTGCATACCAAGATTGCCGAACTGCCGTTTATCGCCAGCCTGCACGTGATTCATTGCGTCGGCCCCCGGATGCGTCACCTTTGGGACGCGTTGCCGCCGCCAAAGCGCGGACGGCAGGTTGACTCCGCCCGGGAATTGGCGGAACAGGCGCACCGCATCATTGATGCGGGCGACGTTGTGCTGGTCAAGGGGTCCAAGGGCAGCCGGGTCAGCCTGGTGGTGGAGGCGCTGCGCAAGGCAGGCCGGGTGATGGACGCCGAAAGAAGGGAGGCGTAATGCTCTATTGGTTGACCTTGTGGTCCGATGGCGGGGATGTCTTCAACCTCTTTCGCTATATCACGTTCCGCTCGGGCGGTGCCTTCATGACGGCGCTCGTGTTCGGTTTCCTGTTCGGCAAGCCGCTTATCAACGTGCTGCGCCGCAAGCAGGGCAAGGGCCAACCCATTCGCGACGACGGCCCCGAGGGGCATTTCGTCAAGGCCGGCACGCCGACGATGGGCGGGTTGCTGATCGTGGGCGCGCTGCTGACCTCAACGCTGTTATGGGCGCGGTTGGACAATACGTTCGTCTGGCTGGTGTTGTTCGTGACCGTGTCCTTCGGCGCGGTCGGCTACCTGGACGATCACGCGAAGGTTTCGAAACAGACCTCCTCGGGCGTGCCGGGAAAACTGCGGCTGGCCATCGGGTTCCTGATCGCGGGGTCGGCGGCCTACTGGGCCACCCTGGCGCATCCCGAGGCGCTGCAATACAAGCTGGCCTTTCCGGTGTTCAAGGACGCGCTTCTCAATCTTGGCATCTTCTTCATTCCCTTCGCGATGTTCGTGATCGTGGGCGCGGCCAATTCGGTGAACCTGACCGACGGGCTTGACGGGCTGGCGATCATGCCGGTGATGATCGCGGCGGGGGCCCTGGGCATCATTGCCTACGCCGTCGGGCGGGTCGATTTCACCGAATATCTGGACGTGCATTACGTGCCGGGCACGGGTGAAATCCTGGTCTTTGTCGCGGGTCTCTGCGGCGGGGGGCTGGGCTTTCTGTGGTATAACGCGCCGCCGGCGGCCGTGTTCATGGGCGATACCGGATCCCTGGCCCTGGGCGGCGCATTGGGGGCCATCGCCGTGGTCTCCAAGCACGAGATCGTGCTGGGCATCGTTGGCGGGCTTTTCGTGGTCGAGGCGCTGAGCGTCATCATTCAGGTGCTCTACTTCAAACGCACCGGCAAGCGCGTTTTCCTGATGGCGCCGATTCATCATCACTACGAGAAAAAAGGCTGGGCCGAGCCGCAGATCGTGATCCGGTTCTGGATCATCGCGCTGATCCTGGCGTTGATCGGCCTGGCGACGCTGAAGGTGCGCTGATGGCCGCGCCGGGCACCCGCGTGCGCGACACCGAGGCGATGATCGCCGGCATGTCGCCGGTGCTGGACCCGGTGATCTATCATTTCTGCACCTTTGCCGATGCCGCCGCGGCAGAGGCCCTTCGTGGATCGGCCATCGCCAGCTTTGCCGAGGCGGAAGGGCTGTCGCTGATCCTGCCCGAGGCGGCCGCGAAGCATCACCGCGTCGAAAGCGGCCTGCCGATGCAGCGCATCACGCTCAACGTCTATTCCGCGCTTGATGGCGTCGGGTTGACGGCCGCGGTGGCCGGGGCCTTGGCAGAGCACGGCATCGCATGCAACATGGTGGCGGCGTACCATCACGATCATGCCTTTGTGCCCGCCGCCGACGCGCCGCGCGCAATGGTGGTTTTGACGGAGCTTGCCGGGCGCTGAGAGGCGACCGCGCGGCAGCAGACAGCAGGGGATGAGGCAGTGATACCTGTCAGAGGGTTTGAAGGTAAGGTGGTGGCCGTTCTGGGGCTTGGCCGTTCGGGCCTGAGCGCGGCGCGGGCATTGCAGGCGGGCGGCGCAACCGTGCTGGCCTGGGACGACAACCCCGAAGCGCGCGAGAAGGCCGAAGCCGAAGGTTTCGACATCAGGGATCTGTCGCGCGACGGGGCCTTTGCCGAGGTCGCCAGCCTGATCGTCAGCCCCGGTATCCCGCATCTCTATCCCGCGCCCAACCGGATCGTGGCCGCCGCGATGGCGGCCGGTGTGCCGGTGGACAATGATATCGGGCTGTTTTTCCGGTCCCTGGGCAATGGCGACTGGCACCGGATGGACCAGCCGCCCAAGGTCATCGCTGTGACCGGCAGCAATGGCAAATCCACCACCTCGGCGCTGATACATCATGTGCTGAGCGAGGCCGGAAAACCCGCGCAGCTGGCGGGCAATATCGGGCGCGGCGTTTTGGATATCGACCCGCCCGGGGATGGCGGCGTGGTGGTGCTGGAACTCAGCAGCTACCAGACTGAGCTGGCCCGCGCCCTGACCCCGGACGTGGCGGTGTTCACCAATCTCAGTCCCGACCACCTGGACCGTCACGGCGGGCCGGGCGGGTATTTCGCGGCTAAGCGGCGGCTGTTCTCCGAGGGCGGGCCGGACCGCGCCGTGATCGGCGTCGACGAGGCCGAAGGGGCGTTTCTGGCCGGGCAGCTGGCAGAAGGGCCGGCGGATGACAGGGTGATCCGGGTCTCGGTCGATCGGAAACTGTCCGGGCCGGGCTGGTCGGTCTTTGCCCGCAAGGGGTTTCTCAGCGAATACCGCAAGGGCCGTCAGGCCGGGTCGATCGACCTGCGCCAGATCAAGGGATTGCCCGGCGCGCATAACCACCAGAATGCCTGCGCGGCCTATGCCGCCTGCCGCACGCTGGGCCTGTCGCCAAGGGTGATCGAGGCCGGGTTCCACAGCTTTGACGGGCTGCCGCACCGCAGCCAGATCATCGCCGAGGCCGGTGGCGTCACCTATGTCAATGACAGCAAGGCCACCAATGTGGACAGCGCGCTTCAGGCGCTGAAAGCCTTCGGGAAAATCCGCTGGATCTGCGGCGGTCTGGAAAAGGACGGCGGCCTGGCGGGGTTGAAACCGGGCCTGGAGCACGTGGTCAAGGCCTATGTGATCGGGCGCGAGGCGGCCGGTTTCGCGCTTCAACTCGACGGGGTCGAGACCGAGATCTGCACCACCATGGACCGTGCGGTGACGCGGGCCATGGAAGAGGCAAGCGAAGGCGAAACCGTGCTTCTGGCCCCGGCAGCGGCCAGTTTCGATCAGTATGACAGCTTCGAAAAGCGCGGCGAAGACTTCATCGCCCGGGTCAGGGAGCGGCTGTGATCCCGCAGCGCGCGGGATCATCCGCGGTGTCTATTTCTTGCCGGGGCTGGTGCGGTCAAGTTCCGGGGTGATCGGAATATGCTCGTTCTCGTCGCCCGGCGGCAGGCGGAACGGGCCGTTCTGCCAATCGGCGGCTTTCCAGGCTTCTTTGGCCTCTTCGATACGGTCTTTCGACGAGGAGACGAAATTCCACCAGATATGGCGGCCCTCGTTCATCGTGGCCCCGCCAAGCGCCATCAGCCGCGCGCCCTGTTCGCCCGCTTTCACGGTGATGCGGTCACCGGGACGAAAGATCATCATCCGTCCGGCCTCGAACACGTCCCCGGCCACGTCGATGGCGCCTTCGGTGACATAGACGCCGCGATCCTCGTGATCGTCGGGCAGCGGAAAGGCCGCACCGGGGGCCAGGACCACGTCCAGATAGAAGGTCTCGGACGGCATTGTTACCGGGCTTTGCTGACCGTAGGCGGTGCCCAGGATCAGCCGCGCCTGCGTGCCGTTATCCTCGATAAAGGGCAGCGCGGCTTTCTTGTGGTGCTCGAAATCCGGGGCCATGTCCTCGTGGTCCTCGGGCAGGGCGATCCAGGTCTGGATACCAAAGAGCTTGTGACGGGTGGCGCGGGTTTCGGCGCTGGTGCGTTCCGAATGGGTGACGCCACGGCCGGCGATCATCCAGTTGACCTCGCCGGGATAGATCATCTGGTGGGTGCCAAGGCTGTCGCGGTGTTCGAACTCGCCCTGATAGAGATAGGTCACCGTGCCCAGCCCGATATGCGGGTGCGGGCGCACGTCGATGCCGCCATCGGTGATGAATTCGGCCGGGCCCATCTGGTCGAAGAAGATGAACGGGCCGACCATCTGCCGCTTGGGGCTTGGCAGCGCGCGGCGCACCTCGAACCCGCCCAGATCGCGGGCGCGGGGGATGATCAGGGTTTCCAGCGCGTCGCAGCCACTGTCGGGGCATTCGGGGTTTTGGGTCGGGTTCCAGCTCATCTGTTTTTCCTTTCACGTTTGCGCAGATCGGTCTTCCGGGGTCACTCCGGGGCAAGATAATGACGGACGACGGGTCCGCCGGTGCGCATGTCCAGCGCCTTCAGCTCTTTCTGCTGGTCGATATCCGACCGGGTCACGCGGTCATGCTGTTCCAGATGTTCCGCCCAGCTTGGCAGATGGAACGATTCTGTCCAGAGCTCGGGGTCTTCGACATTCTGGTAGAGATGCCAGCGTGTCGCGCCATCGCGCAGACGCTGCTTCGAGAATGCCCGGGCGCGTTCGACGAAGGTGGCACGGTTTTCGGGCGCAATGCGGTATTCGACCGTGACCATTGCGGGCCGGTCCTGCGCCTGATCCCCGGTAAGCGCCGGTGCGATGGGCCAGGCCGAAGCGGGGCTCAGATCCAGCTTGTCAGCCTGTCCGATGGTGAATTTTCGCGTCGCCAGCAAGCCCGCGATCAACCCCGCCGCCGCCGTCAGCAGCGTTACCGGGATCGACGTGGCACTCGCCAATTGCCCCCAGAGGACCGAGCCCAGGGCCATCGATCCGAAGAAGATCATCAGAAAGACCGCAAGCCCGCGCGCCCGCACCCAATCGGGCAACGCGGTCTGGGCAGAGACGTTGAACGAGGTCAGGACGGCGATCCAGGACAGGCCGCCAAGAAACGCGGCGCACATCAGCGCCCAGGATTGCGCGGACAGTGCCAGGATGCACAGCGATGCCGCCGTTCCAACCGTGCCGATGCGCACCGTCTGGTCCGAATTGAAGCGCCCCTGCAGGCGCGGCAACAGCAAGGCCCCGGCGACCGCCCCTGCGCCGATCAGCGCCATCAGCACGCCGTAGAGCTCAGAGCCGCCGCCTTCGGCCCCGCGGGCGATCAGGGGCAGCAGCGACCAATAGGCCGAGGCAAACAGGAAAAACGCCGCGGCGCGCAGGCCGGTGGCCAGCATCGCCGGGTTGTGGCGCACATGCCTGAGGCCTGTGGCCATATCCCGGGCGATGCTGCCTTGGTGGCGGCGAGGGCCCCCCGTTGATGCCGGGCGCCAGGCCAGCAGCGCAAGGATGATGACCACATGGCTGGCCGCGTTCAGCGCGAATGGCGCGGCAAGGCCAACGCTGGCGATCAGGACACCCGCCAGTGCCGGGCCGATGGCGCGGCTGATATTGATGCCCATCGAATTCAGCGCAATCGCGGGCTTGAGCGTGTCGCGTGGCACAAGCTGAGGCACCACCGCCTGCCAGGCCGGTGCCATGAACGCGGCGCCGGTACCCAGGGCGAGGGTGAACAGGATCAAGAGCGCCGGAGTCATCTGGCCCGTCCAGACCAGTACCGCCAACAGCGACACCACTGCCGTCATGACCACGTTGATGGCGATCAGCATGCGCTTCTTGTCCAGTCGGTCGGCCAGCGCCCCGGCAAACAGCGCAAAGCAGAACACCGGCGCGGTTGTTGCGGCCTGTACCAGTGTCACCACCGCCGGCTGCGGGTTGAGCGTTGTCATCAGCCAGCCGGCCCCGACCTCGTGCATCCAGGTGCCGGTGTTCGAGATCAGCGTGGCCGTCCACAAGAGCGCGAACGCCCCGTGGGCGAAGGGTGCAAACGCGCCGCGCCCGGCGGCGGCAGGGTTACCACTGGATGACATCGGCGGTCTCCTCTCGGTGACGTTGTGCATAGGCCCGCAGAAACGGGCAGAGCGGCACGATACGCTGCCCGGCAGCACGCGCGTCGGCGATGGCCCGCACTGCCAGCGCCGCGGCCACACCCGCGCCGCGCATCGTGTCGGGAACGGCGGTGTGATCGACGATGACCAGGCTGTCCGACACTTTGGACAGCGTCAGTTCGCCTTCGCCCGCGATCCCGGCCAGGCGCGCGGCGTAGCGGCCCTTGGTGTCGGTCTCGGTTCGGGTGATTTCGATGTCGGCCATGGTTACGGCCCTTTCGGTTTTCTACGGGGTCATGCAGCGAAGCAGGAACAACCGAGCGCGCCCCAGAACGCGCCCTTGTCGCGGACCGGGATCGGGTTGGCCCAGGCGATGCCGTGATCATGCCCGTGCAGACCGCAGCCGTTCGCGCATCCCGCGTGGCAGGCGCGCATGTCGGTCTTGGCGGGCGCCAGGGCGGCCTGACGTTCACCGGGGCTGGCGAAGGTTGCGTTGACCGCCCAGTCCGGGCTGGCCGGCGGCAGGGACGTGTCCAAATCGGCAAATTCCGCATCGCCGAAGACCACTTTGCCCCCCACCACGGTCAGAACCGAGGTGATGCCGCGGATCTTGGCATCCTCGACTGTCATCAGATCCTCCGACAGCACCGCCAGGTCGGCATACATGCCCGGCGCCAGCGTGCCCTTGACCTGCTGCTCGCCCGAGAACCAGGCCGAGCCGGTGGTCCAGATTGCCAGCGCCTCTTCGCGGGTCAGCAGGTTGTCGTCGCCATAAAGCGCCAGCCCGCCAACCGTCTTGCCGGTGCTCAGCCAGTGCAGCGCGACCCACGGGTCATAGCTGGCGACGCGGGTCGCGTCGGTGCCGCCGCCCACGGGCAGGCCGGTTTTCAGCATCTCGCGTACGGGCGGCGTGGCCTCGGCGGCCTGTGCGCCGTAACGGTCGACGAAATATTCGCCCTGGAACGCCATCCGGTGCTGGGTAGCAATGCCGCCGCCAAGCGCCTTGATCCGCTCGATATTGCGGGGGCTGATGGTCTCGGCGTGATCGATGATGAACCGGGTTTTGAAGGGCGTCTTGCCGTTCACCCGCTCGAACACGGTCAGGAAGCGGTCGATCGTCTCGTCATAGGTGGCGTGAATGCGGAATGGCCATTCATTGCCGGCCAGCAACTCGACGATCTTTTCCAGTTCGTCTTCCATCACCGGGGCGGGATCGGGGCGCGGCTCCAGAAAGTTCTCGAAATCCGCCGCCGACCAGGCCAGGTTCTCACCCGCACCGTTCATGCGCAGCATGGCATCGCCGGCGCCCGGTTCGGTCATGCCGATCCAGCGCTCGTAATCGCTGAGTTCCTGTCCGGCTTTCTGGGCAAAGAGGTTGTAGGCAATGCGCAGGGTCAGCTGATCGGCATCGTGCAGTTGCTGCACCACGTCGTAATCTTCGGGATAGTTCTGACCGCCGCCACCGGCGTCAATCACCGATGTCACGCCCAGCCGGTTCAGTTCGCGCATGAAATGGCGGGTCGAGTTGATCTGGTCGTCGACCGGCAGTTTCGGCCCCTGCGCCAGCGTCGAATAGAGGATCAGCGCCGAGGGGCGCGCGATCAGCATGCCGGTGGGGTTGCCGTTCGCGTCGCGTTCGATCTCGCCGCCCGGCGGGTTGGGCGTATCCTTGTCAATGCCCAGCACCCGCAGCGCCGCGCGGTTCAGCAGCGCGCGGGCATAGAGGTGCAGGATGAAGACCGGCGTATCGGGGGCGGCCTCGTTGATCTCGTCCAGCGTGGGCATCCTGCGTTCGGCGAACTGGAATTCGGACCAGCCGCCCACGACGCGCACCCATTGCGGGGCCGGGGTGTTGGCCGCCTGCCTGCGCAGCATCGCCAGCGCGTCCGAGACCGAAGGAACGTTTTCCCAGCGCAGCTCCATGTTGTAGCTCAGACCGCCCCGGATCACATGCGTGTGGCTGTCATTCAGGCCGGGGATCACCCGGCGCTTGTTCAGGTCGAAGACCTGCGTGTCGTCATCGGCAAGCTGCATGATCTCGGCATCACTGCCGGTGGCGCTGACCACCCCGTCCGAGATGGCGATGGCGGTGGCGTCGGGTGTGGCCGGATCCAGCGTGGTGATCTGGCCGTTGCGCAGGATGAGATCGGGTGCGGTCATGGTCTGGCTCCAGGCGAGGTGCGGGCGGGTGGCCCCGAGGGCGGTAAAGGCTCCGAGGCCGGCGAGCAGGCTGCGGCGATGCGTGGTCATGGTCAGTCCTTTGGGTAAGGGACCTGCCGGGCGCTCGAGGGGGGGAGGGAGAGGCGCGCCCGGCAGGCGGCTGGTTATTCCGCGGCGATTTTCGCCGGGACGGGGGCCAGCCTTTGTCCGTTGTGAGTGGTACGGTCGGGTGCCTTGTGAACCATCGTGTAGGCGTAATCGACACCCATGCCGTAGGCGCCGGAATGTTCCTGCACCAGGGCGATGGTTGCGTCATAGGTGTCCTTGCGGGCCCAGTCGCGCTGCCATTCCAGCAACACCTGCTGCCAGGTCACCGGGATCACGCCTGCCTGAACCATCCGGTCCATCGCGTATTTATGCGCGTCCTCGCTGGTGCCGCCCGAGGCGTCGGCGACCATGTAGATCTCGTAATCGGTGTCGTTCAGGGCCGACAGCGAGAAAGTCAGGTTGCAGACTTCGGTCCAGAGGCCCGAGACGACGATCTTCTTGCGACCCTCGGCGGCGTTCTTGGCGAGCGCGTCGCGCACCTTCTGGTCGTCCCAGGAATTCATCGATGTGCGTTCCAGCAGCGGTGCGTTGGGGAAGACATCCAGCAATTCGGGGAATGTATGGCCCGAGAAACTGTCGGTTTCGACCGTGGTGATGGTGGTCGGGATGTCGAATATCCGCGCGGCCTTGGCCAGCCCGACGGTGTTGTTCTTGAGCGTTTGCCGGTCGATCGATTGCACGCCAAAGGCCATTTGCGGCTGTTGGTCGATAAAGATCAACTGGCTGTTTTGCGGGGTCAGGACGTCAAGTTTGGACATTGGTTTCTCCTTTGATCGGGGTCATCTGGATTTTGGCCTGAGTGGCGGCCGGTTGGTGAGTGGTGGCTAAGAAGCAGATCGGTTCAGGTCATGTCGGTGCGGCTCTCGCCATGACGGTCAGTCGCGGCGAAGGATTTCAGATGCAGGGCCTGCGCGACGGGGGGCGCGTGACCGCGCAGCCATTGCACCGCGGCCTCGCCCGCGAGCATTCCCAGAAGCCCAAGCAGGGCGATGATCGGCGGCGCGGGCGAGCGCACGGCGATAAGGCCGTAGATCACGCCGATGCCCAGCCCGGCGCCGAGCGAAATGAGATAGGGCTGCCAGGTCATGCTGCGGTCTCCTTTGCACTCACAGGCCGCTGACGCCCCGGCGCAAACAGGTCGGCCAGCGCGTCGATCTCCTGCCGCAGCAATTCATGCCCGCCCTCGTGGATGACGGTCGTGACCTCGGTGTTCTGGGCACCGAACCAGTCGATCAGCGCCCGGCTTTGGGGCCACGGGCAGATCGGGTCGCGGCGGCCCGCTGTGATCAGAACCTTGCGCCCGGCAAGGCCGGGGACCGGGGCCGGATACCACGGGATCAGCGGATGCAGCAGCCCGATACGGTCGAACAGGTCGGGCCGCGCCATCGCGGCGGCGGCCAGGATGTTGGCGCCGTTGGAATAGCCGAAGCCATAGACCGGCGCGCCGGGATTCCGGGCCTTGTGGGCGGCGACAAAACCGGCCATCTTCGCCACCCGCGCGGCAAGGTCGTCCATGTCATAGACCCCTTCGCCGGTGCGGCGGAAAAACCGAGCCGCCCCCATCTCGGACACATCCCCGCGGGGCGAGATCACGCCCGCCCCGGGCACGAGGTTTTGCGCCAGATCGAAGAATTGCCGCTCGTCCCCGCCGGTGCCGTGAAAGGCAAAGACCAGTGGCGCGCCCGCATCGGGCCGGGTCGCAAGGTGGATGTAGCTGTCTGTCGTCATCGCCCGTCTCCTAGGCCGCGATCGGGGGCAGGATCTGTTCGATCTGCTTGCGGTAGGGTTCGTAGCGCGTGGGCAGTTTCAGCGCTTCGCCCAGATGCGCGGTGTCTTCGTCGCGGTCGAAGCCGGGCTCGTTGGTGGCGATCTCAAACAGCACACCGCCCGGCGTGCGGAAGTAGATCGCGTAGAAGTAATCGCGGTCGATGACCGGGGTCACCTGATAACCGGTATCCAGCAGGGTCTTGCGAATCTCGGCCTGTGAAGCGCGGTCATCAACCGCAAAGGCGATGTGATGCACCGATCCGGCACCCTGCCGCGCAGCGGAGGCGCCCGGCAATTCCTCAAGGTCGATCGTGTCGGCCGCGTTGCCTCCCTCGATCCGGTAGCGGGTGATGTTGCCGTCGCGCTCGTCCTTCTGGTAGCCCATGAAGGTCAGAAGCTCGCCCGTCGCCGCGGCATCGCGCAGCCGCATCCGGGCACCGTGAAAGCCCAGAATGCCCGTCTCTGCGGCGATGCCCGCGCCGGTCCATGGCGCGCGCCCGCCGGGGTCGGCCTCGACCAGGGCAAAACTGTCACCATCGGGCCCGTCAAATTCCAGGCGGGCCTCGCCAAGAAATGCGCTTGCGGCCAGGCCGGTGACACCCTGCGCCGCCAGGCGTTCCTTCCAGAAGCCGAGCGTGCCCGGGGGAACGGCGAATTCGGTGATCCCGACCTCGCCATTGCCGCGTTTGCCGGCCGGCATCTGGCCGAAGGGGAAATAGGTCATGACCGAACCGGGCGTGCCGGTCTCGTCGCCGTAATAGAGGTGGTAGACCTCGGGCGCGTCGAAATTCACCGTTTTCTTGACCCGTCTCAGGCCAAGCGTCCCGGTAAAGAAGCTGTTATTGACATCCGCATCCGCTGCCATCGAGGTAACGTGATGCAGGCCTTTGATTACGTTAGACATTTTGGGTTCTCTTGTTGAAAGAAGTGTTGTTGCGATGAATGTATGTGAACCCTATACGATCAGGAATGATAATGTTGTTGCATATTTTATTGTTGCAAATGTAATAATCACCCTATGAAAGACCTCAAACCCATTCGCATCTTCCTCGAAGTCGCAACCCAGCAAAGCTTTGCCCAGGCGGCGCGGAACTTGCGGATGACACCGGCCTCTGTCACGCGGATCGTCGCGCGGCTGGAGGCCGATCTGGGGCAGCAGCTACTGGTGCGCACCACGCGGCAGGTCGCCCTGACCACGACCGGCGCGCTGGTCGCCGCGCGCTACCGGCCGATCGTCGAGGATTTCGACCGCGTGACCGAGGAGCTAGAGCGCGCCACCCAGCCCGAACGCGGCAGCCTGTCGGTCAGTGCGCCAATGTCTTTCGGGCTGCGCCTGATGCCGAAACTGGCCGATGCCTTCAGGCTTGCCTACCCGAATATCGAACTGCGCCTGAACCTGGCCGACCGGCTGATCGACATCGTCGAAGAGAATTTCGACCTGGCCATTCGCATCTCGGCCCCGCCGACGGATAAATCGACGATCTGGCGCAAGATCTGCAAGGTGCCGCGCTACGTCGTTGCCTCGCCGCGGCTATTCGACCGGATCGAGCGCCCCTCCAGCCCCGAGTCCATCGACCCGAAATTCTGCATGTCCTACAGCACCAGCGGGGATCCCGAGGCATGGTATTTCGAAAAGGACGCCCTGAAACGCACCGTGACGGCGGGAACCGAGATCACTTGCAACAACGGCGACGCCCTGTTGGCGCTGGCCGAGACCGGCACGGGCATGGCGCTATTGCCTGAATTCATCATCGCAGAGGGGCTGAAGGCAGGCACGGTCGAGCAGGTATTGCCGGCCTGGACGGTAACGCCCCTGTGGCTGGCCGTCTACTATCCGCCCTACGACGCCCTGCCGCCGCTGGTGGCAACCTTCACCGATTTCTTCGAGGCGTTCCTGCGCGATATCGACGGGTTTGAATTCACCGCGTCCTGAACGCTGGGTCGCGCGCTCAGGCCGCCCTGATTGCCTGTCCTGCCGCCCATCCCGAGCTCCAGGCCCATTGAAAATTGTAACCGCCCAGCCAGCCGGTGACATCAACCGCCTCGCCGATGAAATACAGGCCCGGTACCGTTTGCGACATCATGGTTCTTGACGACAATCCATCGGTGTCGATACCGCCCAGGGTGACTTCGGCGGTGCGATACCCCTCGGACCCGGCGGGTTTCAACGTCATGTTGCGCAGCGCGTCCACCAGCGCCCGCAGTTTTGCATCCGACTGATCTGCCAGATTTCCCGCGGCCCCAAGCTGCGGCGCCAGGTGGTCAACCAGCCGGGCGGGCAGGTGGCGGGCAAGCTCGGTCGTCAAATTGCGCCGCCCGCCGGTCCGGCGCTGGTCACGCAGCAGGTCAAACAGCGGAATGTCCGGTAGCAGGTCGAGCGTGATTTCCTGACCCTCGCGCCAGTAGGATGAGATTTGCAGGATCGCCGGGCCGGACAGGCCCCGATGGGTAAACAGCACCGCCTCGTCGAACCCGGTATGTGTGTTTGATACCCGCGCGGGCGCGGCCACGCCCGACAGGCCGGCAAAGGGATTGTCGGAAAAGGTCAGCGGCACCAGCGCGGGGCGGGTCAGGGTTACCGCGTGGCCGAACTTGCGCGCGATGTCATAGGCCAGCCCGGTCGCGCCCATCTTGGGAATGGATTTGCCGCCCGTGGCAATGACCAGGTTGCGCGCGGTCACGGCAACATCCTTGCCCGCGCGCTCCAGCAAGACGGTAAACCGGCTGCCATCATGCGAGACCTCTCTGACCGAGCTTTGCAGCCAAAGCTCGGCGCCGGCACGCGCCATCTCGGCCTGCAACATGGCAATGATCTGGGGTGACTTGCCGTCGCAGAACAGCTGGCCCAGGGTTTTTTCGTGCCAGGTGATGCCGTGCCGCGCGACGAGGTCGATGAAATCCCACTGGGTATAGCGGCTGAGGGCGGATTTGCAGAAATGCGGGTTGGCCGAGATGAAGTTGCCGGGCCCGGTATGCAGATTGGTAAAATTGCATCGCCCGCCGCCGGAAATCCTGATCTTCTCGCCCGGGGCCTTGGCGTGATCGACGATCAGCACGCCCGGCCCGGCCTGGGCCGCGCACATCATTCCCGCCGCTCCGGCGCCCAATATCAGCGTTTCCACCTGCATGTCTGCAGCCCTGCCCGAGAGCGGCTGCGCCGTCAAGTTTCCCGACGGGTCAATTGCCGCCTCTAACCCCTTGCATGCCTGACGGAAACCAGCATGAAAACCGTTCTGGAACACTTCCCAAAAAGACCTTGCGCTGCTATGGTGACGGCAACGACCCCGAAACGGGGCGCAAACTGAGGCTCTTAGGCGGTACTGATGACAGAGATGGTGTATGGGGCGGTCCCGGTGCGGGACGGAGAGCCCATTCTGCCGAAATGGTGGCGGACAATCGACAAGTGGTCGGTGTCCTGCGTTCTGATCCTGTTCGGCATCGGCATTCTTCTGGGGTTGGCGGCCTCGCCGCCGCTGGCGGAAAAGAACGGTTTCCAGCCTTTCCACTACGTACAGCGCCAGGCGTTTTTCGGGTGCCTCGCGCTGATGACGATGATGCTGACGTCGATGATGAGCCCGCAGCTGGTGCGTCGCCTGGCGGTGGTTGGTTTCATTGCGGCGTTCATCTCTTTGCTTCTCCTGCCATTTTTCGGGACGGATTTCGGCAAGGGGGCGGTGCGGTGGTATTCGCTGGGCTTTGCCAGCCTTCAGCCGTCCGAGTTTCTCAAGCCCGGCTTCGTGGTGGTCGCGGCCTGGATGATGGCGGCCAGCCAAGAGATCAACGGCCCGCCGGGAATGCGGATGTCATTCCTGCTGGCAATCGTCATCGTCGCGCTGTTGGCGCTGCAGCCGGATTTCGGGCAGGCCTGCCTGGTGCTGTTCGGCTGGGGGGTGATGTATTTCGTGGCCGGCGCGCCGATCCTGTTGTTGATGGTCATGGCCGGGCTGGTGGTGCTGGCGGGCAGCTTTGCCTATTCCAATTCGGAGCATTTCGCCCGCCGCATCGATGGCTTCCTCAGCGCCGATGTCGATCCCAATACGCAGCTGGGTTTTGCCACCAATGCCATCCGCGAAGGCGGATTTTTCGGCGTTGGCGTGGGGGAGGGCGAGGTGAAATGGTCATTGCCCGATGCCCATACTGATTTCATCATCGCGGTCGCCGCCGAGGAATACGGGTTGGTCCTGGTGCTGTGCATCATCGCGCTTTACGCGGTGATCGTCCTGCGGTCGCTGACCCGGCTGATGCGCGAGCGTGATCCGTTCATTCGCCTGGCGGGCACCGGGCTGATCGCCATCATCGGCGTGCAGGCGATGATCAACATGGGCGTGGCGGTCCGGTTGCTGCCCGCCAAGGGGATGACGCTGCCCTTTGTCAGCTATGGCGGCTCGTCGCTGATCGCGACGGGGATCGCGGTGGGGATGCTCTTTGCCTTCACCCGGACCCGGCCACAGGGGGCGATTGGCGACATCCTCAGGGGGCGGGTCGGATGAGCGGCGCCGCGCCGCTGCTGGTGATTGCAGCCGGCGGCACTGGTGGCCACATGTTCCCGGCGCAGGCGCTGGCCGAGGTGATGCTGCGTCGTGGCTGGCGGGTGAAGCTTTCGACCGATGCGCGCGGTGCCCGCTATACCGGCGGCTTTCCCCATACGGTCGAGGTCGAGCAGATCGCCAGCGCCACCTTCGCGCGGGGCGGCATCCTGTCGAAACTGGCGGCGCCGTTCCTGATCTGCGGCGGCATCCTGCGCGCCACGGTCCAGATGATGTCTCAGCGCCCGGCGGCGGTGGTGGGTTTCGGCGGCTACCCGACAATTCCGGCCCTGGCCGCGGCCCGCATCCTGCGCCGCCCGTGCATGATCCATGAACAAAACGGCGTGCTGGGTAAGGTGAACACGTTTTTCAGCAGCCGGGTGGACCGTGTCGCCTGTGGCACCTGGCCGACGCAACTGCCCGATGGTGTCGAGGGGTTTCATGTGGGCAACCCGGTCCGCGCTTCGGTGCTGGAGCGCGCAAATTCCCCCTATATCAGCCCCGGCGACTATCCGATGTCGATCCTCGTGATCGGCGGCAGCCAGGGCGCGCGCATTCTGTCGGATGTGGTTCCGCCTGCGATCGCCGAACTGCCGATGGATGTTCTGCGCAACATCCGGGTCAGCCATCAGGCGCGGGACGAGGATGAATTGCGCGTGGCGCAGTTCTACGCCGATCACGATATCGACGCCGATGTGCAGCCGTTCTTCCGCGACATATCCCGCCGGATGAGCGAGGCGCAGCTGGTCATCAGCCGCTCGGGCGCATCATCGGTGGCCGATATCAGCGTCATCGGCCGGCCGTCTATTCTGATCCCGTTCGCGGCCGCCACGGGCGATCATCAGACCGCCAATGCGCGTGGGCTGGTCGATGCCGGGGCGGCGATTCTGATCCCTGAAAAAAGGCTGCAGGTCGACGCGCTGTCAAAACAGATTTCCAACGTCATCGAACATCCCGACGGGGCCTCGCGGATGGCGCGGGCGGCATTTTCCTGTGCGATGACGGAGGCACCGGATAGATTGGCGGATATGGTAGAGGAACTGGCAGGCATGAGGGCTGAGACATGAGCGCGGCAACCAAACTTCCCGGCGATGTGGGGCCGATCCATTTCGTGGGTATCGGCGGTATCGGCATGTCGGGCATCGCCGAGGTGCTGCTGAATCACGGCTACACGGTGCAGGGCTCGGACCTGAAGCGCTCGAAACTGACCGACCGGCTGGCCGAGGCCGGGGCCACGATCTTTGAGGGGCAGCGCGCCGAGAACCTTGAAGATGCCGAGGTGGTGGTGATCTCCTCCGCGATCAAACCGGGCAATCCAGAACTGGACGGCGCGCGGGCGCGCGGCCTGCCGGTGGTGCGCCGGGCCGAAATGCTGGCGGAACTGATGCGGCTGAAATCTAATGTCGCGGTGGCCGGTACCCATGGCAAGACCACGACCACCACGATGGTGGCGGCGCTGCTGGATCACGGTAGGTTCGACCCGACGGTGATTAACGGCGGCATCATCCACGCCTATGGCTCGAACGCGCGGGTGGGGGATGGCGAATGGATGGTGGTCGAAGCGGACGAAAGCGACGGCACATTCAACCGGCTGCCTGCCACCATCGCCATCGTCACCAATATCGACCCCGAGCATATGGAGCATTGGGGCACCGAAGAGGCGCTGCACAAGGGTTTCTTCGATTTCGTCTCGAACATCCCGTTCTACGGCCTTGCCGTCTGCTGCACCGATGACCCGGATGTGCAGACGCTGGTGGGCAAGATCAGCGACCGCCGTGTCATGACCTACGGGTTCAACGCCCAGGCCGACGTGCGGGCGGTCAACCTGAAATACGAAAAGGGCATCGCGCATTTCGATGTCGTCTTGCAGGCCGAGGGGATGCTGATCGAAGGCTGCAGCCTGCCGATGCCGGGCGATCACAACGTCTCGAACGCGCTGAGCGCGGTGGCCGTGGCCCGTCATCTGGGCATGAAACGCGATGAGATCCGCGAGGCGCTGGCCGGCTTTGGCGGCGTTAACCGCCGCTTTACCCGCGTGGGTGAGGTTGGTGGCGTGACCATCATCGACGATTACGGCCATCATCCGGTGGAAATCGCCGCCGTGCTCAAGGCCGCCCGGCAGGCGACCGAGGGGCGGGTGATCGCCGTGCATCAGCCGCATCGCTACACCCGCCTGAGCCACCATTTCGAGGATTTCTGCGCCTGTTTCAACGAGGCCGATGTGGTGGCTATCGCAGAGGTGTTTGCCGCCGGCGAAGACCCGATCGAAGGCGCCAGCCGCGATGACCTGGTCGCTGGCCTGATCCGCCATGGCCACCGCCATGCCCGCGGCATCGATAGCGAGGATGACCTGGAGCGGCTGGTGCGCGAGCAGGCCAAGCCGGGCGACCTGGTGGTCTGCCTGGGCGCCGGGACGATCAGCGCCTGGGCCAACGCGCTGCCGGCGCGGCTGATGAAGGGGGCGGCATGACGCTTCTGATTGCCTCCTGCCTCTGGGTTCTGGCGGCCACGGCAGTGGCGTTCCTGCCGATGCGTTATCAATACGCCCCAGGCATCGTGCTGCTGATGGCGGCGCCGGTGCTGATCTACCTGATCGGCCGTGACCTGTCGCCGTGGGCTGCCATCGCCGCAGGGTTAGCTTTCATTTCCATGCTCCGGAAACCATTGCGCTATTTCGCACGCCGGGCTATGGGCCGGCCGGTGGAGGTGCCGAAATGAGCGTGTCGCTGATTCTTGCCTGTATCTGGGCGCTGCTTGCCAATGTGCTGGCCATGATTCCGTCAGGGGACAATCATTGGCGCCGGGCGTATTTCCTGATCGCCGTGGGCGTGCCGATCCTGGGTTATGTCACCTATGAGAACGGCCCGGTCATAGGGGTGGTTGTGCTTGTGGCAGGTATCAGCGTTCTGCGCTGGCCGGTGGTCTATCTGGGCCGGTGGATCAAGGGCCTCCTGACCCGCAGTGGCGCGGGCGCCTGAAGACGTGACGGGCGGTTGATGGTATATATCCTGCCGCTCATCTGTTTCATCCTGTCCCTCATCGCAGCCCGGTTTGCCATAAAGTACTACAAGGACAGTGCTGTCTGGATCGCCGTGCTCTGCTTGTTTGGACTGGCCATCTGGGCGATATTCCAGGGACGGCAAGCGCATGGATGGGACGGCTTGGGATATATGATCTTGTCCGTTCTCATCGCCATGCCTGCGCAACTTGGTTTGATTGCCGGTGCTATCTGGGGTCAGACCCGCGAGCGCGGCTAAGGCGGTGCCGGGTGAGCGACGGGGCTTTACCTCTGCAACGTCTGCGGGCAAAAGTCCGGTCATGACCCACGATATGCCTGAGACACGCGGCAAGCTTACCGAAAACCGCCCCCTGAATGATCTGACCTGGCTGCGCGTGGGCGGGCCAGCCGACTGGTTGTTTCAGCCTGCGGACGAGGGCGATCTGGCCGAATTCCTAGCCAATCTCGATCCGACCATTCCGGTCTTTCCGATGGGCGTCGGTTCGAACCTCATTGTGCGTGATGGCGGGTTGCGGGCGGTGGTGATCCGGCTGGGGCGCGGATTCAACAGCATTGAGGCCGATGGCAACCGCGTGACCGCGGGTGCGGCGGCGCTGGATGCACATGTGGCGAGGAAGGCCGCAGATGTGGGCATCGACCTGACATTCCTGCGCACCATTCCCGGCGCCATCGGCGGGGCAGTGCGGATGAATGCGGGCTGTTATGGCAGCTACACTGCCGATCATTTCGTCAGCGCCACGGCGATCACCCGCGACGGCAAACCCGTGACCCTGACCCCTGACGATCTGAGGTTTCAATACCGCCAGACCGACCTGCCCGAGGGATGGGTCATCACCAGCGCCACGTTCGAAGGCGAATCCGCCGATCCCGAGGCGCTTCATGCGCGCATGGATGCACAGCTGAAAAAACGCGACGAAACCCAGCCCACCAAGGACCGTACCGCGGGCAGCACGTTCCGCAACCCGGCGGGGTTCAGCTCGACCGGGCGGGCGGATGATGTGCATGATCTCAAGGCGTGGAAGGTGATCGACGATGCCGGGATGCGCGGGGCAAGGCGGGGCGGCGCACAGATGAGCCCGAAACATTCCAACTTCCTCGTCAATACCGGCGATGCGACGGCGGCGGACCTGGAAGGACTGGGCGAGGAAGTGCGAAAAAAGGTTTTCAAAACCAGTGGAATAGAGTTACATTGGGAAATCATGAGGGTCGGCGAAACGGCCCCGGAATAAGTCAGTAGGCAGTTAACAAAGACAAGGGCCGAAAACAGGCCCGGAAATCTGAGGCGCAAGGTGGTTCGTTCGAGCAGGACAACCCCGAATGTGGCGGTGATCATGGGTGGCCCCTCGGCTGAGCGCGAGGTGTCGCTGTCGTCAGGGCGCGAATGCGTCGCCGCATTGCGGGAAGCAGGGTACGAGGTGGTCGAGGTCGATGCGGGCCGCGACCTGGCCATACAGCTTTCCGAAATCTCTCCGGATGTGGTCTTCAACGCGCTTCACGGCCGCTGGGGCGAAGATGGTTGCGTGCAGGGCATCCTGGAATGGATGCGCATTCCCTATACGCATTCGGGTGTTTTGGCCTCGGCTCTGGCGATGGACAAGGAAAAGACCAAGGCGGCCTACCGCGCGGCGGGCCTGCCGGTGGCGGACAGTGTGCTGGCCGACAAGGTCGAGGTCGCCACGCGCCACGTCATGGCGCCGCCCTACGTCGTCAAACCCCATAACGAGGGGTCGTCCGTGGGTGTCTATATCGTCAACGAGGCGGCGAATTCTCCGCCGCAGCTGTCCGATGACATGCCGCAGACCGTCATGGTCGAGACCTTTGTCCCGGGCCGCGAGTTGACGACCACGGTGATGGGGGACCGCGCCCTGACCGTGACAGACATTCTGACCGATGGCTGGTATGACTATCACGCCAAGTACGCCGCGGGCGGATCGCGCCATGTGGTGCCCGCCGACATCCCGCAAGAGATTTTCGATGCCTGCATGAAATATGCCCTGCGCGCCCATCAGGTGCTGGGCTGCCGCGGTGTCAGCCGCACCGATTTCCGCTGGGACGAGGCGCGGGGGCTGGATGGGCTGATCCTGCTGGAAACCAACACCCAGCCCGGGCTGACGCCCACGTCGCTCAGCCCCGAACAGGCGCAGGCGGTGGGCATGTCCTTTCCCGAGCTGTGCCGCTGGATGGTCGAGGATGCCTCATGCGACAGGTAAGCCCACGCCACGATCCCGCGCCCTCGCGCTGGTCCTACCGTTACCAGCGGCTGATGCTGACGCCGCTGTTTCGCCGGGTGCTGCGGGTTGGCATCCCGTTCTGCCTGACCTTCGGGCTGGCCACGGTCTACCTGTCGGACGAGGCCCGGCGCGAACAGCTGGTGCTGGCCTATGCCGAGCTGCGCCACCAGATCGAAACACGGCCTGAATTCATGGTCAACCTGCTGGCGGTCGAAGGCGCCAGCGAGGCGGTCTCGGGCGAAATCCGCGAGATCTTTCCAATCGAGTTTCCGGTCAGTTCCTTTGATCTGGAACTGGATGAGATCCGCCAGACGATCAAGGCGCTGCCCGCCATTGCCGATGTCAGCGTGCGCATCCGCAACGGCGGGGTGCTGGTGGCCGAGGTGACCGAACGGCAGCCCGTGGCGCTCTGGCGCAGCCGCAAGGGGCTGGCGGTGGTCGATGTCGAAGGTGTTCGCATTGCCGAACTGGACAGCCGCATTGCCCGCCCCGATCTGCCGGTCGTCGCCGGTAGGGGGGCCGAAAGGGCGATCCCCGAGGCGTTGAACGTTCTGGCTGCCGCGGCGCCGTTGCAGGGGCGCATTCGCGGCATCGTGCGCGTGGGTGAGCGCCGCTGGGATCTGGTGCTGGATCGCGGGCAGCGCATCCTGCTGCCCGAACGCAACCCGGTGCGCGCGATCGAACGGGTGATCGTACTGGGCGAGGCACAGGAGATGCTGGAACGGGATCTGGTGGCCGTCGATATGCGGCTTGCCGCGCGGCCCACCATCAGGATGAACGCGCGCGCCGTCGAAGAATGGTGGCGTGTCACGAATTATTCGGCAGGGGAAGATTAAGGGATGATCGAGCTATACGAGACCCAGCGGGCGATGCGCAACATGCGCAAGGCGGCGATGCAGCGGGGCGTGGTGGCGGTGCTGGATGTGGGCACCTCCAAGATCGCCTGCCTGGTGCTGCGTTTCGACGGCACCGACCGCCTGGCCGAGGCCGAGGGGATCGGCGCGATGGCGGGGCAGGCGGGGTTCCGGGTGATCGGGGCGGCCACGACGCGATCGCGCGGGGTGCGCTTTGGCGAGATCGAAGTGATGCAGGAAACCGAACGCGCCATTCGCACGGCGCTGCAGGCGGCACAGAAGATGGCAAACATCCGCGTCGATCACGTGATTGCCTGCTTCTCCGGTGCGCAGCCGCGATCCTATGGCCTGGCCGGGGCGATCGATCTGGATGGGGAAACCGTTGACGAGCAGGATGTCAGCCGCGTGCTCAGCGCCTGCGATGTGCCGGATTACGGCGAGGGGCGCGAGGTCCTGCATGCCCAGCCGGTGAATTTCGCGCTGGATCACCGATCCGGGCTGATTGATCCGCGCGGCCAATTGGGGCAGCGGCTGTCGACCGACATGCACATGCTGACGGTGGATGAAATCGCCGTTCAGAACCTGGCCCATTGCGTCAAGCGCTGCGATCTGGAACTGGCCGGTCTGGCCAGTTCGGCCTACGTGGCGGGGATCGCCTCGCTGGTCGAGGACGAGCAGGAGCTGGGCGCGGCCTGCGTCGACCTGGGTGGGGGATCGGCCGGTGTGTCGATCTTCATGAAGAAGCACATGATTTATGCCGACAGCGTGCGTATCGGCGGGGATCACGTCACCGGTGACATCTCGATGGGGCTGCAGGTGCCGACCGCCACGGCGGAGCGGATCAAGACATTCTACGGCGGGGTCGTCGCCACCGGCATGGATGACCGCGAGATGATCGAGATCGGCGGCGATACCGGCGATTACGAGCATGACCGGCGCACCGCAAGCCGGGCCGAGCTGATCGGGATCATGCGCCCGCGCGTCGAGGAAATACTGGAAGAGGTGCGCGCACGGCTGGACGCGGCGGGGTTCGAGCATCTGCCGAGCCAGCAGATCGTCCTGACCGGCGGCGGCAGCCAGATCCCCGGCCTGGACGGGCTGGCCAGCCGGATCCTGGGCCAGCAGGTGCGCCTGGGCCGGCCGCTACGGGTCCACGGCCTGCCGCAGGCCGCGACCGGGCCCGGCTTTGCCAGTGCCGTCGGCATGTGCCTTTTCGCCGCCAATCCGCAGGACGAATGGTGGGATTTCGAAATACCCGTGGACCGCTACCCTGCGCGCTCGTTGCGGCGTGCGGTCAAGTGGTTCAAGGACAACTGGTAACGGTGGGCACACGCCCAGATTGCGTCGTGCGCCCGGCCTTTGGGCAGCGCGGTGTGCTGTTGCGCGGCCCAAAACAGCCGTTTCCGATTCGGAAACGCAGTTTTACGCCTGAATTTCACGAATCGCGTGACGCTAAGCAATTGTTGTGATACAATTTTTACCAAGGTCCGCAGAGGCCGACATGGAGGATGAGCAGACATCCTTGCATCTATTGGTTGAGAGAATGCGCGCGATGCGTGTTTTCAGTGGTGAGGAGCCGTTGTATGCGCGAATACCAGAACCGCGAAATCTGGCCCAATCGGCGAAATAACGCGGGAAAACCCAAGAAACTACCCATATTTTGTGTCTGAAGGGTGGTTTTTTGGTGACTGAATTGTTAACGACGGGTAATGATACCCCTCATTAAGCGGAAAATCGGCCTGCGCGGGCAGGCATAACAGCAGGCGGAAAAAAAATGACATTGAACCTGACAATGCCGGGACATGAAGAGTTGAAACCCAGGATCACCGTATTCGGCGTCGGTGGCGCGGGTGGCAACGCCGTGAACAACATGATCGAGAAGCAGCTCGATGGCGTGGATTTCGTCGTCGCGAATACCGACGCGCAGGCGCTCAGCCAGAGCGACGCGGATAACCGGGTTCAGCTGGGCGTGAAAGTCACCGAAGGTCTGGGCGCGGGTGCCCGCCCCAGCGTCGGCGCCGCCGCCGCCGAGGAAAGCATCGAACAGATCGTCGATCATCTGGCCGGCGCGCATATGTGCTTCATCACCGCCGGCATGGGCGGCGGGACCGGCACCGGCGCGGCCCCGATCATAGCGCAGGCCGCCCGCGAGCTGGGCGTTCTGACCGTCGGCGTTGTCACCAAGCCCTTCCAGTTCGAGGGCGCCAAGCGCATGAGGCAAGCCGAAGAAGGTGTTGATGCCCTTCAGAAAATGGTCGACACGCTGATCATCATTCCGAACCAGAACCTGTTCCGTCTGGCGAATGAGAAAACCACCTTTACCGAGGCCTTCTCGATGGCCGATGACGTGCTGTACCAGGGCGTCAAGGGGGTGACCGATCTGATGGTCCGCCCGGGCCTCATCAACCTCGATTTCGCCGATGTCCGCGCGGTGATGGACGAGATGGGCAAGGCGATGATGGGTACCGGCGAGGACAGCGGCGAAGACCGCGCGATCCAGGCCGCCGAGAAGGCGATTGCCAACCCGCTGCTGGACGAGATCAGCCTGCGCGGTGCCAAGGGTGTTCTCATCAACATCACCGGCGGTCACGATCTGACCCTGTTCGAGCTGGACGAAGCCGCCAACCGGATCCGCGAAGAGGTGGATGGCGACGCCAATATCATCGTCGGCTCGACCCTGGACACGGCGATGGAAGGCACCATGCGCGTCAGCGTCGTGGCCACCGGCATCGACGCCAGCGAAACCGTCTCGGATATTCCGGTTCCGCGCCGGTCGCTGGCGCAGCCGCTCAAGACCGCGGTCGAGGCGGAACGCCGCGATGAGCCGGTCACAGAGGCGCCGGCCGTTATGGCGAGGGCCGAGGAAGAACCGTCGCTTTTCAACGAGATGGACGCACAGCGCGCCGCCGCGGAAGAGCAGATGGAGGACATTTTCGAACCGGCGGCCGAGCAGCGCGCCGAGCGTATCGAAGATGACCTGCCGCCGCCCGCCTATACCCCGCGTGTCGAGGAATTCGACCCGTCTGCAAGCGATGACGGGGACAACCTGGAAGAGTTCGTGGCGCCGCGTGCCGCCGGGACACCTTCACCCGACGCGATGGCGCGCCTGCAGGCAGCCGTGGCCAAGGTGCCGAATGGCGGCTACGGCCGTCCACAGGAAAGCCGCAGCAGCGCCCCGGCTCCCAGTGCCGAGCGTCCGCGCTTTGGCATCAACACGCTGATCAATCGCATGACCGGCCATTCGAGCGATGGTGAAACCGCGCAGGCACCGCGCCCCGTGCGTCAGCAGCCCTCGGTCCAGGCGCCGCAGGCGCAGCGGGCACCTGTCGAACAATATGACGATGAAGAAGAAGAGCAGATCGAAATTCCTGCCTTCCTGCGGCGTCAGGCCAACTGATACCGGTCACTTAAGAAACCGTTAAAGGGCTGCCCAAGGGCGGTCCTTTTCGTTTGAATTCAAAGGCTTGCATCTGGAAAAAACAGGGTCGGCAAATAACCGCCATCGCCCCGATACGGCATGTTTCAGACCGTTGCAAAGTTTGAGTTGAGCATTTGCAGGTGCAGCATTAAATCCGGTGACCAAGCGCGGGCCACTCTCCGCGCGGGGATCTTGAGGACAGACTTGCAGAATACGATTAAATCACCGCTCTCCTTCGATGGGGTAGGCCTGCATTCGGGCGCACGGACGCGCCTGACGGTCGTTCCCGCACCGGCATCGCACGGTGTGGTGTTCCGTCGTACGGACGTGACGGATGCCTGCGACACGATTCCCGCCCGTTGGGACAATGTGCGCCAGTCGCCGCTCTGTACCCGTCTGGTCAACCAGGACGGTGTTTCGGTCTCGACGGTTGAGCACATCATGGCCGCGCTCGTCGGCTGCGGTATCCACAACGCGGTGGTCGAAATCGACGGCCCCGAGGTGCCAATCCTTGACGGCAGTTCGGCGGTGTTCGTGCGCGGTATCCTGGGCACCGGAATCGAACGGCAGGACGCGCCGGTGCGCGCGCTTCGGGTTCTGAAACCGGTCGAGGTGCGCAAGGGACAGGCGATCGCCCGTCTCAGCCCGCATGAGACGCTGCTGATCGAGTTCAACATCGAATTCGAAGATGCCGCGATCGGCGAACAGAAAAAGACCCTGAACATGTCGAATGGCAGCTTCGTGCGCGAGTTGTCGAACAGCCGGACCTTCTGCCGCAAGGCCGATGTCGATCACATGCGCGCCAACGGTCTGGCCCTTGGCGGCACGTTGGAAAACGCCGTTGTCGTCGATGGCGCGAACGTGCTCAGCCCCGGCGGCCTGCGCCACCGGGACGAGGCCGTGCGGCACAAGATGCTGGACGCGCTTGGCGACCTGGGGTTGGCGGGGATGCCGATCCTTGGGCATTACCATGGTTTCCGTGCGGGTCACGCCCTGACCAATGATCTGCTACGCGCGCTCTTTGCTGATCCGAACGCCTATGAGATCGTGGAATGCGATCCCGATACGGCCGCCCGTCTGCCGGGTGCCGGTGTGCATTGGGGCGAAATTCCCGACGTCGCCTGAACCCTCACGTGTAATTGCGCCAAAGGCGTTTTGCCCCGTAAAATTCTGTGCTAGGACCGAGGGCAAGATTGGGGTAGAGACCCGTCAAGGCGCAACAGAGGTGAGTTCAGGAATGACAGTCCGCAAGTTTCGGGCACAATGGGTAAGTGCGTTGGCCATCGCTTTGATCGTCACGGGGTGCGGCGGCATCCGGGGCAAGATCGACCGCGGCGATATCGACTTTGAAAACTATACGGCCAAGCAGATCTTCGAACGCGCGGAATATGACCTGGCCCGCAACGATCCCGATCTTGCCGCCAAGCACTTTGCCGAGGTCGAGCGACTCTATCCCTATTCCGAATGGGCCAAGCGCGCGGTTATCATGCAGGCCTTTTCCTATCACCAGGACAAGGATTATGAGAACAGTCGTTCGGCGGCGCAGCGGTTCATTGATTTCTACCCGTCGGACGAAGACGCGGCCTATGCCCAATATCTTCTGGCGCTCAGCTATTACGACCAGATTGACGAGGTTGGCCGCGACCAGGGCCTGACGTTCCAGGCGCTGCAATCGCTGCGTGAGGTGATCGAACGCTATCCCGACAGCGAATATGCCAGTTCGGCCGTGCTGAAATTCGACCTGGCCTTCAACCACCTGGCCGCCAAGGAAATGGAAATCGGGCGCTATTACCTGCGGCGCGATCATTTCGGAGCGGCGATCAACCGGTTCCGCGTGGTGGTCGAGGATTTCCAGACCACAACCCACACCGCCGAAGCACTGCACCGTCTGGTCGAGGCATATCTGTCGCTGGGCCTGACCAACGAGGCACAGACCGCCGGCGCGATCCTGGGTCACAATTTCCGTTCCACCGAATGGTACGAGGACAGCTACAAGCTGCTGACCGGGCGCGGGCTGGAGCTGGAGGCCGCCGGCGATAGCTGGTTGCGCCAGATCTACCGCCAGATGATCCAGGGGCGGTGGCTGTGATCCGCGCCTAAGGGGGGCAAGGTGCTCAGGTCTCTCGACATCCGCGACATGCTGATCATCGACCGGCTGGAACTCTCGTTTCAGCCGGGGCTGAACGTACTGACGGGCGAAACCGGCGCCGGTAAATCCATTCTGCTCGATTCCCTGGGATTCGTGCTGGGCTGGCGCGGGCGCGCGGAACTGGTCCGCGCCGGGGCCGAGCAGGGCGAAGTGCAGGCGGTGTTTGACCTGTCTGCCGATCACCCTGCGCGGGCGGTCCTGCAAGAGGCCGGATTGCCCGAGGAAGACGCGCTTATCCTGCGGCGGATCAATACCAGCGACGGGCGCAAGACCGCCTGGGTCAATGATCGGCGCTGTTCGGGCGAGGTTCTGCGCCGGCTGTCGGACACGTTGGTGGAACTGCATGGCCAGCATGATGATCGCGGCCTGCTGAACCCCAAGGGCCATCGCACCCTGCTGGACGAGTTTGGCGGGCTTGGGGGCGCCAGAGACAGGGTGCGCGCTGCCTGGCGCGCCATGGCCGAGGCGCGCAAGTCACTTGACCAGGCGCAGGCGGCACTGGACGTGGTGCGCGCCGAAGAGGAGTTTCTGCGCCACGCGGTGGCAGAGCTGGATGCGCTGGACCCGCAACCGGGCGAGGATGGCGAGTTGGACGCCCGCCGCCGCCTGATGCAGGGCGCCGAGCGTATCCGGGAAGACATTGCCCGGGCGGCACAGGCGCTTGGGACGGACGGGGCCGAGGGCCGCGCCGTGGATGCGCTGCGCTGGCTCGAAGATGCCGCCGACAAGGCCGAGGGGCAGTTGGATGAGCCGATTGCCGCGCTTGGCCGCGCGCTGGTCGAACTGGACGAGGCCGGTTCAGGCGTCGCACGCTGCCTCGAAACGCTGTCCTTCAACCCGCTGGAACTGGAACAGACCGAGGAACGCCTGTTCGCGATCCGGGCATTGGCGCGCAAGCATGATGTTGCACCGGACGATCTGGGGGCATTGGCCACGGGACTACGCGACAAGCTGACCGCCCTGGATCAGGGAGACGAGGACATCCGTGACCTGAGCCGCGCGCTTTCGCAGGCCGAGGCTGCCTATGACACGGCGGCGCAATCGCTCAGCGCCGCGCGGGCGAAGGCGGCCGGGCGGCTGGACAAGGCGGTGATGGCAGAGCTGGCGCCGCTCAAGATGGACCGCGCGGTGTTTGAAACCGCCATAACGCCGACCGAACCCGGTCCGCTGGGCCGCGACGAGGTGGGGTTCACGGTGGCCACCAATCCCGGCGCACCGTCGGGGCCGCTGGCACGGATCGCCTCGGGTGGCGAGCTCAGCCGGTTCCTGCTGGCGCTCAAGGTGTGCCTGACCGGCACGGATGCCGGCCTGACGCTGATTTTCGACGAGATTGACCGCGGTGTCGGCGGGGCAACGGCGGATGCGGTGGGCCGGCGGCTGGCGCAGCTGGCTGAACAGGGCCAGGTTCTGGTGGTCACCCATTCCCCGCAGGTCGCCGCGCTGGCATCGCACCACTGGCGGGTGGAAAAGCGAGTCGCCCGTGACCAGACCCTGTCAACCGTCACCGAACTGGCCGCACCGGACCGGGTTGACGAAATCGCCCGCATGCTCTCGGGTGACACGATCACCCCCGAGGCGCGCAGCGCGGCGCAGGCGCTGCTGGCAGGGTAACGTGCTGTAAATTAACCGATAAATCCAGGCGAAAGCAGGGTTTTTCCGTTAACCATTTTGTCACATTTTGCCTCGATTACGCCACAATTGACTCAAAATTGCCTTGAAATTGTCTCAATCTATGGTAGGTGCGGAAGGGTAACTAGTTAATCTGTGGGGGTTACTGATATGACTGCTTTTGGCAGACCCGCGTCCAGTGCGGCGCGCAAATTTTTCTCTTTTTTCGTAATTGCAACCTTCTCGCTCTGGGTCAATGAGGCGCAGGCGATGTCGTCCGGTGGCGGCGGCGGTGGTGGGTCAGCCGGCGGCGGTGGCGCTGCTGGTGGTGCCGGCGGCAACGCGGGCGGACCCGGCGGCGGCGGCGGCGGTGACAGCATCTTTTCCGACCGGAAACAGGATACCGTGACCCGTTCGCGTACGCCGGATGAGATCGTGGCGCCCGTGGGCTATGTCATTTCGGATGACGTCTGCACCGGCGGCAAGTACGAAAAGTGCTGATTGTCGTTGGGTAACAGCGTATTACGCGCTGAACCTGATGTTATGACCGGCTAGTTCCGAGGCGGTACAAGCTTGCCCGGGTTCATGGTGTTATCCGGATCAAGCGCCTGTTTGATCGCGCCCATGATCGCCCAGCCGTGGCCGTGCTCGCGGTCCATATAGCGTTTCTTGCCGATGCCGATGCCATGTTCGCCGGTAGCGGTGCCGCCATTGGCCAGTGCGCGCTCCACCATCCGGTGCGAGGCCGCTTCGACCGCGGCAAGCTGATCGGCATCACCTTTGTCAAACATCATCGAGGTGTGGAAATTGCCGTCGCCCACATGGCCCACGATCGGGCCGTGAATACCGGCGTTTTCCAGGTCCAGCCGCGTCTCCTCGATGACTTCCGCCAGCTTTGATATCGGCACGCAGACATCGGTGACCAGCACCTGCGCCCCCGGGCGCGTCGCCTTGATCGCGTGATAGGCGTTGTGGCGCATCGCCCAGAGCGCGTTGCGGTCCTCGGCCTTGGTGGCCCAGTCGAAACCCTTGCCGCCGTGACTGCGGGCGATTTCGCCGAAGCTTTCGGATTGTTCGGCCACACCCGATTCCGAGCCGTGAAATTCCAGCAGCAGGTGCGGGGCCTCAGCGAGGCCGCTGCCGGAATAGGCGTTGACCGCCTGCACTGTGGCCACATCGACCAGTTCGATCCGGGCCATCGGGATTCCCATCTGGATCGTGTCGATCACCGCCGATACGGCATTCCTGATGCTGGGAAAGGCGCAGACGGCGCTGGCCATCGCCTCGGGCTGGCCCTGCAGGCGCAGCGTCAGTTCGGTGATCAGGCCCAGCGTGCCCTCGGCGCCGACGAAAAGCCCGGTCAGGTCATATCCCGAAGAGGATTTGCGCGCGCGGCTGCCGGTGCGGATGATCTCACCGCCGGGGGTGACGACCTCTAACGACAGCACGTTCTGACGCATCCCGCCATAGCGCACCGTTGTCGTGCCGCTGGCGCGGGTCGACGCCATCCCGCCCAGGGTCGCATTGGCGCCGGGATCGACCGGAAAGAACAGGCCCGTGGCGCGCAGCTCTTCGTTGAGCGCCTCGCGGGTCACGCCGGGCTGCACCGTCACATCCATATCCGCCTGGCGGATTTCCAGGATGCGGTTCATCCGGCTGAAATCGACACAGACCCCGCCCGAGGGTGCCTGGGCCTGACCTTCGAGCGAGGTGCCGACGCCCCAGCCGATGACCGGCACGTGGTGCTGGCCGCAAACCCGAACGATTTCCGCCACTTCCTGCGCGTTTTCCGGATAGGCGACCGCGTCCGGCGGCATGAGTGGGAAATGGGTTTCACTCCGCCCGTGTAATTCCAGATCGGACTTGGACCGGCTCAGACGTTGTCCTAGAAATGTGGTCAACTGGGTGGTGACGGTCTCGATGCCCATCGGTGGTCCTCATGGATGGTTTCGGCGCAGTCTAGGCGAGTCGCCGGTCGGGGGAAAGAAGGACGATGCGGCAGGAAAGAAACGGCGGATGTTAGAACCGGAAGCGTCGATCTGGGCGGAAAAGCGCCGCGCCGCGGCCGCCGCGTTGCAAAAGGCGTGGCATGTTCTGCGTACCCGTGGCCCCAGCCAGTTCCAGTTCTGGATCATCGCGCTGCTTATCGGCATCGCGGCGGGGTTCGCCGCGCTGCTGTTCCGCAAGGGGATCAATGCGCTGCAGTATCTGGCCTATGGCACCGAGGATATGGCACGGATCCACAGCCATGCCGCATCGCTGCCATGGTACTGGGTACTGATCGTGCCGATCCTCGGCGGGTTGGCGGTTGGGGTGATCCTGCACAGGTTCACGCCGGATGGGCGGGCGCGGTCGGTGGCGGACGTGATCGAGGGCGCGGCGCTTCATGAGGGGCGCGTGGAAAAGCGCGCGGGGGTCGCCTCGGTCTTTGCCTCGCTCATCACCTTGGGCACTGGCGGATCATCGGGCAGGGAAGGCCCGGTGGTGCATATGGCCGGCATCATTTCAAGCTGGGTCAGCAACCGGATCAATGCCGACGGGATCACCGGGCGCGATCTGCTGGGCTGCGCGGTGGCGGCGGCGGTCTCGGCCTCGTTCAACGCACCCATCGCCGGGGCGCTCTTCGCGCTCGAGGTCGTGCTGCGGCATTTCGCGGTCCATGCCTTTGCCCCGATCGTCATCGCCTCGGTCGCGGGAACGGTGATCAACCGGCTGGAATTCGGCGATATTACCGAGTTCAACCTGCTGCAATCCTCGGCGCTGGAATTCTATGTCGAACTGCCCGCCTTTCTGATCCTGGGCCTGATCTGCGGGCTGGTCGCCACGGCGCTGATGCACGCGATCTTTGTGGCCGAGGGTTTCGCCGGGCATGTCCAGCGCCGCATCAACCTGCCGCGCTGGTTGCGCCCGGCCGTCGCCGGGGCGTTGCTGGGCGCGCTGGCGATCTGGTTCCCGCATATCATCGGGGTCGGGTACGAAACGACGACGGCGGCGCTGAGCGGCGAGTTGCTGCTGCACGAGGCGGTGGTTTTCGCAGTGCTCAAGGTGGTGGCAGTTGCGATCACCTTCGGCGGGCGGATGGGCGGCGGGATCTTTTCACCCTCGCTGATGGTGGGGGCGCTGACCGGGCTGGCCTTCGGGCTGATCGCCACGGCGCTGCTGCCGGATGTGTCGGGGTCGGTCACGCTTTATGCGCTGGCGGGGATGGGCGCGGTCGCCGCCGCCGTGCTGGGCGCGCCGATCTCCACCACGCTGATCGTGTTCGAACTGACCGGCGACTGGCAGACCGGGATCGCGGTGATGGTGGCGGTGTCGATGTCCACCGCCCTGGGCTCGCGGCTGGTCCGGCGGTCGTTCTTCCTGACCCAGCTTGACCGGCGCAATGTCCGCCTAGCGGCGGGGCCTCAGGCCTATCTGCTGGCGATGTTCCGGGTGACCAAGCTGATGCGGGGGGCGGATCACGAGCACCCGGCGGACGAGGCGGAATGCTGGGAGCTCATTGAAAACGGCATCTATATCGACGGGAACGCCACGCTAGAGCTGGCCATGCCCATTTTCGACCGCGTCGGGACGCGGTTCCTGCCGGTCGTGACCCTTGGCGGCGAGGATCAGCCACCCGAACTTCTGGGCGCGCTTTTCCATGTCGATGCGCTCAAGGCCTATAACCGCGCGCTGGCGGCGGTGTCCGAAGAAGAGCATAGCTGAGTGGGGTCTTGGAGCCCTTTGCAGTTCTCGGCATCGCCGTTGCAGGCACCGTTTTCTTTGAAGAAAACGGGAAGGAAAATTGAAATTTTCCGATACGGAATTTTCGAAAATTCCGTTGCCCTGCGATGGTGGTTTTGTCCCTAGAGAGGACCGCCCGGCCTAGATTTGCTCAACCGCCACGGCATCGCCGACATAAAACGCCAGGTGATCCTTGATGCGGGCCACGTCGTCCTTGGGGTTCTCATAGCTCCAGGCCGCGTTTTCGAGTGTCTGGCTCTTGGTGATGATCGAGAAATAACTGGCATCGCCCTTGTGCGGGCAATGGGTGCTGTGGTCGGTCGGTTCCAGAAATGCCATGGCGATGTCATCGCGGGGAAAATAGATCACGGCCGGATAGTCGCCCTCGTTCAGTTCGAGCGCATTCCTGCTTTCGGCCAGCACGGCCCCGCCTGCGCGCACGCTCCAGGTTCCGTCGGCCTTGCGTATCCGAATATCCGTCATCTTCCTCTCCTCCCGGTATCGCCGTCGTATTAATCGCAGCGTATTGTTACACTAATCTGTCACAGAGCGGCAGTTGCCCGCATCAGCCAATTTGCCGCATCTTCGCCAAGGCGCGGTGCGATCTTTTCCCGGCAGCGCGCGTGGTAATCGTTCAACCAGCCGCGCTCGGCCGCGGTCAGCATTTCCGCTTCGATCAGCCGCCGGTCGATCGGCACCCAGTTCAGCGTTTCGAAACAAAGTTTTCCGGTCTGGTCTCCGCCGGGCAGCGGCTCGGCCTCGGTCACCACTACCAGGTTTTCGATGCGGATGCCGAAAGCGCCTTCGCGATAGTAGCCCGGCTCGTTCGACACGATCATGCCCGGTTTGAACGGTACATGGCTGATCCGCGACAGGCGCTGCGGGCCTTCGTGGACGCACAGATGTACGCCGACGCCGTGACCGGTGCCGTGGTTGTAATCCTGATCGGCCAGCCAGAGCGGATAGCGGGCGATCGCGTCCAGATCGCGCCCCGCCAGCCCGCCGGGCCAGCGCAGCCGGCTGATGGCGATCATGCCCTGCAGAACGCGGGTAAACGCCGCACTTTCCTCTGCGCCGACATCGCCCACCGGCAGGGTGCGGGTGATGTCGGTGGTACCGTCCAGGTATTGCCCGCCGCCGTCCAGAACCAGCAGATCGCCGTTCTCCAGTGTCCGGTTGCTCTTGTGCGTGACCCGGTAATGCGCCAGTGCGCCGTGCGGGCCGCTGCCGGCGATGGTGTCAAAGCTGATGTCCAGCAATTTGCCGGAGGCCCGCCGGCACTGCTCGAGCCGTGTGACAACGTCGATCTCTGTAATGGTCCCCGGGGCCTGCGCATCGAACCAAGCCAGGAATTCACACAGCGCCGCGCCGTCGCGCAGATGCGCCTCGCGGGTGGCGGCGATCTCGGCGTCGTTCTTGCAGGCCTTGGGCAGGATCGGCGGTTCGTCCCCCCAGGCCCGGGCAACGCCGGCCTCATCCAGTTGCTGCACCACCCAGACCGGCACCCAGCTCTTGTCCAGCCGGACCGGGCCGGTCAGGCTGCGCAGGGCCGGGGCAAAGGCGTTGACGGGCCGTGTCAGAACCTCTCCGCCCAGATGGGCGCGCAGGGTATCGTCCAGTTTGGCCGCGTCGACGAACAGTGTCAGATGTCCTGTGTCCTGCAGGATGGCAAAGGCATGGGGCACCGGGTTGCGGGGGATGTCACTGCCGCGAATGTTCAGCGCCCACGCGATCGAATCGGGCAGGGTGATGATCGCGGCGCGATGCCCCGCCTCGCGCAGCTCTCGGGCCATTTCGGCGCGCTTGCTTTCATGGTCGCGGCCAGCGAATTCGACCGGGTAGGAAGAGATCTGCCCTTGCGGCGGCTCGGGCTGGTCGGGCCAGATCCCGTCGATCAGATTGGCGGTTGGACGCAGGGTGATGCCGCTGCCTTTCAGCCCCTGCTCAAGCGTCTCGATCTGTTCGGCGGTATAGAGCCAGGGATCGAACCCGACGGCGCCGCCCTCTGGCAGCTGCGTTCTGATCCAGTCGGCGGGCTTGGTCTCGGGCCAGTCTACCGGCGTGAAATGATCGGTGTCGACCTGCGCCTTGACCTGCACGCGGTAGCGGCCATCGACGAAAATACCCGCGATCTCTTGCAGGGCGATGCAGAACCCGGCCGAGCCGGTAAAGCCGGTCAGCCAGGCCAGCCGCGCATCGCGTTCGGCCACGTATTCGCCCTGATGGGCATCGGCGCGCGGAACCAGAAAACCGGCAAGCCCCTCGTCCTGCAGCGCCCCCCGCAATGCTGCCAGCCGCGCGGGGCCGGCCTCGGGCGTGGCGGTATCGTCGAAGGATTGGAACATGGCGGCATCCCTTTTTCTGGCTGTGGTGCATTTCTGGCTTAACGAACCGGAAATGACCAGAGCCTCGGGGCCGGCGCGGCGACCCGAGGGTAGAGATAGCCGCTCAGCGCACGAGCAGGTCGAGCGAATGGCGCGACAGACGTTCGACGCCGGTCCCGGTCACCAGTATGGAATGACCAAGACACATGGCCTGACCGGCCGCGCTGTCCATCAGGATCATGTGCAGGAAGAATACTTGATTTTCCTTCATGATCAGTGGGTTCCCCCGGTAGAACATCGGAAAATCCACCCAGATCGGGTTGTAGACCGCCCCCATGCCATAGCCGCAGGCCTGCAGCTTGGCATGGCCGAGGCCGCGCTTGTCTAGCACGCGCGCATGGGCGTCGTAGACATTGCCCATCGGATCGCCGGGGCGGATGGCCTCTTCGCAGGCCTCGATCGCCTCGACCGCGGCGGCGTGCATGTGACGCTGCCACTTGTTCGGGGCGCCGATCACCACGGTGCGCATCATGGCGGCGTGGTAACGCGCGTAGGCGCCCGACCATTCCCACGTCATCTGGTCCTGCGCATCCAGGTGACGGCGGCCCGAGTAGTAGCGGCACAGGAGCGCGCCGGGACCGGAGCCAAGGATGAATTCATTGCCCGCGTAATCACCGCCGCCCTTGAAGACGGCCCCCTGCATCGCAGCCAGGATGTCGCCTTCGAACGCGCCGGCCCGGGTCACGGCAAGCCCGGCATCCATCGCCTCGTCCGACAGCTTGGCCGCGCGCCGGTGCATGGCGATCTCGGCCGGGGATTTAACCCGGCGCAGGCCGCGGACCAGGTCCGATGCGTCGATCAGGCCGGGCAGGGCGGCGCGCAGCATCTGGCCGTTGAAATCCGTCAGCCCCGCGGTCCGGGATTCGAACCCCAGCCGGCCCTTGTCGACGCCAAGCTTTTTAAGCAGCGCGCGCAAATCCTGTGCCGGCGTGGCGCCTTCTACCTCGGTCCAGATGTGGATCTGGTCATCACCAAGGGTAGAGGTCAGTTGCGCCTGTCGCAGATCGGGCAGGCGGGTCAGCAGGTGCAGATCGCCACCGGCGGTTAGAACCATCGCCTGGAACATCGCAAAGCCGAACGTGTCGTAGCCGCAAATCCAGAAATGGCTTTCGGGTGCGAACATGATAAGCGCATCCAGCCCGGCATCGGCCACCGCCTGTGTTGCGCGGGCTTGCCGGGCTGCATATTCGGCAGTGTCGAAGTGAAAGGTCATTGGGGTCTCCAAGGTCACTCGGCAAACCCAATCGCGGCGCGACGCATTTGGCAAGGAAATTGCGCGGGCCGGCCGTGCCGGCAGCCGCGCCAAGGGCTCAGGAAACCTCTGCCAGCCGGGTCAGGATCGCGGTCCAGCCGTTTTCGTGATTGTCGCGGCTTTCCTGATCGGGGAACCGCACATGGGTCAGGGTGACATGGGTGCCGGTGCCCTCGGGCCGGAAATCCAGCGTCACGGTGCTGCCCTCGACGGAAAAGGGCGATTCCCAGGAAAACACCAGCCGGTTGGGCCGGTCGATTACCTTGTAGACGCCGCCATGGGGCATTTCGTCATCGCCATTCTTCATGATCAGATCAAACCGCCCGCCCTCGCGCGGGTCTGTCGCGGCACTGGGCGTGGTCATGCCCGGGCCGGGTTGCATGAACCGCATCAGCATCCCGGGGTCGAGCCACGCGTCGAATACCCGTTCGGGCGCCGCGGCGATGGTGCGGGAAACAGTCAGCGAAAGGTCATTTTCGGTCATCGTCATTGTCAGGTTCCTTTGTTAGCAGCGTATCGAGCGCCTCAAGCCTCTGCGCCCAGATCGAACGGAGATCATCGAACCAGCGGTCGATTTCCCGCAGCGGGTCCATCTGCACCTCGATCAGATGTTCGCGCCATTCGGTGCGGCGGATCACCAGACCGGCCTTTTCCAGCACCTTGATGTGCTTCGAGACCGAGTTCAGGCTCATCTCGAAATGCCCGGCGATTTTTGTCACCCGCTGTGCGCCATGCTGCGCAAGAAGCGTCAGGATGGCGCGGCGGGTGGGGTCGCTGGCGGCCTTCAGGATTTCGGTCAGGCGGTTCTGTGATTCTTGTTCAACCATATGGTTGAATAACATTATCTATATCGTCGATCAACCAAAAAGGTGAACGAAATGGCCGGTCCGTTCGCCTCATGCGGGCAGAATACGACTTTAGTCTCAATGGACCGCGTTTCGGGAAAACTTCCTTCCCATGTGAAGGCAGGCATGTTTATCTTTTGCCCATAGACAACAACAAACCTGGGAGGTGCCGATGTCACAGGTCAGCATGACCGTGAATGGCAAATCTGCGTCCGGCGAGATCGAAGGTCGCACATTGCTTGTAGAATTCCTGCGGGAAAATCTGGGCCTGACCGGCACGCATGTGGGCTGCGATACCAGCCAGTGCGGGGCCTGCGTCGTGCATGTGGACGGCAAGGCGGTGAAGTCCTGCACGATGTTTGCCGCCGAAGCCGACGGCGCCGAGGTGACGACGATCGAAGGCATGGGCAATGATGACGGCTCTCTTGGTACGATCCAGCAGGCTTTTCAGGATCACCACGGGCTGCAATGCGGTTTCTGCACGCCGGGCATGGTGATGAGCGCCGCCGCGCTGCTGGCTGACAACCCGAAACCAAGCGAGGCGGAAATCAGGGATTACCTCGAGGGCAATATCTGCCGCTGCACGGGGTATCATAACATCGTCAAGGCGATCATGGCCGCGGCAGGTCATGACGTTTCAGGAATCGCCGCGGAATAACGCGCCATTATACGGGAGGAATAAACATGCCAGCAGACGGAGGCATTGGCGCACCGACACCGCGCCGCGAGGATGTGAGGTTTCTGACAGGGTCAGGCAACTACACCGATGACATCAACCTGAACGGCCAGGCCTATGTGTATTTCCTGCGCTCGGACGTGGCCCATGGGACGCTGAACAACATCGACACGGCGGCGGCCGAGGCGATGCCGGGTGTCGTGCGGATTTTCACCGGCGAGGATTTTGCCGAGGTGGGCGGCGTGCCCTGCGGCTGGCAGGTGACCGACAAGCACGGCGAGCCGATGCAGGAGCCGGCGCATCCGGTTCTGGCGCGCGGCAAGGTCCGCCATGTGGGTGATCCGATTGCCGCCGTGGTGGCAGAAACGCTGGAACAGGCCCGTGACGCGGCCGAGGCGATCGAAGTCGATATCGACGAACTGCCCGCCGTGATCGACATGAAGGCGGCGCTGGAAGACGGCGCCACCAAGGTGCATGACGATCTGACATCCAACCTCTGCTATGACTGGGGGTTCATCGAGGACAACAAGGCTGCCGTGGACGAGGCGATTGCCAATGCCGCCCATGTGACCACGCTGGAGCTGGTCAACCAGCGCCTTGTGGCCAACCCGATGGAGCCGCGCGTGGCGGTGGGCGATTACCACCGCGCCAATGACGAAAGCACTCTTTACACCACGTCGCAGAACCCGCATGTGATCCGCCTTCTGATGGGCGCGTTCGTGCTGGGGATTGCCGAACACAAGCTGCGCGTCGTGGCGCCGGATGTGGGCGGCGGTTTCGGCTCGAAAATCTATCACTATGCCGAGGAAGCCTTTTGCACGTTTGCGGCGAAGGCGCTGAACCGGCCGGTCAAATGGACATCAAGCCGCTCCGAGGCATTCATCTCGGACGCGCAGGGGCGCGACCATGTGACCAAGATCGATCTGGCGCTGGATGCGGATAACAACTTCACGGCGATCCGTACCGAAACCTATGCCAACATGGGGGCCTATCTTTCGACCTTTGCGCCCTGTGTGCCAACCTACCTGCATGGCACGCTGATGGCCGGCAATTACAAGACCCCGAACATCTATGTGAACGTCAAGGCGGTATTTACCAACACGGTGCCGGTCGATGCCTATCGCGGTGCCGGACGGCCCGAGGCGACTTATCAGATCGAAAGGGTCATCGACAAGGCGGCGCGGGAGCTGGGCGTCGACCCGATTGCGCTGCGACGCCAGAACTTCATCACCCAGTTTCCCTATGCCACGCCCGTGGCGGTGGAATACGACACCGGTGATTACACGGCGACCATGGACAAGCTGGAAGAGATCGCCGATGTCGCCGGATTTGCCGCCCGCCGCAAGGAAAGCGAGGCGCGGGGCAAGCTGCGCGGCTTTGGCGTGAACTGCTATATCGAGGCTTGCGGGATTGCCCCCTCGGCGCTCGTGGGGGCTTTGGGCGCGCGCGCGGGGCTTTATGACGCCGCAACGGTGCGGGTGAACGCGACCGGGTCGATCTCGGTCATGGTGGGCGCGCATAGCCACGGGCAGGGGCACGAGACATCCTTCCCGCAGGTGGTGGCCGAGATGTTGGGCATCGACCCGTCGATGGTCGACATCGTTCATGGCGACACCTCGAAAATTCCCTTCGGCATGGGCACTTACGGATCGCGGTCGCTGGCAGTCTGCGGGTCGGCCATGGTGCGGGCCACGGAAAAGATCATCGCCAAGGCCAAGAAGATCGCGGCCCATATGCTTGAGGCGTCCGACGCCGATATCGAGCTGAAGGACGGCCAGTTCAGCGTCGCGGGCACCGACAAGTCGGTGGCCTGGGGCGATGTGACCCTGGCCGCCTACGTGCCGCATAATTACCCGATCGAGGATGTGGAGCCCGGGCTGGAGGAAACCGCCTTTTACGACCCTGCGAACTTTACCTATCCGTCCGGCGCCTATGCCTGCGAGGTGGAGGTCGACCCGGAAACCGGCAAGGTGACGATCGAACGGTTCGCCGCCGCCGACGATTTCGGCAATATCATCAATCCGATGATCGTCGACGGCCAGGTGCATGGCGGCCTGGGCCAGGGGATCGGGCAGGCGCTGCTGGAAAGCTGTACCTATGATGAAAGCGGCCAGCTGCTGACCGGGTCCTACATGGATTACGCCATGCCGCGTGCCGATGATGTGCCGTTCTACGCGGTCGATCATTCCTGCCAGACCCCGTGCACCCACAATCCGCTGGGTGTGAAGGGCTGTGGCGAGGCCGGGGCCATCGGCTCTCCGCCGACAGTGGTGAACGCGGTCATCGACGCGCTGCAAAGCGGCGGCCACAACATCACCCATATCGACATGCCGTTGTCGCCCTCGCGCGTCTGGCAGGCGATGCAAGGGTAAGGAGATCAGACATGTATTCATTCGAGATTGAACGCCCGACCCGGCTGGCCGATGCGGTCAAGCTGCTCAGCGACTCGACCGAGGCGCAGGCCCTGGGCGGCGGCCAGACGCTGATCCCGACGCTGAAACAGCGGCTTGCCATGCCCGAGCGGCTGGTGAGCCTGAGCGGCATCGACGAAATCAGGGGTATCCGCACTGACGGTGAGGGCGCGCTGTGCATCGGCGGGGCCACCACCCATGCCGAGGTGGCAGCGGGGGCCGGGGCCTATCCGGCGCTTGCCGGGCTGGCGGCCAATATCGGCGACCCGGCGGTGCGCAACCGCGGCACGATCGGCGGCAGCCTCGCCAATAATGACCCGTCCGCCTGTTACCCGTCGGCGGCGCTGGCATCGGGGGCCACCTTGGTGACAAACAGCCGCGAGATCGCCGCCGATGATTTCTTCGAAGGCCTCTTCGCCACTGCGCTGGAAGAGGGTGAGATCATCACCGAGGTGAAGTTTCCGGTGCCCGAGAAAGCTGCCTACAAGAAGTTCGAACAGCCCGCCTCGCGCTTCGCCCTCGTGGGCGTGTTCGTGGCCAAATATGGCGATGGCGTCCGGGTGGCCGTTACCGGCGCGTCGGAAGACGGCGTGTTCCGCTGGTCCGAGGCCGAAGCGGCGCTGAGTTCGGATTTTTCGGCCGGGGCGCTTGCGGGGCTGTCGCTCTCGGGCGACGGGATGATTTCCGATCTGCACGGGTCGGGCGATTACCGGGCGCATCTGGTGGGCGTGATGGCGCGCCGCGCGGTGGAAGCCGCCTGAGAAGCCGATGAAAGGCGGTCAAGGGCCGCCTTTCAACTCTGTCAGCCGGCAGTATGGCCGCGTTTCTCGAACCGCGGCAGCATGGCGCTGAAATCGCGGCCTTTGCCGTCTTCGTTTTCCACGAACTGCGCATAGAGATCGCGCGCCGCCTTGCCCAGGGGCGTGTCGGCATCCGCGGCCTCGGCGGCCTGCACCGCCAGCCGCAGATCCTTGAGCATCAGGTCGGCGGCAAAACCCGGCTGATAGTTGTTGTCGGCCGGGCTTTGCGGGCCAACGCCCGGTGCGGGGCAATAGGCGTTCATCGACCAGGAATAGCCCGAAGAGGTGCTGACCACGTCGAACATCGCCTGCCGGTCCAGCCCCAGCTTGTCAGCCAGCGCGAACGCTTCGCAGGTCACGATCATCGTGGCGCCGAGGATCATGTTGTTGCAGATCTTGGCCGCCTGCCCATTCCCCGAGGGGCCGCAGTGAACCGCCTTTTGTCCCATGACGTCAAAGAGTTCTTTCGCGGTGTTAAAGCCGGCTTCGTCACCGCCCACCATAAAGGTCAGCGTGCCGCCCTGGGCCCCGCCGACCCCGCCCGAAACCGGCGCGTCCAAGGCCGAAAGGCCCGCCGCCTGCGCCTGCTCGGCCACCGCGCGGGCGCTTTCCACGTCGACGGTCGAACAATCCAGCAGGACGGTGCCGGCCGCCATGACCGGGATCACCTGGTTTGCGACGGAACGCAGGATCTGGCCGTTGGGCAGCATGGTGATCACCACGTCGCGCCCGGTGGCGGCCTCTTCGGCGCTGGTGGCCATGGCAACGCTGTCGATGACGACCTCCGCCATGTCGAACCCGGTCACCTCATGGCCTGCCTTTGCCAGGTTGGCGGCCATCGGCCCGCCCATGTTGCCAAGCCCGATAAATCCGATTTTCATGGCCTATCCTTCCTTGTCGAATGTCAGTTTGTTGTCACCCAGTGGCATCAGCATCTTGGTGGCTGCCATGGTGGGGGGATTGTCCAGATCATGTTGCCAGTCAGGCGCGCGATCCTTGTCGATCACCGCGGCGCGGATGCCTTCGAGGAAATCACCGTGTTCCATCGCGCGGTAGGTGAAGCGGTATTCCAGTTCCAGCGCATCGCGGATCGTGGCGCCGGGACGACGCAGGCGGTGGATCATCTCGACCGCACTGGCCATCGACAACGGAGAGTTGCGCCCCATCATCTTCAGGGCATTGCGGACAAATTCGCCGTCATCGGCGCGCAGCGAGTTCAGGATGTCGCGCAGACTTTCGCCGCCGAAATGGGCATCGGCCTGGGCCATTTGCGGGTTCAGCTTGCCGGGGGATGGCGGGCGGCTGGCGGCCGCGATTACCGCCGGATCGCCACTGTCCTCGAGGGTGGCAACAAGATCGGCCCAATCCTGTTGCGGCACAAAGAAATCGGCAAAACCGCAGAGCACCGACCCGTCCGCGCCCATGCGGGTTCCGGTGGTGCCGAGAAATTCGCCAAGCCGGCCGGGCGCGCGCGCCAGCAACAAAGAGCCGCCGACATCGGGCACAAGGCCGATGCCGCATTCGGGCATGGCGATCTGGCTGGTCTCGCCGACGATCCGGTGCGAGCCGTGGCAGGAGATGCCCACGCCGCCACCCATGGTAAAGCCCTGCATGAAGGCCACGTAGGGCTTGGGATATTCGCGGATCTTGGCATTGAGGCGGTATTCGTCGGCCCAGAATTTCTGCCCATAGGCGAAATCGCCCGCCCGCCCGGTTTCATAAAGCTTCTGGATGTCGCCGCCCGCGGAAAAGGCCTTGTCACCCTCGGCGTCGATGATGACCAGCGCCACCGCGTCATCGTCGCGCCAGGCATCCAGCGCGTCCTCGATCGCCAGGCACATCTCGTAGGTGACGGCGTTCAGCGCCTTGGGGCGGGTCAGCGTGATCCGTCCCGCGCGGCCGGATTTGCGAATGTCGATATCGCTCATTGCTCGGCCAGCAACTGGCGGGCGACGATCAGGCGCATGATCTCGTTGGTGCCTTCCAGGATTTCGTGCACACGCAGGTCGCGGACCAGTTTCTCGATCCCGTAATCGGCCAGGTAGCCGTAGCCGCCATGCAGTTGCAGGCATTGATTGACCACTTTCGAACCGGTCTCGGTGACAAACCGTTTGGCCATCGCGCAGAACTTGGTGGCGTCGGGCGCGCCGGTGTCCAGCTTCCACGCCGCATGGCGCAGGAAGGTGCGTGCGGCCTGCAGCTCGATCTCCATGTCGGCCAGGCGGAATTGCAGCGCCTGGAACTGGTCGATGGATTTGCCGAACGCCTTGCGCTCGGCCATGTATTGCAGCGTCATGGCAAGCGCCGTCTGTGCGGCGCCCAGCGAACAGGCCGAAATATTCAGCCGCCCGCCATCCAGCCCCGCCATCGCGTATTTGAACCCGTGGCCCTCTTGGCCGACGAGGTTGTTGGCGGAAATTTTGCAATCGTCGAACTGAACCTGCGCCGTGGGCTGCGAACGCCAGCCCATCTTGTCCTCGAGCCCGCCGAAGGAGAGGCCCGGCGTCCCGTCCTCGACATAGACGGTGGAAATCCCCTTGGGACCATCCTCGCCGGTGCGGACCATGACCACATAGGCATCTGAATAGCCGCCGCCCGAGATGAACGCCTTGGTGCCGTTGAGCGTATAGCCTTCGTTGGTGCGGGTCGCGCGGGTCTTGAGCGCGGCGGCGTCCGAGCCCGACCCCGGCTCTGTTAGGCAGTAGGAAAGGACGGTTTCCATGCTCAGGATCTTCGGCATGACCCTTTGCTTGAGCTCATCGCTGCCGAAGGTGTCGATCATCTTGGCGCACATGTTGTGGATCGACAGGAACGCCGCGACCGACGGGCAAGCCATTGACAGGGCTTCGAAAACCAGTGTCGCGTCCAGACGTGTCAGACCCGAGCCGCCGGTATCTTCGGACACATAGAGCCCGCCGAAGCCCAGCTCGGCGATCTGCGGCCACAATTCCTTGGGGATCGTGCCCTGTTTTTCCCAGTCGCGGGCATGGGGGGCGATGTTATCCTGCCCGAAAGCATGGGCCATGTCGAAAATGGCGGTTTGTTCTTCGGTCAGTGCAAAATCCATCGAATCGCCCCTTGTTTCCGGTAATTGAACGTATGTTTAATTGCCATCTATTGCACGAATATTGCAAGCACCGCCGCAGCGCGCTGCCCCTGCCATTTCTCACAGATCGGCGTGGAATTCCTCGATCAGGTGGCGCACAACGGCCTGCAGCGCATGCTGGTGATCGTCCTCGGCGGCAATCGCATCTTCGTAGGCGCGGCGCTGGCGGGTGGAACTTGTCCCGGTTTTCAGGATGTTGCGGGCATTTTCTACCTCGGCCACGGATTCGAAAAACCGCGCGTCTTCTGACACCAGTTCCAGGATATCCTCCAACAGGTCGCCCATCGGGCTGATTTGCCCCTGGCCCAGGTCAATCAGCCCCTGACGGATGCCGTACCGCTGTGCGCGCCAGCGGTTTTCGGCCACCAGAAACCCGTCATAAATGCGCCACCGCTGGTTCTTCTTTGCCAGCCGCCACAGCATCCGGGTCAGCGCCTGGGTCAGGGCGGCCAGGGTCAATGTGTGTTCCAGGCGCGGCTGCACGTCGCAAATCCGCGATTCGATGGTTGGAAATTTCGACGAGGGGCGCAGATCCCACCAGATTTTCGAACTGTCTTCGATCACGCCCAGATCGGTCAGCACATTCACCGAACGTTCGAATTCGCCAAAGCTGTTCATGCGGGGCGGCAGGCCGGTGCGCGGCAGGTTGTCGAAGACGGTCAGGCGATAGCTGTCAAGACCGGTATCGCGCCCCTGCCAGAACGGCGAGGAACATGAAAGCGCCAGCGTGTGAGGCAGGAAATAGGCCAGTTGGTTCATCAGGTCGATGCGTCTGTCGGGATTGGCGATACCGACATGGATGTGCATCCCGCAAATCAGCATCCGGCGCACGACGCCCGCCAGATCCTGGGACAGATCGTTGTAGCGTTCCTTGTCCGTATGGCTCTGGTCGCGCCAGTCCGAGAACGGGTGGCACGAGGCGGCGATGGGGGTGAGGTTGAACTTGGCGGCGTTTTCCGAAACGCAGCTGCGCAGGCGCTTCAGGTCTTCGCGCGCCTCGGCGGTGTTCTTGCAGACCTTGGTGCCGATCTCGATCTGACAGTTCAGGAATTCCGGGCTGACCTGGTCTTCAAGCTCGCTCTTGCACGCATCCATCAGCCCGGGCGGCGCCTCGGCCAGGGCCAGGCTGTCGCGATCGACCAGCAGGTATTCCTCTTCGATGCCAATCGTGAATTCGGGGTCTGACGCCAAACGCTTTCTCCTGGCAATGAACCCGTTCCACGATGCACAGGTAACGTTGCTTGGCAAGCCGGTTGGTCTGTCACCCGGAATCGCTGGGCGGTCACGAAAATCTGAACGAAGGTGAGTCGCGGTTATCTTTTGGGGTTACTACCTTGACGCGAGATATTTTTTCCAGACTGCAGCCCTTGATTGAAATTATTGAAATATTTGAATAATCCCTTTTTTCGGACCGACGCCACGCTGTTACCGCCAACATCCCGGCAGGTCCATGTTTTGCTACATGTTTTTGGAGGACGCACCGCGTAACAAGCCTGCGCGGCAAGGGCGAATTTTGAAATGTGGCAATTTTATGGATTGGCCGAAAGTTGGATTTTTCTTATTTTGGGCACACCAAAAAATAAGTGCTGATGTCGGATTACCAAAGGCATCGGCCGTGTTAGTGGTAATGAAAGGGTGAAGGATCAATGAAGCTCAAGAATTTGATTGTGGCAGCAGCGCTCGCGGTAGCGGCCACCGGCGCACATGCTGCGACCGTTACATATAATTTCTCCGGCAATCAGTTGCCGGTGCCCAGTCTTTCGTTCGGCGGTGGCGGTTCGCCCGGGCTGACCGTTACGGCAACGGACTACAACAACACCAACGGCAACATCACGGGCCCTGCCTGGAACCTGGGCCGCTATGGCGGTGGCATCGGTATCTGCAGCGGGACCGTGACCGGCAGCGGCACCGGGTGCGGTGGCGGCGATAGCCACCAAGTGGACGGATCGACAACCAACGGCGACGAAATGGCGATCTTCACGTTCGACCAGACCGTTACGCTGGTGAGCGTCGGTTTCTCGCTGATCGACAGCAACGACCAGTTCGATTTCCGTATGTACAACCCGAATGGCTCGTTCTTCTCGAGCGTGGATCCGGGTCCCAACGGTTCGCCGACCTATACCTTCGGTTCGACATGGACCGGTACGGTCTTCGGCATCGGTGCCTCCGATACCAACGACAACTTCAAGATTCGCTCGATGACCGTTGAATTCAAAGACGGCGGTGGCGGTGTCATTCCGCTGCCGGCAGCGGGTTGGCTGCTGCTGAGCGCCTTTGGCGGCCTTGGCCTGATGCGTCGTCGCAAAGGCTGAGCCTCTCCAAAGACGTAAGTCTGCAATATGGAACTGAGAAACCCGAAGGTCACCGGCCTTCGGGTTTTCTTATTGGGTCCCGTGGTCGGGGCGGCCTGTTGCGTACGCCAGCCGGATCGGGGGCTTGCCCGGCCTCAGCGAAAGCGGGCCTGCAGGTCGGCAACCCCCTCTTTGGCTGCATCCTGCGTCTCTTCGTCGATATCCGCGAAACGCAGCGGCAGGGCACGGCGCAGCAGCGCGGTCGAGATGTCGGCCTCGGAATGCAGTTGATCGGCCAGGCTTGCGGGCGTGACCTCTTCCTTGGGTTTTCGCGCCGACGGGCGCCGGGGCATGACGGGGGCCACCTCGCACGGGCGCCTGGTGGTCTTTTCGGCATAATGAACCGATGTCCGCTGGTGCGTATGCGGGAACCGCGTGTAGCGTTTTTCCAGTTCCGGCGCGTGCAGTTCGGGCTGCGCCTGTTTGGAGCCAAACAGTTTCAACATCGACATCCCCATGCTGTGTCAACGCAAAGGCTAGGAAAGGAAACCGGCGAAATTGTGTTGAAAGCGTGGCCGGCCGATGCCGCAAAAGGAAAAGCGCCCGCCGGGGCGGACGCTTTGAATTGAACCGTAATGGACGGGTCAGTCCATGGCTTTGAAGTTGAATTCGCCGCCTTCCTTGATGCCCGAGGGCCAGCGCGACGTCACGGTCTTGGTGCGGCTGTAGAACTTGAACGAATCCGGTCCGTGCTGGTTCAGATCGCCAAACATCGACTTCTTCCAGCCGCCGAAGGTGTGATAGGCCAGCGGCACCGGGATCGGTACGTTGATCCCGACCATGCCGATATTGATCCGGTGGGCAAAGTCGCGGGCGGTGTCGCCATCGCGGGTATAGATCGCGGTGCCGTTGCCGTATTCGTGATCCATCGCCAGGCCGATCGCTTCTTCGTAGGATCCGGCGCGCACGGTGCTCAGCACGGGCCCGAAGATTTCCTGCTTGTAGATATCCATGTCGGGGGTGACGTGGTCAAACAGATGCGGGCCGACGAAGAAACCGTTTTCATAGCCCTGCAGTTTGAAATCGCGGTTGTCGACGACCAGCTTGGCGCCCTGATCGACGCCGGACTGGATCAGGCCCAGGATACGTTCCTTGGCGGCTGCGGTCACGACCGGGCCCATATCGACGTCATCGCCATCCGTATAGGGTGCAACCCGCAGCTTTTCGACGCGCGGAATCAGTTTCTCAAGCAGGCGATCGGCGGCCTCATCGCCCACCGGGACGGCAACCGAGACGGCCATGCACCGTTCGCCCGCGGCGCCGAAACCGGCCCCGACCAGCGCGTCGGCGGCCTGGTCCATATCGGCGTCGGGCATCACGATCATGTGGTTCTTGGCACCGCCGAAGCATTGCGCGCGTTTGCCGTTTGCGGTGGCGCGGCTGTAGATATACTGGGCAACGGGCGTCGACCCCACGAAGGAGACGCCGCCGATCAGTTCGTGATCCAGCAGCGTGTCGACCGCTTCCTTGTCGCCGTTGACCACCTGGAACACGCCCTTGGGCAGACCGGCCTCGACAAACAGCTCGGCCAGCGCCAGCGGGACAGACGGGTCACGCTCGGACGGTTTCAGCACCACCGCGTTGCCACAGGCAAGCGCCGGGCCGACATGCCAAAGCGGCATCATCGCAGGGAAGTTGAAGGGCATGATCGCCGCGACGACACCCAGCGGCTGACGCATGGAATACATGTCGATCCCCGGGCCGGCATCATCGGTATATTCGCCCTTCAGCATCTGCGGTGCGCCGATGCAGTATTCGATCACTTCCAGCCCGCGCTGCAGATCGCCCTTGGCATCGGGGATGGTCTTGCCATGTTCGCGGCTGAGCATTTCAGCCAGCTTGTCCATGTCACGGTTCATCAGGCCGACCATGGCCATCATCACGCGGGCGCGTCTCTGCGGGTTCGTGGCGCCCCAGGCACCCTGCGCCGCGGCGGCATCCTCGATCGCCTTGGTGGTTTCCGCCACATCCGCCATCGGGCATTTTGCCTGCACCTCGCCGGTGGCAGGGTTGAAAACGTCGTCAAACCGGCCGGATGTACCTTTGGCCCGTTCGCCGTTCAGAAAATGCGTCAGTTCCTGCATTTCATCCTCCTTGAAATATCTGCGCAAGGTAGCGTTGCAATTTTGATTGTAAAAGGGGCAATATTCCAAAAGAGACTTGCAAAAATGCAAAAGGTAGCCGCATGGACGCCCATTGGGACGATCTGAAGATTTTTCTGGCCGTGGCGCGCCACGACAGCCTGTCGGGGGCGGGCAGGGTGCTCAAGATCGACCCGGCGACGGTGGGACGGCGCGTTGCCCGGCTGGAAGCCGTCTACGGGGCGCCGCTGTTTGCCAAATCTCCCACGGGCTATGCGCTGACCGATGCGGGTCAGCGGCTGATGGGCCACGCGGTTCGGGTGGAACAGGCCATGCAGGAGGCCGCCGAGGAGCTGCGGGGCACCACCGGCAGCCTCAGCGGGCAGGTCAGGATCGGTGCGCCGGACGGATCGGCGAACTTCGTGCTGCCGCAGGTCTGTGAACAGATCTCGAACGACAATCCGGACCTGGAAATCCAGCTGGTCGCCTTGCCGCGGGTGTTCAACCTGACCCGGCGGGAGGCCGATATGGTGGTGGCGGTCAGCCCGCCGAATGCCGGCCGTCTGACGGTGCAGAAGATCACCGATTACAAGCTGCACCTGGCGGCCTCGCGGGAATATCTACAGAAACATCCCCCGATCCGAACGCTATCGGATCTCAGGGGGCATCGCGTGATCGGCTACATTCAGGACATGATCTTTGACAAAGAACTGGACTACCTCAGCGAAACCGGGGTTGAACATGTCGCGCTGTCGTCGAATTCCGTCTCGGTTCAGATCAACTGGGTACGGCATGGCAGCGGCATCGGGATCGTGCATGATTTTTCCATTCCCTGGGCGCAGGATCTGCAGAAGGTCTTGCCGGAGCAGTTGAGCCTGACACGTAGTTTTTACCTGGTGCGCCATGCGGATGACCGGCGGCTGGAGCGTCTCAACCGCTTTGCGACCGCGCTGGTCGAAGGAATGCGGCACGAGGTTGCCCGGCTGGAGGCGCTGACTTGACAGGGCGTTGCGCATGCGGGAACCTCGGTTCATTGAAACGATTATTTCGGAGGGCAGCCCATGCTGGTGCAACAGATCCTTAAGTCGAAAGGCGATGGGGGCGTCATTACGGTGAAACCCTCCATGCTGGTTTCCGAAGCGGCCAGTATACTGGCCGAAAAACGGATCGGCGGTCTGGTGGTGTCCAAGAACGGCGATACCGCCGATGGCATCCTGTCAGAGCGCGACATCGTACGCTCGCTGGCGATGCGCGGTGCGACCTGCCTGACCGACAAGGTAGAGGATCTGATGACCCGCAATCCGGTCTGCTGTTCGCGGCAGGACACCTCGGATGCGGTGCTGACGCGGATGACCGACGGCCGTTTCCGTCACATGCCCGTCGTGGCGGATGGCCAGCTGGTCGGGATTGTGACCATCGGTGACGTGGTCAAGTCGCGCCTGCAAGAGCTGGCAATGGAAAAAGATGCCCTTCAGGGTATGATCATGGGCCATTGACATCTTGCATTTTCCGCAGTTTTCGGGCTGCGTGATGCCCGACTTTGATTACACGGAACATGCCCATGCGCATCGGCCTCTATCCCGGCACATTCGATCCCATAACCTTGGGTCATATAGACATTATCCGCCGCGCCGCGCTGCTGGTGGACCGGCTGGTGATCGGCGTGGCGATCAACCGCGACAAGGGGCCGCTTTTCACGCTTGAGGAACGCGTGGCGATGGTCGAGGCGGAATGCGCCCGCCTGTCCGAGCAGACTGGCACCGAGATCGTCGCGCATCCGTTCGACAATCTGCTGATCCACTGCGCCCGTGACGTCGGTGCGCAAATGATCGTCCGCGGGCTGAGGGCGGTGGCGGATTTCGAATATGAATTCCAGATGGTGGGCATGAACCGGGCGATGGACGCGTCGATCGAGACGGTGTTCCTGATGGCCGATGCGGGCCACCAGGCGATTGCCTCGAAACTGGTCAAGGAAATCACCCGGCTGGGCGGCGATGTGTCGAAATTCGTCACCCCCGATGTCAGGCTGGCGCTACTGGGCAAATACGCCTGAGAGGCGAGGGGGCATGGCAGAGATTTTCAGGAACACCACCACCGCCTTGCCCCGCCCCGCAGGCGGGACGCTGGTGGCGCGGACACTCGACGCGGGATGGCAGGAAACCGGCACCGAAGGGTTCCTGATCAAGCCGCTTCACGAGGATGACGCCTCGGGGCAGCGGACCTGGCTGATGAAGGTTGCGCCGGGGGCCGAGGCGCCGCCGCACGCCCATGACGAGGCCGAGCAGATCTATGTGATCGAGGGGTCGTTCTACGACGACGAAAACACCTATGGACCTGGTGATTTTGCTATTCGCGCGCCCGGTGTGGTGCATCGGGGCGGCAGCAAGGACGGCGCGATCATCTTGCTGGTCTATAGCTGATTGCCTTGCAGGCCAACGTCGTAAGCCACTGAGCCGGCAAGGTTGGTCGTTGCCGTGACGAAGTAACACCGCGGGCGCGACGCGAACGTTTGGCCGAAGAGCTGCGCGCAAACCTCAAAGGCGGCGGCCCTTCGGGCAAAGGCCCCCGCTCTCAGACCGACACTTTGGGCAACAGCTGCTCGCGCGTTATCGAAGATTTGTCCCCGGAAAATATCACTTCGCCGCGCTTCAGCACGACAATCCGGTCAGCCAGATCGAACGCGAAGTCGAAATATTGCTCGACCAGAACAATTGCCATGTCGCCGCGGTCCCGCAGCAGTTCGATGACCCGGCCGATCTGCTGGATGATGTTGGGCTGGATCCCCTCGGTCGGCTCATCCAGCAGCAAGAGCTTGGGTTTGGTGATCAGTGCCCGCGCGATGGCGAGCTGTTGTTGTTGTCCGCCCGAAAGGTCACCGCCGCGCCGCCCGAGGAATTCCCTGAGAATCGGAAAGAGGTCAAAAATCTCTTCGGGGACCACATGTTCTGCCTTGGGCAGACAGGCAAAGCCGGTTTCAAGGTTCTCCCGCACCGTGAGCAGCGGAAAGATCTCGCGCCCCTGCGGTACCACGGCGATCCCCTTTTTCGCCAGCGCATGTGCGGGCAGCTTGCCCAGATCTTCGCCATCCAGCACAAGGCGTCCGTCCGAACGCGGATGACTGCCTGCGATGGCGCGCATCAGGCTGGTCTTGCCGACCCCGTTCGTGCCCATCACGCAGGTCACCTTTCCGGCCTCCGCCGTCATCGAGACGTCATGGAGTATCTGGCTATGGCCATAATGCAGGGTGAGGTTTTCGATGTTCAGCATGGCTCAGCGTCCCAGATACACGTCGATCACTTCCTGGTTCGAGGTAACATGGCCAAGGCTGCCCTCGGCCAGTACCGAGCCCTCGTGGAGAACGGTCACCCGGCAATCCAGGCGGCGGACAAATTCCATGTCATGCTCGACCACGACAACTGCACGTGTCCGGGCCGCTTCGACCAGAAGCGCGGTCGTGTGTTCCCGTTCCGCAGGCGTCATGCCCGCCGCAGGCTCGTCCACCAAAAGCAGCCGGGGTTCCTGTGCCAGAAGCATCCCGATCTCCAACCATTGTTTCTGGCCGTGGCTCAGTTCACCCGATTTGCGGCCGAGCTGATCGCTCAGGCCGATTTCTTCGGCCAATTCGCCGACACGCTCCAGGTCGGCTTTGGCCGGCCGGTAGAACAGAACCTTGAACGGGCTGCGGTTGTTACTGAGCGCCATCAGCAGGTTTTCACGCACTGTCTGGTCTTCGAACACGGTGGGTTTCTGGAATTTGCGCCCGATGCCGGCGCGGGCGATCCTGGCCTCGGACAGCCCGATCAGGGACTGGCTTTTCTCACCCCAGATGACACGCCCCTCGTCGGGTTTCGTCTTGCCCGTGACGATATCCATGAAGGTGGTCTTGCCTGCCCCGTTCGGCCCGATGATCGCGCGCAGTTCGGCCGCGCCGATGCGAAAGCTCAGGTTGTTGATCGCCTTGAACCCGTCAAAGGACACCGAGACGCCGGAGACTTCCAGCAAGGTGCTCATTTGCTTGCCTCCTTTTCGCGCAGCGATCCCTTGTCCGGGCCAAGGTCCGCGCCATGCCGGTCCGGCGCTGTGCGGTTGCCCCACAGATCGAAGAGCCCGCCAATGCCCCGGGGGGCAAAGAGCGTGATGGCGACAAAGGACAGGCCCAGGAGGATGGTCCACCAATCGACCCATCTGACGGTGTAGAAGCCCAGATTCAGATCGGGGGCCTGACCCCCGGTGAACCATGAAGACACCAGCGAAACGAGGATCGCGCCGATGATCGCGCCATAAAGGCGCCCGCGCCCGCCGATGGCCACCCAGACCGCCAGGTAGATCGACGCAACGGGCGCGATTTCGGCCGGGTTTATGATGCCCGCCTGCGGGTAGTACAGCGCGCCCGCGATCCCGGCAATCATCGCCGATACGGTAAAGACGAAAAGCTTGTACCCCTCGACCGAATAGCCAAGAAAGCGCACCCGCGCCTCGTTATCGCGGATGCCGCGGATCACGCTGCCGAACTTGCCGGATACGATCCAGGCGGCAAAGAAATAGCCCAATCCCAACGCGGCGGCCGAGGCCCAGAAGAACCAAAGCGAAACGATGTCTTGCGACACGTGGTCAAGCCCCGGCAGGTTCTGCAGGCCCGACAGCCCGTTATTGCCGCGCAGACCGCTGTCGTTCTGGAACAGGTACAGCGCCAGGGCCAGTGTCATCGCCTGGGTCAGGATCGACAGGTAGACGCCCGCGACCCGTGACCGGAAAGCAAGCCAGCCAAAGACCAGCGCCAAAAGGCCGGGCACGGCGACCACCAGGATCAGCTGCATGGTCAGGCTGCCGGAAAACGCCCAGACCAGCGGGAATTCCGAGGATCCGACCACCCCGAAAATCTGCGTGCCGGTTGCGCTGACGATTTCTTCCTGGGTGGGCGGGATGGTAGACCCTGACATTGCTTCGACCACGATCAGGCGGGTGCGTTCATACATCAGCCACATGCCGATCATGTAGCCGCCCAGCCCGAAAAAGGCGAAATGCCCAAGGCTGAGGATGCCCGCATACCCCCAGACCAGATCCATTGCCACAGCCACAAGCGCCAGTGTCAGCGTCTTGCCCAGCGTCTTGACGAACGAGGTCGAGACAAGCCCCTGTCCCATGCCCTCGGACATCAGCGTGACCAGGAGTGTGAAAAGCGCCAGAAGGGACAGCACCACCAGAACCGACGGATTGCGTGCGAAAAAGCTATGTTCCATGGTCAGTCCCCCGCGGCCCGGCCCTTGAGCGCGACGATGCCGCGCGGTCGGAACTGTATGAAGATGATGATGAAGATGATCATGTAGGTCTGAGCGGCCAGCGTGTTGGCAGGGTTCAGCCACTCGATCCCCTTCTGCAGAAAACCGATCATCGTGGCGCCTGCCAGCGTGCCCCAGATGTTGCCGACGCCGCCGACAACCACGGTCATGAAGCTCTGCACGATGTAGTCCGAACCCAGCTCGGACGTGACCTTGGAAAACAGGCCGATCGCCACCCCGGCGATGCCGGCGATGCCCGATCCAAGGCCGAAGGTCAGCATGTTCACCCGCTCGGGGTTGATCCCCATCGAGCCGGCCATGCGGCGGTTTTGCGTGACGGCGCGGGTCTCAAGCCCCAGCCGGGTGCCGCGCATGATGTAGAGGAACAGCCCCAGAAAAAGCAGCGCCAGGACAAAGATCGCGATGCGGATCAGGCTGATCGAGATGATGTCGTTGACCACCCATGCCCCATCAAGCCACGCCGGCGCGGTAAGGGGGCGGGCCTGCGTGCCAAAGATGTTCTTGGCCAGCTGCTGCAGGGCAATCGAAATGCCGAAGGTCGCCAGAAGGGTCTCGAGCGGTCGGTTATAGAGCCAGCGGATCACCAGCCGCTCCATCGCGACGCCGGCTGCGAAGGTCACGGCAAAGGCCAGCGGGATGGCGACCAGTATCGAGACCGTATGGTTGGGAATGATCTGCTGGACAACGAAGCCCGTATAGGCCCCCATCATGATGAACTCGCCATGGGCCATGTTGATGACCCCCATGACACCAAACGTGATCGCAAGCCCGATCGCCGCAAGGAAATAGATCGAGGCCAACGAGATCGCGTCCAGCATCAGATCGACGGACTGGTTCAGCCCGACAAGGGTTTCGATCCGGGTCAGGGATTCGACCGCCGCGGCGGTGACTTGCGCCGAGGGGTCCGCATAGACTTCGGCAAAGCGATGCGCGGCCACGGCGCGGGCGATGTCGTCGTCGCCGGGGATCGCGGGCGCCCTGCCTGCGTCGACCAGCGCGGCGTAGGCCCTAGTGCGGGCCTCTTCGCTGACAAGGTTTGCCAATGGGATGCCGCCTACGCGGCCCTCTTCGATATTCGCGGCAAGAATGGATTTCGTGGCATCGGACGAGCCGCGCGCCGGTGCAAGCCGGGCTGCGACCAGATGGTCGTAGGCGGCGTCAATCGAAATGTCCGGGCCAATCCGCAATTCACGGGCAATGTTGAGCCCGGCCGGAAAATCACCCTGGGCGATCTCAAGCCGTGTGGCGACCAGCGGGTTCAGCGCCGCGCGCAGATCGACCCCCAGATCACCGGACATCTCCTCGATCGCCGCAACCCGCGCCAACGGGTCGGTATCCGATGAGATGGTCAGCAGGCGTTCCAGCCGCTGCTTCTTGGCTTTGATGGCAGCGTCCGGTTCATCGCCGATCGACGCCCTGAGCGGGGCAAGTGCTGCCGCTTCGGGTGTCCGTTCAATGGCAGCAAGCGCCTCTTGCCGCTTCGCCGGGTCCGGATCGGTCAGTTGAAACCGCACCAGCGCCGCGCCGAGAAGCGCGCGGATGCCGCTATTGGGCTTGATCTGTCTGAGGTCCGATTTGTCCGCCTCTCCGATGATCTCGCCGGTGTCGAAATCCGTCAGCCGGTACGTGCCCGATTCACCCTCGTCCGCGCGAAAGAACAAACCGTCTGATTGGCGCTGCCACATGTCTTTGGATTGCCAGGCTTCCAGCACGTCCTGCGCCTGCGCCAGGCCGCTGCCGTCGACCGCGGCAATGGCGGGTTCGATGGTCTTGCGTGAACTCTTGACGATGGTTTGCGCATGTTGCTGCAATATCGCCTGCATCGGTGCGGCGGCATCCTGTGCCAATGCGCCCAATGTCATCCATAGCAGGGCCAGACCTGCGGTCAGTAAGCGTGTCATCTTGGCGATGGTCCCTGCGATGTGGAAGGGGCGCGCGCCCCTTCCCGTGCTCTGGTTTCAGATCAGTAGTTCGACAGCGTCTGAACGCAGGTTGCAGTCTCGGTATTGTACATCCCGCAACCCAGCTTTTCCCAATCCGATTTCAGAACCGCCGATTCCGGCAGGTAGTCCGTCCAGGCGTCGCCCGGAACCTCAGAGGTCTGGCTGATGATGTCGAACTGGCCGTCTGCCTGGATTTCGCCGATCAGCACCGGCTTGGCCAGGTGGTGGTTCGGCAGCATCACGGCGGCGCCACCCGTCAGGTTGGGGAACTCCTGGCCGTACATCTTGGCGCGCACGGCATCGACGTCGGTGGAACCCGCTTGGGTCGCGGCGTTCACCCACATGTTGAAGCCGATGTAATGCGCCTCCATCGGGTCGTTGGTCACGCGGTTTTCACCCATGATGTCTTTCCACTTGGCGACGAAGGCCTCGTTTGCTTCCGAGTCGGCCGACTGGAAATAGTTCCACGCGGCGAGATGGCCCACGAGGTTCGAGGTGTCGAGCCCGGCCAGCTCTTCTTCGCCCACCGAGAAGGCAACAACCGGGATGTCATCGGCGCTGACGCCCGCGGCGGCAAGCTCTTTGTAGAACCCGATATTGGCATCGCCATTGATGGTCGAAATCACGCCGACCTTCTTGCCATCCGCGCCAAGCGCCACGACGTCAGCAACGATCTTGGACCAGTCGGAATGGCCGAAGGGCGTGTAGTTCACGAAGATATCGCTTTTTGCGATGCCCTTGGACTGAAGATAGGCCTCCAGAATGTTGTTGGTTGTACGGGGATAGACATAGTCGGTGCCCAGAAGCGCGAATTTCTCGACGCCCAGTTCGTCGAGGAAGTAATCCGTTGCCGGGATCGCCTGCTGGTTCGGAGCGGCGCCGGTATAGAAGACGTTCTTCGAGCTTTCCTCGCCCTCATACTGCACCGGATAGAACAGGAGGCCGTTGAGTTCTTCGATCACCGGCAGAACCGATTTGCGCGATACCGAGGTCCAGTTGCCAAAGATCACATCGACATCATGTACTGTCAGCAATTCGCGCGCCTTTTCCGCAAAAAGCGGCCAGTCGGAGGCCGGGTCGACCACAACCGCCTCGATCTCGCAGCCCAGCAGACCGCCCTTGGCATTCTGTTCATTGACCAGCATCAGCATCGTGTCTTTGAGCGTGGTTTCGGAAATCGCCATGGTGCCGGAAAGCGAGTGCAGCACGCCCACTTTGACCGGGCAGTCGGTCGCCATGGCGGCGCTGTTGAGGGCAGTCAAAGCCGTGGCGGCAGCCAGAGCAGTTTTCAAAAATTTCATGTTGTCTCCTCGCGGAGCGCAGCAGGTGACAAGGCTTGAGAATTCAAGCGTTCTTCCTTACCACTGCTTCCGCAGCTTTATGTTGCATCTCGTGTGGCGGCTGGCTCCGAGTTCCAATCGTCCGGTCGTCACACACCTGTAATTGCGGCGTTGTCACCGACAGGCCTCCAGAGCGTTTCTGCAGTGCGGCACTGATTGCAATCCCGCCGGTGCCAAACTGCCGGGCGAGCCACGATTTCGATCATTTTTTGTGCGACGGCCCACCTGTCGCCCAAATTATACGCAAAATTCGCTTCTTGCGCGGCGCAAGGCCCGGTTCAGCGTGGCGCTTCGGGGCGGCATCCGGACAAGTCTGGACCAAACCGCCAACCCAGAGACCTGACATCACCGCCCCTTCGACCATATGCCGCGCAGACGCGACCGCCGTTCAGCCCCGCGCCCGCGGGTCCGTTGCCGTTTCGGCCAAGCTTCTTGGCGCGGACAGTGCCATTGACGGGCTGCGCCAGGCGGGATCGCTCAAATGCCTTTTCCCGCGGGTGCAGGGTAACGGGCTTCAGGCCGTGCTGATCAATACGGCAGGGGGCGTGACGGGGGATGATGTTTTCTCGCTCGACGCCGCTGCCGGGCCGGGCACGCGGCTGACGCTGACCACCCAGGCGGCGGAACGTGCCTACCGGGCGCAACCCGGCCAGAGCGGGCTGATCGAAACCCGGCTTTTCGCGGACAAGGACGCGCAGATCAACTGGCTGCCCCAGGAAACGATCCTGTTTGACGGCGCCGCGCTTTCGAGGTCGCTGGTACTGGATCTGGCGCCGGGCGCCCGCGCGCTTTATTGCGAGCCGCTGGTCTTCGGGCGCCGCGCGATGGGTGAAACGCTGCGCAGCGCGGCGTTTCGCGACAGGGTGGAAATTCGCCGCACGGGCACGCCGCTATACCGGGACGGGATTGATCTGGCGGGGGATGTCGCGGCGCATCTTGCCCGCCGGCATATCGCAGACGGCGCGGCGGCGATGGCAACGCTGGTTCTTGTCGCCCCCGAGGCCGAGGCCCGCCTGGACGCGGTGCGCGCGCTGCTGCCCGACACCGGCGGCGCAAGCCTGCTGCGCCCCGACATGTTGGTGGCGCGCCTGCTGGCCACTGACGGCTACGCGTTGCGCCTGACGCTCGTGCCCATCCTTTCCCTGCTTTTGCAAGAAAGCCTTCCCCGATGCTGGATGATCTGACATGAATCTGACCCCGAGAGAAAAAGACAAGCTGCTGATCGCCATGGCCGCCGAGGTGGCACGCAAGCGACTTGCGCGCGGCGTGAAACTCAACCACCCCGAGGCGATTGCGCTGATCACCGACGCGGTGGTCGAAGGCGCGCGCGACGGACGCTCGGTTGCCGACATGATGGAGGCGGGCGCGCAGATCATCACCCGCAATCAATGTATGGCGGGCGTGCCCGAGATGATCGTCGAAATCCAGGTCGAAGCCACATTTCCCGACGGCACCAAGCTTGTGACCGTTCACAACCCGATCCGCTAAGGAGATCCCTCATGAAATACGCTCTTGCGCCACTCTTTCTTGCATCCCCCGCGCTGGCCCATGACGGCGCGCATGTTCACCCCCATGGCGGCGAAAGCTGGCTTTTGCTGCTCAGCCTCGCGCTTGGCGCTGCGGCGGTCGGTTTTGCGCTGGCGCGGCGCAAATGATCCCCGGCGAGATTTTTCCCGCCGAGGGCAGCCTGGAGCTGAACGCCGGACGCACGGCGATCACGCTCATCGTGGCCAATACAGGTGACAGGCCGGTGCAGGTGGGCAGCCACTATCACTTTGCCGAGGCGAACACGGCACTGGAATTCGACCGCCCCGCCGCGCGCGGTCTGCGGCTTGATATCGCTGCTGGAACAGCGGTCCGCTTCGAGCCGGGCCAGCGCCGCGAAGTGACCCTCATCCCCATCGCAGGAGATCGCAAGATCTTCGGATTCAACCAGCAAGTCATGGGGGCGCTCTGATGCCAGCCACGATAAACCGTGCCGATTACGCGGCGATGTTCGGCCCCACCACGGGCGACCGGCTGCGGCTGGCGGATACCGACCTGATCATCGAAGTGGAGCGCGACCTGACCGGCCCCTACGGAGAAGAGGTCAAGTTTGGCGGCGGCAAGGTCATCCGCGACGGGATGGGACAATCACAGGTAACGCGCGCCGAAGGTGCGGTTGACACGGTGATCACGAACGCGGTGATCGTCGATCATACGGGCGTCTACAAGGCCGATGTCGGCCTGAGGGACGGGCGCATCGCCAAGATCGGCAAGGCGGGCAATCCTGACACGCAACCGGATGTCGACATCATTATCGGCCCCGGCACCGAGGCGATCGCCGGCGAGGGCAGCATCCTTACCGCGGGGGGCTTTGATTCGCATATCCATTTCATCTGCCCGCAGCAGATCCAAGACGCGCTCCATTCGGGGCTTACCACAATGCTGGGCGGCGGCACTGGCCCGGCCCATGGCACGCTGGCCACGACCTGCACGCCCGGGCCATGGCACATCGGCCGCATGTTGCAGGCGGCGGACGCCTTTCCAATCAACCTTGCGTTCGCAGGCAAGGGCAATGCCTCGTTGCCCGCGGCGCTGGAAGAGCAGGTTCTGGCCGGCGCATGCAGCCTGAAACTGCACGAGGATTGGGGCACGACCCCCGCCGCGATCGACTGTTGCCTTTCGGTGGCCGATGCGATGGACGTTCAGGTGATGATCCATACCGACACGCTCAACGAAAGCGGCTTTGTCGAAAACACCGTCGCAGCGATGAAAGGGCGCACGATCCACGCGTTTCATACCGAAGGTGCGGGCGGCGGACATGCGCCCGACATCATCAGGATCTGCGGCGAAGAATTTGTGCTGCCATCTTCGACCAATCCGACGCGCCCGTTTACCGTGAACACCCTGGAAGAGCATCTCGACATGCTCATGGTCTGTCATCATCTCGACAAGTCGATTCCCGAGGACGTGGCCTTTGCCGAGAGCCGCATCCGGCGCGAGACGATTGCAGCCGAGGATATCCTGCATGACATGGGCGCCTTCAGCATCATCGCAAGCGACAGCCAGGCGATGGGCCGCGTGGGCGAGGTGCTGATCCGCACCTGGCAGACGGCCGACAAGATGAAAAAGCAGCGCGGCCGCCTGAGCGAAGAGGCCGGCGACAACGACAATTTCCGTGTTCGCCGCTATATCGCGAAATACACCATCAACCCGGCGATTGCCCATGGCGTGGCCCATGAGATCGGCAGTATCGAAGAGGGCAAGCGCGCCGACCTGGTGTTGTGGAAACCGGCATTCTTTGGCGTGAAGCCCGAAATGGTTCTGTTGGGCGGCACCATCGCCATGGCGCAGATGGGCGACCCGAACGCCTCGATCCCCACGCCGCAGCCGGTCTATTCGCGGCCCATGTTCGGCGCCTATGGCCGCTCGGTTGAACGCTCTGCCGTGACTTTCGTGTCGGCTGCGGCACAGGATGCGGGGCTGCGCGAAAATCTGGGGCTGGCGAAACAGACCGTGGCCGTGCGCAACACGCGCAGCATCGGCAAGAAAGACCTCCGGCTCAACGATGCCTGCCCGGCAATCGAGGTGCACCCGGAAACCTACGAGGTTCGCGCCGACGGCGAGCTTCTTACCTGCCAGCCCGCCGAGGTTCTGCCGATGGCGCAACGCTATTTCATGTTCTGAGGAGCCGCTGATGGATCTGCCCAAAGCCCATACCGTGCGTCATGGTCACGATGCCGACGACCATGTCACGCTGACCTACGATGACCGGTTCCTGCGCCGCAAGGTGCTTACGACCGGTGGCGGCCTTCGGTTTCTCGTCGATCTGGAACACACCACCAGCCTGAATGCGGGGGATGTGTTTGTGCTGGAAGACGGGCGGCTCATCGCCGTTATTCCCGCGGCTGAGCAGCTTCTGGAGGTCAGGGGAAACCTCACGCGTCTCGCCTGGCATATCGGCAACCGCCATATGCCTGCCCAGATCGATGACGGGCGCATCCTTATCCAGCGCGATCACGTGATCCGCGACATGCTGGCACGGCTTGGCGCGGAACTGCGCGATGTCGAGGAACCGTTCACGCCCGAGGGCGGCGCATATGGCCACGGGCGCACCCATTCGCATTCTCACGGGCATGAACATGGTGCCGCGCATGCCCACCCGCATTGAGCCATGACCGAACACGCCCATATCCTCACGCTTGCGCAATGGCTGTCGCCGGCCTATCCCGTCGGATCCTTTGCCTATTCGCACGGGCTTGAGGCCGCCGTGCAAGCCGGCTGGGTGCGCGATGGCAGGCAGCTTGGCAACTGGCTGGAGGATGTCCTTTCGCACGGGTCGGGCCGTAATGACGCCACGCTCATCGCCGCAGCATATAACGCGCCAGACCCCGAGGCGCTGCTTGGGGTCGAAGCCATTGCACGTGCCTTCGCCGCCTCGCGCGAGCGATTGCTGGAAACCGATCAGCAGGGGGCCGCCTTTTGCCGGGTAACGGCCGCCATCTGGGGGGCAGAGATCGACGGCCTGACCTATCCTGTGGCGCTGGGCCGTGCCGCGTATCTGGAAGGGCTGCCGCAGACCCTTACGGCCAAGATGTACCTCTCGGCGATGGTATCGAATCTCATCGCCGCGGGCCAGCGCCTGCTGCCCCTGGGCCAGACCGCGGCACAGGGTCTTCACCGTGCGCTCAGCCCGCTCTGCCTTCGCATTGCCGAGGAAACAAGCGGTGGCGCGGTCGATCAACTTGCAGCGAGCGCGTTTATTTCGGACATCGCGTCGATGAAACACGAAACCCAGTATTCAAGGATATTCCGCACATGAGCAGCCCCCATGGCCCGCTTCGCATCGGTATCGGCGGTCCCGTCGGTGCCGGGAAAACGACCCTGACCGCCGCATTGTCCGAAACCCTGTCCAGGGATCATTCGATCGGCGTTGTCACCAATGACATCTACACCAAGGAAGACGCCGAAGCTTTGATGCGTATGCAGATCCTGCCCTCGGACCGGATCATCGGTGTCGAGACCGGCGGCTGCCCCCATACCGCGATCCGCGAAGATGCGTCGATCAACCTCGCGGCGGTCGCGGAACTGACTGCGCGCCATCCCGGCCTTGAACTGGTGCTGATCGAAAGCGGCGGTGACAACCTGTCGGCCACCTTCAGCCCGGAACTGGCGGACCTGACGATCTATGTCATTGATGTCGCGGCGGGCGAGGACATCCCGCGCAAGGGTGGTCCGGCGATTACCCGCTCGGATATTCTGGTGATCAACAAGACCGACCTTGCTCCTCATGTCGGGGCTGACCTGTCTGTCATGGAACAAGATGCGGCGCGCATGCGGTCGGGCCTGCCAACGTTTTTCTGCACCCTAAACAAGCGCGAGGGTGTCGAGGGCGTGGTAGAGCAGATGCGCCGTGTCGCGGGCTTTTGACACGCACCGATCTGCCAGATACGAGATCGAGAGACCGCAGGCTGCCGCGCGGGGCGGCGACGGGTCGTTTTCCAAGGGTCGGGCCTGGGCAAGGTCAGGTTGCTGTCAATGGCCGTGGTCTGCGGTTTGCCAGGCTTGGCAAATATAGCAGCATCCGGAATTTCCGGCGCGGCGCGGGCATCTGCCGGGCGAACGGGCGTCTGGCATTACCGCCAGAACGCCATCCACTCGATCAGGTCAGCCAGTTTCCGGCTCAGGTAAAGTGTCGCCGACCAGTCGCCGAAATACCAATCCAGACCCAGGCCGATCAGAATGACAGCCCCCAAGGCGATGGCGATCTGGTTGGTCATCTGCTCCGGCCCAAAACGAAAAATCCCGCCCGGTATGCCGGACGGGACGAAATTGCGCAAGATTTCAAAGGTTAACCCAGCTTGCCCATCGCCACGGCCACATCGGCCATGCGAACGGAAAAGCCCCATTCATTGTCATACCACGCCAGCACCCGCACCAGGCGGTTGCCGATCACCTTGGTCTGCGCCGGTGCGAAGATCGAGCTTTCCTCGGTATGGTTGAAGTCAATTGAAACCTTGGGCTCCGGGTCATAACCAAGGACGCCCTTGAGCGGACCTGCGGCGGCTTCGGCCACCACGTCGTTGACGTCCGCCTCGGTCACGTCCCTGCCGGCGACGAAGGTCAGGTCCACCGCCGACACGTTGGGGGTGGGCACCCGGATGGCCGATCCGTCGAGCTTGCCCTTCAGCGCGGGCAGCACCTCGCCCAAAGCCTTGGCGGCGCCGGTCGAAGTAGGGATCATCGACATCGCGGCGGCGCGGGCGCGGTAGAGGTCCTTGTGGCGGCGGTCCAGTGTCGGCTGGTCGCCGGTATAGGCGTGGATCGTGGTCATGATGCCGCTCTCGATCCCGATACCCTCGTGCAGCACCTTGGCGACGGGCGCCAGGCAGTTGGTGGTGCACGACCCGTTCGAGATCATCTTCTCGCCGGCCTGCAGGTCACCATCGTTGACGCCGAAGACCACCGTGCGGTCCACGTTCTTACCGGGGGCCGACAGCAGCACCTTGCCGGCGCCGCGCTCCAGGTGTTTCTTGGCTTTCTCGCCGTCGTTGAATTTGCCGGTGCATTCCAGCACCACGTCGACGCCCGACCAATCGAGCTCGTCCATGTCGTAGGTCGAGAACATCTGCATCGGACCCTTGCCAAGATCCATCGTGCCATCGCCCAGCGTGATCTCGTTGGCAAAGCGGCCATGCACGCTGTCATATTTGATCAGATGTGCCGCGGTCTCCAGGGGGCCCGTGGCATTGACCTTGACGACCTCGATGTCGTCGCGGCTGCTTTGGGCGATATGGGCAAGGGTGCAGCGACCGATACGGCCAAAGCCGTTGATACCAACTTTGATGGTCATGGCGGGTTCCTCTGATGCGGTTTCTTGCCCGCGATATAGACCTGCCGTTGCGGGCCTGAAAGCCGAAAATCGCCTGAATTTCCAGTGTTAGCGATAAACAGGAGAACAAGTTTTCCTGTTATTGGCTGGTGGCGCTAACGGCCGGGGCAGTGGCGCCGACGGTAATTTGATGCTATGTTACCCGCCATAGTTGAAGTGGTCCGGCCACAACATGGCCGCGGACCTGATTGCTACTGAGTGTTTTGACATGAGAGCGCATGTTCTCTCGGTGATCCTGTGGATCAGCCTAATGGCGTTGAACTTGCCCGGCGTGGCGCTGGCGCAATACCAGGGGGGTGCGACGGGCCAGACCGGCCGCCCCGGTCAGACGCAAGAGCCGATCAACCCGCTGCTGCAAGGCATAATCGAGCATTTTGTCGATGAGGTGACGCGCCCGGGCGCGGCCGAACCCACCGAGCCGCGCGGCGGGGGGACTTCGCAGGATGATGTTCAGGCCGCCGACCGGCAGGGGCCGGTAATCCGGCCACGGCAGGAGGTGTTCTCAAGCGACCGTGGCAGCGCGCGCATCATTGCCGATATTACCGATGCCAGCGGGATCGCCCGCGCAGTCGCCGGGACCGAGGCCGGCCGGGTGGCGATGACCCGCGCCGGTGGACCGACCTACGTGGCGAACGTCCGGCTGGCCGCGCATTACCGGCCGGTACGGGTGACCATTCAGGCATGGGACGGGCGTGGCAATGCCTCCGCGATCATCCCCGTTGCAATCCGTCGCGTCCCGGTGTGTGGACGGGTTGATGATGTCACCGCGGATGCGGTGCGTGCGGTGCAGCGCAATTTGGCCGCACTGGGCCTTTACGGTGGCGGGATTGACGGGCTGGCGGGGCCCAATACCTGCCGGGCGGTCACCCAGGCCGGCATTACCGGGGCGTTCAGCTGGCCTGCCATTGCGCGGGCGCTGGACCGGCGGTTGGCAATTCGGCAGATCTCTCTCAGGGTGACGGTGCCCGACGAGGTGACGGCGGATCTGACTTCGGTGACGGTCAGCGTTATCGATCCGGGTAACACCGGCGAGGTCGCGTGGGTGCAGATGCGGGTGGATGGCGCACAGGCTCTCAGTCAGCGGGCGACGGGCGGCGGCCTGCTGTTCGGCGTCGAGACGCCCGAGGGTAGTACCCGGCAGGTATCGTTTGCCGCATTGCCGCGACAGGGCGCGACGCCTTTGGCAACAACGGCGATTACCCTGGAACGCCCCGAAGCGTTGCGCCTGTTCTTGACAGGCGAGGGCCTGACCGGAAACCTGATCGAAAGCGACGCGGCCGAAACCTCGGTAATGGCCAGTCTGGAAGGGGCGGGCAGGGGCCGCGTTTTCTACGACAACCCCGGCAACGGGCAGCGGGGCGTGGTCGAATTCTTCGGAACACCGGTCGAAATGCCGGTGGTCATGCCTGCGCCGGGGCAAGGGGGCGCGGTGGTTCTCTGGGCGCAAGAGGGGCGGCGCAGCACTGCCCGCCGCCGTATCGAATTGCGGCGCATCAGGCTGATCGCCCCCGACGTGCCGGTATTGACCTTGACGCTTTTCCCGGTGCCGGAACCGGATGCCGCGCCGGACCTGGTTCCGGGATCTGCCGGGCCACCCTATCGCGGCACGGGTCCCTTGCCGATCACGGTGTTGACCGCCGACGGCGTCCCGGGGCCCGTTCCCCCGCCACCGCCCGTGCCGCAGCGGGGCCGGCCCATATGGCAAGACCCCATGACCATCGCGGGCGTGGCCCTTATCGTCCTTCTGGGCCTGGTTGCCTGGCTTTTGCGCCGCGCCTTCCGGCGGCAGGACGCCAAGATGCCCTCCGTCCCGCCTTCGGTCCACGTCATCGCCCACCCGGATGCCACGCCGGTGATCGAGGTCACGGGCGGGGAATTGCCGGAACTGGTGCTGACGGTTGATGACGGCGTGGGTCCGGTGACGAAGATTGTGTTTGAAGCGGAACTGGAAAGGGTGAACCAATGACCCAGGAAACCATTGCGGAAACCATCGCCCCGGCGGAATTCAGTAATGTGGTTGACGCGGTCAAATCCGCGCTCAGGTCTGACGATGGCGGGGCGGGCCTGGCGGGGGTCAGCCTGGATGGCGACACCTTGCAGAAAAGCGTGGCAGACGCGGTGGAAAGCGCGCTGTCGATCTCGGTCCTGGATGCGCTGCTTGCGGGTTGGCAAGGTGTAAAGAGCATCGCCGCGCTGACCGGCCGGGAGGGGCCGGTGGACGGCAAGCCGCGCGTGGCGGCGCTGGCCAAGCACAAGCTGAAAGTGTCGCATACGCCCGAAATCCGGCTGAGCATCGGCCAGATGATGGATGTCCGCACCGTGCCATTGCCGGTCACGCTGGAGGTTGAAGCATCCGGCGTGGCGCTGACGGTAATTGACCGCAAGGTGACCAAGGTTTCGGCGGGTGCGCTGCAGCCGAAACTTACCGTGAAGGTCGGGAAGGTGAAGGTCGTCGAGACCAAGCTGCGCCAGATCGAGCTGTCGGGTGATCTGCTGGCGCGCGAGCTGGAGCCATCGGCCTAAAAGCCCGTTGAGTTGGATCAAGAGGCGTTCGGCGTTGACCGTGGTAAAGCCTGCTTACCTGAAAGTTTCGAGCCCTTCGCGGTCACCCGCTGAGTTGATGCCGGGACCGTTTTCTTCGAAGAAAACGGGGCGGAAAATTGTAATTTTCCGATACGGAATTTTCGAAAATTCCGTTTGCGTCAACACATCTTGGTTCGCAACCTCGCCATCTGTTCGAAGAAAGATTAGAAACCAGCCCGGCAACAATCGTCGCCGGGCCGCTTGAACGTGCGAACGCTCAGAGCAGTGATTTGACCTGTTCGGCGACCGCCTCGGCGGTGATGCCGAATTTCTCGAAGAGTGTCCCCGCCGGGGCGGATGCGCCGAAGCCCGACATGCCGACGAAACCCGCCTTGGCCTCGTGCCCGCGTTCGCCCAACAGCCAGCGATCCCATCCCTGGCGCACGGCGGCCTCGACGCCCACGCGCACCGGCCCGCCGGGCAGGACGCGCTTGCGATAGGCCTCGTCCTGTTCGGCAAAAAGCTCCATGCAGGGCATCGAAACGACGCGGGTGCCAATGCCCTCGGCCTGCAGGATGTCGCGGGCTTTCATGGCAATCTCGACCTCGGAGCCGGTGGCGATCAGGATCGCCTGGCGCTTGCCCTCGGCGTCGGCCAGCACATAGGCACCCTGGGCGGTGAGGTTCTTGTTCTTGTGCTCATGCCGCAGGGTCGCAAGGCCCTGGCGGGTGAGCGACAGGACCGACGGTGTTGATCTTGAGGTCAGCGCAAGTTCCCAGGCCTCGGCGGTTTCGACCGTGTCACAGGGGCGGAACACCATCGTGTTCGGCGTCGCCCGGCTGATCGCCAGATGTTCGACCGGTTGGTGGGTGGGGCCGTCTTCGCCCAGGCCGATGCTGTCATGGGTCATCACGAAAACTGTCGGCACCTTCATCAGCGCGGCCAGCCGCATCGCCGGCCGGGCATAATCGGTGAAGCACATGAACGTGCCGCCATAGGGCCGGATGCCGCCATGCAGCGCCATGCCGTTCATCGCCGCCGCCATGCCATGTTCGCGAATGCCCCAGTAGATGTAGCGGCCCTTGCGGTTGTCGGTGTCAAAGATACCCAGATCGCCGGTCTTGGTGTTGTTCGAGCCGGTCAGGTCGGCGGAACCACCGACGGTTTCCGGCATGATCGGGTTGACCACCTCCAGCACCATTTCGGATGACTTCCGGGTGGCAACCTTCGGTTTTTCCTCGGAGATCTGTTTCTTCAACGCCTTGATCCGGGCCGAAAGCTTGCTTGGTGCGTCGCCTGCGAAAACCCGGGTAAACTCCGCCTGCCGCCGGTCCGAGGCCGCATCGAAGCGCGCCTGCCAGTCAGCGTGATCCGCGGCACCGCGCCGGCCGATCTGCTCCCAGGCCGCCTTGATGTCGCCCGGTACCTCGAAGGGGCCGGTTGTCCAGCCATAGGCCTGCTTGGCCGCGATCATCTGCGCCTCGTCCGTCAGCGCACCGTGGCCCTTGGACGTATCCTGTGCGGCGTGGCCAAGCGCGATATGGGTCTTGCAGGCGATCATTGTCGGTTTCTTGGTCTTCTTGGCGGCGGTGATCGCGGCGTCGATCTCATCGGGGTCGTGGCCGTCGATCTCGATCACCTGCCAGCCCGCCGCGCGGAAACGCTTGACCTGATCGGTCTTGTCCGAGAGCGAGACCTTGCCGTCGATGGTGATGTCGTTGTTGTCCCAGAACACGATCAGCTTGCCCAGGCTGTGCCGTCCGGCCAGGCCGATCGCCTCGTGGCTGACGCCTTCCATCAGGCAGCCATCCCCGGCGATGACATAGGTATGGTGATCGACCAGCTTGCGTCCGTAACGGGCGCGCAGGATTTCTTCGGCCATGGCAAAGCCCACGGCGTTCGAGATGCCCTGGCCCAGCGGGCCGGTGGTGGTCTCGATCCCGTCATGCAGGAAGTTTTCCGGGTGGCCCGCCGTCCGGGCGCCCCATTGGCGGAAATTCTTGATCTGGTCCAGCTCCATGCCGTCATAGCCGGTCAGGTGCAGCAGCGAATACAGCAGCATCGAGCCGTGGCCCGCCGACAGGATGAACCGGTCGCGATCCGGCCAGTTGGGGGCCGAGGCATCGAATTTCAGGTGTTTCTCGAACAGTACCGTGGCGACATCGGCCATGCCCATCGGCATCCCCGAATGGCCGGAATTGGCGGCGTGGACGGCATCAAGCGTCAGCGCGCGGATGGCGGCGGCTTTGGACCAGTGATCGGGATTGGCTTGGCGCAGGGCAGCGATGTCCACGGGGCGTCTTCCTTTGGCAGTGGCAACAGATGCGGGCTGCATATCAGCCCCGGCCCAAAGATCAACCCGGCCAGAAGAACAACACGTTTCAGGGGCGCATTTTGTCCGGTCATTGGGTACACTCCGGCAGTGGCAGGCGACGGCGCGATTCGCGCCGGTTGCGAAAATGAACGTTGAGGGGGTTGAGGCATGAGCCAGATAGACGAGCTGGAACGCAGGATAACCGCGGCACTGGACCGGATCGGTCAGGGGCTGGACGGCTGGTCGCCCGGCGGTGGCGCGGATGCGACCGAGCTCGAGTCGCTGCGCAAGGCGCTTGAGGACGAGAAACTGGCCTGCGCACAGCTGGAGGAGCGCCTCAAGGTCGTGTCGCAGAAACAGAAACAGCAGGCCGAAGCCGGCGACCGGCAGGCCGAGACGATGCGCAAACTGGACAGCGAGTTGCAATCGCTGCGCAAGGCCAACCAGCAACTGCGCGAGAACAACAAGGCCCTGCGCGAAGCCAACGAAGCCGGTGTGGCCGAACCGCACCTGCTCAACAAATCCATGCTGGCCGAGCTGGAAGGGCTGCGCGCGGCGCGATCGGCAGACCGGGCCGAGACCGACGCCGTGATGGCAGATCTCGCACGGCTGATTGCCGGTGCCCAACCCGCGGATGCCGACCAGGAGGAGGATGCCTGATGCCCGAGGTGACGATTGAAATCGGTGGCAGGAATTTTGACGTGGCCTGCCAGGAGGGCGAAGAGCACTACCTGCATGCGGCGGCGAAGATGCTGGACGAGGAGGCGTCGGTTCTGGCCGCGCAGATCGGGCGCATTCCCGAGGCCCGGATGCTGCTGATGGCCGGGCTGATGCTGGCTGACAAGACGGCCGGCATCCAGGACAAGCTGCGCGAGGCCGAGGACCGGATGGCCGAGAAAGAGGCCGAACTGGAACAGTTTCGGAGCGCACCGCGCCCCGAGGCCGAACGGGTCGAGGTGCCGGTGGTGCCGAACCATGTGACCGATACGCTGGCAGAAATAGCCGCCCGGGCCGAGGCGCTGGCGGAAACGGTTGACGGCAAGGTCGCGGGCTAACCCGCGCCCGAGCGGCGGGCGAAAGCTTTGCGAATGGCGGCCTCGATGCTGTGCAGGGCAGGGGTGTCCTGACCGGATGTGCGCAGGACCAGGTTGGATTTCGGCATGTCGGGAAACCCCTCCCCGGGCCCCAGGACCATGATCTTGTCACCGATGACGTTGCTGCCCATCAGTGCCACGGCAATACCGGCCTCGACCGCTGCGGCGACGCCCTGGACGCTCTGGCTGGAATAGATGATGCGATAGGGGCGCCGCATCGCCTCCAGCGCGTCCAGTGCGGCGTCGCGCCACCAGCATGCGCGGTCGAACAGCGCCACCGGAAGTTCGGGCCGTGCCAGCAGGTCGTGGTTGCGCGAGCTCACCCAATAGGTCTGGTCCTGCCAGAGAACATCGGACGGGTCGTCGGGTGTTTCGGTCTCATATACCGCCAGGTCAAGCGTGCCGTTCTCCATCATCGTCGGGAACCGCGCGCTGAGGTCGCAGACCACCTCCAGCTCGACCGAGGGATGTGATTGCGAGAACGCTGCGATGATCTGTGCAAGGATGCCGTGGCTGTGGTCGTCCGGAAACCCAAGGCGCAGCCGCCCCGTCAGCCCGTCCGCCGTCAGCGTGCGCAGCGTGGTATCCAGCGCCGTCGTGATCTGGCGTGCCGTGGGCAGCAACCGTTCGCCCAGCGGTGTCAGGCTGACCCCGCGCCCGTGGCGCAGGAAGACCGGCTGGCCTAGGGTTTCCTCCAGCCGCTTGATCTGCAGGCTGGCGGCTGATTGCGTGCGCAGAATTTGCGCCGCCCCAAGGGTAACGCTGCCGGTCTCGGCGACCGCAAGAAAGGTCCGCAACAGGTCGCTATCGAGTCTATCCATTCGAAAATCTCATATCTACTATATTAACTATTCATTTTTCTTTTACCTATCCCGACCGCATATTGGCAATGGAAAACGGAAAGAGCGCAGCTATGGCACATCACGCAGACCAGCAAACCAAACGACCAGACCGGCCCCGCGCGTCACGGATCGCACTGGTCATCGTGGCGATCGCAGCAGCGTCCGCCGCCATCTATTGGCCGCAGGCGGCGCTGGAGACGGCGGTCTTTGTCGGCTGGAGCCTTGTCGTCATCGCGCCGCTGGTGATCCCCGGCATTTTGCTGGCCGGATGGATCATCGCCAGCGGCGCGGACACCCATATCGCCGCGGCATTCGAGGGGAATATGCGCCGGGCGGTCTTTGCGGCTGCCGCGATTGGTGCCGTCACGCCGGTCTGCGGGGTCACGGTGCTGCCGCTGATGGCTGGTCTGCTGGCGGGCGGGGTGCCGCTGGCCCCTGTGATGGCCTTCTGGCTGTCCTCGCCGGTGACGGATCCGGCGATGCTGGCCACCACCGCGGCGACCCTGGGGATCAGCTTTGCCCTGGGCAAGACGATTGCGGCCGTCCTGCTGGGCCTGCTTGGCGGGGCGGGGACATTGCTCTTTGCAAGAGCGGGATGGTGTGCCGATCCGCTGCGGAATAATGCGCTGGTGGGGCGGATCGTGGCGGCGCGTTGCGGGGAAAAGATGCCGTTTCGCATGGCGATCTGGGCGGACGGTACGCGGCGCGATGTGTTTCGCCGCCAGGTCTGGGCCACCACCCGGTTGATCCTGATCTGCCTGATCCCCGCTTTCGCGGCCGAACATGTGCTGAATGCCCTGCTGCACCCCGAAGCGCTCAGCAGTTATGTCGGGCACAAGACCGCCTGGGCCATTCCACTGGCGGTTTTCGTAGGCGCCCCGGCCTATGTCGATGGATACGCGGCCCTGCCGCTCACCCGCGCGCTGATCGAACACGGCATGTCCCCGGGCGCGGCGATGGCCTTCCTGGTCTCGGGCGGGGTGGTCAGCATCTGGGGCGCAATGGCGATCTTTCCGGTGCTGCGGCTGCAACCCTTCCTGCTTTACCTCGCGTTGGCGATCTTCGGATCACTGCTGGCCGGCTACGGGTTTGACGCGGTAACGGCGCTCTGACCCGGCCCGATGCGGCGCGCGTGCCACCCTGTCGCGCGCGTCGCATTTCGCGGCCCGAGGAGGAGGTCGGAGGCCGACGACGAGAGATCCTGCGTGCGCGCCAGCGCACCAATCTTGGTTACAGACGGTGTCAGGCGTTGGCTTCGCGGATCTTGTTGGCGGCCTCTTTGTCATACGCCACCCCGTTTTGGTCGAACAACGTGTCCAGCTCACCCGAGAGTGTCATCTCGGTGATGATGTCGCAGCCGCCGACGAATTCGCCTTTGACATAAAGCTGCGGGATGGTGGGCCAGTCGGAATAGTCCTTGATCCCCTGGCGGATGGCGTCATCGGCCAGCACGTTGATGTCCGAGAACTCAACGCCCATGAAGTTCAGCACCCCGGCCACACGGCTGGAAAATCCGCATTGCGGCATGTCCTTGGTGCCCTTCATGTACAGCACCACGTCATTGGCTTTGACGGTTTCGGCGATCTGGGTCTTGGCGTCGGTCATTTCGGTGTGTCCTTTGGTACGAATCTCTTGGCATATTCCTGGGGGTCGCGCGGCACTTTCCACGTCGTTACATGACCACCCCCCATGCCAGATTGATAATCAGAGGTCAGGGTGTGATAGCCTTTGCCGGGCTCGCTGCCCCGGGGGCCGGAATCCTTGCGTTTGCCCATCACCGCAAGCGCACCCACGAACAGCACGATCAGCGCACAGACGATCCACCCGAACAGGCTCATTGGTCTGGGGCCTTCGTCGTCAGCGCCAGGGCGTGGATTTCGCCCTGCGGCCCATCCATCTTGCCCTTGAGTGCTGCCATCACGGCACGCTGCTGCTGCACCCGGTTCTGGCCGCGGAAGCTCTCGTCGATCACCTCGGCCGCGAAATGCGCGCCATCATCGCCCTCGACCCTGATCGTGGCATCAGGGAAGCTTTCGCGGATCAGTGCTTCGATATCCGAGGCGAGAATGGCCATATATGCGCTCCTTGGTTCTTGCCCAAGATGTAGAACGCGCAACCGCCGAGTGCAAGATGCCGCCGGCACGCGAAGGCTCAGATTTCCTCGCCCTTCTTCAGCAGTTCATCGATCAGCTCGCGCTGGATGGCGTTGCTGTCACCACCGCCGAATTGCATCGCCCCCCCGGAATAAAGCGTGCCATAGGTCTTGACCAGGTTCACCGCCTGACCCAGACCCGAGATGAACTGGTCCTTCTCCAGCGGCGACAGCGGATGAATGAACGTGGCCCAGAGCGTGCCCTGCGCGATGGCATAGCGGGCATCAAGCGCCGAGTCGAAATTCGCCTGCATCAGCCGGATCATCTCCTCCGGCGTGACCTCCTCGCTTCTGCGGATCGGTGTCATGGCGCGCATCCGGTCGGCATCCTCGTCGGTGATGACGAAGATCATCGTATCCGCGATCGTCAATTGCCAGGCGGCGCCGTTGGTTTTCGCCTCGGCGTCTAGCACCTCGATGATCTGGCCCAGCCGTTCCAGCGTCATCGGCGGCTCGGCAGTCTCCGGGTCTTCCTGCGCGGCAAGGGTCAGCGGGGCGATGGCAAGGCAGAAGGCAAGAAGGTAACGGCGCATGGGACAGTCCTTTTCCAAGTCTGTCCCACATCTCGCACGGGCAACGCCCGTTTGCCACGCCGCTAAAGCAAACGTGAACAAATGTTCAGTCGAATACCGACCCGAAAGTCGTGCGGTAGAGCGCCGAAAGTTCGTTCAGCGAAGCCCGCGACGCGCCGAACCGCACGGCATCGCCGCCAAAGCGGCCCACGACCTGCACCGGCACGCCGGCTTTGGTGGCCGCGGCGCTCAGCGCCTCGGCCTGATCCGCGGAACAGGCGATCAGGTACCGCGCCTGATCTTCACCAAAGAGGGTGGCGGTCTGATCGGCGTCGATCTCGACGCCCACGCCCGCCGCTTCGGCCAGCTCGAACGCGGCCAGCGCAAGGCCGCCATCGGACAGGTCCGTGCAGGCGGCAATCTGTGCGTGGTTGGCGCGGATGAAATCGCCGTTGCTTTTCTCGACCGCCAGGTCGACCGGGGGCGCATCGCCTTCGGCGCGGTCCCAAAGTTCGGCCAGCAGCGCGGATTGGCCCAGGTGGCCCGCGGTTTCGCCCACCAGCAGGGCCACGTCGCCCTCGCTGGCCCGGCCGTTGATCGCCGCGCCGGCATCGCGGATCAGGCCCACCGCGCCGATGGTCGGCGTGGGCAGGATCGCGGCGCCGTCGGTTTCGTTGTAAAGCGAGACATTGCCCGACACGATCGGCATATCCAGCGCCGATACCGCCTGACCGATGCCCTTGATCGCGCCCACGAACTGCCCCATGATCTGCGGCTTTTCGGGGTTGCCGAAGTTCATGTTGTCGGTGGTGGCCAGCGGCAGGGCGCCCACGGCGGTGAGGTTGCGATAGGCCTCGGCCACCGCCTGTTTGCCGCCCTCGACCGGGTTCGCCTTGACGTAGCGCGGCGTCACGTCCGAGGTGAACGCCAGGAGCTTGTCACTGCCATGCACGCGCACAAGCCCCGATCCCAGCCCGGGCGTGCGGGCGGTATCGGCCATGACCATCGTGTCATATTGTTCGTAAACCCATTCGCGCGAGCAATAGTTGGGGGCGCCGATCAGCGCCTTCAGCCCCTCAATCGGGTCGACCTGCGCCACGCTGGCCGGGTCAAGCGGCGCGGCGGCGGGGGTTTCCTCCCACGGGCGGTCATATTCCGGCGCGGTAGAGCTGAGTTTCGACAGCGGCAGGTCGGCCTTTACCTCGTTATGGTGCAGGATCAGGAAGCGGTCCTCGGCGATGGTCTCGCCGACGATGGCGAAATCCAGGTCCCATTTCTCGAACACCGCCCGCGCCTCGGCCTCGAGCTCGGGTTTCAGCACCATCAGCATCCGTTCCTGGGATTCCGAGAGCATCATCTCATAGGCGGTCATGTTCTCTTCGCGCTGCGGTACGTCCTCAAGCGTCAGTTTTACGCCCAAACCGCCCTTGTCGCCCATCTCGACGGCCGAGCAAGTCAGGCCCGCCGCGCCCATGTCCTGGATCGAGATGACAGCGCCGGTGGCCATCAGCTCCAGCGTGGCCTCCATCAGCCGTTTTTCGGTGAACGGATCGCCGACCTGCACGGTCGGGCGCTTTTCCTCGATCGACTCGTCGAATTCGGCGCTGGCCATGGTGGCGCCGCCGACGCCGTCGCGCCCGGTCTTGGCCCCCAGATAGACGACCGGCATCCCGACGCCAGAGGCAGCGGAATAGAAGATCTTGTCGGTCTCGGCCAGCCCTGCGGCGAAGGCATTTACCAGGCAATTGCCGTTATAGGCCTTGTCGAACCGGACCTCGCCGCCCGCCGTGGGCACGCCGAAACAGTTGCCATAGCCGCCGACGCCCGCCACCACGCCATGCACCAGCTGGCGGGTTTTCGGGTGCGACGGCTCGCCGAAGGAAAGCGAGTTCATCGCCGCAATGGGGCGCGCGCCCATGGTGAAGACATCGCGCAGGATGCCGCCCACGCCGGTGGCGGCGCCCTGGTAGGGTTCGATATAGGACGGATGGTTATGGCTTTCCATTTTGAAAACAACGCATTGGCCGTCGCCGATATCGACGATACCCGCATTTTCTCCGGGGCCACAGATGACTTGCGGGCCTTCGGTGGGCAGGGTGCGCAGCCATTTCTTGGACGATTTGTAAGAGCAATGTTCGTTCCACATGGCCGAGAAGATGCCAAGCTCGGTAAAGCTCGGCTCGCGCCCGATTATGTCAAGGATACGTTCGTATTCGTCGGGCTTGAGGCCGTGTGCCGCGATCAGCTCGGACGTGATTGCCGGGTCCTGCATGTGGATGGAATCCCCCAAAATCTAGCGTTGGCGCCTCTTTAGGGTATCGCGCGCCGGGGGAAAAGGGGCAGTGGCGAGGTTGCTTGACCAAATCATGCTTATCGGATTGTCTGGCCGGAAGCGGACAGGTTACTCCGGCAAAGGAACGTCAAGATGGGGGCAGGTTTTCCGGACAGCGAATACAAAGGCCGGCTGAAGGCCGCGCAAACCCGCATGGCAGATGCCGGGCTGGGGGCGATCCTGCTGACGACCGAACCCGATATTCGCTATTTCACCGGTTTTCTGACCCGCTTCTGGGAAAGCCCGAGCCGGCCGTGGTTCCTGGTGGTGCCGGCCAACGGTGACCCGGTGGCTGTCATCCCCTCGATCGGGGCGGCGCTGATGTCCAAGACCTGGATCAGCGATATCCGCACCTGGTCGGCGCCCGAGCCGGCCGATGACGGCGTCACCCTGCTGGCGACGACGTTGCGCGAACTGGTGACGGACGGCAAGGTCGGGGTGCCTTCGGGCCCCGAAAGCCACCTGCGGATGCCACTGACCGATTTCGAAAGGGTCAAGAGCGCGGCGGGGCTGACCTTTACCGATGACCGGGGGATCGTCGCGACGTTGCGCATGGTCAAATCACCGGCCGAGATCGACAAGATCGCGGCCATCTGTGCGGTTGCGGGCCGGGCCTTTGCCCGTGTCGGGGAGATCGCCCGCGAAGGCGTGCCGCTGTCGACGGTGTTTCGCGATTTTCAGCGGCTGCTGCTGGACGAAGGGGCTGACTGGGTGCCATATCTGGCCGGCGGCGCCGGGCAGGGCGGCTATGGTGACGTGATCTCTCCGGCAAGCGATACCGCGTTGGCGCCGGGCGATGTGCTGATGCTGGATACCGGCGCGGTGCTGGACGGATATTTCTGTGACTTTGACCGGAATTTCGCCGTCACCCGCGCTAGCCAGACCGCCAGGGATGCCCATGCCCGCCTGATCGAGGCCACGCAGGCGGGGCTTGACGTGGCGCGGGTGGGCGCGCGTGCCAGCGATCTGTGGCGCGCGATGGCCGATATCGTGGGCGGCGGCGAAAGTGCGGGGCGGCTGGGCCACGGCCTGGGCATGCAACTGACCGAGGGGCTGTCGCTGACGGCAAGGGATCATACGATCCTGCACGAGGGTATGGTGATCACCCTGGAGCCGGGGATCGAAACCGGCAAGGGGAAATTGATGGTGCATGAGGAAAACATCGTGATCCGTGCCGACGGGCCCCGCCTTCTGTCGCCCCTGGCCGGACCCGACATCCCGGTTATCTGAGCGAGAACTCCAGGAGCGGCAAAATCCGGCCAGGTATTGACTCCGAGGGCGCGGACCCGATCCGCCGGGCGCCCATCCGTTCATAGAAACCTGCAGCGCCGGGATCAGCCTCGATCAGCATGCGCGTTGCGGCCAACTCGCGGGCGGTGGTCACACACCAGCAGAACAGCTGCTGGCCGATCCCGGTGCAAATAAAGGGCGGGTCAATGAACAGCCCCAGAAGATCGGCATTTTGCCCGGTGACACTTACTCGCGCGACACCGGCGGGGGTGCCGTCCAGCTCACCCACTGCCACGGCGCTGTTGGTCAGATGCTCAGGCCGCAGTGTCAGCTCCTCCGCGCAGGCCTGCATGAAGTCTGCGTCATATCCCCAATAGGCCTTGGAGCGGATTTTCAGGGCCGACAGGTCATCCAGTTCGGACCGGTGCGGCGGTCGGATCAGAAGCGAAGCCATGCCGATGGATACGCGGGCGGGCACGGTTATTCAACGCCGCGCAAAAAAAAGGGCCGAGCAAAAAGCTCGGCCTTAGTCCAACAGGGAGGTATGATGGTGACCGCCTTGCGGCTATCACCTTCAGGGGGTGAATTAGGCATCGGGAGCGAGTCGATCAAGCGTAATCCTTCACCGCGCATGGCAATGCTGCTATGCATTGTGCGCATACCGCAGCCCGATGTCAGGTAGCCGACTGTTTTTGCATGTTTTTCCTGTAAGCAAAAATTTCTTCCTGAACGAAATCCCGGAACGCGGCGATGCGTTTTGAGTGACGCAATTCCTCGGGATAGGCCAGAAAGACCGGTACTTCGGTTGATTCTACCTCTGGTAGCACCGGGACCAGCTGCGGAAAATCGTTGCTCAGGTAATCCGGCAGAACACCGATTCCCAGATTGTTCAGCACGCCTTGCAGCACGCCGTAATAGTTGTTGACCGTCAGGCGCGACGGGATGTCGTGCGTCATCAGCTCTTTCACCAGCACGGCACCGGCCCCGACCTGCGCCGATCGCGGGTTCTGGCAGATCAGGCGGTGGTCATGCAGCTCCTGCGGGCTCTCAGGCATGGGATGCGTGTCAAAATAGGATTTCGCGGCGTAGAGGCGCATGTGCACGGTCATCAGGCGTTTGCGGATCAGGTCGGCCTGGCTGGGCTCTTTCATGCGGATGGCGACATCGGCCTCGCGCATCGGCAGGTCCAGCACCTTCTCTTCGAGCATCAGGTCGATCTTGAGATCGGGAAATTTCTCATAGAGCTTGGGCAGGCGCGGGGCCAGCCACAGCGTGCCGAATCCGATGGTGGTGGTGACGCGCAGCTCGCCATAGACTTCTTCCTCGCTGTCGCGGATCCGGGCGGTGGCGGCATCCAGCCGCTTCATCATCGCGCGCGTGGCGTCGAACAGCAATTCGCCCTGTTCGGTCAGAATCAGCCCTCGGGCATGGCGGTGGAACAGCGTGGCATTGAGTGATTCTTCGAGCGCCCGAACCTGGCGGGACACTGCCGATTGCGACAGGTGCAGCTGGTCGCCGGCATGTGTCAGGCTACCGGCATCAGCTACCGCGTGAAATATTCTGAGCTTGTCCCAATCCATAACCGCAACTTTCTGTTCAATACTCCCCCTGACCACGCAATAGCAAAAAACCTGCCGAGATACACCGCTCATTCCACCAATTTCCGCTTTGTAGGTCAGATGTTTTGACCTATTATCGCCCTATACTGAGATGCAGCACGCCACGCCGTGGGAGGCCATGATGAGCAAGCAAGAAGTGTCACTGAAAGACCGGTTCGACCTGGAGAAATCGCCCGTCCTGCTGAACGGGACGCAGGCGCTTGTGCGGCTGATGTTAACGCAGGCGGCGCGCGACAGGGCGGCGGGGCTGAACACGGCGGGGTATGTCAGCGGGTATCGCGGATCGCCGCTGGGCGCGGTGGATTTGCAGATGACCCGTGCCGCCAAGCTGCTGGGCGAGGCCAACGTCACCTTCAACGCGGGCCTGAACGAAGATCTGGCGGCGACCGCGCTGTGGGGTACGCAACAGGCGGAACTGCGCGGCGAAGGCCGGTTTGATGGCGTATTCGGCCTGTGGTACGGCAAGGGGCCGGGTGTTGACCGCACCGGGGACGTGATGCGCCACGCCAATATGGCCGGCACCAGCAGACATGGCGGCGTGCTGATGGCGATGGGCGACGACCACACCGGCGAATCCTCGACCGTGCTGCACCAGTCGGAATGGGCGCTTGTGGATGCCTACATGCCGGTGGTCAGCCCGGCTGGGGTGCAGGAAATCATCGATTACGGCATCTATGGCTATGCGCTCAGCCGGTTTTCCGGGCTCTGGGTCGGGCTGAAGACCATGAAGGACACGATCGAGGCGACCTCGGTGGTCGACGGGCGCGTCGACCGGATGCAACTGGTGACGCCCGAATTCACCATACCCGAGGGCGGGCTGAACATCCGGCTGGGCGATACGCCGCATCTGCAAGAGGCGCGGATGATCGATTTCAAGCGCTTCGCGGCGGAAGAGTTCAGCCACGCCAACAAGATGGACAAGCGCATGTTCGGCAAGCCGGGTGCCAAGATCGGATTTGTCGCCGCGGGCAAGAACTGGCTTGATCTGGTTCATGCGCTGGACCTGCTGGGCATCAACGCAGCAGAGGCCGAAAGGCTGGGCATCACCACCTACAAGGTCGGGCAGACCTTTCCTCTGGACATGAAGGGATTCCATGACTGGGCCGAGGGGCTGGACCTGATCGTTGTGGTCGAGGAAAAGCGCAAGCTGATCGAGATCCAGATCAAGGAGGCACTGTTCGACGATAACCGGTACCGCGTCTACGGCTGGTACAAGGGCGGCGCAGGCGGCCTGCACCGCGACGAGCTATTCCCGACCCGCGGCGCGCTGGACCCGATCATGATTGCCGAGAAACTGGGCGAAATCCTGATTGAGGAAGGGCGCGGCACCGACCGGGTGAAGGCCGGGCTGGAACTGCTGGCCGACGCGCGGCGCAATGACAATGCCGAGGAGATTGCATCGCGGCTGCCCTATTTCTGTTCGGGTTGCCCGCATAATTCCTCCACCAGGCTGCCCGAGGGTGCGCGCGCCTATGCCGGGATCGGCTGTCACTACATGGTGCAGTGGATGGACCGGGAGACCACCGGCTTTACCCATATGGGCGGCGAGGGGGCGAACTGGATCGGCGAGGCGCCGTTTTCTACCCGCAAGCACGTGTTCCAGAACCTGGGTGACGGCACCTACAACCATTCGGGTGTGCAGGCCATTCGCGCGGCCCTGGCTGCCGGCACGAACATTACCTACAAGATCCTTTACAACGACGCGGTCGCCATGACCGGCGGGCAACCGAACGAGGGCGGGTTGGACGCGCCGCGGATCGTGGCCGAGCTGAAGGCGATGGGCGTCAAGCACCTGGCGGTTGTCTATGACGAGAAGGAGGATGTTGACGTCAAGATGTTCCCGCAAGGTGTTGAAATCAGGGAACGGTCAGATCTGATGGATGTGCAGAAGCGGATGTCGGAGATCGACGGTGTCTCGGCCATTGTCTATATCCAGACCTGTGCTGCCGAAAAGCGCCGCCGCCGCAAGCGGGGCACTTTCCCGGACCCGGACAAACGGGTGTTCATCAACACCGATATCTGCGAGGGCTGCGGCGATTGCGGGGTGCAGTCGAACTGTGTGTCGATCGTCCCGGTCGAGACCGAGCTGGGCCGCAAGCGGGCGATCGACCAGTCGAGCTGCAACAAGGATTTCAGCTGTCTCAAGGGGTTCTGCCCGTCCTTCGTGACGCTGGAAGGCGCCGAGATCAGGAAACAGCAAACCGCCGAGCTTGACCTGCCCGATCTGCCGCAGCCGGAACTGCCCAAGATCGACGGCACCCATAACGTGGTGATCACCGGCGTCGGCGGCACCGGTGTGGTGACCATCGGCGCGGTTCTGGCGCAGGCGGCGCAGATCGACGGTAAGGGTGCGGGCATGATGGAAATGGCCGGGCTGGCGCAGAAGGGTGGCGCGGTGCATATCCACTGCCGTCTGGCCGAGCGCCCCGCCGATATCAATGCCATCCGCGTCGCCACCGGCGAATGCGATGCGCTGATCGGCGGTGATCTGGTGGTCAGCGCCGGGGCCAAGACCCTGGGTCTGACCAAGCGCGGGCGCACCGGCGCGGTGGTGAACAGCCACGAGATCATCACCGGCGATTTCACCCGCGATACCGAGTTCAAACTGCCGACCGACCGGCTGGAACTGGCGCTGCAGGCGCGGTTGAAGGACGGGGTGCAATTGTTCGACGCGACCGAACTGGCGCGGGCGGCGATGGGCGATTCGATCTTTTCCAACATGATGATCTTTGGGGCGGCCTGGCAGCGCGGGCTGATCCCGCTGAGCCACGAGGCGATCACCGCGGCGATCGAACTGAACGGTGCGGCCGTCGCCAGGAACCTTCGCGCATTCGAAATCGGCCGTTGGGCGGCGCTGCATCCCGGCGATGCCGCAGGGCTGACCCAGCCGAAAGTGATCGAACTGCCGAAATCGCCCGAGGAAAAGATCGCCTACCGCGCGGATCACCTGGTGGCCTATCAGGGCAAGCGGCTGGCCAAGCGGTATCGCAAGCTGGTCAACGGGATCGAGGATGAAGGCCTGAAACTGGCGGTCGCACAGGGCTATCACAAGCTCTTGTCCTACAAGGATGAATACGAGGTCGCGCGGCTTCTGCTGACCAGTCAGGAAAAGGCCGCGGCCGAATTCGACGGCGATTTCAGGATGACCTTCCATCTCGCTCCGCCGATCCTGTCGAAGAAGGGGTCCGACGGGCGGCCGGTCAAGCGTCGCTTCGGGCCGTGGATGGCAAGACCGCTGAAAATCATTGCGAAGCTGAAGGGCCTGCGCGGCACCCCGCTGGACATTTTCGGCTATGCCGCCGAACGCCGGATGGAACGCGCGCTGATCAGGCAATATGAACGCGACATGACCGAGGTGCTGCCGAAGCTGGATGCTCAGACTCGTGATGCGGTGTTGGCGCTGGCGCTGCTGCCGCTGCAGATCCGGGGTTTCGGCCCCGTCAAACAAGCGAACGAGGCCAAGGCCGCCAAGCGCCGTGAGGAATTGCTGGTAACGATCCGGGCCGGTGGTGAGCCGCTGTCCGAAGCGGCACAGTGAGTGTCATGAAACTGTAAGAATTGGTGGATCAATATATTCTGGTTGAGCAACGGGCGACAGAATCGCCGCCGGAGGGCCGTCAATGCAGCCTCATCCCCGCGTCGTGCGCGACGTCAGCTATTCGCACTCGGCCGAGACGCGGGGCGGGCGGGCCGTCATCCGGACGATGGAGAACCTGACCGGCCGGATCACCCTGATCAAGCGTGCGCGCGGCTACGAAGACGAGGTCGCCGCCGGGCGCGATTTCTGGCAGGTGATGGCAGAACGCTACGGGCTGTCGCTGGACGTGCGGCGGGGAAGCCTTGGCGACATCCCGCGCAACGGGCCGCTTATTCTGATCGCCAATCATCCCTACGGCATTCTCGACGGGCTGATGATGGGGCTGATCCTGCGCCAGACACGCGGAGAGTTCCGCATCCTGGCCAATTCCGTTTTCCGCAAGGCCGAAGACCTGAACCGGTTCGTCCTGCCGGTCAGCTTTGAGGAAACCCGAGAGGGTGTGCGCACCAATCTGGAAACGCGCCGGCAGGCGCTGAACCTGCTGGCGCAGGATGGGTCGATCGGTATTTTCCCCGGCGGGGCGGTCGCCACCTCGGCCAGGCCGTTCTCGCAGCCGATGGATCCCGGCTGGCGCGGGTTCACGGCGCGCATGGTGGCGAAATCGCGGGCCACGGTTGTGCCGCTGTTCTTCGAGGGGCAGAACAGCCGGTTGTTCCAGGTCGCCAGCCATATGCACCAGACCCTGCGCATGGGCCTGCTGATCAAGGAGTTCGGCAGGCGCGTGGACAGCCCGGTCAGGATCTCGGTAGGCAGGCCGCTGAATCGCGATGTTCTGGACCCGCTTGCGAAAAATGCAAAATCACTGATGGAATTCCTGCGTCATAAAACGTATGAGCTATCACCGGAACCGGTTGACTCGCGGTCGGTCGGGTTCGAATGGGATTGACAGCACCTGGGCGCAGGACAGATGGCAGTAGGAATTTTCGACAGTGGCCTGGGCGGGCTGACGGTTCTGGACGCCGTGCAGAAGCGTCTGCCCGAGATGTCCTTCATATATTTCGGTGACAACGGCCATGCGCCCTATGGTGTGCGAGACGCCGATGACATCTTTGACTTGACCAAATCCGCGGTGACACGGCTGTGGGACGATGGCTGTAACCTGGTGATCCTGGCCTGCAATACCGCCTCGGCCGCCGCGCTTCGGCGGATGCAGGAGGCAGGGGTGCCGCCGGGCAAGCGTGTGCTGGGCGTGTTCGTGCCGCTGATCGAAGCCCTGACCGAGCGGCAATGGGGCGACAATTCTCCGCCGCGCGAGGTGGCGGTCAAGCATGTGGCGCTGTTTGCCACGCCGGCGACGGTTTCCAGCCGGGCGTTTCAGCGCGAGCTGGCCTTTCGCGCCATCGGCGTGGATGTCGAGGCGCAGGCCTGCGGCGGTGTCGTGGACGCGATCGAGGATGGTGACCTGATCCTGGCCGAAGCCCTGGTGCGCAGCCATGTCGACGCGCTCAAGCGCAAGATGCCCGAGCCACAGGCGGCGGTGCTGGGCTGCACCCATTACCCGCTGATGGAAGACGTATTTCAGGCCGCCCTGGGCGATGGTGTGAAGGTGTTTTCGCAAGCCAGCCTGGTGGCGGAAAGCCTGGCGGATTACCTGACGCGCCACCCGAACATGGCGGGTGAGGGGGCCGAGACGAAGTTCCTGACAACCGGAGACGCCAAGCGTGTCTCGGACCGCGCGACCCAGTTCCTGCGACGAAAGATCGAGTTTCAGGCCGCATAGATTGCCGCCGCGCCGATTATTTTCTAAACGCTATCACGATATACAAGAAAGAGGTCTGCCATGACCCATAAAATCGCCATCCTGGGCGCCTCCGGTTACACGGGCGCCGAACTTGTCCGGCTGATCGCCACCCATCCCGCGATGGAGATCGTGGCGCTGGCCGCCAATTCCAAGGCGGGCCAGCCGATGGCCGCGGTGTTTCCGCATCTGCGCCATCTGGATCTGCCCGATCTGGTCAAGATCGACGAGATCGATTTTTCGAAGGTCGATCTTTGCTTTTGCGCCCTGCCGCATGCCACGTCACAGGCGGTGATCAAGGCGCTGCCCAAGACGCTGAAAATCGTCGATCTGAGCGCCGATTTCCGGCTGCGCGACCCGGAGGTCTATGCCAGGTGGTACGGTGGGCAGCACGATGCGCTGGAGTGCCAGGCCGAGGCCGTCTATGGCCTGACCGAATTCTACCGCGACGAGATCCGGACCGCGCAGTTGGTCGCCGGTACCGGTTGCAACGCCGCCACCGGGCAATATGCGCTGCGGCCATTGATCGCGGATGGGGTGATTGATCTGGATGACATCATCATCGACCTGAAAACCGGCGTCAGCGGGGCGGGGCGGTCGCTCAAGGAAAATCTGCTCCATGCCGAGCTGTCCGAGGGCAGCCATGCCTATGGGGTCGGCGGTACGCACCGGCACCTGGCAGAGTTCGATCAGGAGTTTTCCGCGGTTGCCGGGCGGCCGGTCAAGGTGCAGTTCACACCGCATTTGTTGCCTGCAAACAGAGGGATACTGGCCACTGTTTACGTAAAGGGTGACGCGGAGGCGGTCCATGCCTCGTTAAGCCGCGCCTATGCCGCGGAGCCGTTCGTCCAGATGTTGCCCTTTGGCCAGCATCCCAGCACGCGGCATGTCCGGGGCAGCAATTTCTGCCATGTCGGCGTGACCGGCGACCGGATCGAGGGACGCGCCATCGTGATCGCGGCACTGGACAACCTGACCAAAGGCTCCAGCGGGCAGGCCTTGCAGAACGCCAATCTGATGTTAGGTGAGGATGAGACGCTGGGCCTGATGCTGGCCCCGGTATTTCCCTAGGGGGCACGCATGAAGTCGCTGAGGAAAAAGCGCCGGATTCAGATCATTTCCACCACGGTTGTTGCGCTGATTGCCGCGACCGCCCTGATTGGCTATGCCCTGCGTGACGGCATCAACTTCTTCCGCTCGCCCAGCCAGGTTGTGGCTGAACCGCCGGCGGCGACAGAGGTGTTTCGCATCGGCGGGCTCGTCGAAGAGGGCAGCCTTGTGCGCGGCGCGGGCGAGACGGTGCGCTTCAACGTGACCGATGGCGGCGCGGTGGTGCCGGTGACCTATACCGGCATCCTGCCCGACCTGTTCGAGGAAAATCAGGGCATGGTCGGCACCGGTACGCTGGAAAATGGCGTGTTCAAGGCTACCGAGATCCTTGCCAAGCACGACGAGGATTACATGCCCAAGGAAGTGGTCGATGCGCTGAAAGAACAGGGCGTCTACCAGCCGCCGGACGGTAGCTAAGCGCCCCGTTAACCTTACCCCCGCAGTCTCGGCGCCAATTTTTCCCGGAAAATGGCGGTGGGCATGCAGAGCGTTTCGGAAATTGCCAGAGAGATCGTCGCCCGAGAGGGTGGTTTCGTGAATGACCCGGACGATCCGGGCGGGGCCACGAAATACGGCGTCACCATTCACACCATGCGCCGGCTCGGGCTGGACCTGACCGGAGACGGCGTGGTGAATGTGCGTGACGTGCGGCAACTGACCCGGGCGCAGGCCGAAGAGATTTTCATCGACCACTATTTCCGCCGCCCCGGCATTGCCCGCCTGCCCGAACCGTTGCAGGCCAGCGTCTTTGACATGTATGTCAACGCGGGATCGAACGCGGTGAAAATCCTGCAACGGCTGCTGCGGCAGATGGGTCAGCCCCTTGCCGTTGATGGCGCCATCGGCCCCAAGACCGCCGCCGCCGCCACTGCAGCCTTCAACGCCGCGCCCGATCATTTGGTTGATGCCTATGGAATTGCCCGGCGCAGTTATTACTTCCGCCTGGCTGACAGGCGCCCCGCCTCGCGGAAATATGCGCGCACGCGGGCAGGGGGCAAGGGCGGCTGGATCCGTCGCGCCGAGGAATTCATTTCACCCCGCTACCACCTGAGCGCCGCGGAGTTCAAAAAGAGGACCGCATCATGGGGTTGATCGGCCAGTTGCTGAACCTGGTATTCGGCGGCGGGCGCAATGTGGTGGCCGAGACCGCCGAGGTGTTCCGCGAGAACGCCGAGGCCGGTGCTGAGCGCGACGCCGATATGCGCCGGCAGGTTATGGTGCAATATGCCGGCGAGTTCGCGCCGCGGCAGCGCGGCTGGTTCGATCGTTTCATGGACGGGCTCAATCGCCTGCCGCGCCCGGCAATGGCCCTGGGCACGCTGGCGTTGTTCGTCGCGGCGATGACCGACCCGATCTGGTTTGCCGAACGGATGCAGGGGATCGCGCTGGTGCCCGAACCGCTCTGGTGGCTTCTGGGGGCGATCGTGTCCTTCTATTTCGGCGCACGGCATCAGTTGAAAGGGCAGGAGTTCCAGCGCTCGCTCGCGGCCACGATGGCGCGCGCGCCGCAGGTCGTCGACAACATCGCCGCCCTACGGAAACTGCGCGCCCAGAGCCCCGGTGCGGCGGATACCGGCCCGGATGCCGAGCTGACGCTGGCCGCGGTGTCACCGGGTGAGAATGCCGCGCTGGACGATTGGCGCCGCGCTGCCGCCTGACAGAACCCGCGACAATGTGTACACGCGGAAACGCGTTTTCGGATTGGCCCGCTAGGTGCGGCAACCTATACTGCGGGCCATGATAACAGAGCTTGGCCATTTCGCCCTGATCCTGGCATTCTTCACGGCCTGTTTTCAGGCCGTTGTCCCGCTGGTCGGGGCGCATCGAGGATTGCCCGGCTGGATCGCCGTGGCCGAACCGGCCGCAACGCTGCAATTCATCCTGACGGCCACGGCCTTTGCGGCGCTGACCCATGCGTTTGTTCTTTCGGACTTTTCGGTGCAGCTGGTGGTCAGCAACAGCCACACGGCCAAGCCGCTGCTTTACAAGATCACCGGTGTCTGGGGCAATCACGAAGGCTCGATGCTGCTTTGGGTGCTGATCGTCACGCTGTTCGGGGCGATGGTGGCGTGGTTTGGCGGCAATCTGCCCCCCAGTCTGCGCGCCCGCGTCCTGGCGGTCCAGGCGATGATCGGCGCGGCGTTCTTTGCCTTTATCCTCTTTACCTCCAACCCGTTCCTGCGCATGGCGGTGCCGCCCTTTGACGGGCGTGACCTGAACCCGCTCTTGCAGGATCCGGGCCTCGCCTTTCACCCGCCGTTTCTGTACCTGGGTTATGTCGGGCTTTCGATGACCTTCTCCTTTGCTGTCGCTGCCCTGATCGAGGGCCGGGTCGATGCCGCCTGGGGCCGGTGGGTCAGGCCCTATACGCTTGCCGCCTGGATATTCCTGACCATCGGTATCGGGCTGGGCAGCTGGTGGGCCTATTACGAGCTGGGCTGGGGCGGTTTCTGGTTCTGGGATCCGGTTGAGAATGCCAGTTTCATGCCCTGGCTGATCTCGGCGGCGCTGCTGCATTCGTCGATCGTGGTGGAAAAACGCGAATCGCTGAAAAGCTGGACCATCCTGCTGGCGATCATCGCTTTCGGGTTTTCGATGATCGGTGCCTTCATCACCCGCTCGGGTGTCATTACCTCGGTTCATGCCTTTGCCAACGACCCCGAACGCGGCGTCTTCCTGCTGGGCATCCTGGCGGTCTTCATGCTGGGGGGGCTGACCCTGTTTGCCGCGCGGGCGGGGGTGATGCAGGCACGGGGCGTCTTTGGGCTGATCAGCCGCGAATCCGTGCTGGTGGTGAACAATGTCCTGCTTTGCGTTGCGGCCTTTGTCGTGTTTGTCGGCACGATCTGGCCGCTGGTGGCCGAGCTGTTCTTTGACCGCAAGCTGTCCGTCGGGCCGCCGTTCTTCAACCTGGCCTTCACGCCCTTCATGATCGCGCTTGGCCTGGTCCTGCCGGTGGGCGCGATGCTGCCCTGGAAGCGGGCCAGGCTGGGAAGGGTGCTGAAGACCCTGCGCTGGCCCCTTCTGCTGGCGGTTGCCATCGGTGCACTGGCCTGGGCAATGCAGAGCGGGCGATCCGCGCTTGGCCCTGTCGGGTTGTTTCTGGCGGCCTGGCTTGTTTCCGGCTCGGTCATGGATCTCTGGGGGCGCACGGGTCGCGGCACGGACCGCCTGCGGCGGCTGCGCCGTCTGCCCCGTGCCGACTGGGGCAAGGCGGTGGCGCATGGCGGCCTTGGCGTGACCATCGCGGGTGTCGCTGCGATGATGGCCTGGGAGGTCGAGGATATTCGCGTGGTTCAGGTGGGCGACAGCCTTGATCTGGCCGGGTATACGATCACGCTGGACCGCGTGCGCGATATACAGGGGCCGAACTACCTGTCCACCACCGCAGATGTCACCCTGTCGAAAGGCGGAAATGTGATTGCCACCATGCACCCGGAGAAACGTCTTTACCCGGTGGCCGGGATGCCGACGACCGAGGCGGCGCTGAACAACGGGTTTCTGCGCGACATCTACGTCGTGATCGGCGATCCGCAGGCGGGCGGCGGATGGGCGGTGCGCAGCTATTACAAGCCGCTGGCAAACTGGATCTGGGGCGGGTCCATCCTGATGGCGCTTGGCGGCGCGCTGTCGCTGAGCGACCGGCGCTACCGCGTTGCCGCCGGTGCGCGCAAGGCGCCCACGGCGGGGGTGCCCGCGGAATGAAACGCATGATCCTGATCCTGAGCCTTCTGTGCGCGCCGGCCTGGGCGGTCCAGCCTGACGAAGTGCTGGACGACCCGGTGCTTGAGGACCGCGCGCGCGAGCTGTCCAAGGAGTTACGCTGCCTGGTCTGCCGCAATGAGAGCATTGACGATTCCAACGCCGATCTGGCCCGCGACCTGCGCCTGCTGGTGCGTGAACGGCTGGTGGCGGGCGACAGCGATGCCGAGGCGATTGCCTTTATCGTTGATCGCTACGGCGAATATGTGCTGCTGAAACCGCAGCGCGGCGGGTCCAACCTGCTTTTGTGGCTGGCGGGGCCGGTCATGCTGATCCTCGGGGGCGGGCTGGCGGCGCTCTACCTGCGGCGCACCGCCGTCAAGTCGGATGCGGTTGTCGGGCTGAGCGAGGAAGAACAGGCCCGGATCGAGGAAATCATGAAGGAATGACGCGTCGTTCCCCTTTCGCCCGGCGCAGAAATCGGGTTTGACTGCGCGCGTATGACAGGAAAGGGGACCGCCCGTGAAGGATTACCAGACGATCACGCTTGAGCTGGCGGACGATGTTGCCGTTCTCAGCCTGAACCGCGCGGACAAGATGAATGCGCTGAACACGCAGATGCGGGCAGAGATCACCGATGCGGCCGGATTTGCCGGGCGCAAGGCACGGGTGCTGGTGCTGACCGGCAAGGGCAAGGCGTTCTGTTCCGGCCAGGACCTGAGCGACAGCGGCAACGCGGCATCGATTGACCTCGAGCGGGTGCTGAAGGACGAATACATGCCGATGCTGCGCGCGATCAGCGGCTGCCCCATTCCCACGATCAGCGCGGTCAACGGCCCGGCGGCCGGGGCAGGGGCCAACCTGGCGCTGGCTGCGGATGTGGTGATCGCAGCCGAAAGCGCCTATTTCCTGCAGGCCTTCACCCGGATCGGCCTGATCCCCGATGCCGGCGGCACCTATTGGCTGCCCCGCCAGATGGGCGCGGCCAAGGCCATGGGCGCCGCGCTTTTTGCCGAGCCGATCAGCGCCCGCCAGGCGGATGACTGGGGCATGATCTGGGAGGCGGTCGCGGACGATACGTTCGACAGCCATTGGCGTGCCCGCGCGGCGCATCTGGCCAAGGGCCCGACCCAGGCCTATGCAAACCTCAAACAGGCGGTGCGCAACAGCTGGGAAAACGGTTTCGAGAGGCAGTTGGACCTTGAGGCCGAGCTGCAGGGCGATTGCGGCAAGACCCGCGATTTCAAGGAAGGCGTCGTGGCCTTCCTAGAAAAACGCCCGGCGCAGTACGAGGGGCGCTAACCGCGCCGTCGTTGCCACCTACCGGATCGCAGGCGGTCAGTGCTTGGGGGCAGCCGGGCGAACGAAACGGCCAAGCGGTCGGGTGCCCCTCGCGCGGAACCAAGGCCGCAGGCCGCCGCGCGATCGCCAGACCGCCCCCCGGGCTGGCGATTGGCTGATGCCGGTGCATCCTTCTGGTCTTTATCGATCTTGGCAGGGATAAACTGCGCCGAACCAAGCTGGTTCGCCACCCCGCTGTCTGGCGATCGCGCCGCTCGCATTGACTGATCGCTCTGGACTCAAGGCCGTCAGTGCCGCACCGCGCGGTTCTTCATCTTGCTCAAAATACTCCCGTGCGGCGTTGTGGATCAGCGCTTTTCGATATCCACGTAGTCGCGCAGCGTAGATCCCTGGTAAAGCTGCCGCGGGCGGCCGATCTTCAGCTGCGGATCGGCGATCATTTCCTTCCACTGCGAAATCCAGCCCACGGTGCGTGACACGGCAAAGATCGGGGTGAACATCGAGGTGGGGAACCCCATCGCCTCAAGAATGATCCCGGAATAGAAATCAACGTTCGGGAACAGTTTCTTGTCAGCGAAGTAATCATCCTCAAGCGCCTGTTTTTCCAGTTCTTTCGCCACTTGCAGGGTCGGGTTGTCCTCGACCCCCAGAAGCTCCAGCACCTCGTCGGCGGACTGTTTCATCACCTTGGCGCGCGGATCGAAATTCTTGTAGACCCTGTGGCCGAAACCCATCAGGCGGAAATCATCGTCCTTGTCCTTGGCGCGGGCGATATATTCGGGGATCCGGTCCACGGTGCCGATTTCGCGCAGCATCTCGAGGCAGGCCTGGTTGGCGCCGCCATGCGCGGGGCCCCAGAGACAGGCGATGCCGGCGGCGATGCAGGCAAACGGGTTTGCCCCGGAACTGGACGCCAGCCGCACCGTCGAGGTCGACGCGTTCTGTTCGTGATCCGCGTGCAGGGTAAAGATCCGGTCCATCGCGCGGCTGAGGATCGGGTTGACCTCGTAATCCTCGGCCGGCACCGAAAAACACATGCGCAGGAAGTTCGAAGCATAGTCCACATCGTTGCGCGGATAGACGAAGGGCTGACCGATGGTGTACTTGAACGCCATCGCCGCGATGGTCGGCATCTTGGCGATCATGCGGATGGTGGCAACCTCGCGCTGCCAGGGGTCATTGATATCGGTACTGTCGTGGTAGAAGGCGCTGAGCGCGCCGACGACACCCACCATGATCGCCATCGGATGCGCGTCCCGGCGGAAGCCGCGGAAGAGGAAGTGCATCTGCTCGTGCAGCATGGTGTGGTTGGTGACCCGGCTTTCGAAATCCTCCAGCTGGGCGGCCGAGGGGAGATCACCGTAGAGCAACAGGTAGCAGACCTCGAGGTAGTGCGATTTTTCCGCCAGTTGATCAATCGGGTAGCCCCGGTGCAGCAACTCACCCTTGCCGCCATCGATATAGGTGATGGTGCTGTCACAGCTTGCGGTTGAGGTGAAGCCGGGGTCATAGGTGAACACCCCAGCCTGCCCGTAAAGCTTGCGAATGTCGATGACATCGGGCCCGGCGGTCGGAGAAAAAACCGGTAGCTCGTAGGATTTCCCGCCAATTTCCAGCTTTGCGGTTTGTTTGCTGTCAGTCATTTGATCTCCTCCGTCGTCGCGCCCCAGGGCGGCCTGTTCTGATTATTGCCGTACGGTCTGCGCGTCCGTCAGCGGGCGGCATCGGTGAGCCGGGCAATGCTTTCATCCTGACCCAGCACCAGCATCATGTCGAACACACTTGGTGTCGCACTTCTGCCAGCCAGTGCCGCACGCAGGGGTCCGGCCAGTTTTCCGAACTTCATATCGTGATTTTCGGCGAACCGGTTGGCGGTAATTTCCAGTTCCTCTCGGGTCCAAGTAGCATTTTGCAGGTGCGGCGTCAATTCTCGCAGTATACCACGGGATACATCATCCAGCATCTTCGCTGATTTCTCATCCGGCCGGATCGGGCGATCGGCCAGGATAAACTCAGCCTTTTCAAGTAATTCCGGGAAAGTCTTGGCCCGTTCTTTCAGGCAATACATACCCTTTCGGAACAGCGCTTCCCTAACGTCAGTCAATGGTGTCTGGCCGGTGGCGGCCAGGAAATCCGACAGGTCATGCAGCAGTGCAGCATCGTCCGCGGCGGCGATGTGCTGGCCGCAGAGGTTTTCCAGTTTCTTGAAATCGAACCGCGCCGGGGATTTGCCGATGCCGCCAAGGTCGAACCATTCGCGCGCCTGCGCATCGGTAAAGAACTCGTCGTCGCCGTGGCTCCAACCCAGCCGCGCAAGATAGTTGCGCATCCCCGCGGCGGGATAGCCCATGGCGCGGTATTCCTCGACCCCAAGCGCGCCGTGCCGCTTGCTGAGCTTCTTGCCGTCGGGTCCGTGGATCAGCGGAATATGCGCCCAGACCGGCACGTCCCATCCCATCGCCGTATAGATGCCCATCTGCCGCGCGGCGTTGTTGAGGTGATCGTCACCCCGGATCACATGGGTGACACCCATGTCGTGATCGTCCACCACAACCGCAAGCATGTAGACGGGCGTGCCGTCGCTGCGCAGCAGGATCATGTCGTCCAACTGGTCATTGCGGATCGTCACCTCGCCCTGCACCTCGTCGCGGATCACGGTCGTGCCCTCGGTGGGCGTGCGCAGGCGGATCGCGTATGGCGCGTCAGGGTGGGTTGCCGGATCGGCATCGCGCCAGGGGCTCTGGAACAGGGTGGAACGTTTCTCGGCCTGCGCGGCCTCGCGGAAGGCGGCGATTTCCTCCTGGGTGGAAAAGCACTTATAGGCATGGCCCTTGGCCAGCAGGTCACGCGCCACCTCGGCATGGCGCGCGGCGCTGCCGAACTGGCTGACCGCCTCGCCGTCCCAGTCCAGACCCAGCCAGCGCATTCCGTCCAGGATGGCCTGTGTCGCCGCCTCGGTCGAACGGGCACGGTCCGTGTCCTCGATCCTCAGTTTGAATTCGCCGCCATGGTGGCGGGCAAAGAGCCAGTTGAACAGCGCCGTGCGTGCGCCGCCGATATGCAGGAAACCTGTCGGAGAAGGGGCAAAACGGGTCACGACATGTTGTGACATGGGGCAAATTAACCTTTCGGTAACCGGGATGGAGATAGCGTTAACGCCTGTCTATCGACCCGCCAGAGGGGTGACAAGTCTTGGCCTTGGGGCATGTCCTGCAAACCGCGTGGCTGACCCAGCGGGGGCATTTGTTCCCGTGGGTGCCGGTGTTCCTGGCGGTCGGGATCGTGATCTATTTCGCGATCAAATCCGAACCGCCGATCACCAGCTATGGCTGGATCGGGACAGCGGCGGTGCTGCTGGCGGTGGCGACGCGATGGGCGGGCGTCATGCTCGCGCCGTTGCTCTGGGCGGTGGCGCTGGTTGCCGCCGGATTCTGCCTGGCGGGTCTGCGCGCGCACCAGATGGACGCCCCGGTGATCGGCTGGCGCTATTACGGGCCGGTGGAGGGGCGGATCGTGGGGATCGACCGCTCGGCCAGCGACGCGGTGCGCCTGACATTGGACCAGGTCGTGCTGCGCAACCTGCCGCCCGAAGAAACCCCGGAACGGGTGCGGATTTCGCTGCATGGTCAGCAGGGATTCGTCGATCCTGTTCCGGGCCTGAGGGTGATTGCCACGGCCCATATCGCGCCGCCGGGCGGGCCGGTTGAACCCGGCGGTTTCGATTTCCAGCGCCATTCATGGTTCCTGAAACTGGGCGGGGTCGGTTATACGCGCACGCCGCTGCTGGCGATCGCGGCACCAGGGGAGGGGCAGCGGCTGTTCGGGGCGCGCATGGCGCTGTCGGCACGGGTGCAGGCGGCGTTGCCCGGTGAGGTGGGTGCCTTTGCCGCGGCGATCATGACCGGGGACCGCGCCGGCATGGGGCAGGACACCCTGAAAGCGCTGCGCGTGTCGAACCTGGCGCATCTGCTGGCGATCTCTGGCCTGCATATGGGGCTTCTGGCCGGGTTCGTCTTTGCCGTTTTCCGCATCGGCCTTGCCGCCATTCCCTATGTTGGCCTGCGGGTGCCGTCCAAGAAACTGGCGGCGGTGATGGCGATGTGCGTGGCGGCGGGATACCTGGCGCTATCGGGGGGCAATGTCGCCACCGAGCGGGCATTTGTCATGGTGGCGGTGGCCCTGGTGGCGGTGCTGTTTGACCGGCGCGTGTTCAGCCTCAGGGCGGTGGCGGTGGCGGCGGTGATCGTGCTTGTCCTGCGTCCCGAGGCGCTGTTGGGACCGGGGTTCCAGATGTCATTTGCTGCCACCACGGCGCTGGTCGCGGTGTTCGGATGGTTCCGGGATCACAAGATCAGGCTGGGCCCGCGCTGGATGCAGGCGGCCTCGTCGGTCATCATCTCGTCGCTGGTGGCCGGGCTGGCGACCGCGCCGGTGGCTGCAGCGCATTTCAACCAGATCGCCCATTACGGGTTGGTCGCCAACCTGCTCAGCGTGCCGCTGATGGGCGTGCTGGTGATGCCGGCCGCGGTCCTGGCCGCCTGCCTGCTGCCGCTCGGGCTAGAGGGCATCGCGCTCTGGTTAATGGGGCTGGGGCTGCGCTGGATCCTGGGCGTTGCGCATTTCGTCTCCGGCCTCGAAGGCGCGCGCGGCACGGTTGTCAGCCCCGACCCGTATGTCCTGCCGCTGATGGCGCTCGGCGCACTGACAGTCGTCCTCTGGCAGGGGCGCGCACGGCTGGTGGGGGTGGTGCCCGTGATCGCGGCCTTTGCCTTGTGGTCGCAGACCACGCGGCCCGACGTTCTGATCGCCGATACCGGCGCGCTGGTCGGTGTCATGACCGAGGAAGGCCGCGCGCTGAGCAAGGCAAAAGGCGGCGGCTTCATCGCGCTGAACTGGCTGGAGAACGATGGCGACGCGGCCCTTCAGGAACAGGCCGCCGACCGTTGGAACGAGGCCTTGCCAGCCGCCTTCAACATCACCGCCATCCGTGGCAAGCGCGAGGCCGAGGCATTGACCGATTGTGCCAATCCCGACTGGGTGGTGATGAATGTCAATCCGCCCCGCGACCTGCCCTGCCGGGTGATCCACCCGGAAACATTGGCGAAATCTGGCGCTTTGGCGCTTTACCGTACGGCGGATGGCGTTCGGACGGTCTCGGCACGCCAGATCACCGGCGCGCGGCTGTGGAACTCTCAGTAGGTTCTGATCAGACCGACAAGGCAGCCCTGGACCTTGACCTTGTCCTCGGGAAAGACCCGCGTTTCATAGGCCGGGTTCGCGGCCTCCAGCGCGATGGCGTTCCCCTTGCGGAAAAACCGCTTCAGCGTCGCCTCCTGATCCTCGACAAGCGCGACGACGATGTCGCCATTGTCGGCCACGCTGGTTTCGCGGATCACCACGACATCGCCATTGTTGATCCCGGCGTCGATCATGGAATCGCCCTTGACCTCAAGCGCGTAATGTTCGCCCGAACCGCTCAGCATGCTGCCCGGTACCGCCACGTTGTGCGACGCGTGCGAAATCGCCTCGATCGGCACGCCGGCGGCGATCCGGCCCATCACCGGCAGTTCCACGGCGGCCGCAACCTCGACCGGTTGCGCATTGGCGGGCTTGGACAAATCGGGCTTGTCGCCATCGATCACCCGGGGCGAGAAGCCATGCGTGGCGTCGCCCCCGAGGGTTTCGGGCAGTTTCACGATCTCCAGCGCCCGTGCCCGATGGGCGAGGCGCCGGATGAAGCCGCGTTCCTCCAGCGCGGTGATCAGCCGGTGAATACCGGATTTGGACCGCAGGTCCAGCGCCTCTTTCATTTCGTCGAAACTGGGGGGAACACCGTCACGTTGCACACGTTTATGGATAAATTCCAGCAAATCCAACTGCTTCTTGGTCAGCATCTGACAGACCCTCCGGTCATGGTGTTTTGCTTTGTTCTACGCATGTTCCCGTTTTGTGTCAACTGTGGATAACGCCCCGCCTGTCGCAGCATCTTGCTGCGGTCATCGGCTTGGACCCCGCGCCCGGACGAGGTGCCGCGCCCGGAACCCTGCGTCAAGCGGTTGGCGCTAGTCTGCATTGCGGACGAACGTGCCACTGTCGGAAACGGAATTTTCGAAAATTCCTTATCGGAAAATTGCAAATTTTCCGCCCCGTTTTCTTCGAAGAAAACGGTCCCGGTATCAATGGCGCGGGAGACGGCTGAGGTCTCGAAGAGGACCCGTGATGACGTGGGCGAGACCTGCGGCGGTGTCAGATCTGCAGATAAGAGACGTTGTCGCCAGCCTTCCGCGGCCCATCATGCGCGGGTCGGATCAGCAGGGCGTTGGCATCGGCCAGAACCGTGAGCAGAGAGCTGTCCTGCCGGGCCTCAGCGGTGATCTCGCCATCCCGCACGAAGGCGCGCATGTAATGTTCGCGCGGGCCGTTGGCAGGTAGGTCGGCACCAAGCCGCGCGCTGCGGCGGGGCGCGGGGCCGGCGCCCAGGCCCAGCATCGCCCTGATCACCGGGGCCAGAAAGACATGGCCGCAGACCATCGCCGAAACCGGGTTGCCCGGCAGGCCCACCATCACCGCATTGCCCATCCGGCCCGCCATCAGCGGTTTGCCCGGGCGCATGGCGATCTTGTAGAAGGCGCGCTCCATCCCCAGGCTTTCGGCCACGTCGCCCACCAGATCATGATCGCCCACCGAAGCGCCGCCGATGGTCACGATCAGGTCGGCATCTTTCGCCAGATCGAAGGCCGCTTCGAGCAACGGCTTGCTGTCGCCTGCAATCGGCAGGATGCGGGCACGCGCGCCGATCCCGTCCAGCAGGGCCTTGAGCCCGAACGTATTCGACGCGATGATCTGATCGGGGCCTGGATCTTCGCCGGGCATCACCAATTCATCCCCGGTCGAGATCAGCGCCACGTCCGGCCGCCGCGCCACCACGGCTTCGGCGATGTTCATCGACGCCAGCAACGCAATGTCCGATGGCCGCAGCAGGCGCGGGGCCTTCAGCCTGTCACCGGCGCGGAAATCGGCCCCCGCGGGGCGTACGTTGTCGCCGTCGCCCAGCCGGTCGGTCAGGGTGACACAATCGCCGTCGCGCGCGACATCCTCCTGGATGACCACATGATCGGCCCCCTCGGGCAGCGGTGCGCCGGTAAAGATGCGGACAGCCTCGCCTGCGCCGCAGATGCCGTCAAAGCCATGACCGGCGGCGGATTCACCGATCACCTTGAACCGCGCACCTACCGAGACCTCCTGGCCCCGCACCGCATACCCGTCCATCGCCGAGGCGGCAAAGGGCGGCTGGTCGCGCGTTGCAACCGCGTCTTCGGCCAGGACGCGGCCCACGGCCTGGGTCAGCGGAACGGTTTCCGCCCGCAGCGGCGATACCAGCGCGAATAGCTGCTCAAGCGCCTGATCGACGGTGATCATCTGGCCTCGTACCGTCCTGATTTTCCGCCATCTTTCAGGATGACACGGGTGCCGCCGATCTCCATGCCGCGATCCACCGCCTTGCACATGTCATAGACGGTCAGCGCGGCGACATTGGCGGCGGTCAGCGCCTCCATCTCGACGCCCGTCTGGCCGGTGGTTTTCACCGTCGCCTCGATCTGCACGCCGGGCAGGCTGTCATCAAGCGACAGATCCACCGTCACCTTGGTGATCGGCAGCGGGTGGCAAAGCGGGATCAGGTCAGCGGTTTTCTTGGCGCCCATGATCCCGGCCAGCCGGGCAACGGCCAGCACGTCGCCCTTCTTGGCGCGTCCTTCGGCAATGATATCAAAGGTTTCGCGCATCATCCTTACGTGGCAGGCGGCGACCGCGATCCGATCCGTCACTTCCTTGTCCGACACATCGACCATCTGCGCGTCGCCCTTGCCATCGAAATGCGTGAGCCCGGACATTCACATGCCTCCGGGGGTCAGCGGAGAGGCCAGGAGCTCGCGCGTGGCCAGGGCCACGTCATCGGCGCGCATCAGCGTTTCCCCGATCAGGAAGGATCGTGCGCCGTAACGCGCCATGTCGGCCAGGTCTTCGGGCGTGGACAGCCCGCTTTCGCAGACGATCATCCGGTCGACCGGTACCAGTTTGGACAGTTTGCGGGTGGTGTCCAGCGTCGTCTCGAAAGTGTTGAGATCGCGGTTGTTGATCCCGATCAAGGTCGATTTCAGCAACGCGGCGCGTTCCAGTTCGGCCTCGTTATGCACCTCGATCAGCACGTCCATATCCCAGCCCATCGCGGCATCTTCCAACTCGGCCGCCTGGGTATCCTCGACGCTGGCCATGATGATCAGGATGCAGTCGGCGCCAAGCGCACGCGCCTCTGTCACCTGGTAGGGGTCATACATGAAATCCTTGCGCAGGACCGGCAGGTCACAGGCATTGCGGGCCTGGGTCAGGTATTCCTTGGCGCCTTGGAAGCTGGGGGTGTCGGTCAGAACCGACAGGCAGGCCGCGCCGCCCTCGGCATAGGCCTGTGCCAGCGCTTCGGGATCGAAATCCGCGCGGATCAGGCCCTTGGAGGGGCTCGCTTTCTTGATCTCGGCGATGAGGCCATAACCGGGCTGGGCCGCGTGTTGCAGGGCCTCGGTAAACCCGCGGGTGGGGCCGGCCTCTCTCGCGGTGGCTTCGAGCGCCTCGACCGGGGTTTCGGCCTTGGCGGCGGCCACTTCTTCCAGCTTGTAGGCCTTGATCTTTTCCAGGATGGTGGGCGTGTTCATGCGGCCTCCGATGTCAGGGTGGCGAGGGCGGTGACCTTGGCCAGGGCGGCACCGGTATCAATGCTCTCGGCGGCCAGCGCAACCCCGGATTTCAGATCATCCGCCGCCCCGGCAATAACCAGCGCGGCAGAGGCATTCAGCAGCACCGCATCGCGATAGGCGCCGGGTGCGCCGTCCAGCAGGGCGCGAAAGGCCGCCCCGTTCTCCTGCGGTGTGCCGCCCACGATTGCCTCGAACGGGTGCACGGGCAGGCCGAAATCCTCGGGGTGCAGTTCCAGTTCACGCACGGTGCCATCGCTTTCAAGCGCACAGACCCAGGTCACGCCGGTGATCGTCATCTCATCGGTGCCGTCGCTGCCATGCACCAGCCAGGCGCGTTCCGAGCCGAGCTGGCCCAGCGTTTCCGCCATCGGGCGGATCATGGCACGGGAAAACGCGCCGGTCAGCTGGCGCTTGACCCCGGCGGGGTTGGTCAGCGGCCCGAGGATGTTGAAGATGGTGCGGGTGCCCAATTCGGCACGCACCGGGCCGACATGGGCCATCGCGGGGTGGTGCATTGGCGCCATCATGAAGCCGATACCGACGTTTTCAATCGCCTTTTCAACAACTTCTGCGCCGACCATCACGTTGATGCCCATCTGCGCCTGTACATCCGCTGTGCCCGATTTCGACGATAGGTTCTTGTTGCCGTGCTTGGCCACCGGCACCCCCGCGCCGGCCACGACAAAGGCCGTCGCGGTCGAAATGTTGAGCGTGTGCTTGCCGTCGCCGCCGGTGCCGACGATGTCGATCGCCCCCTCGGGCGCACGCACCTTGTTGCACTTGGCGCGCATGACGGCGGCAGCGGCGGCATATTCATCCACGGTTTCCCCCCGCGTCCGCAGCGCCATCAGCAGCCCGCCCACCTGGCTGGGCGTCGCTTCGCCCTCGAACAGGATGTTGAATGCGGTCTCAGCCTCGTCCCGCGTCAGCGGCCGGTCAGCAGCGGCGCCGATCAGCGGTTTGATGTCGTCGCTCATGCAGGCACCTTCATCGTGTCGAGGAAATTCTTCAGCAGCGCATGGCCATGTTCCGACGCGACGGATTCGGGGTGGAACTGTACGCCGTGGATCGGCAATTCGCGGTGGCGCAGCCCCATGATCGTGCCATCCTCAAGCTCGGCGTTGACCTCAAGGCTTTCGGGCAGGCTGTCACGCTCGACCACCAGCGAATGATAGCGCGTCGCCTCGAATGGCGAGGGCAGCCCCGCAAAGACGCCGGTGCCCTGGTGGTGCATGATGCCCATCTTGCCGTGCACGATCTCGGAATGGCGGATGACGCTGCCGCCAAAGGCCTGGCCGATCGCCTGGTGGCCCAGGCAGACACCCAGCAGGGGCGTTCCCGTCTCGGCCGCCGCCGCGACCAGCGCCAGGCAGATGCCCGCCTGATCCGGGTCGCAGGGGCCGGGGCTGAGCAGGATACCCGCCGGATTCATGCCCATCGCCTCTTGCACGTTCAGTGCATCATTGCGGCGCACGACGACCTCTGCCCCAAGCTCGCCCACGTAATGCACGAGGTTATAGGTGAAACTGTCGTAGTTATCGATCAAGAGCAGCATCTCGCCAGTCCTTGCTTTTGGGGGGCTGGAGGCCCCATATAGGGTCGCGCTATACTTGTTCAGTCTTGCAAGGCAGCGTCAAGGGGCGCAAAGCTGGGAAAACGGCAAATAGAGAGGCAGAGGCAGTGGCACGGGGAAGTTTATCAGGCGCGATCACCGGATTGGCGGTCTCGGCATTGGCGGTGGGAACGGCATCGGTGATGACCGAGGTGCCGGGAACGGGCGCGCCGCAGGCAACGGCAATCGAAGTGCCGGCCGGATCCGAGTTCGACCAGTCGCGTGACGATACCCAGGCCAACCTGCCCGCAGCGCAGGAAACGCCCGATGCCGGTGATGTCGCGCGGATCGAAGCGCCCAAGCCGGATGACCTGAGCACGATTGATACCGACGCCACCGCCAGCGCCGCCCAACCCGAGACCGGCGATACCGAACTGGCGCTGAATGCGCCTGTTGCCGGCGAAGACGCCGCGCCGGGCATCGCGGTAGACACCGAGAACCCGGTCTTGCCGACACCGCAGGCCAACGCCCCCGAGGCCCCCGCGGGTGAGGAAGAGCTGTCGATCTCGACCGAACCGGCGCAGCCCAGCCTGCCGGATGTTTCGGATGAGGAAACGGCCTTTGCCGCGCCCGGGGACAGCCCCACCGAGACAGCCGAAGAGGACGCCCGCGCGATCGAAGAGCCCGAAATTGCCGCCGCCGATCCGGCACCGGAGGCAGAGCCGTCCGCAGAAGCCGAACCGGAGACCACCGTGGAGGCGCAGCCGGAACCGACGGCGGAAGCAGAGCCGGAAACCACCGCAGCGGCGGAGCCGGAACCGGCCACTGATGCGGGTGCTGCCACCGATGCCACGGCCGGGCAAACCCAAACGGTCGAAGTTCAGGACAACGTGGCAGAGCCGAACCTGCCGGTGATCGAAGCGCCAGACACCGCCCCGGAGGAGGTGCCGGCAACCCCTGAAGCCACCGAAGAAGTCGCGGCCGAAACTGAACAATCCGACGAGCCATCCGGCACGATCGACAATATCGCGCCCAACGTGACAACCGACCGGCTGCCGTCGGTTACGGGCGACGATCCGGCGCCGACCGGAGAAGAAGATACAGCAGAGGCCGCGCCATCGGAAGAAGGCACCGCCGTTGCCGATCCCGACATGCCGCCGATCCAGCGTTATGCCGCCGCGTTCGAGAACCCCGATGGCAAACCGCTGATGTCGATCGTCCTGATCGACGACGGCAACAGCCCGATCGGCCTAGATGCGCTTCAGAGCTTTCCCTACCCGCTGAATTTCGCCGTCGACACCGCCTGGCCGGGGGCCGGGGCCGCGATGCAGAAATACCGCGATGCGGGGTTCGAGGTGCTGGCGATGGTCGACCTGCCAGCAGGTCAGGCGGCGACCGAGACCGAGGTGTCGATGCAGACCTATCTTGAACGCGTCCCCGAGGCCGTCGCGGTGATGGAAGGCGTCGGCAGCGGGCTGCAAGCAGGGCGCGAGGCAAGCGAGCAGCTGGCGGAGATCCTGCGCGACAGCGGCCACGGTGCGGTGCTGTTTTCCAACGGGCTAAACACCGCGCAGAAGCTGATCGCGCGCGAGGGCGTCCCCTCGGCCAGCGTGTTCCGGGATTTCGACGCCAAGGGGCAGAATGCAACCGTGATCCGCCGGTTCCTGGATCAGGCGGCGTTCCGCGCGGGCCAGGAGGAAAAGGGCGTTGTCATGGTGGGACGGCTGCGTGCCGACACGATCAGCGCGCTCTTGCTCTGGGGGTTGCAGGATCGCGCGGGCCGTGTTGCGATTGCGCCGGTGTCGGCCCTTCTGCAAGCCGAATAGCGCCGCGCGCGTGCGGCATTGACCGGCTGGTGCTAGACTGGCGCAGGAGAGGGGGAAGCCATGCCGCATGTTTCGCTGAACGGGGTCAAGATTCACTATACGGATAGCGGCGGGGACGGCGAGACCATCGTGTTCTCTCATGGATTGCTGTTTTCCGGCGCCATGTTCGAAGCCCAGGTCGCGGCGCTGCGTGCCGGGTATCGGTGCATCACCTTCGATCACCGCGGCCAGGGCGGCAGTGACGTGACGGAGGACGGTTATGACATGGACACGCTTACCGAGGACGCCGCCGGGCTGATCCGCGCGCTGGACGCCGGCCCCTGCCATTTTGTCGGGTTGTCGATGGGCGGGTTCGTCGGCATGCGACTGGCAGTACGCCATGCCGGGCTGATCCGGTCGCTGACCCTGATCGAGACCTCGGCGGATGCCGAACCAGCCGATAACGTCCCACGCTACGGGAAATTGAATTTCGTCGCCCGGTGGATCGGTCTCTGGGCCGTGATCGGGCGGGTGATGCCGATCATGTTCGGCCAGAGCTTCCTGTCCGATCCGGACCGTGCGGACGAGCGCGCGCGCTGGCGCAAGGCGATCCTGTCCAATCACCGCATCGGCATCACCCGTGCGGTAAACGGGGTCATCGCGCGCGATGCATTCGAAGCAGAGCTTTCGGGCATCACCCAGCCGGTCCTGATCATCGTCGGTGACGAGGATGTGGCAACGGTTCCGGCCAAGTCCGAACGCATGCACGCGGCGATTGCCGGGTCACGTCTGGTCGTGATCGAGGGGGCCGGCCATAGCTCGACCATCGAGAGGCCGGAGGCGGTGAACGAGGCGCTGACATCATTCATTGCCGGTTTGCAGACAGGGGCGTGACGGCGGTTATTCAGCGCCGGCCGGGCGGTGAATTGTCCGGCCGCCACTGTCCCGGCGGGATCCCCGCCAGCGTCCAGTCACCGACTTGCCAGCGCACCAGTCTCAGCGTCGGGTGGCCCACATGCGCCGTCATCCTGCGAACCTGCCGGTTTCGGCCCTCGGATATGGTGATTTCCAGCCAGCAATCGGGCACGGATTTGCGAAAGCGCACCGGCGGGGTGCGGGGCCATAGGACGGGCGGGTCAATCCGCCGGACCTGCGCGGGCCGGGTCGGTCCGTCTTTCAGGGTGACGCCCTGGCGCAGTGCCGCCAGCGACAGTTCGTCGGGCAGCCCCTCGACCTGCACCAGATAGGTTTTCTGCATCTTGTGGCGTGGGTTGGCGATGCGGGCCTGCAATCTGCCGTCATCGGTCAGGATCAGCAGCCCCTCGCTGTCGCGGTCCAGACGCCCGGCGGGATAGACCCCCGGCAGGTCGATGTAATCCGACAAGGTGGCACGCGGGCTGTCCGTGGTGCCCTTGTCGGTGAATTGCGACAACACGCCGAAGGGTTTGTTGAACAGGATCAGACGGGCCATCGGGGCCTCAGGAATTGCCGTTCCCGGTGAACCGGGCCGCGTCCGCCGCCGCGCGGCGTATGGCGTTGGATTTGTGCACGGTTTCCATGTATTCCGCCTCGGGGTCGCTGTCATAGACAACGCCGCCACCGGCCTGAATGTATAGCTTTTCGTCCTTGACCACCGCCGTGCGCAGGGCGATGCAGACATCCATGTCGCCGTTTGCGCTGAAATAGCCGACACCGCCGCCATAGACGCCGCGCTTTTCCGGCTCCAGCTCGTCGATGATCTCCATCGCGCGGACCTTGGGCGCGCCCGAGACCGTTCCCGCGGGCAGGCCGGCCAGCAGCGCGCTCAGCGCGTCCTGATCGTCGGCCAGTTCGCCGACCACGTTGCTGACAATGTGCATCACATGGCTGTAGCGCTCGATGATGAATTCCTCGGTCGGGCGCACGGTGCCGATCTTGCTGACCCGGCTGGCGTCGTTGCGGCCCAGATCCAGCAGCATCAGGTGTTCGGCCAGTTCCTTGGTATCGGCCAGCAGATCCTTTTCGTGGGCGCGGTCCTCTTCCGGGGTGGCGCCGCGGGGGCGGGTCCCGGCGATCGGGCGGATCGTGACCTCGTTACCGAAGACGCGCACCAGGATTTCGGGGCTGGCGCCCACCACCTGGAAACCGCCGAAGTTGAAATAGAACATGAAGGGCGACGGGTTGGTGCGCCTGAGCGAGCGGTAGAGCGCAAAGGGCGGCTGGCGAAACGGCTGGGTCCAGCGCTGGCTGGGCACGACCTGAAAGATATCGCCCGCGCGGATGTATTCCTTGGCGGTCTCGACCGCCTCCTTGTAGGCCTCAGGCGTGAAATTCGACACCGGCGGCGCGTCCTCATGCGCCTCGCCCAGGTCGCGGGCTTGCTGGGGCAGGGCGCGTTCAAGGTCGCGCGTCGCATCCATCACCCGTTCGGCCGCCTGCGCATAGGCGGCGCGCGGGCTGAGGCCGGAATTGGCCCAGGCAGGGGCCACGACGATCACCTCGCCCTTGACGCCGTCCAGAACGGCGACCACCGAGGGTCGCAGCATCACCGCGTCGGGCAGGCCCAGCGGATCGGGGTTCACGTCGGGCAGATGCTCGACCAGCCGGATCATGTCATAGCCCAGATAGCCGAACAGCCCGGCGCTTGCCGCCGGAAGACCTTCGGGCAGGTCGATCCGGCACTCGCCGATCAGCGCGCGCAGGTTGTCCAGCGGTGCGCCGCCCTCGGCCTCGAAATTTTCGGGGTCCAGCCGGGCCTGCCGGTTGATGCGGCTGGTTTGCCCGTGGCACTGCCAGATCAGGTCGGGTTTCATGCCGATGATCGAATAGCGTCCGCGGACCTCTCCGCCGGTCACGGATTCCAGCATGAAGGCATCGCGCGCCGCCCCCGTCAGCTTGAGCATCAGCGACACGGGCGTGTCCAGGTCGGCCGCCAGGCGGGCATAGACAACCTGATTGCGCCCGGCCTCGAACCCGCTGGCGAATGCGTCAAAACTGGGGGTCAGGTCCACGGGCGCCGGCTCCTACTGAAAGTTCGAATGGACAGCGTTCAGCGCCTGCTGGTTCAACTCGATCCCCGCGCGGGTGCGGATGTCATTGGCCAGGATCTGGTAGAGGTCCTGCGCCATGCTGCTGGCGGTCTGGGCCTGGATGCTCTGACGCAGGACGGCCAGATCCGCCTCCGACGTGTCGGGTTTGCGCACTTCGTCCAGCCGCAGCACAAAGACGCGCCCACCGCCCTGGATCAGCTCGACATCGCCCTTGGCCATGCCGAAGACGGTTTCGGAAAGTTCCGCCGGAACGTCGGCCTGCGAGCCGCGCCGGGTCAGGCCGGACGCTGATTGCGCCGTCATGCCCAGTTCGTCGAACGGGGTGCCTTCGGTCAGCCGGGCCGCCTGTGCCTGCACCTGGGCGTTCAGCGCTTCTTCGACGGCATTGCGCTGCCACGCTTCCTCGACCTCGGCGCGGACCTGGTCCAGCGGTTGCAGGGTCGGGGGAACAACCTCGTCCAGCCGCATGGCGAAGATGCCGCCATCCTCCAGCTGCATCACGTCGGGATAATCCTCGGACGTGATCGCAACTGCCGCCTGGCGAAAGGCGCTATAGGCGGCGATGTCGTCAGAGACGCCTTCGTGCCAGTCGATCGTCCCCAGCTGCATCTCGGTTTCCGATGCCAGGTCTTCGATCGTGGCACCGCCCGCCAGCAGGTCATCCACCGATTCAATCTGGCTGTCGACAACGCGGCGCGCGCGGTCCGCGGCGATTTCGTCACGCAGGTCGGGCAGGGCCTGTTCGAACGTGGTCTCCCGCGCCGCCAGAATCGCGTTCACCCGGAACAGCGCCGGGCCGATCGGGCTGTCGAGCGGGCCCACGACATCACCGGCCTCGGCGGCAAAAACCGCGTCTCCGGCAGCCTCAAGCTCGACCTTGCGGACATCCCCCAGATCAATATCCGCCAGTTCCAGCCCGCGTTCCTCGACCAGCGCCTCGAACGTGGTATCGCCGCCGGTGATCCGGTCAAGCGCGGCCGTGGCGCTGTCGGCGTCGCCAAAGGCCAGCCGTTCGACCAGCCGGCGTTCGGGCTGCACATATTCCTCGATGCGGTCCTCATAGGCGTCGCGTAGGATGCTTTCCTCGACCTCGACCGTGTCGATGATCATGTCCGGGGTCATCCAGGCATAGGTCAGGCGCTTGGTTTCGGGGATGGTGAACTCGGCCGGGTTGGCCTCGTGATAGGCGCGCAGGTCCTGATCGGTGGGCACGGGAACGCCGGCCTCCAGATCGTCCTGGTCCAGCACGGCCCAGGTGATGTCACGCTCTTCCGCCAGGAAATTCAGCAGGCTATCGGTATAGGCGTCGGGAACGCTGACACCGCCCAGTACGGCGTTTTGCAGGATCGTACTGGCCTCTTGGGCGCGCAGGTCGTTTTCGAATTCGGCCTCGCTGGTGCCGGCCTGTTCCAGCGCAAAGCGATAGGCCTCGCGGTCGAAATCGCCGCTGACACCGCGGAAGGCGTCCAGCTGTGTGATCCGCTCGCGCAGGTTGCCATCGCCGATGGATATGCCCAGCCGCCGGGTTTCCTCTTCCAGCGCAGTGACGGCCACCAGCTGCGACAGCACGGCGGCGTCGATCCCGGCCTCTTGGGCCTGGGCAAAGCTGACCGGGGCGCCCAGCTGCGATTCAAGCGCGCGGATCTGGTTCTGCAGGGCGCGGGCATATTCGTTGATCCCGATCTCGGTTTCACCGACCGATCCGACGCTGCGCACGGACCCCGACAGGTTGGTTACGCCAAAACCGCCAAGGCCCAGGATCAACAGGCCCATCAGGATCCAGACCAGAGTTTTCGAGATACCTTTACCCGCCATGTCGTATTCTTTTCATTGCTGAGGAAACGTCGTGCTTCGCGACTGTCTACGCGCTCGTCCCAGCAGGGGCAAGGGGCCAGTCCAGCACCGAAAGCCGGTCAAAGAGCTGCCCGATCCCCGCGCGATCCACGTTGGCGAAGGCCACGCGCAGGTGGCGCCCGCCCGCGGGGTCGGATTCGGGGGTGAACATTGTGCCGGGCAACAGCAGAACACCGGCCTCCGGCACCAGCTTGCGGGCCAATTCGTCCGAGGAGATCGCAAAGGGATGCTGCATGTAGGCGAAATAGGCGCCACAGCCTTTCAGCGCCCAGCCTTTGGCGGCAAGCCGGGGCATGTTGTCTTCGATGGCGGCGCGGCGGTCGAGGATTTCCGCGCGCTCGCCCGCCAGCCATTGCGCCAGGTTCCGCATCCCCCAAAGCGCCGCGATCTGGCCCAGCTGGTTGGGGCAGATGGTGACCGTATCCAGGAACTTCTCGGCCTGTGCCAGCCGTTCCGGCGCCGCGACCATGGCGCCCACGCGGTGCCCGGTCAGGCGGAACGCCTTGGAAAAGGAATAAAGCTGGATCAGCGTGTCGTGCCAGTCGGGATCTGTGAACAGGTCATGTGGTGCGCCAGTGCGCGCATCGAAATCGCGATAGGTTTCATCGACGATCAGCGCGATGCCGCGCGCGCGCGCCAGATCGAAAAAGGCGCGTACCAGGTCGGCAGGGTACTCGACCCCGCCCGGATTGTTCGGCGTGACCAGCGCGATCGCCCGTGTCCGGTCGGTTATCAGCGCCGCCGCCTGGTCGGGATCGGGCAGAAGACCGGGGCCCGCGGGCAGCGGAACCGAGGCCACGCCAACCATGTCCAGCCACATTTTGTGATTGAAATACCAAGGCGTTGGCAGGATGACCTCATCCCCTTCGGCGCAGAGCGTGGCGATCATCGCGCAAAAGGCCTGGTTGCAGCCCGAAGTGATGCCGACATTCGCCGCGGTGATCTGGCCGCCATAGGCATCCGACCATTGGCGCGCGACCTCTTCCCGCAGATCGGGCAGGCCCAGCACCGGCCCGTAAAGATGCGCCTCGGGTGTGTTCAATGCCGCGTCGGCAATCGCCTGGCGCAGCGGCTCGGGCGGGGGATCGACGGGGGCGGCCTGGCTGACATTGATCAGCGGGCGATCGGCGGAAAACGTGACACCGTCCAGCCAGCGGCGCGCCTCCATCACCGGGGGGAAAAAGGTCGTGGCGGTGCGGGGGATGGGCATTATGGTCTCCGTTACTGCTTGTCAGCCCTTGCGGGCCAGCGCGCAACCTTGGGGTCAATCGACGCCGCGATAGGGCTGGACATATTGCAGCGCCATGTCCCAGGGGAAGAAAATCCACGTGTCCTGGCTGACCGAGGTGATATAGGTATCAGTCTGTTTCTCACCCTCGGGTTTGGCATAGACGCAGGCGAAATGGGCACGGGGGTACAACGAACGCACCAGTTCCAGGGTCTTGCCGCTGTCGACAAGGTCGTCGACAATCAATATGCCCTCGCCTTCGCCCATCATCTCGGCATCGGGGGCCTTCAGCACCTGCGCCTCGCGCCGCTGATCGGCCTTGCCGCCGCCCGAATGGTAGGATTTGACCGAAATCGTATCGACGGTGCGGATGTCCAGCTCGCGCGCGACGATCATCGCCGGGGCCATGCCGCCGCGGGTGATCGCCACCACCGCCTTCCACGCGCCGCCATCCGGCCCCTGACCGTCCAGCCGCCACGCCAGCGCGCGGGCGTCGCGATGCAACTGATCCCAACTGACGTGAAAGCCTTTCTCGTGGGGCAAACGGTCGTTCATCGGCGTATCTCCTTGGTTGCTCCGCGCATAGCGCAATCCGCCCGTGAACGGAAGCCGCAGTTTGAACTGGCACCAGTTCCGGCTAGAATTGCGGGGTGTAACGGAGTGGATCATGTCATCCCGCATGCTGAAGTCACATTGGCGGATCGAGGCCACGATAGAGGAGGTCGCGGATGTGCTTGGCGATGTCGAACGCCTGCCCGACTGGTGGGGTGGGGTGTATCTGTCGGTCCGGGTGGTCGAGGCGGGGGATGACAGCGGGCTGGGGCGCAAGGTTGCCTTTCACAGCCGTGGGCGGCTGCCATACACCTTGCGCTGGCAGGGCACGATCACCGAGGTGAACCGCCCCAACAGCTGGACGATCCGGGCCGAGGGCGATTTGCAGGGGCAGGGCGTCTGGACGCTAAGGCAGGACGGGCCGGTTGCCGATATCCGCTATGACTGGACCGTCGTGGTGGGCAAACCCGTGCTGCGCCTGCTGGCCCCGATCCTGTGGCCCGCATTCGCCGCCAATCACCGCTGGGCCATGGCGCGTGGCGAGGCAGGGTTGCGGCGCGAACTGGCCCGCCGCCGCGCGGGCTAGGCGCGATCCAGCAGCAGCCGCAGCCCAAGCGCGCCAAGAACGGCGGCGGTGACACGGTCAAGCCGCGGTTTCAGCCGCAGAAAGCCATCGCGGGCGGGGCGGGTCGACAGGGCAAAGGCGAACAGCGCGTAGGCCAGGCTTTCGACCACGAACTGGTTGACCACCACGATCATCTTGCCGGAAAGCCCCATGTCCGGCGGAAAGATCACCAGCAGCACCGCCGAGGCAAAGAGAACCGATTTGGGGTTGGCCAGGTTCACCAGCGCGCCATTCAGAACGGCGTTGCGCGTTCCGACGTCGCCGGCGGCCTGGATCGGATCCGCCGCGTGGCGCCAGGTCGTGATCGCCAGCCAGACCAGATAGGCCGCACCGACCAGTTTCAGCGCCATGTAGATCACGGGAAATGTCTGGAAGATGACGTTCAGCCCAAGCAGCGCGGCACCGGTCCAGCAGGCGGCGACGGCGCCAAGCCCCATGCCAAAGAAGATACCCGCGCGCCGGCCGGCGCTGAGCGTCGTGCGGATTGCCATCAGCATGGCCGGTCCGGGGCTGATCAGGGCCGCAAGAAGCGCGATGTTGAACGCGATCAGATGGACGACTTCCATGACGGTTCAGGTCTTGTCGATATCGGGGGCATCGACGGCTTTCATGCCGACGACATGATAGCCCGCGTCCACATGCAGGTTTTCGCCGGTCACGCCGCTGCCCAGATCGCTCAGCAGGTAGAGCGCCGAATTGCCCACGTCATCGATCGTGACGTTCCGGCGCAGGGGCGAATTCAGCTCGTTCCACTTCAGGATATAGCGGAAATCGCCGATGCCGCTGGCGGCCAGGGTCTTGATCGGACCGGCGGAGATGGCGTTGACGCGGATGCCGTCCTTGCCCAGATCCTCTGCCAGGTATTTGACCGACGCTTCCAGCGCGGCCTTGGCCACGCCCATCACGTTGTAATGCGGCATCACCTGTTCGGCACCGTAATAGGTCAGCGTCAGCATCGCGCCGCCCTCGGTCATCAGCTTCTCGGCCCGCTTGGCGACGGCGGTGAAGGAATAGACCGACACGTCCATCGTCATCAGGAAGTTTTCGCGGCTGGTATCCACGTAGCGCCCGCGCAGCTCGTTCTTGTCGGAAAAGCCGATGGCGTGCACCAGGAAGTCAATCCTGCCCCAGGCTTTCTCGATCTCGGCAAACGCCGCGTCGATCGAGGCCGGGTCCGAGACATCGCAGTCAAACAGGTTCTCGACACCAAGCTGATCGGCCAGCGGCGCCACGCGTTTCTTGAACGCATCACCCATATAGGTAAAGGCCAGTTCCGCCCCGGCGTCCGCACAGGCCTTGGCGATGCCCCAGGCGATGGATTTGTCATTCGCAAGGCCCATGATAACCCCGCGCTTACCTGCCATCAGATTGTTCGACATATCGTGCCCTCGGCCTATTTTCTTGTTATATGATTTCTTTAGGCGATTGGCCGTAGGGCATCAAGGGCATGGCGTAGCTCCGCCGATCAGAGCCGGGCATTGGAAATACAAGCTTGATATGCAGGCTTTCGCGGTCTACCCGCAACTAAGGCAATAGTAATGAGTTCAGCCGATGACTGACCGTGACGGAATTTTCGCAGGTGACGATCCATTCGAAATCGCCCGCAGGTGGCTGGGCAACGCGACGGAGTCCGAGCCGAACGATCCGAATGCCGTCGCCCTGGCGACGGTTGACGCCGACGGGATGCCCAATGCGCGCATGGTCCTGCTGAAGGAAATCGAACAGGACGCTTTCGTGTTCTACACGAATTACGGCAGCGCCAAGGGGCAGGAGATCGCCGCCACGGGCAAGGCGGCGCTGGTCATGCACTGGAAATCCCTGCGGCGGCAGGTGAGGGTGCGCGGGCTGGTCGAACGCGAGGATGGTCCGCAGGCGGATGTCTACTTCGCCTCGCGCTCGTTACAGAGCAGATTGGGGGCCTGGGCGTCAGAGCAGTCGCAGGAATTGTCATCGCGTGCGGCGCTGATGGCGAAGGTGGCGAAGATCACCGCGCAAAAAGGCACAAATCCGCCGCGCCCATCCTTTTGGGGAGGTTTCAGAATCCGCCCGGTTGAGATTGAGTTCTGGGCAGACGGTGCCTTCAGACTGCATGACAGATTTGTCTGGCGCCGCGGCACTTGCGAAAAACCGTGGGAGATAAAGCGGCTGAATCCGTGACGTTCACGATACGTAAAATGCAAAGTGCTGAGAATTATGGGGTTTTTTGGCTTGCATGAAAGCGGGTAGTGACGCAAAAGTTGTTAAGGTCTTGGGGACGAAGACTGTTGGGTAGGACAAAGTGACGAAAGATAATGAAGGTACCCGCAGAGTAAAAGGACAAGTTAAGTGGTTCGACCCTGTCAAAGGGTTCGGGTTTGTAGTGGCCGACGAAGGTGGACCGGATATTCTGTTGCACGCAAATGTACTGCGAAATTTCGGGCAGAGTTCTGTCGCGGACCGCGCAGGTATTGAGATTGACGTGCAGGACACGGATCGCGGGGTTCAGGCCGTCGAAGTGCATGTCATCGAACCGCCCCAGGACGCGGTTTCCTCCGGCTTGCTGGATCTTGACGATGTCGATCCCGAAGTGATCAGCGCCGCCACGCTTGAGCCCGCGCGGGTCAAGTGGTTCGACAAGGGCAAGGGGTTCGGCTTTGCCAACACGTTCGGTCGCGATGAGGACGTGTTTGTTCACATCGAAGTGTTGCGCCGTTCCGGCCTGGCGGATTTACAGCCCGGCGAGGCTGTGGCAATCCGCGTGATAGAAGGTAAACGGGGCCGGATGGCAACAGAGGTGTGTGGATGGGAAACCGCGGTAAAGGCATCGGGCTAGGCGCTGTAGCGTGCCTGCTGTTTTCCGGTGCCGTCGCTTCTGCGAATGAATGCCGCGATGACAGGGTGCTGTTGCGCGGCGATTGGGGGCAGGCGAGCTTTACCGTGGAGGTCGCCGATGACGAGGCCGAGCGCAACCACGGCCTGATGTTCCGCGATACCATGCCGAAGAGCGCCGGGATGCTGTTCGTCTATCCGGCGCCCAGCGACCGCATCGGTTTCTGGATGAAGAACACGCTGATCCCGCTGGACATGATCTTTCTGGATGAAACCGGCACCGTGCGCCGCGTGCATTCCAACGCCGTACCCCATGATGAAAGTCCGATCATGGGCGGGCCGGGGATCATGGCGGTGCTGGAAGTCAATGGCGGCATGGCCGAGATCATGGGCATCGCCGAGGGCAGCCAGATGCGGCATCCGGCCTTTGACCCGGCGACGGCCGTCTGGCCTTGTTGACGGCGCCCGCGCCATGCGCGGATTTTGGGCTTTTCAATCTCGCCAATCGCAATTAGATACGGCCTCGGTCCGGGGCGTAGCGCAGTCTGGTAGCGCACCTGTTTTGGGTACAGGGGGTCGCAAGTTCGAATCTTGCCGTCCCGACCATGAATTCCTTTCAGTTAAATGCGGGTGATTCTGAACCTCGCCGTGGCGGGCCGACCACAGATTTGTAACATTTTGACGACACGGATGACGTGGTGCTTTTTTTTTGGACGGCATTAACCGGGGCGAACGCCAAAGCTCCAGAAGTCCTGTCCAGCGGAACGCCGCGCGCCCCGCCATTGTGTTCCCCGGTCTAAAGGGGCCGAATAAAAAGGCTTTCCCGGACCGTCAAAAACCGCATGTCAGGATTAACCTTCGTAAAGATCGGGCGCGGTGAATCACACGGGATCGCGCGGCTGTCGACGGATTGCGACGGTCAACGAATTTTTCCTCATTTTTTCCAAAAATTTTCGTTGACCCGATAGGGGGAAATACGTCAGTTTGTGTAAACCGGCCGACAAGCCACAACATATAGTGGCGACGGCCTGGCAGGGACAACAAACCCAAACATACCCGGATCTATGCTCGGGCTGGTTTTCTGCGCAGCATGTTCGCTAGTCGCGGTGGGGGTAGGTTTCTGTCTGAGGAGAAGGGCGGTCGGCCTGTAACGTCGGGTCGACACTTGACATGAAATAGCTGGAACATGGGGCAGCGCCAAAAATGAAAATCGAACGTAAATTTACCAAGGCCGGACAAGACGCCTATGCGGCGCTGGACTTCAAGATCACCAGTTCCGAGATCCGCAACCCGGACGGCAAGATCGTATTTCGCCTGGACGAGGTCGAAGTTCCGAGCGGCTGGAGCCAGGTTGCCAGCGACGTCATCGCGCAGAAGTATTTCCGCAAGGCGGGGGTTCCGGCGCGGCTGAAGAAGGTCAAGGAAAAGGACGTTCCCGAATTCCTGTGGCGTTCGGTCCCGGATGGGGATGATGTCGAAAAGGGCGGCGAAACCAGCGCCAAGCAGGTCTTTGACCGTCTGGCCGGTGCCTGGGCCTATTGGGGCTGGAAAGGTGGCTATTTCACCACCGAAGAGGACGCCCAATCCTATTTCGACGAAATGCGGGTGATGCTGGCCAAACAGATGGCGGCCCCCAACAGCCCGCAATGGTTCAACACCGGCCTGCACTGGGCCTATGGCATCGACGGCCCCAGCCAGGGCCATTACTACGTGGATCACAAAACCAAGAAACTGACCAAGTCGAGCAGTGCTTACGAGCACCCGCAGCCCCATGCCTGTTTCATCCAGTCGGTCGCCGATGACCTGGTGGGTGATGGCGGGATCATGGATCTGTGGGTGCGCGAGGCGCGTCTTTTCAAATACGGCTCGGGCACCGGCACGAATTTTTCCTCCCTGCGCGCCGCTGATGAGCCGCTGTCAGGCGGAGGCAAGTCCTCCGGCCTGATGGGCTTTCTCAAGATCGGTGACCGTGCTGCGGGCGCGATCAAGTCCGGCGGTACCACGCGCCGCGCCGCCAAGATGGTGATCTGCGATGCCGATCACCCGGACATTCAGGAGTTCATCAACTGGAAAGTGCGCGAAGAGCAGAAGGTGGCCAGCATCGTCGCCGGCTCGAAGATGCACGAGGAGCGCCTGAACCAGATCTTCGCCGCCATCCGCGCCTGGGACGGCAGCAGCGAAGACGCGGTTGATCCGACGAAAAACGAACAGCTGAAGGACGCCATTCGCGGGGCGAAGAAATCAGCGATCCCCGAGACCTATGTGAAACGCGTGCTGGATTATGCCAGACAGGGCTATGACAGCATCGAATTTCCGACCTATGACACTGATTGGGACAGTGAGGCCTACGCATCGGTCTCGGGGCAAAACTCGAACAACTCGATCCGCGTCACCGATGCCTTCCTGAAGGCGGTCGAGAACGATGATGACTGGGCGCTCATCAACCGTACCGATGGCAGTACGGCCCGGACCATCAAGGCGCGTGAGCTTTGGGAAGATGTGGGTCACGCGGCCTGGGCCTGTGCCGATCCGGGGATCCAGTACCACGACACGGTGAATGCCTGGCATACCTGCCCGGAAGACGGAGAGATCCGGGGGTCGAACCCCTGTTCCGAATACATGTTCCTCGATGACACGGCCTGCAACCTGGCGTCGATGAACCTGCTGACCTTCTACAAGGACGGCCAGTTCGACGCTGAATCCTATGTCCATGCCACCCGCCTCTGGACCGTGACGCTGGAGATCAGCGTGATGATGGCGCAATTCCCCAGCCAGGAGATTGCGCAGCTTTCCTACGAATTCCGCACGCTGGGTCTGGGCTATGCCAATATCGGCGGCCTGCTGATGAACATGGGCTTGGGCTATGACAGCGCCGAAGGGCGCGCGCTGTGTGGTGCGCTGACCGCGATCATGACCGGCGTGTCCTACGCGACCTCTGCCGAAATGGCCGGGGAGCTGGGCCCGTTCGCGGGCTACAAGCGCAACCGCGACCACATGCTGCGGGTCATCCGCAACCACCGCAACGCGGCCTATGGCGCGACCGAAGGCTATGATGGTCTGGAGGTGAAACCGGTGCCGCTGGATCTTGCCAACTGCCCCGACAGCCGTCTTGCCGAACTGGCGATGGCCAGCTGGGACGAGGCGCTGAAACTGGGCGAAAAGCACGGGTTCAGGAATGCCCAGGCCACGGTGATCGCGCCCACCGGCACGATCGGGCTGGTGATGGATTGCGACACAACGGGGATCGAACCCGATTTCGCACTGGTCAAGTTCAAGAAGCTGGCCGGCGGCGGGTATTTCAAGATCATCAACCAGTCGGTGCCGGCCGCGCTCGACAAGCTGGGCTATGGCCCCGCGCAGATCGAGGAAATCGTCAGCTATGCGGTGGGTCACGGCACCATCGGCAACGCGCCCGGCGTCAACCACACCTCGCTCATCGGCCACGGCTTTGGCCCGAACGAGCTGGAAAAGGTCGATGCGGCGTTGGGCTCGGCCTTCGACATCCGCTTTGTCTTCAACCAGTGGACCCTGGGCGAGGAGTTCTGCACCAACGTGCTGGGCATCCCGGCGGCCAAGCTCAACGACCCGACCTTCGATCTGCTGGCGCATCTGGGCTATTCCAAGGCCGATATCGACGCCGCCAACGACCATGTCTGCGGGACCATGACGCTGGAAGGGGCGCCGCATCTGAAAGAAGAGCACTATCAGATCTTCGATTGCGCCAATCCCTGCGGCAAGAAGGGCAAGCGGTATCTGAGCGTCAACAGCCACATCACCATGATGGCGGCGGCGCAGAGCTTCATCTCGGGCGCGATCTCGAAGACGATCAACATGCCCAACGACGCCACGATCGAGGATTGCCAGAGCGCCTACGAGCTCAGCTGGTCGCTGGGCGTCAAGGCCAACGCGCTCTACCGCGACGGCTCCAAGCTCAGCCAACCGCTGGCGGCGGCCCTGGTCGAGGATGACGATGAGGCGGCAGAGGTGCTGGAAAGCGGCTCGCCCCAGGAAAAGGCCGCCGTGCTGGCCGAAAAGATCGTCGAAAAGGTGGTGGTCAAGGAAATCGTCAAATCGCACCGCGAAAAGATGCCCGAGCGGCGCAAGGGCTATACCCAGAAGGCGGTTGTGGGCGGCCACAAGGTCTATCTGCGCACCGGCGAATATACCGACGGTTCCCTGGGCGAGATCTTCATCGACATGCACAAGGAAGGCGCCGGGTTCCGGGCGATGATGAACAATTTCGCCATCGCCGTGTCGGTGGGCCTGCAATACGGCGTGCCGCTGGAGGAATTCGTCGATGCCTTCACCTTCACCAAGTTCGAACCGGCGGGCATGGTGCAGGGCAACGACTCGATCAAGAACGCCACCTCGATCCTTGATTACATCTTCCGCGAACTGGCGGTGAGCTACCTGGACCGCACCGACCTGGCCCATGTGAAGCCCGAAGGCGCCAGCTTTGACGATCTGGGCCGCGGCGAGGAAGAGGGCGTCAGCAACATCTCCGAACTGTCCGAAGCCGGCGCCAGCAAATCGCTCGAAGTGCTGAAGCAGATCAGCTCGACGGGTTATCTGCGCAAGCGTCTGCCGCAGGAACTGGTGGTGCTGCAGGGCGGTCAGACCGTCGGCGCCACGGCGCTGAACGGGGCGGCCGATCCGGTGGCGACGCTGGAAACGCTGGTGCCGGAAACATCGGCCGCGGCGGTGGCCACGACCACCACATCGACTACGGCAGTGGCGGCGGCCACCACGATGGACGCCCGCACCAAGGCCAAGATGCAGGGCTACGAGGGCGACCCCTGCGGCGATTGCGGCAACTACACGCTGGTGCGCAACGGCACCTGCATGAAATGCAACACCTGTGGCGCGACAAGCGGGTGTAGCTGAGGAACTCGCGTCCTCCTGGGGCGCGTAGGGGTCCCGGTCTCCTCCAGAGCCGGACCCCGACGAACAAGGCCCTTCACCCCCTTCGGGTGAAGCGGCATCGGATAGGGTGAGAGCGGTTTTACAGGCTCCGTTCTCCCCTCCCGGGGCGGGTGCGCTCGCCCCTGACGACGCTCAGGCCGCAGGCAGAAACCGGGCGGTACAAAGAGTGAGCTTGAGTGGCGAAACTAAAGGGGGGCCGAGGCCCCCCGTTTTTCTGTTGCGAACACATGCCGACTGGTAGAGAACCGGCCCATGGCACAACCGGGCATCAGCATCTGCATTCCCGCCTATGACATGGGTGGCAAAGGGGCCGACTACCTGGCGGCGTCCTTTGACCGGCTCGAGCTGCAGAGTTTCCGGGATTTCGAGATCGTGGTGTCAGACCAGTCCGACACGGGCGCGGTGGCGCAGGTCTGTGCCCGCTATGGCAAGGGCATGAATATCCGCCGGGTCGATTTCACCGACGGTCCGCGCCAATCCTCGGCCAATGCGAACAACGCCATGCGCCATGCCTCGGGGAGGATCCTCAAGATCCTGTTCCAGGACGATTTTCTGGCCCGCAACGATGCGCTGGACCGGATCGTGCGCGGCTTCGATCGTGACGATGCGCGCTGGCTCCTGTGTGGCTCGGGCATATCGCGCGACGGTGAGACGGTCGAAAACCCGATGGTGCCGCGGTTGAATGACCAGCTCAGGTTCGGGCGCAACACGGTGTCCAGCCCGTCGGTGCTGGCGCTGCGGGCCGAGGTTGGGCTGCATTTCGACGAGAGCCTGATCTGGCTGATGGATGTCGAGTTCTACGACCGTTGCGCGCAGCAATTGGGCGCGCCGGTGATCGTGCCGGAAATCCTGGTGGCCAATCGCCTGCACGAGGGCCAGGTCAGCGCCGCCGTCACGAAATCCCTCCGCCGGGCCGAACTGCGCCATGTCTGGCGCAAGACCCGAGGCCGGGCAGGGTGGCGCGATCTGCGGGCCTATGCCTATCAGGTACTCAAGGCGCTGTGACGGTGATCAGGCGCGGCGCTGCCATTCTTCCCAGATAAACGGGTAGCACCATTTGCAATCGTGGCTGGCCGCCAGCCCCGCGCGGATGTCATCACGATCGGCAATCTGGCTTTCGCCCTGCAGGTGGAACTGTATCTGCAAACGGCCGATACGCTGCAGAATGCCGGCGCGCATCAGGGCGGGCAGCAGATCGTATTCCGCGCCGCCGATATTCAGTTTCACCAGGTCTATCTGCGGAAAATCGAACGTGTCGAAATAGCGCTTGACCGAGACCACATCGACGGTCGCCTCGACCCCGCTGACCGAGGCTTCGGGCAGGGGCAGCTTGCCCTCGGCCGATCCGAGTGCGTAGTCGTAGACCTTGACCCGATCATCTTCGCGATACTTGCCACGCAGCGTCGCCGCCTTGCGCGGGTGCGGTTCGAACAGGTGAATGGTGCAATCGGGCTGCTGGTTCAGGACGGTGTCGGCCCAATCCCCCTTGTCGCCGCCCAAATCGAACACGGTGCCGCCTATGGGCAGTTCCATGTAGTCATGGAGCAGGGTATGCCCGCGTTCCCCCCGCCACAGGCGCAGCGCGTCGTAATAGACGTCTTTCCAGGGGTGTTCGCGCCGATCCTGCCAGTTCTTCAATACGTCCAACGCATCGCCCTTACACTAACCACTTCTATCTCTAAGCAGCGCCTTGCGATCGCGCAAGCCTGCGTCAAAACAGGTCGGCCGTTGGTGACTTTTCGCCTAAACCCACCCTGACCCGCAATTTGGCCCGCGCACGCGCCAGCCGCGACATGACCGTACCCAGCGGCCAGCCGGTGATTTCCGCCAGCCTGAGCGGGCTGGTTTCGCCCTCGGCCACCAGCCGGATCAGCCGTGCCTGCGGGTCCGGCAGGCGTGCGATGGCGGTTTCAAGTTCGTGCACGGCGAGGGTGGCAAAGACCACAGGGGCAATCGCTTCGTCGGCCTCGGTCAGCTCCTCGCCGGGCAGCGCGTCGCGCAGGTGCTGCCGGTACTGGTTGCGCAGTGCGGTCATCGCGTAGGCGCGCAGATCGTCGATCTCGTGTCCGTCCTGAAGCCGCGTCCACAGCTTCAGCAGCACCTCCTGGCACAGATCCTGCGCCTGATCGCGGCTCCCGGTCAGTTGCCGTGCCAGCCGCTGCATCGCCGGCAGCTGCGCGCAAAGCGCGGTGGGCAGGTCAGTTGGACAGGGCATCGGGGCCTCTCGGGCTGGTTGCGGTGACAGGTAATCTGCGCCTCTGACGTGTTGGATTCAAACGGGCAGATTCCGCCGATGCGTCCCGGCAGCGCTTTTTGGGCAAGCTTCTGCCGCTTGGCCGGCATGCGATCGGCGGCGCTTTGCGCGGTGGGGGGTGTGGCGGTTGCGGCGGGACGCAAAAGCCTGTTTTTCCGTCTTGTCTATGAGAGGGACGCAAACCGCACCTCGGCAACCAACAACGTCCAGGGAGACCTTAATGACCAAATTCATCGTGATACTGATCGGGCTTGGCGTGCTGGCCAACGCGGCCATCGCCATGGGCGAGCGCGCCATTGAAGTGGATGCGAACGGCGACGGGGTGATGACCGTCGACGAGGTGCAGGCCGTCTATCCCGATATCACCGCCGAGATCTTCGCCGAGGTTGATACCAACAATGACGGCGTCCTGGACGATGCCGAGATGATTTCCGGGATCGAGAACGGCTTGGTTCCGACCCCCAGTGACAGCTGAGCCCAGCTGTTACGTTCCCCCCGGGTCCACCGTTCCCCAAAATAGCGGATCCGGGGGGAATAAATATCAGCCGGCGGCGCGCTGAACCATGCCAAAGAGGTCGCGCGGATCATCCGGGTCAGCCAGCAGATCCAGTTCGATGAAAAGCCCGGTGTCCCTGATCCGGTCACGGACGAAACGCAGGGCGCTGAAATCCTCGATCGCGAAACCGACCGAATCGAACAGCGTGATCTGGCGGTCGCTGGTCCGCCCCTGGGCGGTGCCGTTTATGACCTCCCACATCTCGGTCACCGGGAAATCATCCGCCATCTGCTGTATCTCGCCCTCGATCCGGGTCTGCGGCGGGTATTCCACGAACACGTCCGAACGGGTCAGGATATCCTTGTGCAGTTCGGTCTTGCCCGGGCAGTCGCCGCCGATGGCGTTGATATGCACCCCGGACCCGACCATGTTGTCGGTCAGGATCGTGGCATATTGCTTGTCGGCGGTGCAGGTGGTGATGATCTGGGCGCCTTCCATGCTGTCCTCGGCGGTCTGGCAGGCCACCACGTTCATGCCCCAGCCCTGGAGGTTGCGCGCGGCCTTTTCGGTGGCGGCAGGGTCGACATCGTAAAGGCGCACGGTATCGACACCGCAGATCGCCTTCATCGCAAGGCTCTGGAACTCGGATTGCGCGCCGTTGCCGATCATCGCCATCGTCCTGGCCCCCTTGGGCGCCAGGTATTTCGCCACCATGGCCGAGGTCGCCGCCGTGCGCAGCGCGGTCAGCACGGTCATCTCGGTCAGCAGCACCGGGTAGCCCGTATGCACATCGGCCAAAAGCCCAAAGGCTGTCACGGTTTGCAGGCCTTCCTTCATGTTCTTCGGGTGGCCGTTCACGTATTTGAAACCATAGGCCTCGCCATCCGATGTCGGCATCAGCTCGATCACGCCCACATCGGAATGGCTGGCGACGCGCGGGGTCTTGTCGAACAGTTCCCAACGTCTGAAATCGGCTTCGATGTATTCCGCCAGCTCCTTCAGCATGGTTTCGACACCGATGTGATGCACGAGCTTCATCATGTTGTCGACGGAAACGAAGGGCACCAGCGCCTTGTCGGAAGGGGAAAGATTGGTCATGTCAGTGTTCCTTCGATGGGGGGCGGCGGGCCAGGTGCAGGCCCGCGATCATGCAGCGGGCGGAGCCGCCGGCGCTTTCGATTGTCGGCAGGTCCAGTGGCACCAGCCGCAGGGATTTTTCCAGGATGGCGATCTGGCGGGGGTCCAGCGCCGCCACCGCCCGCGCCGAGAGCGCCAGGATCAGCCCGACGGGCGTTTCCAGCTCGATGGCGTTGCCGGCGAATTCGGCGATCTGGTGGTGGCTGAGGGGGATCACCTGCCGCCGGGTTTCCTCGAGCCGCTCGCGGATCGTGGTGCGGCGCTCGTCATCGGGCACCATGTCAAGGCCTACCATTGCGACCTCGGTGCCGATCGCCATCAGCACATTGGTGTGATAGACCGGTGTGCCACCGGCATCGACCGCATCGAACACGATGGGTTCATAGCCGAAGCGGGTGCAGAACCTCTCGAGCAGGATCGGGTCCGCCCGGTGAGAGCGCGCCACGAAGGCCAGCCGCCCGATATGGTCCAGCACCATCGCGCCGGTCCCTTCCAGCGACAACCCGTCCGGCTCCAGCCCGGAATAATCGGTAACTTCGGCAACGCGGTAATTGTGCTTGAGCATCTCGATCACGTCCCAGCGCCGCTCTCGCCGCCGGCTTTCGGCATACATCGGGTACAGCGCCACATGGCCGCCGGAATGGGTGGAAAACCAGTTGTTGGGAAAGATCGAATCCGGCGTGTCATCGCGTTCGTCCTGAAACACATGCACCATCACCCCCGCGTCGCGCAGGCGCGACACGGCCCCGTCGAATTCGCTTTGTGCGCGTGCCGCGATCTCCTCGGTGGCCAGATCGGGCATGGACTGGAATACGTTGTCAGCCGCTGTCTCGGGGTTGGGATGGAACCGGCTGGGCCGGATCATCACCACGCTGGAGGGCGCCTGAACGCTCATGTATAGGCCCGCGTCGGCCGGTCGAAGACACGACGGCCCAGGGCCGAGGCCGCCAGATCGACCATCACCTGTGCGGTGCGGCCACGTTCATCCAGGAACGGGTTGAGCTCCACCAGGTCAAGCGAGGTCATCAGCCCGCTGTCACAGATGATTTCCATCGCCAGATGCGCCTCGCGCATGGTGGCGCCGCCCGGGACGGTGGTGCCGACGGCGGGCGCGAAGGACGGGTCGAGGAAATCGACATCCAGGGATACGTGCAGATCGCCCCCCGCCCTGGTCACAAGCTCGAGGAAGGCATTCAAAGGTTTGGCAATGCCGGATTCGTCGATCGCGCGCATGTCGTGACAGTGGATCTTCGTGGCCTGCAGCATCTCGCGCTCGGGCCCGTCAACGGATCGCAGGCCCAGCAGGCAGATCTGTTCCTGCGGAACGGGGTTCTTGACCTTGGGGAAGCCGTCGAACCCGGCAAGCCCCGCCAGATAGCCAACCGGCGTGCCATGCAGGTTGCCTGACGCGGTGGAATGGGGGGTGTGATAGTCACTATGCGCATCCAGCCACAGCACGAATTGCGGCCGGCCGGTGCTGGCCGCGTGATTGGCAACGCCGGTGACTGAACCCAGCGACAGGCTGTGATCGCCGCCCAGAAAGATCGGCAAGCCGTTCTTCATCGCATCCTGGGCCGCATCGCGCAGGGTCACGGTCCAGCCGATGGTCTCGGCGGGTTTTACCAGGTGCTTCGGGGCGCCGTTGGGGGGCTCGACCTTAGCCGGCGCAAGGTTGCCCATGTCGATCACGCTGTGCCCCAGATCCGCGAGCGCCTCGGCGATGCCGGCCACGCGATAGGCATCCGGCCCCATCAGGCAGCCCTGGCGTGCCTTGCCGCTATCCACCGGTGCGCCGATCAGAATACATGTTTTTTGGGTCATCTTGGCCTCAATATCGCTGTCGGCATCATGATTCTGCCGAAACGGGTTGAATTTAACCCCTCATTTTGCACTAATCGTGCCATGATTTGACAAAACGGAAATGGAAAGTTTCGAAGTGGACGAAACCGATCGTCGATTGATCTCGGCCTTGCGTCACGACGCCCGCGCGTCACTTTCGGATCTGGCGGCGTCGCTGGGCGTGTCGCGGACCACCGTGCGCGGCCGGATCGAACGGTTGCGCAATGCCGGCGAGATCGTGGGGTTCACCGTCGTGCTGAAGGGCGACGTGGCCCGCGACCCGGTGCGCGGGCTGATGATGCTGGCGATCGAGGGGCGCGGTACGCAACGGATCCTGCGCCAGTTGTCGGGCATGAGCACGGTGCGCGCCATCCATACCACCAATGGCCGGTGGGATGTCATCATCGAAATCGGTACCGGAACGCTGGAAGAGCTGGACAATACGCTGGCCCATATCCGGCGGATGGATGGCATCGCCCATTCCGAGACCAACCTGCTGCTGAGCACGCGCAAATCCTCGGCCTGACATACCCATCGGCGCACCTGGTGGCTTGTGCGATCAAGATGATCGGTGCCGCGTGCAGCGTCGGTCGCTCTTGCGAACTCAATTGGCATTGACAGAAACGGAATTTTCGAAAATTCCGTATCGGAAAATTTCAATTTTCCTACCCGTTTTCTTCGCAGAAAACGGTTCCGGCGTTAACTGTGCGGGGCGCTGCAAAGGGCTCAGACCGGCCCATCGCGCGCCCCGGGCTTACCTAGGCCTCGGCCGATGTAAATGTGGCTTTCACCCAGAACAGCATCAGCACAAAAGCGATAATCGCGTTCCAGTTGGCCATCGACAGGCTCAGAAGCTCCCACGGAACTTCGTCGCAGCGCACCAGCGGCGCGGACATGACCTGTTCAAAAAGCTCTTCCGCCGTTAGCCCCGAAACCCCCGACGACGAGCACGATGCCGGGCCTTCCCACCAGCCGCGCTCGACCCCGGTATGGTAGATGCCGATGGCACCGGTGGCGAACGCGGCCACCGCACCCAACAGCGGCAGCCCGCGCCCCGGCAGCGCCAGGGCCAGCAGGCCGATACCGATGGCGATCACATGTGGCCAACGCTGCCAGATGCAGAGCTTGCAGGGCGGCAATCCGCCCAGGTGCTGAAACGCCAGCGCGCCCAGCAACAGAAATGCCGATCCGCCCGCGGCCAGGATGATCCATCTGCGTTCCGCCGTCATGATCACACATACCTCACAAGATAGAACCCGCCGAACAGCAAAACCACAAACAGGACAGTCATCAAGCCCAGACGTCTCTCGATGAATTCACGAATGGGCGAGCCGAATTTCCACAACAGCCCCGCCACGAGGAAAAACCGCAAGCCACGGGCAATGAGCGAGGTGATGATGAAGGTCGACAGCGGCATCCCGGTCCAGCCGGACATGATGGTGATGACCTTGTAGGGAAACGGCGTGATCCCGGCGGTCAGCACGGCCCAGAAACCGAAATCGTTGAATCGGGTATTGAACTCGCCCATCGCCTCGGATTTGCCGAGGGTTTCAAGTATGGGCTGGCCGACCTGCTCATAGGCCAGCGCGCCGATGGCATATCCCAGCAACCCGCCAACCACCGAGGCGATCATTGCCACCGCGGCGATCAGCCAGGCGCGGTTTGGCCGCGCCAGGATCATCGGGATCATCAGCACATCCGGCGGAATCGGAAACACCGAACTTTCGATGAAGGCCACGAATGCCAGTACCCACAGCGCGCGCGGGTGGTCGGCCATGCGCAGGGTCCAGTCGTAAAGAGCGCGGATCATGGGTGGTGGTCGTTCGTTGGGGCCATGGCGCCTCAGAGCATGGGGGGCAGGGCGGGTCAAGCCCCGGCGCATGGCGCACGGGCCCAAAAAACCGCCTGCGGGCACTGGACGCCGCCCATGCACTTGGGTAGAGCTACCTCAGTGCCCAAGTGGCGGAATGGTAGACGCAGGGGATTCAAAATCCCCCGCCTTTGCGGGCGTGCCGGTTCGAGTCCGGCCTTGGGTACCAGCCTTTCGCAACCGTGTTGATGCAGCGATTCGTGTTCGAATTCGGCTTTGTTTCCATATCGGAAATGGTCAGCGGCTCTCCTACCCATTGGATCGGAACCGCGCATGACCCTGTTGGCATTGTGGCGAAAAAGTGTTCGTGCCTCGGCGGCCCTGGTGGCGGGGTCGGCGGCAGAGGGCGAAGTTACACCTGTGATTGAAAAACGTCGGGAACTTCCGGCAGAATCGCTTGTTTCGGAACATGCCACGACAAGAGGCAGTTGCACGGATAATCTTAGGGTTGTGAACTGGTGTCCGAATTTGCCAAGGCATTTCGTTCGTCGCGCCGCGTCGCTGCCAAAGTTTCGACAATTTTCGCTTTGTTGAACCCATCTATTTGCTACAACTGAATGGCCCAACTGGGGGGCGAAGATTGTAGGTCACGGGGGCGACCGCACAAAAGCGCATTACCAAAGATGCGGATGGGTTGCGAACGTCGTTGTCGCTGTGGCAATGCCGTGGGCGCGTATGGGTGCGACGGGGTTATGTCGCGAACCGTTCCATCGTCAGGCGATGGATCACCTCCCAACCGGCAACCGAGGTTTGCGCAGGTAATCCGACCCGGCATGTGCCGGGAACGGTACAGGTAAATGGTTTCTGTGGCCTGGTCATTCGGCACCGGCCGGTCGCAGGGTAGGAGAAGATGATGTCGAGTAATTTCGATGGCCCTTACGCCTCCAATCTGATTGGCCTGTGGGATTTTCTGAAAAGCGGCCCCAAAGACGATACCGGCCTTGCCGATGGCATCGCTCAGAACGGCCATCTTGAGGGCGACGCCACGATCTCGGGCGGGATGCTGCATACCGGCGGCTGCGGCCGGTTCGAGGTGAACGGCGGCAACGATGCGCCGTTTGACCTGGCCGAGGGGACAATCGCGGTCGAATTCACCCAGGACAACCATATCGGATCGTCGCCCGACACGATCGTCAACCGCGGCGAACAGGCCGATGCCAGCAAGGAAGGCTGGTTCGAGATCAGCGTGACCAAGGATGGCGCGGTCCAGGTCTGGCATTGCGACAACGGCCATGACGCGCACCTGACGACCGGCCCGGGCTTCTTCGACGAGGGCGACACGATCAAGGCGACTTATTCATGGTCCCCCGATAACGGCCTGACGCTGGAAGTTGAGAACCTGACCCAGGCGACCGACGCGACGGTCACGGCGGCCAATCCGGGGCTGACGATGGCCGTCACCGACAATGACGACGAAAGCTGGACCTTCGGCGCGCGCGAGGTTGATGACGGGAAATACGGAAATCACTTTGACGGGTCGATTGACTATGTCGCGATCTATGACACCGAAATCCTGGGCGGCGGCGCACCGGAGGCGGCCGACGACAGCGCAAGCGGCGATGAGGATACCGATATCGTCATCGCGGTGCTGGACAATGACGAAGATCCCGACGGCGATCCGCTGAGCGTGACCGAGGCGACCGACGGCGCCCACGGCATCACCGAGATCAACCCCGACGGCACCATCACCTATACGCCGGACCCGGATTTCAACGGCGAGGACACGTTCACCTATACGATCAGCGACGGAAATGGCGGCACGGATAGTGCGACGGTCACGGTCACGGTGACCGCGGTGAACGATGATCCGGTTGCCGCCGACGATGCTGCCGGTACCGGGTTCCAGGCGGATGTGGTGATCGACGTTCTCGACAATGACGATGATGTAGATGGCGATCCGCTGAGCGTGACCGAGGCCACCGATGGCAGCAACGGCACCACCTCGGTCAATGCCGACGGCACGATCACCTATTCCCCCAATAACGGCTTTTCCGGTACCGACACGTTCAGCTACACGGTCAGCGACGGGCAGGGCGGCACGGATACCGCCACCGTGACGGTCACGGTTGACGACGACATGCGCGACGGCATTGTCGAGGGGACCTCCGGCAGCGATCTGATCGACATCGCCTATACCGGCGATCCCGACGGCGACCGCATTGATGCGCTGGATGAAATCCTGCCGGGCGAAGGGCCCAATGATGACATCGTGATCGCCGGTGCGGGCGACGATACCGTGCTGTCGGGCGAGGGCAGCGACGAGGTCGATGGCGGGTCTGGCGACGATCTGATCGTGGGCGGTGCCGGCGCCGACGAACTTGACGGCGGCGCGGGTGACGACACGGTTATCGGCGGCGATGGCGATGACACGATCACCGGCGGTCTTGGCGGTGATGACCTGTTGGGCGGGGCCGACCGGGATACCTTCACCGGCATCACCGACGGCGATGTGGTGGACGGCAACGAGAGCGGTGACGATTTTGACACGCTTGATCTGAGCGGTGCGGCCGAGGCCGAAAATCCGGGCGGCGGGCTGACCATCACCTATACCTCGGCCGATCAGGAGGACGGGTTTGTCGAATTCACCGACGCCGACGGTAATGTCACCGGATCGATGCAATTCGCCAATATCGAAAATGTCATCCCGTGTTTCACGCCGGGCTGCGTGATCGCCACGCCGCGGGGCGAACGCCGGGTCGAGGATCTGAAAGTGGGCGACCGGATCATCACCCGCGATAACGGCCTGCAACAGATCCGCTGGATCGGCAAGCGCAGCCTGAATGCCGCCGAACTGCGCCAGGCCCCGCATCTGAGGCCCATCCTGATCCGCGCCGGATCGCTGGGCCATGACCTGCCGGAAAATGACCTGCTGGTCAGCCCGCAGCACCGGATCCTGGTCAACAACGACAAGACCGCGCTTTATTTTGAGGAACGCGAAGTGCTGGCGGCGGCCAAGCACCTGACCGGACTGGACGGGGTGCACGAGGTCGAGATTCCCGGCACGACCTATATCCATTTCATGTTCGATCAGCACGAGGTGGTGCTGTCGAACGGCTCCTGGACCGAGAGCTTTCAGCCGGGCGACCAGGTGCTTGACGGGATGGGCGACGCACAGCGCGACGAGATTTTCGATCTGTTCCCGGAACTGCGCGATCACAAGGGCCTGCAGGCCTACCAGGCGGCGCGCAAGTCGCTGAAACGGCACGAGGCGCGATTGCTGGTCAAGTGATGCCGAAAGTGAAATGCAGCTGGTTGATCCAAATGCCGATCAACCATTGGAACCGGTCTGGGGGCCAATCCGGTTTCGCAGCAGACAACCCCGGCGCGATGCCGGGGTTGTTTCGTTTATTGCAAGGATAAGAGGCTTATCGCCCGGTTTTCCGGCGCCAGGCGGCCCAGTCCTCGGGCGTGTCCAGATCAGTCGTGGCGCGATGGCCCGCAAGCGGGACGGTGATGATATGCTCGCCGTCCAGCGCCCGCCGCGCGCCCTGATCGCCGCTTAGCCCGTCAAGGTCCGGGAACAGGCGTGGCGGAATAATCACCGGATGCCCGACCCGGCCATCGGCATCGGTTGCCCGCACCACGGTCTTGCCGTCAAAGGCCTGCATCAGCCTGTGCAGGTCCGCAGCCTCGATTTCCGGCATGTCGGCCAAGAGGATCATCAGCGCCTCCGGGTCATGTTCCTGTTTCGCGGCAAAGCGCACCGCCGCCCTGAGCGAAGCGGCAAGCCCTTCCTCCGCATCGTCGACGATCAGGGCTTCCAGCCTGTCATCGACGATCCCCTCGACAATCGCGGTACGGTCGCGCGCGTCCGGTGGTAAGGTCACAAGAACGGTTGCCGGGGTCTGCAAGGCGATGCCGATCTGGCGTGCCAGCAGCGGGTGTTTGTCCACCAACTCCAGCAGTTTGTCGCGCCCGCGCATCCGCGAAGAGGCACCGGCCGCGGGGATCAGGATCAGCATCAGCCGCGCATCCGTGCGCCGTCGGCATCGAATAGCGGGGTGGTGATCAGCCGGGCAGGGCACATCTCGCCCAGGATTTCGATCTGCACCTCCAGCCCGTCCTGCGCCTGTGCCGTGGGGATCAGGCCAAGGGCAATCGACTTGCCCGCATAATGCGAATAGCCGCCCGAGGTGCAGAAGCCCTGAACTTTGCCGTCGATCCAGATCGGTTCATAGGCCGCGACATCCGCGTCGATGGCCTCGACCTCGAAGGCGCAGAGCTTGCGCGCGGCCCCGGCGTCGCGTTCCGCTTCGGCGGCTTCGCGTCCGATGAAATCCATCGGCTTGTCGAAACTGGTGAACCTGTCCATGCCGGTTTCGCCCGGCATGTAGTCCGGGGAAAACTCGTTGAGCCAGGAGCCGAAGAACTTGTCGAGCCTGAGCGACATCATCGCCCGCATCCCGAAGGGGCGCATCCCGTGGTTCTGGCCTTCGGTCCAGAGCGCGTGCCACAACGCACGCTGCGCCATCGGATCACAATAGATCTCGTACCCCAGATCGCCGGTATAGCTGACCCGCTGCACCAGGCATTCGACCATGCCGACGGTGATGTGGCGCAGATCCATGAACCGCATGTCGCCGATGTCGGAGCGGGTGCAGGCCGCCAGTACCGCGCGCGCCTTGGGGCCGGCGATCTGGAACCCGTTCAGCCGGTCGCTGATGTTCTCGACGATCACGCCCTTGACCTCGTTCGCCTCGAACCAGCGCATGTGATTGGCCTGTGCGCCGTAAGAGGCGGTCAGCTGGAACGCCTCGTTCGAGAGGCAGGAGATCGCGAAATCGCCGATCAGCCGGCCCTTGTGGCTGAGCATCGGCGACAGGCTGATCCGCCCGGGCTTGGGCAGGCGCCCCGCCATGATCCGGTCCAGCCAGATGCGGGCGTTCTTGCCCGTCACCAGGTATTTGCCGAAATTATGCACCTCGTTGATGCCCACCGCCTCGCGCACGGCCTTGACCTCGCGCGCCGTGGCCTCGAACGCGTTCGAACGGCGGAAGGAGGGGGTTTCAAACCGTGGCTCATCGCCTTCGGCAAAATAGTTGACCACCTCGAGCCCGTATTGATGCCCCCAGACCGCGCCCATGCGGTCGAACACGTCGTACATCGGCGTCTGAAGGAAGGGCCGGGCGGCGGGAAGTTCCTCGTTGGGATAGGCGACGGAAAAACGCTTCTGGTAGTTTTCGATCACCTTGGGACGGGTGTAGCCGGGCGTGATCCAATCGCCATAGCGCGCCACGTCCATCGCCGTCACGTCGCGCTCGCATTCGCCCTCGACCATCCATTGCGCCAGCATCAGGCCCACGCCGCCGCCCTGGCTGAACCCGGCCATCACCCCGCAGGCCGACCAATAATTGCGCATCCCCGGCACGGGGCCTACCAGCGGGTTGCCATCGGGGGCAAAGGTGAAGGGGCCGTGGATCACCGATTTCACGCCCGCGGCCTCTAGCACCGGAAACCGCCTGTAGGCAAACTCGATACTGTCTTCGATCTTGTCCAGATCATCGGGCAACAGCTCATGCCCGAAATCCCACGGCGTGCCATCGACGGCCCAGGGTTTGCAGGGTTGTTCGTAGAACCCGATGCACAGGCCGCGGCCTTCCTGGCGCAGATAGCTTTCGCCCGCCGGATCCATCACATGCGGGTGTTCTTCGTTACGCTCATAGATCTCGGCGATGTCATCGGTGACGATATATTGATGCTCCATCGGGTGCAGCGGCAGGTAGACCCCGGCCATCGCCCCCACCTCGCGCGCCCAGAGGCCGCCGGCATTGACCACGTGCTCGGCATGGATGGTGCCCTTTTCGGTCACAACGTCCCAGGTGCCATCCTCACGCGGGTTGGTCTCGATCACCTTGCACTGGGTTTCGATCGTTGCGCCGCCCATGCGCGCCGCCTTGGCATAGGCATGGGTGGTGCCCGACGGGTCCAGATGGCCATCCAGCGGGTCGTAAAGCGCGCCCAGGATGCCGTCGGTATTGGTGATCGGGGCGATCTTGCGAATTTCCTCGGGGCCCACGATCTCGGTCTCCAGCCCCATGTAGCGATGCTTGGCCCGCTCGGCGAGCAGCATGTCGAAGCGGTCCCTGTTATCGGCCAGCGTCACCCCGCCCACATGATGCAGGCCGCAGGACATGCCGGTGATCTCTTCCAGCTCCTTGTAAAGCCGGATCGTATAGCCCTGCAGTGCGGCCATGTTGGTATCGCCGTTCAGCGTATGAAACCCGCCCGCCGCATGCCAGGTGCTGCCGCTGGTCAGCTCGGACCGTTCGATCAGCATCACGTCGGACCAGCCCAGCTTGGTCAGGTGATAGAGAACACTACACCCGACAACCCCGCCACCGATCACCGCCACTCTTGCCGTGGTTTGCATGAGACCTCTCCCCCAGTTTTCGACAGCCTCGCCCGCTGACACAATATCGGCCCGCCAGAAAACGACAAGCCGCGTCGTATGTGGGTGCGCGCATAATCTGAGAAGTCCAGATGTGTACCAAAACCACCAATTTTGTACCTCGTGACCGAAATCCGACAGAACCTGACGCATTCCTTAACCGATTTTGCGGCGTGATGGCTAAGTTTGTCGCGAAAGGGCAACCGGCCGGGTCGCAGAATCGGCACTCTGGCCCGATGGACAACAAGGGATGAACCATGAAAACCCATGCACAGGCAGTCGTTATCGGCGGCGGCGTCATCGGCTGCTCGATCCTCTATCACCTCACCAAGCTGGGCTGGACAGATGTCGTTCTGCTGGAGCGGGACGAGCTGACATCCGGCTCCACCTGGCACGCGGCGGCCAATATCCACGGGCTGCATGACAGCGCCAACATTTCCCGCCTCCAGCACTACACGATGACGCTCTATAACGCGCTGGAGGAGGAAACCGGTCAGTCCTGCGGCGTCTTCCAGCCCGGCTCGCTCTACCTCGCGCAGACCGAGGCGCGCGAACATCAGCTGAAACTGCAGGCCGCCAAGGCCAAGCTCTATAACATGAACTTCTCCGAGATCAGCCGTGACAAGGCCGAAGAGTTGCATCCGCTGGTCAATTTCGACGGGATCCGCTGCATCATGTGGGAGCCTGATGGCGGCAACGTGGACCCCTCGGGCGTGACCAATGCCTATGCGGTGGGCGCGCGCCAGCGCGGGGCCGAGATCTACCGGTTCACCCCCGTCATCGGGACCACGCAGAAGCCCGACGGCACCTGGACGGTCGAAACCCCCAAGGGCAATATCGAAACTGAATGGGTGATAAACGCAAGCGGCCTCTGGGGCCGCGAGGTGGCGGCGCTGGCGGGGATCGAACTGCCGCTGCAGCCCACAGAACACCAGTATTTCGTGACCGAAACCATCGCCGAAATCGACGCGATGGACCGACGCCTGCCGTCGGTCGCGGACCGCGACGGCGAATACTACCTGCGCCAGGAGGGCAAGGGCCTGCTGATCGGCGCCTATGAGCAGGACATGAAATTCTGGGCCGAGAACGGCACGCCGCTGGATTTCGCCCATGATCTCTTTGCCGATGATCTGGACCGGATCATGGACAACGTCATGCGGGCGATGGACCGGGTGCCGGTGGCGGCCGAGGCGGGGATAAAGCGCGTCATCAACGGACCGATGATCTGGTCGCCCGACAGCAACGTGATCCTCGGTCCGGTGCCGGAGCTGAAGAATTACTTTGTCTGCGGCGGCATTATCCCCGGCTTCAGCCAGTCGGCGGGCATGGGCCTGATGGTGGCGCAATGGCTGACCACGGGCGAGATGGAATATGACATGTTCCCCTGGGACATCGCCCGGTTCGGCCTTTGGGCCAATGACAAGAATTTCGTCAAGGCCAAGGTGCAGGATCAATATGCCCACCGTTTCGCCATCCATTACCCGAACGAGGAACGCGCCGCGGGCCGCCCGCTGCGCACCCGTCCGGTCTACGATTTGCAGAAGGAGATGGGCGCGGTCTTCGGCCTCAACTACGGCTGGGAGCATCCGCAATGGTTCGCAGGCCAGAAGGGCGCAAAGGACACCAACGGTTTCACCCGCCAGAACTGGTGGGGGCCTGTCGGGGACGAGTGCCGGATGCTGCGCGACCGGGCGGGGATCATCGACATCTCGAACTTTGCCAAATACCGCTGCAAGGGACCGGGGGCGGCGGACTGGCTGAACGCTGTCTTTGCCAACAACATGCCGAAATCCATCGGCCGTTCCTGCCTGACGCCGCTGATTGGCGTGCGTGGCGGGATCGCGGGCGACGCCACCGTGACCCGCGTGGCCGAGGACGAATTCTGGATCGTCAGCTCGGGCATGGCCGAGCGCTATCACAAGCGGTTCTTCGACTCGGTGCCGCTGCCAGAAGGCACGACGTTCGAGTCGCATACCGAGGCGATGTGCGGCTTCAACGTGGCCGGGCCGAAATCGCGCGAATTGCTGCAGCGGCTGACCAATGCGTCGCTTGCGACCGAGGATTTCCCCTTCATGCGCTCGCAGCAGATCGAGCTGGCAGGGGTCAAGTGCCTGGCTCTGCGGGTTTCCTTCACCGGCGATCTGGGCTGGGAGCTGCACTGCGCCACCGAGGATCAGAAACGGCTCTACGAGGCGCTGCTTGAAGCCGGCAAGGAACTTGGCGCCGGGCCGGTGGGTGCGCGGGCGCTGATGTCGATGCGGGTCGAGAAGGGCTATGGCTCGTGGAGCCGGGAATATTCGCCAGAATATTACCCGCATGAGGTCGGGCTGGACATGCTCTGCAAGATGGACAAGGCCTTCCTCAACAAGGCGGCTGCGGAAAAGGCGCTGGCCAAACCCACCCGTGAGAACCTGGTGCTGATCCATATCGACGAAGAGGCGGTGAATGCCTCAAACGCCGATGCGACCGGGGGCGAGCCGATCTTCAGAAACGGCAAGGGCATTGGTCGCGTCACCTCGGGCACCTATGGCTATACCGTCGGCATGAGCCTGGCGCTTGGCTATGTGCGCACCGGCGAGGCCGCGCCGGGCGACGAGGTCGAGGTGATGGTGCTGGGCCGGCCGCACAAGGCGCGTATCCTGCACGAGCCGCCCTTTGACCCCAAGGGGGAAAAGCTTCGCGCCTGAGCAAAGGCGCCGGGCCCGGCAGCCCGGCGCGGCAACGGTCAGTGATCCGCGTCTTGCCGTGGCCGCCCGCCCGTGTAAGGATTCCGTTGGGCACAGCCGGCGGATACCGGCACAGCGCCCTGACCATCCTGCGTGACGACAAAGGAGAATCGCATGACCTTCCTCGACCCGTGGCGTCCTCAGCTACTTTCCGTGCTGCGCATAATGTCGGCCGCCCTCGTGCTGCAGCACGGCACGACGAAGCATCTCAATTTTCCCGTCGGTCCGATGAATGACGCCGCCATCGGCTCGATGAGCGGTGTTGCCGGGCTCATCGAACTGGTCGGCGGCGCGTTGTTGCTGGTCGGGCTCTTCACGCGGCCGGTCGCCTTTGTGCTGTCGGGGATGACGGCCGCGGCCTATTTCATCGCACATGCGCCCAAGGGTTTCTTCCCGATCCTGAACGGGGGTGAGCTTGCCGCGCTCTACTGCTTCGTTTTCCTCTACATCGCTGCCGCCGGCGGCGGACCGTGGAGCCTTGACCGGGCCATCGGTGGCAAATCCGGTACCGCCAACGTATGACCGCCCGGTGCGCTGCTATTCACGGCTGATGGCTGTATGCATCCGGACGGACCGGCACCTGCCGCGCTGAAGATGCCGCACGAAGGTTGCGCTGTTCGGCCCCGGCGGTCACGAACCTGGCACATGATTTCGCGGTCATTCAGAAAAGACGCGCCGGTAACGGGCGCGTCATTTTCTTGATCATGAAACCTGCCCGCTAGGGGTCATTCCCTGACCTTCATTTCCCCGAAGGTAATGGCCTTGCCGTTCAGATCCTTGAGGATCCACCGCGCGGCGAAAAGCTGAAACTGGCGGGTTTCCCAGCCGTTATCGTCCCGTTTGAACCGCGGCCGCCACGATCCCTCGATCCGGGCCGGATAGCGCAGCGTGTCTACATCCACCCTTGCGCCGGTTCTGGCTGCCACCTTGCGGGCATGGGTCAGCTTGGCCTGAAGCAGCGCGACGACCGGTTTCGCCTGGACCTTCCGGCGCCCGGGAAACACCACTTCGATCGCGCTGTTGCCGTCCACGAAACCCTTGACGATCAGATCGTTGCGCGAGTTCTTGGCGGTCAGCGGGACCAGTTCCACCATCAGTTGCACAAGTTCATTCTTGAAGATTCCGCCATCCTCGTAGGCGGGGGTGATTTCGGAGGCGGGTTTCCGGCGATCGAGCATCATCCAACTCTGCTGCTAAGGATCAGGTTCACGCGCCACCGCAAATCGCGACAACACGGCGCGACCCTATCATCAGTCCGGTTAACGGAGGATAAATCGGCGTGAGGTCTCCGGCGATCAGCCCCACAGGACCGGTTAGAGCGGGCGGATCTTGAGCCGGGTAATGCGGTTATCCTTGACCTCCAGCACTTCGAACCGGAAGCCATGAAAACTGAATACCTGGCCGACAACCGGGATGATCTGCGCCTCGTGGATCACAAGCCCGGCGATGGTGTTGGCCTCTTCGTCCGGCAGGGTCCAATCGGTCGCGCGGTTCAGGTCGCGGATTGTCATCGCACCGTCGACCAGAAAGTGATTGTCGGTGGTCTGCTCTACCGGCAGTTCCTCGTCATCGTCGAATTCATCGGTGATCTCGCCTACGATCTCCTCAAGGATGTCCTCGAGCGTTATCAACCCTTCCAGCGTGCCGTATTCATCCACGACCAGGGCGAAATGGCTGCGCATCCGCAGGAACTGGCGCATCTGTTCGTCCAGCGTCGTGGTTTCGGGCACGAAATAGGGTTTGCGGGCGACGCTGCAGACATCGAAATCGTCGAGTGAACTCAACGAGGCATTCGGCGCCGTCACCAGCTTGTGCATCGCGCGCAGCAGATCCTTGGCATGGACCACGCCGATGATGTTGTCGGGATCGTTGCGATAGACCGGCAGCCGCGTGTGGTTGCTTTTCAGGCATTGCCGCAGGATCGCCTCCGGCTCGGTCTCGGCGTCGATCATCTCGATCTGCGAACGATGCAGCATGATTTCCTCGACCGCGCGCTCACCCAGATCAAGCGCCCCAAGGATACGGTCGCGGTCTTCCTTTTCGACAACGCCCTCGGAATGACCCAGATAGAGCGCACCGGCAATCTCTTCGCGCACCGCCAGAATGTGGCTGTCCGGGTCGGTCTTGACCCCGAAAAGGCTCAGAACCCCGCGCACCATGGCGCGCACCAGCGTCACCACCGGTGAGAAGATTCTGATGACATAGACGATGATCGGTGCAGTGCGGGCCGCTGCGGTCTCGGCATTGGTGATGGCGTAGGTCTTGGGCAGTACCTCGGCAAAGATCAGCACCAGCAGGGTCATGACCAGCGTCGCCAGCGCCACGCCGCTTTCGCCGAACAGCCGGGTGAACATGGCCGTCGCCAGCGATGCGGCCAGAATGTTCACCAGGTTGTTGCCCAGCAGAACAGACCCGATCAGCGTTTCGTTGTCTTCGGTGATCTTCAGCGCCTGTTCCGCCCCTTTCGAGCCCTTTTCGGCCTGCGCGCGCAGCTTGCCGCGCGAGGCCGCCGTCAGGGCCGTCTCGCTGCCCGAGAAATAGGCCGAGAGTATCAGCAGCAGCAGAATTGCCGCAGATGTGATCCAGAACGCACCGTCGATCACGGTTGAAGAAGCTTCCATTGCCGCCTTTGTCCTTTTATCCAATGTGCTTATGGGGCGCGTGGGCGCGGCAATCAAGGGATCATCGGTCATGCAGGTGCAGGATTTGGGGGAATTGGACGGACCGGTACTGCTGTTTGGCGGGCCCTATTCGAATCTGCCGGCGACGCGGGCGGTGAGGCAGCGGGCGCATGAATTGTCGATCCGGCCGGATCACATGATCTGCACCGGCGACCTGGTGGCCTATTGCGGCGAACCTGCCGAAACGGCGGCAGAAATCCGCAGCCTGGGCTGTGCGGTGGTCGCCGGGAATTGCGAAAAACAACTGGCCGCATACCAGATGGATTGCGGTTGCGGGTTTGAAACCGGCAGCACCTGTGACCTGCTGTCGGCAGGCTGGTATACCCATGCCAACGCCGCCATCGGCGCCGATCATCGCACCTGGATGGCCGGCCTGCCCGATATCGTGACCTTCACGCATCACGGCCGCCGCTGCGCGGTGATCCACGGCGGGGTGACGGATGTCAGCCGTTTCCTCTGGCCAGTCAGCCCCGAGGCGGCGTTTGCCGAGGAACTGGCGCTTCTGCAGGGCATCACCGGGCAGGTCGACCTGGTGATCGCGGGCCATTGCGGGCTGGCGTTCCGGCGGCGGATGGGTCAGGTCGAATGGATCAATGCGGGGGTGATCGGGATGCCGCCCAATGACGGCAGCCCCGCGACGCGCTTTGCGGTTCTGCAAAGTGGCGCGGTGCGGTTCGAGCGGCTGGACTACGATCACCTCGCCGCGGCAGGCACGATGCGCGCTCAGGGTTTGACCCAAGGCTACGACAGCGCTCTGGTCACGGGTTATTGGCCGTCCGAGGAGGTCTTGCCGCCGGAACTGCGTCGACCGGCCCTGGCGAGGGGGTGATGTTCCAGCACCAGATCCTTCAGGCGCTCGTCCAGAACATGCGTGTATATCTCGGTCGTGGCCACATCCGCATGGCCCAGCAAGGTCTGAATGGCGCGCAGGTCCGCGCCATTCGCCAGCAGGTGGGTGGCAAAGGCGTGACGCAGGGTATGCGGCGTCACCTTGGTCGGGGACACGCCCGCGAACACGGATAATTCCTTGATCAGCGCATAGAACCGGTGCCGTGTCAGATGCCCTGTCTTGCCGCCGGACGGAAACAGGAATGCCGACGGGGCGGCGCCCTTGGCGCGGGCCGCGTCGTCGGCTTCGTCCCGCAGCTTCAGCCATACGGACAGCGCTTCCCGCGCGGGCGGCGAAAGCGGCACCATCCGCTCCTTGCCGCCCTTGCCGCGGATGAGCAACATGCGCGGATCGCCCCGCGCGGCGGACACGGGCAGGGAGACCAGCTCGCTCACCCGCATCCCGGTGGCATAGAGCAATTCCATGAGGCAGGTATTGCGGGTCCGGTCGCGGGCGCTGCGGGCCGATTGCCGGGCGGCGTCCAGCAGGCGGTCCACCTCCTCCTCGGAAAGGGTTTTCGGCAGGCGCTGATCGCGTCCGGGCCCCTTGATGCTGATCGCCGGATTGTCATCGCGCAGGCGTTCCTCGAACGCGAAACGGTAGAGCTGCTTGATCGCCGAAAGGCGCCGCGCACGGGTCGATTTTGCCAGGCCCTGCGCGTCACACCAGATCAGGTAGGACTCGACATCACCCTGGGCGGCAGAGCCCAACGATTTGCCGCGATTGACAAGCCATGTGCAGAAATCGTCCAGATCGCGGGAATAGGCGGCAAGGGTGTTCTGCGCGGCCCCGATTTCGGCCGCCTGAGCCTCGAGAAATGCGTCGATCCAGCGCCGGTCAACGGCCATCAGGATCCTCCCAGTATCAATATCTGCAGCGCGGCCCGCCGTGCCGTGTCCTCCAGCCCCAGAGACCTGAGCGTGCTCAGCGCGCCGGCCAGGTCGCGTGGATTGCCCCGGCGTGCCCGGTCCAGCTGATTGGTCGCGACGAGGATCGCCACGCCGATCTTGCCGGCACGGATCAGATGTTCATGATCGCGCGCGGGGGCGGCCGTGGCAAAGCCGCGGGCGATGGCCTGTTCGTGACCGGTGCGGGCGGCGGCGATGTCGGGTGTGCCGCTGGCCACACCAATGAGAAAGCCCTGCCGTCTGTCCGGGTCGTCAAGCAGGTTTTCGGCCTGCTCGTAATCTTCGGACAGAAGGCTAATGGCAAAGGACAGCTCTTGCGCGTCCCCGTGCAGGTCCTGTTTGCGCAGCGGCCCGGCAAAGAGCTGGGCGAAGGCGATGGCAAGGCCGCGCTCGTGCATCAGCTTCCACGTCTGCGGCAGCGCCTTGGCGATGGCGTCAGGGGCCTTGTCGCTGAGCGCGCGTTCCAGCGCCTGTACGGCGCGCACCCGTTCCCATACCCCGCCCGAGGCCGCAGGCTTGCGATCGGTATACAGACCCAAGAGCCGGTTCGCGGGCAATGCGCCGGTACGAACCAGACGTTCTGCCGCCTCGATCTCGGTGCGCCAGCCGGAGGTGTTGCGCAGGTCAGCCATGGCAAATGCCCGCGGCAGACGGGCAGTCGGAAACGGGCTGCCGGCGGCTTCGTAGAGACGGAAGGTCAGTGGCGACATCTCGCGCGGGGGGGTGGGCAGGGCGATGACCTCGATCATCTCGGGATCGAGATAGAGGCCCAGCAACGCCGCATCCGTCTCCGGCAGGGCATCCAGCCCCACGGCGGTTTCATAGATCAGCGCCGCGGTGGGCCAGTTGCCGGTCCGGGCCGTACAGTAGATACGCGCGGCATAGCTTGGGCTGAGCGCGGGCATCCTGCGCAACGCTTTGCAGGCCTCATCCTCGTCGCCCGTCAGCAGCGCCAGGTCCAGCCACTGGTCAAACAGTTCCGGCGTCTGCGGACCGGCGCGTTCCAGCAGCGCGCGGGCCGCGTCGACCGCGCCGAACGACATCAGCGACCGGACACGGGCCCGCAGGAACCGGGTTTGCGTGCCGGCGTCGCCGGGCGCGTCAGCCTCGGCCAGCAGGAGCGTGTAGTACAATGCCTGTAGTGCCGGTAACGGGTCGGGCGCAATCCGGTTCAGCGCATCGGTCAGATCGGCAGTGGCGCTGGCGGACCAGAGCGTCACCGGCAGCCCGGTGGTGCTGGCGGGCAACAGGCCCACGGCATCCGCGCTGGCGGTATCAAGCGGGATCACATCCACGTCCGGCGTGGCGGCGGTGTCGGTCACGCCGGGCTCGGCCGGTTGGGCAACCGGCACGGCCACAAGCTCGTCCAGCCAGTCAATCGCGGACAGCGGTTGTTGCTGAGCGAATGCCGAAGTCGCGATGATGCTTCCCAGAAGGGCGGACTTAACCGGTTTCAAGGATGATTTCCTGGCGAATCTCGTCGGAAGGCGGAGAGAAGTCTGCCCCGAAGAACGGGCCGATATAGGCGTAGCCGACCAGGCCGATAAAGGCCAGACAAGCCAAATAAATCAGCCATTTAAGGAGTCGTATCATTGTTGTTCTGCCCGCTTTGGATATTCTTTTGCTAAACTATAACTGGCCTTTTGGGCAAGATCACGTCATTCAAGGGCAAAATGTTGATTTTGGCAGGGGAGCGCCGAGGCGTGGCGGCGGCAGAAGGCTGGGAATTAAAGAAAACCGTCGTGCTGGTGGGCATGATGGGGGCAGGTAAAACTGCGGTCGGCAAGGCACTGGCGGCGCGGCTTAATGTTCCTTTTCTGGATTCCGACGCCGCAATCGAGACCGCCGCCAACATGACCATCGCGGAAATTTTCGAACGCGACGGCGAGGCGTTCTTTCGCGACCGCGAAACCGAGGTTCTGGACCGATTGCTGGAAACCGAATGCGGCATATTGTCGACGGGGGGCGGGGCGTTTCTGGCCGAGCGAAACCGGCGCCTGGTGTCGTCCAAGGGCGTTTCGGTCTGGCTGAATGCCGATCTCGGGTTGTTGTGGAACAGGGTAAAACACAAGAATACCAGGCCGTTGCTGCGCACACCCAATCCAAAGCAGACCCTGAGCGAGATCTACCACCAGCGGGTACCGATTTACCGGCTGGCGGATCTGAACGTGGTGGCGCGGCCCGAATACTCGATCGAAACGACGGCTGGTCACGTGCTGGAGGCGCTGGAAACGCGCCCCGATGTCCTGGAGAAGATCAGATGATGGAAACGGTTCATGTCGGACTGGGTGAGCGGGCTTATGACATCCGGATTGGCCCCGGTTTGCTGGCCGGTGTCGGGGAATTGATCGCGCCGATGCTGGCACGGCCGAAAGTGGCGGTGATCACCGAAGACAACGTGGCGCAGCAGCATCTGACCGCCCTGCGCGCGGGGCTGGAGGCCGCCGGCATTTCCGCCTCGGTCCTGACCTTGCCCCCCGGCGAGGCGACCAAATCCTGGCCCCACCTTCAACGGGCCGTCGAATGGCTGCTGGCGGAAAAGATCGAGCGGAATGACATGGTGATCGCCTTTGGCGGCGGGGTGATCGGGGATCTGGTCGGGTTTGCCGCCGCGGTACTGCGGCGCGGCGTGCGCTTTGTGCAGGTTCCTACCAGCCTGCTGGCCCAGGTCGACAGCTCGGTCGGCGGCAAGACGGGGATCAACGCCCCGCAGGGCAAGAACCTGATCGGCGCGTTCCACCAGCCAAGCCTCGTGCTGGCCGACACGGATGTTCTGGGCACCTTGTCCGAGCGTGATTACCTGGCCGGTTACGGCGAGGTCGTGAAATATGGGCTACTGGGAGATTCCGATTTCTTTCAGTGGCTTGAAGGCAATGCCTCGCGCGCGGCTGCAGGCGACATGGCCGCGCGGGTCGCCATCGTCAAGCGTTCGGTCCAGATGAAGGCCGATATCGTGGTGCGCGACGAAACAGAGCAAGGCGACAGGGCGCTTCTGAACCTTGGTCATACTTTCTGCCACGCGCTGGAGGCGGCGACGGGATATTCCGACCGCCTGTTGCACGGCGAGGGCGTGGCGATCGGCTGTGCACTGGCATTTGAATTGTCTGCCCGGATGGGCCTGTGCGCACAGGAGGATCCAAGCCGGGTGCGTGCCCATCTGCGCGACATGAAGATGAAGGTTGACCTGGCTGATATTCCAGGAGATTTGCCAGATGCCGGCGGGTTGATCGAACTGATGAAGCAGGACAAGAAAGTGCAGGCCGGAACGCTGCATTTCATCCTGGCGCGCGGTATCGGACAGGCCTTTGTCACCTCGGACGTGCCGACTGAAATGGTGGAATCGGTGCTGCAGGATGCGCTGCGCGGGCGCTGAGGCGGACCCGCAGGCGCGTGCGCTATGCACCAGGTCCGCGAGTCGTCAGGCACCCGGCTCAGTTGGGGAACCAGTGGCGGGTACGATTGGCGAAGGCCACCAGTGACAGCATCACGGGGACTTCGACCAGGACGCCCACAACGGTTGCCAGCGCTGCGCCTGAGCCAAGGCCGAAAAGGCTGATGGCGACGGCAACGGCCAGTTCGAAGAAATTGGAGGTCCCGATCAGCGCGCAGGGGGCCGCCACACTGAACGGCACCTTCCACAACCGGGCCGCGGCGTAGGCAACAAAGAAAATCCCGTAGCTCTGCAGCAGCAGCGGCACCGCGATCAGCGCGATGACCAGCGGGGTTTCCAGAATGACCTGCCCCTGAAAGCCAAAAAGCAGAACCACGGTTGCCAGCAGGCCCAGAATGGTGATCGGCTTGATCCGGTCCCGAAACGCCTCCACCTCGGCCTCGCCGCCCCTTGCCATCAGCCGGGTCCGGGTGATCAGCCCCGCGACCAGCGGAATGACGATATAGAGAAGAACCGACAGCAGCAGGGTTTCCCACGGCACGGTGATGTCGGTCATGCCCAGCAACAGGGCCACGATCGGCGCGAAGGCAAAGATCATGATCACGTCATTCACGCTGACCTGAACCAGTGTATAGGTGGCATCGCCCCGTGTCAGGTTGGACCAGACGAAGACCATCGCGGTACAGGGCGCCGCGCCCAGCAGGATCACGCCGGCAAGATAGGATTGGGCGTCATCGGCCGGGATCAGGCCCGCGAAAACATATTCGAAGAACAGCACGCCAAGCGCGGCCATTGTGAACGGCTTGACGAGCCAATTGATCACAACCGTGATAATCAGGCCCTTGGGACGCTCGCCGATCTGCCGGAGCGATGTGAAATCGACCCCTACCATCATCGGATAGACCATGGCCCAGATCAGCAGGGCGACAGGCAGGTTGACCGACGATACCTGAAGATCGGCCAGCGCCTGGAAGATGTCCGGTGCCAGGTTGCCCAAAACGACCCCTGCACCGATGGCGAGGGCCACCCAAATCGACAACCAGCGTTCAAACGTGCCGATGCCACCGGGGGCATCCAGCGTGGATTGGTCGGTCATTAGAAGATACTCCGTGGGTCAGGCATTCTGATGTGCGTTGGTGGCGCGGCCGATCGCGTCCAGCTCGCGCTGCAGGCTGAGCTTGTCGAGCTCCGCCAGCGGCAGGTTGGCGAATATCGTGATGCGGTTCATGAGCATCCGGTGGGTTTCGGCGAAGGCGAGCGCAATCTCGGCTTCGCTGCCAGTGACAGCCGCCGGGTCCGGCACGCCCCAATGGGCGCTCATCGGCTGCCCCGGCCAGATCGGGCAGGTTTCGGCCGCCGCCGAGTCGCAGACCGTAAAGACGAAATCCATCTGCGGGGCGTCGGGGGCGGCAAATTCCGCCCAGCTTTTTGAGCGCAGCGCGTCGGTCTTGTAGTTCAGCTTGTCCAGCAGCGCGATGGCGTGCGGGTTGGGCTGACCGGCGGGCTGGGAGCCGGCGGAAAAGCCGCGGAACTTGCCAAGGCCCTCGCGGTTAATGATGCATTCAGCGATCAGCGACCGGGCGGAATTGCCGGTGCAAAGGAAAAGGACGTTCTTCTGGGGGGCGGGCATGGGCGGAACTCCGGGTTAGCAGGGATGGGCGATTTCCTGGATAAGCGGTTGGCAAAGATCGGGATTTCCGCCGCAGCAATCCTGCATCAGAAACCCCAGAAGCCCGCGGACGCCGTCAAGATCGGCGAAGTAGCGGATCTGGCGGCCTTCGCGCGCATTGCGCAGCAGGCCGGCCTGGGTCAGGACCGTGAGATTGGCCGACATGGTGTTCTGTTTGACCCCGAGCCGGGTGGCGACATCCCCGGCATTCATGCCCTCTGCGCCGGCGCGAATCAGAAGCCGGAACGCGTCGAGACGTGTGGGTTGCGATAGTGCCGAAAAGGCGTCGAGTGCTTGTTTCTTATCCATATATCGTGAAATATTGATATATTGGCAATTGGTCAATCGGGTGGGAGTGTATGTTACACAGGTTTTACGAATGCCCGCTCGGAACCCTTGACGGGCACTGGTCTAGCCACGATGCGCGCGAGGGTCGTCAGGGGCTTCGCTCCGGAGTATTTGCGGAACGATGAAAGAGCGGAGTTTTCGCGCGGAAAGCTCTTGTTCCATCCAGATCTTCAAATTTTATGCCTGTACGGCCCATCACTTCGGGGGGTGCGATCTGTTTTGTCCGCCTTGCCGACATGATCGGCCCGACCTGTTGGTCAGATCCCCGCCTCCAGCCGATCCAGCAGCACATCCAGCATCGCATCACAGCGTTCGATCTGGCTGATCTCGACATATTCGTCCGGTTTGTGCCCCTGCATCATGGAACCAGGGCCGCAGATGACGGTGGGAATATCCAGTTCCTGCGAGAAGAGCCCGCCCTCGGTGCCGAAGGCGACTTTGTTGGTCGAGTTCACGCCGGTCAGGGATTGCACGAAATTGACAACATCCGCCGTGCGGCTGGTGTCCAGCCCCGGATAGGAGAAGCTGATGTCGAATTCGATGGCGGCCTCGGGCGCGTGATCCTTTACCGCCGCAACGATCGCGCCGGCGCGGGTGCGGATATCGGACAGGATTGCCTGCGGGTCGTCCTGCGCCAGGTTCCTGATCTCGAAATCCACCTCGCAGAGATTGGGCACGATGTTGAGCGCAACGCCCCCGGTCATGCGCGCCGCGTGCACGGTCGTGTAGGGCACATCATAATCGCCGTCCTGAACGCCGTTGTCCCGCAGTTCCGCCTGCACGTCGCGCAACACCTGCACCAGATCACAGCCCAGATGCAGCGCGTTCATCGCCAGCGGTGCCAGCGCCGAATGCCCCTCGCGCCCGACACATCGCGCCCTGAGCGCGATCTTGCCCTTGTGGCCGGTGGCGACGGACAGGCTTGTCGGCTCGCCGACGATGCACATGGCGGGGCGCACCGGGGCGTCCTGCAGCAGGTCGATCATCGACCGCACACCCTGACAGCCGATTTCCTCGTCATAGGAAAACGCCAGATGCAGCGGCGATTTCAACTGGCGTTGCGCGGCTTTCAGCCCGGCGGCGAGGGCACAGGCCACGAAGCCTTTCATGTCGGTCGTGCCGCGCCCGTAATAGCGCCCGTCGGCTACCGTCAGCTCAAACGGGGGTCTGGTCCAGTCCTGCCCGTCGACCGGCACCACATCCGTATGCCCCGACAGCATGACCCCGCCCGTATCGGACGGGCCGATCGTAGCCAGCAGATTGGCCTTGGTGCCCTCGGCGTTCGGGATCAGCGTTGACCCGACACCGGCCTCGGCCAACAGATCCCTGACATAGGCCATCAGCTCCATGTTCGGGTTCCGGCTGACCGTGTCGAAGGCGATCAGGCGGGAAAGGATGTCGGGTGTCGGCATCGGTGGTGTCCTGGGTGATCCGGTTTCGTCAAGGAAGCGGGCGTTCCTGAGGAAGTTACTAACCCAATCCGGCGGGGCGCCGAAACCCAATAGACCAAAAAATCACCCGCAGGAGCAGGGCAGCGCCCCTGAGTTTCACGCCTTTTCGGGTCCGTGTCTTGGCCTATGGTGTCAACGAAATCCGGACCCGGACACATGGGCAAGAACAAACAGCACCCGCGAGGGGTGCTGTTCAATAGGCGACTGTCTTGAAGATCAGCCTTGGCGGCGGCGTCGGGCAATGCCACCGGCCAGGCCGAACATGCCAAGCGCGACAGGCAGCAGCAAGGCCGAAGCAGGCAGCGGCACGACAGCGACGTTGCCATCGTCGATCAATCCGGCGGCCTCGGCGGCCAACGGATCGTTCTCGGTGAGAACCAGCCTGAACGAACCATTATACTTTCGGCACTTCTCGACCGAGCTGTCGCAGTCTTGTTCGGTCGCACGGAAGCGGGTAAACAGGCCCATCAGGTCACGGTTCCTGCTGTTGGCACCGGTGCCGAACTGGGCTGCGAGCTTGCGGCGTTTCTTGCCGTCCCATTTGCTGCCGATCATCGACAGATCAAAGCTGGCAAGTTCGCCGTCGATCGAGGTCATCGTCCCCGATGTCATTTTGAAGAATGACCAGTCGTCGGTGGATGTGCGGCGACGTTTCTTGTAGACGCCCGGGTTCTTCGTGCGTTGATAGTTGATCGTGACTTCGAAGCCCTGGCCATCGGCGTTGCGCAGGATCCCTGTCAGCGTCGCCGTGTTGCCGTTGATCGTGAAGTTGCCCGCGCCATCCTTGGAGTTTTCGAACGAGAAGTGGTTCTTGCGAAAGCCAGTCGCGCCCTCCATGTGGTTGCGATACCCTCTGAGGCGCTTGGAGAACCCGGCCGAGCTGATCTGCTTGCCCTTCTTGCTGTAGAAGCTGGTTGCTGAATAGGACGCTGCCGAAACAGGTTCGGCTGCCAAGCCGGAAAGCCCAATGGCTGTTGCGGCTGCAAGTAGCGCAGTTCTCATAAACATCGTCACCCTCACACGTTATAAGTGCACTATTTTTCCGAGCGACCATGCCGGGCAATGGGGCGGGCTGTCAATGCGGAATCAGGGTAAATATCCCATAAAGCGGAATTAATTCCGGACGGAAGAGACAATTGGACAACATTTTAGGCAAATTGGATGGTTTGTTGATGGTTCGGAAACAACACTCGGGAAAATGCAACGTGAAGGGGAACCTGCCGAAGCGGATCGGTGTAGCTGCAAATCCATGCCCATAAGGGCAAGGCACCACCCGTCACGGAGACAGGTGGTGCTTTGCGATGCCGCAAAAATCTCAGGCCTTGCGGCGGCGGGCCACCCGACCGGCAGCGCCCAGCATGCCCAGGGCGGCGGGCAACAGCAGCGCACTTGCGGGCAGCGGGACGACACCCGAACCGCCGCCGGGTTCCAGCACGATGTTGAAGTCACCGTGATAGGACTGGCACTGATCGCCCAGGCAGTTCAGCTCACGCGCGGTAAACCACGTCGACAGGCCCAGCTTCAGCGGATCCTTGTCATTGGCGCCGACGCCGAACTGAACCTTCAGGCCATCACCGCGCATCTCGAGGTAGAAGCTGGCGATACCCGCGGTTTTCGAGATCAGCTGCGCGCTGGTGAAATCATAGAATTTCCACTGTGAGAAATCGGGGTTCGACCCGCCGACCGTCTTGTATTTGCCAGGGTCGGCAACCTCGATCAGGTTCAGGACCACGTCGAACCCCTGCAGCGCCGCGTTGCGGACGGTGCCGGTCAGCGTGGCGGTGTTGCCCGTGACGACAAAGGTGCCAAATGGGTCTTCGCCGGCCAGGGTATTCTCGAACAGGAAATGGTTCGACTTGCTGCCGGTCGCGCCCTGCGGGCCCGATCCGAACCAGGCCGAATGCTCGGGTGATCCATTCTCGTAGTGGCTGGTCGCGTGATAGATCGTCGCGGCGCCGGCTGTTGTGCCGGCAAGGCCGACTGCCGCCGCGGCGGCGACAAGGATAGTGCGTAGAAACATGGTGTACTCACTCGTTACAATACAGAACCGGGCCTTCCCTTGCCAAAGGACGCGGGCGCACGTCAATGGGGGTGCTTTGAAAACCCCAAAATCCACAAGAATTTCGCGTCAGGGTCGTGCAACCGTCGCAAGATTGGAAACGATCATTGGGCAGGGCGCGGATTGGTTGGCGAAGAAAGCCAATCCGCTACGCCGGGACAGGCATGATTCGACCCGTTTTGCCATTCGCGAACGCAGCGTCGCGTCGTGGCGCAACATCCGCTCTGGTCAACGCGCGGCCCCTGCGGTATCTGGCGGGAGCACATTTCCGGGGGTCAGATGTCTGAAACTGTTCCGTTCGAGAAACCGGGCCCGGTCGAGGCTGGTCTGCGCCAGTCGATCGCGCCCATCGAAGAGATCATTGCCGAGGCCCGTGCGGGCCGGATGTATATCCTTGTCGATCATGAAGATCGCGAGAATGAAGGCGATTTCGTGATCCCGGCCGAGTTTGCCGATGCGGCGGCCATCAATTTCATGGCAACGCATGGGCGGGGCCTTATCTGCCTGCCGATGAGCGCCGAACGGATCGAGGCGCTGCAATTGCCGATGATGGCGGTGAACAATTCGTCCCGTCATGAAACCGCCTTTACCGTGTCGATCGAGGCGCGCGAAGGCGTCAGCACCGGGATTTCCGCCGCCGACCGGGCGCTGACCGTGGCCACCGCGATCAACGATCAGAACGGCCCCGCCACCATCGCCACGCCGGGGCATGTGTTTCCGCTGCGTGCCCGCAATGGCGGTGTGCTGATCCGCGCGGGCCATACCGAGGCGGCGGTGGATATCTCGCGCCTGGCGGGACTGCATCCTTCGGGGGTGATCTGCGAGATCATGAAAGAAGACGGCACCATGGCCCGTCTGCCAGAGCTGGTCGAGATTGCCCGCAAACACGGCATGAAGATCGGCACGATCAGCGATCTCATCGCCTATCGCCACAAGCATGACAACCTGGTGCGCGAGGTTCGGCGCGAGGCCATCACCTCGTCCCATGGCGGCGCGTGGGAGATGCGGATTTTCGCCGATCAGATCAGCGGCACCGAGCACGTGGTCCTGACCAAGGGCGACCTGAGCGACGGCAAGCCGGTACTCACGCGCACCCACGCGCTCAACGCGCTGGAGGACGTGCTGGGCATCGGTCTGAAACAGACCACCAGCGGCCCCACCGGCAAGCTGCCCCGCGCGATGGAGATCATCGCCGCCGAGGGGCGCGGCGCCGTGTTCCTGTTCCGCCAGCCGCGGCCCAAGCTGGCCAGCGAGATGGAAGACGAGGACACGCCGCGTACCATCAAGCAGACCGGCCTGGGCGCGCAGATCATGCAGACCATGGGCCTGCACGAGCTGATCCTGCTGACCGACAGCCCCGATACCCGCTATCTGGGCCTTGATGCCTACGGTATTTCTATCACCGGCACCCGTGCCCTGAGCGAAGGATAAGATCATGGCCGAAAAGGAATATTCACTGCCCCGCGCCGAATTCGACCAACCGGTCAAGCTGCTGATCGTGGTGGCGCCCTTCTATCGCGACATCGCCGATAACCTGATTGCCGGCGCCAAGGCCGAGGTCGAGGCGACAGGCGCCACATGGGATCTGGTCGAGGTGCCGGGCGCGCTCGAGGTGCCCACCGCCATCGGCATCGCCGAGCGGATGTCGAATTTCGACGGCTACGTGGCCCTGGGCTGCGTCATTCGCGGCGAGACCACGCATTACGAGACAGTCTGCAATGACAGCTCACGCGGGATCACCATGCTGGGGCTGCAGGGGCTGTGCATCGGCAACGGCATCCTGACGGTCGAGAACCGCGACCAGGCCGAGGTGCGGGCCGATCCTGCGCGCATGAACAAAGGGGCAGGGGCGGCGGCGGCGGCCTTGCATCTGGTGGCGCTCACCCGTAAATGGGGCGCCGCACGCAAGGGGGTGGGATTCCTGCCCGAGGCGGAAGAATACAAGCTGGCCGGCGGCCTCGAGGATAATCCGAAAGCATGACACAGAAGCTCTCCGGCAATCAGAAACGGCAGATGAAATCGGCCGCGCGGCTCTATGCCGTGCAGGCGCTGTTTCAGATGGAGCATTCGGGCCAGACCGTGGATGCGGTGATGCACGAATTCGAGGATCACCGTTTCGGCGCCTCCTATGACGAGGGCGAGATGGCCGAGGGCGATGTCGGCCTGTTCGAGAGCCTGATGCAGGACGCGGTGAACCACCAGGCGCTGATTGACCAGATGACCGACCGTGCGCTGGTGGCGAAATGGCCGATCAACCGGATCGACCCGACCCTCCGCGCGCTGTTCCGTGCCGCCGGGGCGGAACTGACCCAATCCGACACGCCGCCGAAGGTGATCATCGTGGAATTCGTCGATATCGCCAAAAGCTTCTTCCCCGAGGGCCGCGAGCCGAAATTCGTCAATGCCGTGCTCGACCACATGGCGCGCGAGGCCAGGCCCGAAGCGTTCTGAGCGCGCATATCGCGCGATCCGGTTTCCCGGCCGGCCATGACGGGACCCCGTGTAACACATACCATCAGAGGCGGCACCCTCCGTGCACCTGCGCGGCGGGCCCGCCGGTTTGGTGCGCCCGCTGGTTTGCGGTACACTGACCTTTTAGCACAAGGTTATTGGAGGGGTGGTGATGTCAGACTCAGGCAAGAGTGACCGGATATCGGTACAGGATATCCTGGCAGAGCAGGGGATTCGCACTGCCAGCGCCGCGTCCGGGGACAGCAAATCGACCATCACCACCGGGCTTGCCGGCGGTGCGGACATGAGCAAGGGTGATTTTCTGGGCGTCGTGCTGGTGGGTGAACAACTGGGCAAGGGCCTGGGCCTGTCCAGCAAGAAGGAGGTCACGCGCCATTTCCGCGATCCCTATGACATCGTGCTCAAGGCGATGGTGCTGGCGATGTCCGCGGGCGACACGGGCCTGACCGCGGCCACCGACACACGGCGCGGCGCCATCCTGATGGGCGGGATGCCCAGCGACATCCTCTCCACCGGCGGGCGGGTCGAATTCGACGTTGTGGACCTGGGTCAGGACGGCACCGAGGTCATCGGCGCCAGCGAGATCAAGGGCCAGATGTTCGCCTGGGGCAAGGGCAAACGCACCCTGAACGGCGTCCTGGACGAGGCCGAACGCATGGCCCGGCGGCTCTAAACGCGTCGTTACGAGACCATTGTAGGGTGCGTGATTTCACGCACCATTGCGCGGGTTCAGAGGTGGGACATAGTGCGTGCGAGCACGCACCCTTCGCTTGCGGTGAAGTAGGAAGGGCGGCCAAAGCCGCCCGACTTTATAGGAAAAATCCGAGTATCGTCAGCAAGAGCGCGATAGTACCGATAACATCGGCGTAACGCACTCGCCCTTCCAATTTGAATGAAAACCGCATTGAGTTAGCCTCTAGCGATGCCCATCCGGATGAGCGTTAGAGTTCGCTCAGTATTTGTATCCCGCCCTTTAAAACGGCGGTTCGGCATGCTCCTATGATCACTTGGAGCTACCCTTTCGACGGTTACCCGCTCAGAGTATTCACGACATCCGTCGTGAGTTCTGTCGGACCGCCTTAGCCAGTCCGGGCTAGGAACCGACATAGCGCCGCTAAGCGCTTACGACTTCGGGCCGGGGCTTGTGGCTGCCCCATACGGGACCACTCACCCGACGCACGACCGTATGAGGGTCTCCATCGTCACCACAATATATAGTATCAAAGCAAGCGCGCTGCAATAGACCTACCGCGCAAACTTCTTGTGCTTCATCCGTTTTGGCTCCAGGGCATCCGCCCCCAGTCGCCGTTTCTTGTCTTCCTCGTAATCCTCGAAATTGCCTTCGAACCATTCCACGTGGGCCTCGCCTTCGAAGGCCAGGATATGGGTGCAGATGCGGTCCAGGAAGAAGCGGTCGTGGCTGATAACCACGGCGCAGCCGGCGAAATCCACCAGCGCGTCCTCGAGCGCGCGCAGGGTTTCGACGTCCAGGTCGTTGGTGGGCTCATCGAGCAGCAGCACATTGCCGCCCTCGCGCAAGAGCCGGGCCATGTGCACGCGGTTGCGCTCGCCGCCGGATAGAAGCGAGACCTTCTTCTGCTGGTCGCCGCCCTTGAAGTTGAAGGCCGAGCAATAGGCGCGGGCGTTGACCTCGGCATCGCCCAGCTTGATGATGTCCTGCCCGTCGGCGATGGCCTCCCACACGTTCTCGTTGGGGTTCAGGTCATCGCGCGACTGGTCGACATAGCTCAGCTGCACCGTGTCGCCGTATTCAACGCTGCCATCATCGGGTTTTTCCTGTCCGGTCAACATCTTGAAGAGCGTTGTTTTACCAGCGCCATTGGGGCCGATCACGCCGACGATGCCGCCTGGCGGCAGTGAGAAGGAGAGGTTCTCGATCAACAGCTTGTCGCCCATGTGCTTCTTGAGGCCCTCGACCTCGATCACCTTGTCGCCCAGGCGCGGGCCGTTGGGGATGACGATCTGGGCGCGGGTCAGCTTCTCGCGCTCGGACTGGCCGGCCATCTCGTTATAGGCCTTGATCCGGGCCTTGGACTTGGCCTGACGCGCCTTCTGGCCCTGCCGCATCCATTCCAGCTCGCGCTCCAGCGTCTTCTGCTTGGACTTGTCTTCGCGCGCCTCCTGCGCCAGCCGCTTGGCCTTCTGCTCCAGCCAGGCGGAATAATTGCCCTCGTAGGGGATGCCGCGGCCGCGGTCGAGCTCCAGGATCCATCCGGTGATGTCGTCGAGGAAGTAGCGATCATGGGTGACGATCAGGATCGTGCCCTTGTAGTCGATCAGGTGCTGTTGCAGCCAGGCGATGGTTTCCGCGTCCAGGTGGTTGGTGGGTTCGTCCAGCAGCAGCATGTCGGGTGCTTCCAGGAGCAGCTTGCACAACGCCACGCGGCGCCTTTCCCCGCCCGAGAGGGTTTTCACGTCGGCGTCATCCGGCGGACAGCGCAGCGCCTCCATGCTGACATCGATCTGGGCGTCGAGATCCCACAGGTTCTGGGCGTCGATCTCGTCCTGAAGCGCGGCCATCTCGTCGGCGGTTTCGTCGGAATAGTTCATCGCCAGCTCGTTGAACCGGTCGAGCTTGGCCTTCTTCGCGGCAACGCCCAGCATGACGTTGTCACGTACGCTGAGGCTCTCATCCAGCTGCGGCTCCTGCGGGAGGTAGCCCACCTTGGCGCCTTCCGCCGCCCAGGCCTCGCCGGTGAAATCGCTGTCAAGCCCGGCCATGATCTTCATCAGCGTGGACTTACCGGCGCCGTTGACGCCGACAACGCCGATCTTCACGCCCGGCAGGAAGCTCAGGTGGATGTTCTCAAAGCATTTCTTGCCGCCCGGATAGGCCTTGGAGACCCCCTGCATGTGATAGACATATTGATAGGCTGCCATGATCCAACTCCGCCATAGATGTTCGCTTGGGTTTACGGGGGCGTGCGGCGGGTTTCAACCTCTGCGGTGCGGGCGCGGACGAAATATGCCGCTGCCGGTTCCGGCATTGTTGTGCCCGCGGGTTTGGGCGATAGTGCGGCGAGTAACCGGCAGCCGGGGGACGCCAGGGATGCGCGCGTGGATTATCGGACGGGGCAGGTGGACGGCAGGGCTGTGGGCGGCGGTCCTGGCGCTGGTCGCGGCCTGCGACACGCTGCCGGTGCTGACCGAAACCGCGATCCCGGGGATGGCCGAAGCACCCGATACCGGCAGGGTTTTCTACGTCACCGATCGCGCGCCCGTCCAAGCGGGCCATCGGCGGGCGCCTTACGGGTTCAGGCGCAGCGCGTCGATGGCCTTTGGCGAGGCGGTGCTGGGCTTTGACCTGCTGGCAGCGGATTTCGATGACCGGGCCATCCGCGTCCGCGACGTTTCCGAGCAGGTGCGGTTTCCGGCAACGCCGCTGCCGATCATGCGCCGGACCGGGGCGATCAGGCCCGACGCGGCGGCGGTGACAGCGTATCAGGCAGCGGGCCGCGCCTTTCAGGACCAGGTGGCCCGCGCCCTGCAGGCGCGCCGCCAGGACCAGGTCGTGCTGTTCATTCACGGCTATAACAATGATTTCGACGACGCGCTGACCACCATGGCCAACATCTGGCAGGCGGCGGGCCGCTCTGCGGTGCCGATCGCCTATACCTGGCCTGCGGATAACCCCGGCCTTTTCGGGTATTTCCGGGATCGTGAAAGCGGCGAATTTTCAATCTATCACCTGAAGGAAACGCTGCGCCTGCTGGCCGGTGTGCCGGGGCTCAGCAAGATCCAGGTAATTGCCCACAGCCGTGGCACCGATGTGGCCTCTGCCGCCCTGCGCGAGATGATCATCGCGGCGCGTGCAGCGGGGCGGAACCCGCGGCAGGTGCTGAAAATCGACAATCTGGTGCTGGCTGCGCCCGACCTGGATTTCGGCGTGGTTCGCCAGCGCCTGATCGCCGAGGATTTCGGCCCGGCCTTTCAGACCATCACGGTCTATATGAACCCGACGGACGAGGCACTGGGGCTGGCCCAGGTGGTGAATTCCGGTCAGCGGTTCGGGCGGCTTGCCTATGACGAGCTGAGCCTGATCGAACGCCAGCAACTGCATCAGGCGGATAATGTTCACTTCGTCGATGTCAGCGGCGTGGTGTCGCCGCGCGGCCATTCCTATTTCCGCGAAAATCCCGTGGTCCTGACCGATATCGTGACCTTGTTGCAGACCGATGCCGCGCCGGGCAGCCCGGCGCGCAACCTGAGCCACCTGGGAACGAATTTCTGGATGCTTGAACAATTCCCCGCTACCACCTTCGTGCCGGTGGATCGGTAATGGATGATGCGGAGATCATGATCAGCACAGGCATCGACTTGGCGCGTGCCACGCCGCCCGCACGGGCCGGCCAGGTGATCGGCCTGCTGGGCGGGTCGTTCGACCCGCCGCATGAAGGGCATGTGCACCTGACGCGCGAGGCGCTGAAACGCTTCGGGCTGGATCGGGTCTGGTGGCTGGTCAGCCCCGGCAATCCGCTGAAGGCACGCGGTCCCGCGCCGCTGGAACAGCGCCTGTCGGCCTGTCGTGCGGTCATGGATCATCCGCGCGTCGCGATCAGCGATTTCGAGGCCCGCGCCGGTACGCGCTATACCGCGCAGACCCTGGCGGCGCTGCAGAGCGTTCACCCCGATGTGCGTTTTGTCTGGCTGATGGGGGCGGACAACCTGGCGCAACTGGATCAGTGGCAGGATTGGCGCTGGATCATCGAGAATGTGCACATGGGGGTCTTGGCCCGCCCCGGTCAGCGGATTTCGGCCAGGATGTCGAAACCCGCGCGGATCTACGCACATGCCCGCCTGCCGGGCCGGATGAGCCAGCTGCTGGCCCGTTCCGGCACGCCGCGGTGGTGCTTTGTCAACATGCCGATGCGGGCGATTTCGTCGACGCGGTTGCGGGCACAGGGCGGCTGGCCGTCTGTTCCGGCACGGTGACCGTCGTGCAACTGCCGCAGATTTGAACGGTATGTGAGGTGGAAAGCGGATTGTCTGCCTGGCCCGCCTGAGGTTATTTTGCGCCCATGAGCAGGAATTTTTCGAGACGCGCGATCCTGGGCGGCTTGCTGAGCGGTGCGGCCAGCGCCGCCTTTGCGCGCGCGCCAGAGGTATCGCTGCGGCCGCAACTGCGCCCGGACGGGCCGCGGCCTGCCCTGGCAAACGGTGCCGAGGTCCTGATCCGCGAGGCCAATCTGGGCGGGCGCGTCGGCTGCGCCGTGGTTGATGTGAAATCGGGCAAGTCGCTGGAAGGGGTAAATGCCGCCTCGGGCCAGCCGCCCGCCAGCGTGACCAAGGCGGTAACGGCGCTCTATGCGCTGGATGCGCTGGGGCAGCACTACAGGTTCAAGACCCGGCTGCGTGCCACCGGGCCGGTGACCAACGGCATTCTCGAGGGTGATCTGGTCCTGGCGGGCGGGGGCGACCCTTCGCTTGATACCGACGGTCTGGCTGAGATGGCGCAATGGTTGAAAGCGACGGGTGTGAACGAGGTCAGGGGCAGGTTCTTGGTCTATGGCGGGGAGCTGCCCTTTACCCTGGCGGTTGACGAGGATCAGCCCGACCATGTGGCCTATAACCCGTCGGTTTCGGGCCTGAACCTGAACTACAACCGGGTGCATTTCCAGTGGAAGCGCGGCAACAAGGATTACACCGTCACGATGGATGCGCGGACCGCGAAATACCGCCCCGACGTGACCGTCGCGCGAATGCAGGTGTCGGACCGCAAGGGGCCGGTTTACACCTATGAGGATGGCGGCAGCTATGACAGCTGGAGCGTGGCGCGCAGGTTCCTGGGCAAGAACGGGTCGCGCTGGTTGCCGGTGCGCAAGCCCGAGGCCTATGCCGGCGAGGTGTTCAGGACGCTTGCGCGGTCACACGGCATCGTGCTGGCCGCGCCCGAGGTGGTGCGGGCCGATCCGGGCGGGCGGGCGTTGGTGACGCGACAAAGCGAACCATTGCCGGAAATTCTGCGGGAGATGCTGAAATACTCGACCAACCTGACCGCGGAACTGGTCGGCCAGATGGCGAGCAAGGCGCGCATCGGGCAGGTGGACTCGATCCGGGCATCGGCGCGCGAGATGTCCTACTGGGCGCGTGAAACCCTGGGGATGAAGGGCGCGCGGCTGGTCGATCACTCCGGGCTGGGCGGGATGTCGCGCCTGTCGGCCGAGGCGATGGCCCGGGCGCTGGCGGCCGTGCACAAGAACGGCCAGCTGAAGCCGCTGCTCAAGCCGATTGCGCTGAAGGATGCCAACGGACGCCGGAACCGGAACCACCCTGTGAAAGTCGCCGCCAAGACCGGGACGCTGTATTTTGTCAGTGGGCTTGCGGGTTACATGACCGCGACCGACGGGACCGAGATGGCCTTTGCCATCTTTGCCGCCGACACGAAGCGCCGCGACGCCCTGCCCAAGAAGCTGGGCGACAGACCGCCCGGCGCGTCGGGCTGGAACAGCCGCGCGAAGAAGCTGCAGCAAAAGCTGATCGAACGGTGGGGAACCGTCTACGGCAGCTAGTGGCCGGGAAATGCCGCCGTGCCGTTCGGATCGCCCGGATCAACGGCGCAACAGTGTCGATCACCCCCGAGTATTTCAGGAACGGTGAATGCACCGGCGGATCTTTTCGGCAATTTCTGCTTTGTCGCGCGAAACGGACCCAGAGCAGGCGCCGCGGGGGATCACTTTTCCAACAGAAATTTGCGCTTGCGGCGCATTGGTTCTTCCAACCCGCGCGTGAAGGGCTTAGATACAGTTGATGAAATTCCCGGGGCTGCGCAACGATCGCCCCGAGCTAGGGAGAAAACAACATGCTGAACAATATCGGCCTTCCGGGCCTTCTGCTGATTGCAGTTGTCGTGCTGGTACTTTTCGGGCGCGGCAAGATCTCATCGCTGATGGGTGAGGTCGGCAAGGGCATCACCTCGTTCAAGAAAGGCGTTGCCGAGGGCAACAAGGAAATCGACGATGCCGGCAAGGACGCTGCGGATACTGCCAAGGACGTGACGCCCGAAGACGAAAAAGACAAGGCCTGACCCCTGAATGTTCGACCTTGGCTGGACAGAGCTGCTGCTGATCGGCATCGTGGCGCTGATCGTTGTCGGGCCCAAAGACCTGCCCGGCATGTTCCGGGCGGTGGGCAATTTCGTCGGCAAGGCCAAGGGGATGGCCCGCGAATTCAGCCGGGCGATGAACGAGGCGGCGGATGATGCCGGTGTCAGCGATGTGACCAACACGCTGAAGAAAGCCAGCAACCCGATGAACAGCGCGCTGGACGAGGTCAAGAAAGCCACCAGCTTTACCGAGCAGACGATGAACAGCGGCAAGCCCAAGGACGGCAAATCGACACTGTCGCCGGAACGTCAGGCCCAGGCCGACAAGATCCGCCAGAAGGCGGCCGAAAAGGCGACCGAACGCCTGGCGGCCGAGGCGGCCAAGGAGACCGACGTCAAGACCGCCAACAAGCAAGCCCCGGCCAAGCAAGCCCCGGCCAAGAAAACGGCGCCCAAGAAGACGGCCACCAAGAAATCGACCGCTGCCCGGACATCCGGCAAACCCGCCACGGCACCCAGGAAGCCAGCAAAGAAAGCGGCGCCCCGGAAACCGGCAGCAAAGAAAACCGCTGAGGGCGACGCATGAGCAATGCCGATGAGATCGAAGACAGCTCGGCCCCGCTGATTGAGCATCTGGCGGAATTGCGCACGCGGTTGATCCGCTCGGTCCTGGCCTATATCGTCGGGATCGTCTTGGCTTTTGTGGTGGCCGAACCGATCCTGCAGTTCCTGCTGCAGCCAATCGAAGCACAACTGCGCGAACTGGGTGATCCGGCGCCTACGCTGCAGTATACCAGCCCGCAGGAATACCTTTTCACGCTTTTCCGCATCTCGATGGTGTTCGGGTTTGCGCTGGCCTTCCCGGTAATCGCCCACCAGATGTGGCGGTTCGTGGCGCCTGGCCTCTACAAGGCGGAAAAGAACGCCTTCCTGCCCTTCATCATCGCCTCGCCGGTGATGTTCATGCTGGGCGCGGCCTTCGCGCATTTCGTCGTCACGCCGCTGGCGATGGCGTTTTTCCTCGGGTTTGCCGATGTCAGTTCGATCTTCGCCAACCTGTTGTCGGGAACGGTGGAAGAACTGCCGCCCGATGCCGCGGTGGTGCCCGAGACCCAGGATGGGGTGCGCATTACCTTCTTCGGCAAGGTCAATGAATCGCTCGACATCACGCTGAAATTCATTGTGGCCTTCGGCCTCTGCTTCCAGCTGCCGGTGTTGCTGACACTGATGGGCAAGGCTGGACTGGTGAGTGCCGCGGGCCTCGCCGGTGTCCGCAAATACGCGATGGTGGGGATACTGGTGCTGGCGGCGCTGGTGACGCCGCCGGATGTGGTCACCCAACTTATCCTCTTCGTGGTGGTCTATGGGCTCTACGAAGTGTCGATCCAACTGGTCAAACGGGTGGAGAGGCAGCGCGAGGCGCGGATGCGGGCCGAAGGCACGTGGTTCGAGGACGATGATGACGATCTCGACGACGAAGCGCTCGACGACGAAGAGCTGGCCGATGAGGAATTGGCCGACGATCTGGTCGAGGATGGTCCGGACGCCGAGGAGCCCAAGGCGTGAGCAATGCACTTGAGCGGATTGCAGCAGCGCTGGAGCGCCTGTCGCCCGCGCCGCTCAGACAGCCTGATTTCGATGCAGCTGACGCCTTTGTCTGGCATGTGGAGCCGGACCGGCTGCAACCCGTCGCAGACGTCAACCGCGTGGATATGTCCCTGCTGGTCGGCATCGACCGGTCGCGCGATACGCTGCTGGAGAATACGCTGCAGTTTGCCCGTGGACTGCCGGCCAATAACGCGCTGCTCTGGGGCGCGCGGGGGATGGGCAAATCCTCGCTGGTCAAGGCGGTGCACGCCGCCATTCGGTCACAGGGGCTGGCGCTGAAGATCGTGGAGCTGCAGCGCGAAGACCTGACCAGCGTGGGGCGGCTTCTGAACCTGCTGCGTGGCAGCACGGCGCGGTTCCTGCTGTTCTGCGATGATCTGAGTTTCTCGCATGACGATCAGCATTACAAATCGCTTAAGGCGGTACTCGATGGCGGTATCGAGGGGCGGCCGGACAACGTCGTGTTCTACGCCACCTCGAACCGCCGCCACCTGATGCCGCGTGACATGATCGAAAACGAACGCTCGACCGCGATCTCACCGTCCGAAGCGGTCGAGGAAAAGGTCTCGCTCAGCGATCGCTTCGGCCTCTGGCTGGGATTCCACCCCTGCGATCAGGACGAATATCTGCGCATGATCCGGGGCTATTGCGACGCCTACGAAGTCGAAATCGACGACCATACACTGCGCGCCGAGGCGATCGAATGGCAGGCCACGCGCGGTGCCCGCTCGGGCCGGGTGGCCTGGCAGTATTTCACCGATCTGGCAGGGCGGCGCGGCGTTTCCTTCTGACCGGGTGCGCTCTCTCGGACTGCACTGCCTCCATCGCCGGACCGTTCCATGCAACATTGTCTCCGGCGGGAGTACTTGCAGCAAGCTGAAGCAGGGCGTCCTCTTTCATCTTGCCCGAAATACTCCGGGGTTTGGGGCAGGGCCCCAAGGCCTGCGCGGCCCGAGCGCAAAACGCATCTGCGTGAGCGGCGCGAACGCCTCTTGGAGGTGCCTGGGAATGGGCCGGTCAGCCCAGATAAGGTATCGGGTCGACGCTGTCGAACCCTTCGCGCACCTCGAAATGCAGCGCGGCGGTTCCCTCGCGGCGAATCTCGGCCAGTTTCTGACCGCGAGTCACCTGGTCGCCCTTTTTCACCGCGACATTGCCCACGTTGGAATAGACCGTCAGCAGGTTGTCGTCATGTTTGACGACGATGATCGGGATGCCGTTGGTATCTTCGGTGATGGCTGCGACAACGCCCGACGCGGCGGCCCTGACCGTCGAGCCGGGATTGGCGGCAATGTCGATGCCTTCGTTCTTGCCTTTCTGATATTCGCGGATGATATCGCCGCGAACCGGCATTCCCATGCGCGACTGCTTCGCCGACGCCTGGGTTCGGGTTGTCCCCAGGTCGGGCGCGGTAGCGGTTTTCTTGACCGGGCGCGCGGCGGGTTTGGTATCCTGCGAGGGCAGGGGCTGCGTGCTGCTGGGAGGCAGCGGCGTGGGCGTGCCTTCGCCTGGGGCGCTGGCAGCGTCGAACGGTTCGGTCTCGCTACCGGGCAGAGCCACGGGAATCAGCAAATACTGGCCTTCACGGACCGAAAAATCACTGCCGAGGCCATTCCAGTCGGCCAGGCTGCGGATCGAGACATTGTAAAGACGCGCGATGGTAAACGCGGTCTCGCCCCGCTCGACCTTGTGACGAACCGGTTCCGCGCCGGTCTGGGCGGCGGGTTCCAGCGCCGTGGTCGTGACCTGGGTTGATTGCGCATTGTCGAGCGCGCTGCCGGCGATGGAGGTGATCTGGGAATTCGGCGGCTGGATCGGGCCGCCGGCGGGTTCGGCCACACGGCCCGGCAGCGCGACGATTTCGCCCTGGCGCAGGACATCGCCGGTCTGCATGCCGTTGAAGCGGGCCAGCTGCTCGGCATCGGCGCCGACGCGGGCGGCCAGGCTGGCAACGGTATCGCCGCGTCGGGCAACGACGACCTGGTAGCCGGGATAAGAGATGACCCCACGGCCATCCGGCTCGGGCCGGTCGGCCGTGGCGTTTCGGGCCGCCTCGGCGGTGTTCGGCGCCCTGCCGCCGCGCAGGTCGAAATCCAGCGGCGTGTCGCAGGCGCTGAGCGCCATCAGGGCGCTGCCGGCAAGAACCAGGGCGGGGCGTGTCGTAAAACTCATTGCTCGTGTCCTCGTGCTCTGCCCCTTGTTGCCGGGGCTTTGCTTGCGCTTTTAGTCCTCGTTACGTGTCCTTGCCAAGGCCCTCGACCAATGGCACGAAACGCACCGGTGCCAGTTCATCGTAGTCGAAGCCCTGATCGGTGCGCGAGACGCGGATCAGGTGCTGCACGGCATCGGACTGGCCCACCGGCACCACCATGATACCCCCGATCTTGAGTTGCGCCAAGAGCGGTCCGGGCGGATCTTCGGCGGCTGCGGTTACAAGGATACGGTCGAACGGGGCCTGGTCGGGCAGCCCGAAGGAGCCGTCGGCCACAAGGGTGGTGATATTGGTAAGGTTGAGATCGTTGAAAATCGCGCTGGCCTCGGTCACCAGGCGCTTGTGGCGATCGACGGTATAGACGCGGCGGGCGAGCTGGCTGAGAATCGCGGCCTGGTAGCCCGAGCCGGTGCCCACTTCGAGGATCTTGTCGCGCGGCTCGATCCTCAGCGCCTGGGTCATCAGACCCACGACCGAGGGCTGGCTGATGGTCTGGCCGCAGGCGATCGGCAGGGGCATGTCCTCGTAGGCGCGCTGTGAAAAGAGGCCCCGGATGAAGGGGCCGCGATCGATCTTCTCCATGGCCGACAGAACCCGCGCATCGGTCACGCCCTTGGAACGCAGCGCAAATAGGAACTGCATCTTGCGTTGGGCGATATCGTCGTCTTCGTCGCTCATTCGATGGCTTTCAGCGCGTCCAGCGTATCATGGGCCGTCAGGTCGGCGCGCATCGGCGTGACCGAGATGTAGCCCTGCAGGTTCACATCGGCATCCGAGCCGGGCATGGTCGGCTGCTGCTGAGGCGCGCCCGTGACCCAGAGGAATCGGCGGCCCGAGGGCGACATATGCGGCTCGACCCCGAAACCCATGTCGCGGCGAAACCCCTGGGGGGCGGCGCGCAATCCCTTGACGTCCGCGGCCGGTACCGGCGGGAAATTGACGTTGTAGAAGATCCCGTATTCGTCTTCGGTCCATACGCCCTTGTCGAGCAGGCGGCGCAGGGTTGGCAGCCCATGCGCGCGGGCGGCCTCGAACGTGTCGTCCAGGTCGCGGTTCGCGGGCCCGTAATACTGGCTGAGGGCGATGGCGGGGACACGCTGAAGCGCGGCCTCCATCGCGGCGCCCACGGTTCCGGAATAGACCGCGTTTTCGGCCGAGTTGTTGCCGCGGTTGACCCCGGACAGCACGAGATCGGGCGGCGTGTCCTTGAGGATGTCGTGCACGCCCACCAGCACACAGTCGGCGGGGCTGCCCTGGACCGCGAAGCGGCGCGGGCCCATCTGGCTGACCATCATCGGCTGGGTGTAGGAGATGCAGTGGCCGACGCCGGATTGCTCGAAGGCGGGGGCGACGGTCCAGACCTCGCCGTCCGGGCCGGCGAGCGCGGTGGCGATGCCGTGCAGCACCTCGAGCCCGGGAGCGTTGATGCCGTCGTCATTGGTGATGAGAATGCGCAAGATTTTTGCCCTTTTGTGCCTTGAGCCTTAGTAGCGGGGGCGGTGCACAGGGGCAAGCGTCGGAACGCCCTGCTTGCGCACCCGTCGCGGGGCGCAAACCGGTGGGGATCAGCAGATGTCCTGCAGAAGCCGCCGCGCCTCGGCGCGGGGATCGGCCAGCGGCGCGCGATCCTCGCCGGGGAAGAACCGCGCGCGGGTGGCAGTGGGCATCGGCACTGGCGTCAGGATGTGAACCTTCGGCCCGGTGCTGGCGGTTTCCGCCTGCCAACTGCGTGCCAGCGCGATCTGCGCGGATTTGGTGGCCCCGTAGGCGCCGAAGAATTTCGCACCTGCCTGAGCGTCCTCAAAGAAGATCGCGGTGCCGGTTTCGCCCAGGAGCGGTGCGATGAAGGGGATCAGCTGGCCCGTCGCGGTCACGTTGCAGGCCACGGATTTATCCCAGTCGCGGGCATCCAGATGCGCGGCAGGCGACAGTGGTGCGGCATGTACCGCCGTATGAGCCCAGACGTCCAGCGCCCCCCAACGGTCATGGATCGAGCGGCAGAGCTGCGCCATTGCATCCGGGTTGGTGATGTCCATCGGCGCCAGCGTGGCCTGGCCGCCGGCGGCCTGGATGCGGTCATCCAGTTCCTCCAGCGCGCCGGTGGTGCGGCCAACGGCCACGACGTGATGGGTTTGCGCCAGCACCTCGGCCAGCGCGGCACCCAATCCGCGCGATGCACCGGTTACAAGGGCGGTTTTGGAAGGATTCCTGTCGGTCATGAAGGTGGAAATCACACCCATTGCGGTAATAATCAAGGGCATTCGCTTGACTTTCTCGCACCTGCGGCGAAAAAAGAAGGTCAATGGAGACATATTTGAAGAGGGGCACAGCATCATGCACGATACTGTTCTGAGCAAGGCCATCATTGGCCAGGAAACTTTGCTGAAAAAGGCGGCTCTGGTATTGGGCGGCACGCTGTTCATCGCCATTGCTGCACAAATCTCGGTTCCGTTCTACCCGGTACCGCTGACGATGCAGACATTGGCCATCCTGATCGTCGGCCTGACATTCGGCTCGCGTTTGGGTGCGGTTACGCTGACCGCCTACCTGGCCGAGGGCGCGATGGGCCTGCCGGTCTTTGCGAATGCCGGTTCTGCCGCGGCGCTGATCGGACCCACTGCCGGTTTCCTCTTCGGCTTCGTCGGCATGGCCTGGCTGGCCGGTCTGGCGGTTGAAAAGGGCCTGGCGCGCGGTGTGGTTTCGACCGCAATTGCCGGTATCGTGATCTCGGCGCTGCTGTACATTCCGGGCGTGGCCTGGCCGATGGCGATCGCCGAGACCGCCGGCATGACCGGCAAGTGGGTCGGATCGTCGGCTGACGTGATCTGGACCTACTGGGTCAGCCCGTTCCTGTTGGGCGATGCGGTCAAGGCAGTGATTGCCGCGATGGTCGTCTGGGGCGGCTGGAAGGCGCTGAACGCCCGCAAAGGCTGAGCTATTGCCGCCATGACATTCCTGACGCCGCTCCATTGGGGCGGCGTCTTTGTTTGATGCCGACCGGCTGCCCGGCAAGACCGCCGCTGTTCAGTCCTTCAGCGGATACCGGTCAGGTTCTTCAAAAACGTCGATGACTTTCGTGCCGGACCTGATCGAAGCGCCATGTTCGGCACCAGTTGGAATGGAATAGCTGTCCCCGGGCCTGTAAACCTTGGTTTCGCCGGCAATGGTAAGCTCGATCTCTCCTTCGATGACGGTCCCCCATTGCGCGCCATGTGCATGCAGGGGAAGTTCCATATCCTTGAGAAAGCTGAAGAAAACGACCAGACCTGCGTCGGAGCGAACCACCGCCGTTTGCACGACATCGTCGGGAAAAGGGATTTCAATGCCGGGAAACGCCTTGATGAAATCCGGGAAGGACATGTTTACTCTCCCTTTCTGTCAAACCGTGATGATGCGCCCTGCCTTGCAGTAAACGCCGATATTGGTGGCGTTTGCAACTTGCATGACGATCCGAGTCCGCCGCCGAAACGTGACTTGCCGGGGTGCCTAGGACCCCGAATGCAGGTCGGCCAAAGCTTGCTCGCACAGCCCCAGTTCAAGCCACTGGCAGCCCTGACACAGGGTTTGCAGCGATCCAGGCGGCACGCGTTTGACGATCCGGCGCTTGGCCTCGGCCCAGGTGATCCGTGTGCCGTCAAACAGGCCAAGCGCGCGGGCGTGGCGCATATCGAGCGCCGAAATCTTTTCCTGTTCGGTGCACAGCGTGCCGCGGCGCTTGGGGCAGGGGGCGCAGATGTCATCGGTCACGCCCGTGACCTCGATCAGCGTGTCATCGCCGCCCGGCGCGCGCAGCGTGTCCACCACGATCCGGGACATGTTGGCGGTGAACCCGTCGGAATAGCCCTTGCCCTGAAACCCGAGCGAGCAAAGAAAATGATGCGGACGGTATGTAATGACAGGCGGGGTCATGATCGCAGCATGTGCCCGCAAAACAACCCGCTTGTCAAACGCCGCCGATGGTCAGTTTGCGCGTTTGGCCGTTCAGCGTCAGCATCACCACCCCGTCGTCGATCGCCGCGACCCGGCCACGCCCCACCCGGTCGCCGGTGGTGACGCTGGTGATCCTGCCGCTGCTGTATCGGATCAGGGCGCGGACCTCGTCGGGTTTGACGACGGTGCCAAGTAGGGTCGCCCAGGATTGGCGCAGGGCGTTTTCATCGGTGGCGGCGCGCAGGGTTTCCTGCGGCGTTTCGGTTTGGTCGGACATGGACGGTGCCTTGAAGTGACCGGGCGCGCTTTGGCCCGCGTTGACGCGCAGTGATGTGCGCGGCGGGCGCATAGCAGGGAGATCGGGGAATGAAAAGATCGGGCTGGCAAACACTCAGCGGATTTATGCCGCATTGCAGCATAAGGTGGATTCGTGCCCGTTCAACTCGCCGCGGGGATTATTCGGCGGCCTTCAGCTCGAACCCTTTTTCGATCATGTCGGATGGCGTCACCGGATATTCGCCCGAAAAACAGGCGTCGCAATATTGCGGGCAGCCCTTGTCGCGGCCCTTCGCCTCGCCCACGGCACGATACAGACCGTCGAGCGAGATGAATTTCAGGCTGTCCACCGCCAGATGTTCGCGCATTTCCTCTTCGGACATGGTCGCGGCCAGCAGTTTCTCGCGGTTGGGCGTGTCGACGCCGTAAAAGCAGGGCCAGGCGGTGGGCGGGCTGGCGATGCGGAAATGCACCTCCTTGGCGCCGGCATCCAGGATCATTTCCTTGATCTTGCGGCTGGTGGTACCACGCACCACGCTGTCATCCACCAGGATCACGCGCTTGCCCTCGATCAGGGCGCGGTTGACATTGAGCTTGAGCCGCACCCCCATGTTGCGGATCTGCTCGGTGGGTTCGATGAAGGTCCGGCCCATATACTGGTTGCGGATAATGCCCATCGCGTAGGGAATGCCGCTTTCGTGGCTGAAACCAATGGCGGCCGGCGTGCCGCTATCGGGCACGGGACAGACAAGATCGGCCTCGACGGGGGCTTCGCGCGCCAGTTCGATACCGATCTGGTGGCGGGTTTCATAGACGCTGCGGCCGCCGATGATGGAATCCGGCCGTGAGAAATAGACATGCTCGAAAATGCAGAACCGTGACGCCTGCTTGCGGAAGGGGTAGTGGCTTTCGACACCCTTGTCGGTGATCACGACCATTTCGCCCGGTTCGATCTCGCGCACGAATTGCGCGCCGATGATGTCGAGCGCGCAGGTTTCGGAACTCAGCACCCAGCCTTCACCGACCTGGCCCAGGACCAAGGGCCGCACGCCCAGCGGATCGCGCACGCCGATCAGCTTGGTGCGGGTCATCGCCACAACCGAAAACGCGCCTTCGACACGGCGCAGCGCGTCCTCCATCCGCTCGGGGATGGTGCGCTGCAGGGACCGCGCCATCAGGTGAATGATACATTCGCTGTCGGATGAGCTTTGGAAGATCGACCCACGTTCGATCAGTTCCTTGCGCAGCGCATCGGCATTGGTGATGTTGCCGTTATGGGCAATCGCCGCGCCGCCCATGGAAAATTCACCGAAGAACGGCTGCACGTCGCGGATCACGGCCCCTTTGGACCCGGCGGTGGAATAGCGCACATGCCCGATCGACAGCGGCCCGGGCAGGGTTTCCATCAGCGATTGCTTGGTGAAATTGTCGCGCACATAGCCAAACCGGCGCGCCGAGTTGAAGCCATGTTCCGGGTGATGACAGACAATTCCACCGGCCTCTTGCCCCCGGTGCTGCAAGGCGTGCAGGCCAAGGGCCACGAAATTCGCGGCATCGGTCAGGCCGATGACGCCGAATATGCCGCATTCCTCGTGAAGTTTGTCATCGTCGAAGGGATGGGCGGGGGGCATCTGTTTGGACAAGAGGGGCAGCTCCGAATCCGTTTACGCGCGATTTGAACCGTACATAAGCACTTGGGTACAGTATGTCACGAAACTATCATAAAGTCTGCCCGTATGTGGCTGGCTTGCGTCCATGACATCGGCTGCGATGGATATGGTTTATCCTAGATGGGGCCGCAAGAGCGCCGCATCGGATTTCCGCAACGTCAATGCCGCGCTGCGGCCAAAGCTCTGCAATCCCGATTCGAGCGACGGAAACAGTGCCAGCAATTCCCTGCGCTGGTCACCGGTGACGCCCGCCAGCGCGTTTGCCGACAGGAAAAAGCTTTCGGACAGGGCGCCGTTGGATTGGATGATCTGATGGCTGTCGAACATCAGGTGGGTATAGCGGATCGTGCCGCGTTCCCGGATGGCCACCCCCGGCAGGCCGCACAGGTGTTTTGCGGCAATAAGAACTTCGGACTGGCCAAACAGTACCTCGGCCTGGGCCGAGGCGAAAAAGATCCGATGTTCCTGTGAGACAACGAGTTCGGCATCATTGCCGATGCTGCCGGGGGGAAAGATAACAGGGGCAAACGCCCCTGTGGCGGAAACCGTGGTGGTGCCGATCCAGGTCACGGGCATGGCGTCGTGTTCGCGGGTCCAGACCATCTGGCCGGCGGTAATCTCCTCGATCGGCACGTCGCTGTCCGGGGTTCTGATCCTGGTTCCCGGGCCGAAACAGGTGACGAAGCTGTTGTAGCGAGACGTGCCGGTATTCGACCCGCCGGTCTTGATATAGCTGACCCCGTCCTGCAGTTGGGTGTCGCTGGCAAATCCCCAGATGTCTCCGGTCACGCCGCCTTGCGACATCACGGTGATGGTGATGGTCGGGCCGATGGGGTTGCCGCCCGCGTCAAGGGCGCGCAATTCGATCAGGGATTCCGCCTCGACCCCGGTACCGTTGGCCACGATCCCGCCGCCATCGGTAATCACATGGTTGGCCGCGTCGTCATCTTCGAACCGGTTTCGGCGTCCGCCAGTGTCATTCAGCGTAACGGTGGTGCCGCCGCCGCCGGAATAGGTGAAAACGGTGCCATCGGGCGTGTCTGAGTTGTTGATGACCGGATTGCCGACAATCAACGGGTTTGAGCTGACGTCGACCACGAGGCTGGCGCTGTCGAATGCGAAAAAGCTGCGAAGTACCATTCAGAACACCATCAAATTTCCAGGATTCAGAACCACTTATGGTCAGATTCTGCACTGGCAGGCCCATCTTAGACGAAAAAACCGCAGTTTCTTCTCGTTCGCGATGATTTAGGCGGAAACCGGCCAGTTGAGCCAGCGGCAAGGCGTGGAACATGGCCGCCCCGGTGTGGGCGCGGCCGTGTTCCAGGGGGGTCGGGTCAGGCCGCAAGGGCGTGCAGACGCTCGGTTTCGTCGGTGTCCAACAGGGCCAGCAGGATGCGCGCTTCGGCGTTGGTGAGGGCACGGAAGAACCCATCGCCCTTGCCTGATTGCGCGGCACAGCGCAGCAGCGTCCCGGAATTGGCGAACACGGCCTCTTCGGTGTCGAACGTCACTTCGACGGCGACGGTGCCGGGCACGCAATCCACCTGCCGCGTGCCGCGGAAACCCTGCAGCGCGGTGGCGGGCACCAGCACATAGGGCGTGTCATAGAGATCTTCGGCGTTGTCGTCGAAGATCATCACGTGCTGATCGCGGGTCAGAAAGATGTCGGCGCAGTTGTTCAGCGCGCCGCCGGGCACATGCCACAGCTGGGTACCGGCGGTCAGGCGGATCTGGCGCAGGCCGGCGATCGGGGCAAGACCGCCATCAAAGGTGTAAACCGCGTCCCCGAGGGACAGCCGTTCCACCGGCATCCAGCCCGCCTGCGTCTCGACCATGGTGCCGGCGGTCAGGGCCGGTGCGGGGATGATCTGACGGGGCGTTTCGGCAACGTCCGTGGCGGGTTCAAAACTGGTGAAGGCGGTCGAATGATTGAGAAGCATGTGACTGTTTCCTTGGGCTAGATGCGTTTCGTTGTCTGCCATCCAGCAAGGCCCCGGAATCTGCCATAATTCCGACACTGTCAGGGCAATAAATCGTCAATATTTCCATATGGTCGCCAGTCACCGCATCAGGGCACCATTCCGCCCGGGATGCGAACGCCGGGTAAGCAGCTGTTAACCACGAACAGCGGTTTCGGCCCAAAAAACAAGGTGTTGGCCGCAATTTTACCTGATTCGAATCATCGTGATTCTGCCGCGGACAGCCGCCTGGAGGGTCCGCAGGCGTCTATTCGACGCTCGGGCCGTCGCAGCTCCCGACCAGTTCCTCGTATTGCCTGGTGATCCAGCCAAGCGCCTCTTCGGGATTGCCGCTTTCGACCTTGTCGGTCATCCGCGCGAACACCCGGGCCGAGCGGCTGTCGTCGATGATCTGGACATTCTGCGAGGTGATGACCGTCTCGTAGACGAAATAGGCGATCGCCACCAGAAGGATGCCGCGTGCCACCCCGAATATGAAGCCCAGCCCCTGATCCAGACCGCCGAGGGCGGATCGTTGCACCAGCGAGGAAAATAGCGGTGTGATCAGCGACGCGATGATCAGCGCGACCGCAAATACCACGGCAAAGGCCCCGATCATCGACAATTCGCAGCTGTCGGCGATGAATTCGCCGACCACGGGGACTTCCTTGACGATCGGCTCCAGCTGCGGGGCAAAGATGAAGGCCACGATCCCCGCCACGATCCAGCCTGCAATTGCCAGGGATTCGCGCACGAAACCGCGTGAGTAAGCCAGCAGTGCCGACAAGACGATAACCAGCGCCACAACGCCGTCGATGATGGTAAAGCCGTCCATTCTGCTCTTCCTCGAACCTCAGCGGCGCTAGCCCGCGCCGAATTTTTCACCCACGAAACGCGTCAGATCGCCCATCAGCGACAGTTCCATGCCGCTATCCCCGGTGGATTTTCCACCCGCGGGCGCGATGGCCGATGAGAAACCAAGTTTTCGGGCTTCTTTCAACCTGTTTTCCGTCTGTCCTACCGGTCTGAGCGCCCCGGACAAACTGATTTCGCCAAAAACCACCGTATCTGCGGGTAAAACTGTGTCTTCGCGGGCACTAAGCAGGGCGGCGGCAACGGCCAGATCGGCGGCCGGTTCGGATATTTTCAGCCCGCCCGCGACGTTCAGATAGACGTCGAGCCCTGCAAAGGGGATGCCGCAACGTGATTCCAGCACCGCCAGGATCATCGCCAGACGCGCCCCGTCCCAGCCGACGACGGCGCGACGCGGCTGCGAATGCGGGGTGGGGGCGACAAGCGCCTGCAATTCAACCAGAACCGGCCTTGTGCCTTCGATCCCGGCGAAAACCACGCTGCCGGGGCTGGGGGTGCCGCGCGATGACAGGAACAGGGCCGAAGGGTTGGCAACCTCGGCCAGGCCGCGCCCCGTCATCTCGAACACGCCGATTTCATCCGCCGGGCCGAACCGGTTCTTGACCGCGCGCAGAATGCGGAACTGGTGGCCGCGCTCGCCCTCGAAATAGAGCACGGTGTCGACCATGTGCTCGACCACGCGGGGACCGGCGATCTGGCCTTCCTTGGTGACATGGCCCACCAGGATCACCGACACGCCCTTGCGCTTGGCGAAACTGGTCAGCTCATGCGCGGCGGCGCGGACCTGTGCCACGCTGCCCGGCGCGCTTTCGACCGTGTCGGACCAGATCGTCTGGATCGAGTCGATGATGACCAGCCCCGGTGCCTCGGATTCAAGCGTGGTCAGGATGTCGCGCAGCGAGGTCGCCGCGGCAAGCTGCACGGGGGCATCGGCCAGCCCCAGCCGTTGCGCGCGCATCCGCACCTGTGCGCTGGCTTCCTCGCCCGAGACATAGATGGTCTTGAGCCCCGACCCGGCAAACCGCGCGGCGGCCTGCAACAGCAGGGTGGATTTGCCGATGCCCGGATCACCGCCCACCAGGATGGCGCTGGCGGGCACCAGGCCACCGCCCAGGACCCGGTCAAGTTCGGCCAGGTTGGATTGCGTGCGCGGCGGCGGCGCTTCATTGGTTGACAGATCGCTCAGCGGAATGGGCGTGCCGCGTTTCGCGCCAAGGCTTTTGGATTTCGGTCCGGTGGAAAGCGGCGCCTCTTCGATGATCGAGTTCCACTCGCCGCAGCTGTCGCAACGGCCCGACCAGCGCGAATGGACCGCGCCGCAGGATGTGCAGGTAAAGGTGCTCGTTCTTGCCATGCCCCCTGATGCCCGATGCGGGGCAGGCGGTCAAACGCCTTGTTCTATTCGGCGGCGTAGGTCGGCATCGGCACGACCTTTTCGGTTTCCGCCGCGGTCTCCTCGGGTCTTGAAAGTTCCGGCAGAACCTCTTCGAGTGTCTCGCGCAGGCGCTTCATCTGGCTGGCGGCCACGGCCTCTTCGGAGTCAAGGGCCGTCTTCCAGCTTTGCAGCTCTGTCGTGACCTGTTTCGCCTGGTCGATCCGTTCATTCAGGCTGTCGATCTCCTGCTGGCGTGCGGTCAGGAAGGCCCGTGCACGCGCAACATTCGCATCGGAATAGGTGTTCGCCAGATCTGCGCTGACGCGTGACATCTGCGCGGCCACTTCCAGCAGGTCGGGCTCCAGCGCCTGCAGGTCGGGATGATCGCGCAGATGGAGCATCCTTTCGCGCACGGCATCGTATTCCGAGGACGCATGAAACAGCCCGGCGCGGTCTGCCGCATGGGCAGCGGCATAGGCTCTGGTCACATCCTCCATCCCCATGCGGAAACGCCGGTGTGAGGTCTCAAGCCGCAGCACCCGGTGCGCCGAGGGCAGGTAGACCGTCAGCAACAGCAACAGCACGGTCGTACCGATCTGGGCGATCTGCCCTGCATTTTCATAGATAACCCCGCCAAAACCGGCCTGAAATTCCAGCCATGGCAAGACACCCGCCGCCGCCAGCAACGTAGCCCCGGTCAGCAGCGCAGCGAGCGCGGCCAGCACGATCATGCCCACCGCATTGGCCAGCGCAGCCAGTCGAATAATCGACGATTTCACCTGTTCGGACATCGCAGTAACCCCCAAAAATCAAAATCAATACATTTCCAATATATCACAGCTGGTGGCGGTTTTTTGCTGATCAATGGGTATTGGGGGCGATTTCCGTTCACATTTTGTAAGCGATTCGTAACCAATCAGGTTTTCTAAGTTGAGGTATTGGCGGCAATCCGTTGATTTTGCTTGCTTGTCATCATTCCTATGGCGATCGAGACAAGGATGCAGACCGTGAACAGATACAGGCCCCAGGCGGTTTCGATCTTGCCAATGCCGATCCCCTTGGAGAGCGTGATGTAGAGCGCGATCAGGAAAATATCGGCCATCGCCAGCTTGCCCAGGACATGCAGTACCGGCAGTACCTTGCGGCGCATCAGGCCAAAGTGGATCAATGCCAGGCCGATGGTTTTCAGATAGGGCGCAAACAGCGCAAAGAACGTGACCATCAGCGCCAGGAAAATATCCGACTCCCACAGACTTTGCAGTCCCGAGATGACGCTGATCTCGTTAAGGCCAAAAAGCGGCAGTCCCAGACCCGCGCGCATCAGCGGCGCAAACCAGGAGACGGGGAACAGGATCAGCAGGCTCAGATTGACGAATTTCAGCATGTGGCCTCGGGCTTATCGACCTGATCTAGGTAGCGTCATGACGGCGTGATCGCAAGGCAAGTGGTTTATCCGTGGTGTATAACTATCTATGTTGATTGTTGAAATTGGCGGTCATATCACGAAGTCCCCGGCGCTTGCACCAGCCATCTGCATCAGCTCGGCGGGTGGCGCGGCAAAGACGTGTCGCGGTGTTCCCGCGGCGGCCCAGACCTTGTCGAAACTCAGCAGGCGCGGGTCGAAAAACGCCCGTGGCGGGGTCAGGTGCCCGACGGGTGAGACGCCGCCGATGGCAAAGCCGGTCTGCGCACGTATCAGCGCGGCATCGGCCTTGCCCAGGGGTTCGCCGGCCAGCACGCTGGCCTTGTCCGCATCCACCTGATTGCCGCCTGCAGTGACGAAAAGGATCGCCGCGCCGCTTTCCTCGCCGCGGAAAATGATGGATTTGGCGATCTGATCAACCGCACACCCGACCAGATCGGCGGCCATCCTTGCGGTCGTGGCCTGGCCGATTTCTACCGGTTCACAGTCGATCCCGGCGTCGCTCAGGGCGCGAATGACACGTTTCAGGCTCTTGCTCACGGGACCTCCGTTCAGTTGGTCGGGGCGGTAAAGAGGCGGTCGTACACCACCTGGGTCAGACGCAAGGCACCGTCATGGCTCAGATGGTCGCCATCGCGGTAAAGGGGCGTGTCACCCGAAAATAACGGACAGGAGGTTTCGGTGCACAGTTCCTGGAAGAGGCTGACATATTCGACCTTCCCATGGCGCGCCGCAAGTGCCCTCAGGACCGGCTCGTAGCTGTCCCGCTGGCGGCGTTCCTCGGCCGGGTCCAACCCCAGCCGCGACATCTGGTGGCTGTTCCCGTAAAGCAGGAACCGCACATGGGTACGCAGGTCCAGTTCATCGCCGGTCGGAATGTCGTCCAGCAGGACAATCCGCAGTTCGGGGAAGGCGCGGACGAATTTGTCCATGCCCGCCACAGTGGCGTTGACGTTATAGGCGCTCCCCGATCCGTCGTATTCTTCATCCCGCCAGATCTGGCCTTGATGGCGATAGGAATACCCGGTCATCTGCACCAGCCAGTAGCGCGTGACGATGAGCGTGCGGATATCCGGGCGCTCTCTCAGGAATTCCGCGAAAGCTGTGAGCGTATCGGACCAATCGGGCCGTCCGGGGCGCGTCACGCCAATCAGCGGCAGCAGCCCGGTGGCATCGGTGTATTGATAGCCGGAAACCCCCGCCATTTCGGCGGCGGCAAAGATCGCCGGGCTGATGGCATCGGCATGGCTGTCCCCGACCAGCATGAAGCTGGGCTGCGCAGAGAGGTCGCCGCGTACGCAAACGTCGCCTTTGCGGGCACGTTCGGGCAGCACGCGGTGACAGTCGCGGCGGTCATGCAGCAACCCCTGCCGGTCCAGCAGCGCGACGACATCGGCGGGCATCCGCGCCGGGAAACCCTTGTAGCTGGCGGTGGTGACGGCTGCGGCCAGCACGATTGCCGATGCCACGCCGAAACCTGCAAAGATCTGCCGGCGCGAGACCAGATGTTTTTGCCGGAACGGGCGTTCGACATAGCGCCACGACAGATATGAAAGCCCGAAGGAGAGGGCGATGCAGAGAATGCCCTGCGCAGTATTGAGCGGCTCGATATTGACATAGGTAAACAGGGAGATCACCGGCCAGTGCCAGAGATAGAGCGAGTAGGATATCTTGCCGATCCCGACCATCGGCCCAAGGCCGAGAAACCATGAGACGGGTGTTTGCACATGGCTGCCTGCGGCAATCAGTGCCGCGGCGCCTAGGCAGGGCGGCAGGGCGGCGAGCCCGGGAAACTGTGTCTCGGGACCATAGGTGATCACCGGCCAGGCAATCAGTATCAGCCCGGCAGCTGCAAGCGCGGAACAGATCCCGCGGTTTTGCAACACACGGTCCAGCGAACGCTCGGCCAGGGCAACCGCAAGCAGTGACCCCAGGGCCAACTCCCATATGCGGTATTGCGGCAGGTAGAACGCGGCATCAGGGTTCGCGCCGACCGCCCAGACAGACAGTGCCAGTGATATCAGTACGACAAGCCAAAGGCCAAGCGTGGTCTTGGCACCGCCAAGACGGGTGAACATCAGAACGAAGAGCGGGGGAAAGAAGATATAAAACTGTTCTTCGATGCCAAGTGACCATGTGTGCAGCAGCGGCTTCAGCTCGGCGGCCTCGGTAAAATAGCCCTGCGAGAAGTATTGCCAGAAATTGGCATAGAAGAATGCTGATGCGATACCGCTCAGGGCCAGGTCTTCCAGATGTCCGGGGATCATCACGAAACTCGCAGCGGTTCCGGTGACCAGGATCACCGTGAACAGGGCGGGGATGATCCGGCGGATGCGCCGTTCGTAAAAGCCCAGTATGGTGAAACGGCCTTCTCTGGCCTCGGCGAAGATGATCGAGGTGATGAGAAAGCCGGAGATGACAAAGAAGATGTCGACGCCGACATAACCTCCGCTCAGACCCAGGCCGCTGTGAAACACCAGGACCGGCATGACGGCAAGCGTGCGAAGCCCGTCGATATCGGCGCGGTATTGCATTCAGTACACCCTCACGGTCCCGGTGGTTTTGTCGTGCCGATCCGTAGCACTCTTGCCTGCCGAGAAAAAGGTGGGCCGCACAAGGTCGCGGCGCGGGGCCTGTTCTGCGTTGACCCGACCGGGCGGGTTTGTATCACTGGGCGCATGGAGTTTGCCCCGCGTATCACCCGTCTGCCGCGCCCCTATGACCCTGACCAGGGGGCCGAGGCGCGCGCCCAGATCCCCGACCTGACGGGCGCGCTGGCGGACCTGATCGAAGGCACCGCCGGGTGCAGCCCCTATCTGGCCACGCTGATCGCGCAGGAGGCTGATTGGCTGCCGGTGGCGCTGCATGATCCCGAAGGCGCGGTCAGCGATATCTTTGCCGATCTTCGGTTGCAGTCGCCCGAGCATCTGGGCGACGCGCTGCGCAAGGCCAAGAGGCAGGTTGCCCTGATCACCGGGCTTGCCGATCTGGCCGGGGTGTGGCCGCTGGAGATGGTGACGCAGGTGCTGACGGACCTGGCCGATCTTGCGGTCGATCTGTCGATCAAGGCAATGATCGGCGCCGAGATCAGGCGTGGGAAACTGCCCGGCGTGACGCCCGATGATGTCGACACGGCGGGCGGAATGGTGGCGCTTGCAATGGGCAAGATGGGCGCGGGCGAGCTGAATTACAGTTCGGATATCGACCTGATCTGCCTGTTTGACGAAACCCGGTTCAGCGCCGAGGACTATCATGAGGCGCGCGCGTCCTTCGTGCGGGCCACGCGGCGAATGTCGGCAATGCTCAGCGACCGCGCCTCGGGGGGGTATGTGTTCCGCACTGATCTGCGTCTGCGCCCGGACCCGGCGGTCACACCGGTCTGCATGGCGATGGCGGGGGCCGAGGCCTATTACGAGAGTCTCGGCCGCACCTGGGAGCGCGCGGCCTATATCAAGGCCCGGGCCTGTGCGGGAGACCTGAAGGCAGGTGAGCGGTTTCTGGAAACGCTGCGCCCGTTCGTCTGGCGCAAGCATCTGGATTTCGCCGCCATCGAGGACGCGCACAACATGCGCCTGCGTATTCGAGAACACAAGGGCCTTGGCGGGCGGCTGAACCTGAACGGCCATAACATGAAGCTGGGGCAGGGCGGCATCCGCGAGATCGAGTTCTTTACCCAGACCCGCCAGATCATAGCCGGCGGGCGCGATCCCGATCTGCGGGTGCGCGGCACGGTCGATGGGCTGGCGAAACTGGCCGAGAAGGGCTGGGTGCCAGCCGAGGCCGCGACGCTCCTGACGGATCATTACCGCCACCACCGCGAGGTCGAGCACCGCTTGCAGATGCTGCGCGATGCGCAGACCCACGCGCTGCCGACATCCGACACCGAATTCGACCGCCTGGCCTGTTTCATGGGGACCGATGCGGACACGCTCAAGAACGATCTGCGCACCCGGCTGAACGAGGTGCACAGCGTGATCGAGCAGTTCTTTGCCCCCGAGGCCGGCGAGGCCGACAGCGCCGTGCATGACGACCTGGATGATGACGTGATCCGGCGCTGGCCCAGCTATCCGGCGCTGCGATCGGCGCGGGCGGTACAGATCTTCAACCGGCTGAAACCGGACATCCTGTCCCGGCTGGCCGAGACCGCTCACCCGCACGAGGCGTTGCGGGCCTTTGACGGGTTCCTGGCCGGGCTGCCGGCAGGGGTGCAGGTGTTTTCGCTGTTCGAGGCGAACCCGCAGCTGATCGACCTGCTGGTCGATATCGTCGGCACCGCGCCGGCGCTGGCCGGGTATCTGTCGCAGAACGCCGGTGTGTTCGACGCGGTGATCGGCGGCGATTTCTTCGCGCCGTGGCCCGGCCGCGACGCGCTTGAGCGCGAGCTGCGCGACCGGCTGGCGACCGAGGCGGATTACGAGCGCAAACTGGACGCCGCCCGGCGCTGGCGCAAGGAATGGCATTTCCGTATCGGTGTGCATCATCTGCGCGGGCTGACAGATGCCGATGGCGCCGGCGCGCATTACGCCGATCTGGCCGGGGCGGTGATCGCGGGCATCTGGCCCGAGGTGATTTCGCATTTCGCCGAGAAACACGGAAGCCCGCCGGGACGTGGCGCGGTGGTGCTGGGCATGGGATCATTGGGCGCGGAAAAGCTGAATGCCGGGTCCGATCTGGACCTGATCGTGATCTATGATGCTGCCGGGGTGGACCAATCCGACGGGCGGCGGCCGCTCTCGGCGCGCCTGTACTATGCGCGCCTTACCCAGGCGATGATCACCGCCCTGACCGCGCCGATGGCCGAGGGGCGGCTCTACGAGGTGGACATGCGCCTGCGCCCGTCCGGCAACCAGGGGCCGGTTGCAACCGGGTGGGCCTCGTTCCAGGAATATCAGCGCAACGAGGCCTGGGTCTGGGAACATCTGGCCCTGACACGGGCGCGGGTCATCACCGGCGACGCGGCGCTGGCAACAGAGGTCGAGGCGTTTCGCGTGGCGCTTCTGGCGGAAAAGGGCGACCCCGCGCGGGTACTGATCGAGGTGGCCGAGATGCGCGACCGCATCGCCGCAGCCAAGAGGCCGGAAGGACCGTGGGATACCAAGCTGGGCAAGGGCCGGCAGCAGGAAATCGAACTGCTGGCGCAGGCGGCGAACCTGATGGCCGGCGGTGCGGGGCGCGATGTGGCGTCGGGGCTGGCGGCCGGTGTCGCAATCGGCTGGCTGGATGACGCGGACAGGACGGCACTGACAACCGCTTATAGGCTGTGCTGGCAGGTGCTTCAGGCGGCGCGATTGCTGAGCGACAAGCCCCTCGACCCGGCGCAGGTTGGCGAAGGCGGCGCCGGCTTCGTGATCCGCGAGACGGGATTAGACTCGCCCGGCCCGTTGCTGGAAGCATTGGAAACTACCACTGGGAAAGCCGCGGCGATCATTGACAGCGCGCTGGCGCGGCAACCGCGAGGAATGTGAGATGGAACGCGATCCACTGGATCACAAGGGACTGATCCGAGAGGCCTACCGGATCGAGGCGATCACGCTGGGTGAATGCCGCTCGATTTTCCTGGATTGGGCGCTGTCGACGCCGGACGGGACCGATAGCAGGCCGATGATTGCGGCGCTGCTGGACAAATACCGCGCCGACTTTCCCGACCATCCGATGACGCAAGTGCTTGAAGAGGGGAACCAGCGGGCGATGGTGCCCCGTCGCCGCGGCGGCTGGCGGTCCCGCCCGCGCGATTGAGTCGATCCCGGACCCGGCGTTCAGCCAAGCGCCTGCAGGGCCATGTAGATCACCACGGCAACCACAAACGAACAGCCGAGGATCACGGTAATGGCCATTCCTTCGAGGAAGGTCCGGCGCGCCGGTTCGATCGAAAATATGCTGAGTACGCCCAACAGCATGAGCGCCACCAGCAAGATGGGAAACAGGGCCATAACAAACAACCAAACATTGAGCAGCTGGGCCTAAGACTCGCAGCTGAATCTGGCAGAAATTGGATTGAAGCGGACCGTTCCTGTGATGTCGGAAACAATGACAATTGTATCGACCGGATTGTCCCTGGCGCCGCCGGGCCAACGGGGCGGTCAGGGCTTGGTTTGCGAAAAACCGCGGGCGTTTGTTGTGATGGCTTCCCAATCATGGGCTTCGATCATTGCCGCCGGGACCACGCAATCCGACGCGACACTGAGGACATTCGGCAGCGCCAGGTAATCGGCGGCGGCCTCCAGCGCGATGTCGCCGGCGACGCTGAGCCGCAGCTGCGGCAGCGGTTGCCGCATTGCCCTGAGCGTCTCGACCGTGCCCATCGACCCGCCGGGAAAGTAATTCAGCGTCGTGTAGCCCCGGCTGAGTAGGTGCATCGCCTCGGTCGGCGTGGCGACCCCCGGCAAGAGCGGCAGTTCGATCCCGTCGAAATACCGCAGCAGGGAATCGGTGATGCCCGGGGTCGAACAGAATTTCGCCCCCGCGTCCCGCGCCCGGCGCACATCGTCCGGTGACAGGATCATGCCGGCGCCGACGATCGCGTCGGGTACCTGCGCCATTTCCCGGATCACCGCCGCGGCGTTTCGTGCCCGGATCGAAATCTGTATGACGGGCAGGCGCCCCCGCGTCAGCGCCTGCGCCAGCGGGGCGGCATCCGCGGCATTCGCAAGCGTTGGCGTGGTGATGATCGGTGAGGTGCGACAGATCATTTCGATCGTGTCCGAGGCCAGTTTGGTTTGCATTCAGTACGTCCGCTATTGCCTAGTGTCGAATGCCCCCAATCGCGTGCGCATCATTTGCAGTGGCCGGGTCAGGGTCAAATTCTAACGCGCCCGGGCGGGCCGGTATGTGCCGAGTGTTGCACTTCCGTTTCACTTGCCGGTCAGCGCGCGAATTTCGCCGCGCCAGGGCCATACCACGGTGCCCCGACAGCCACCTTGGTGCCGCAATTTCCCCGGTGACGCGGCCGGGACGGACAAAATGCGATCTTTCGCGCCGGACGAAATCCTTTTAAGGGGGCAGCATGACGCCTGCCACTTATCCCGTGATCCGCCTGAAACCGAAAATCCGCCCGCAGGCGATCCGCCACGGGTTCCCCTGGGTCTATGACAACGAGCTGGTGACGGATCGGCGCACCCGGGCCCTGAACCCTGGAACCATCGCCGTATTGGAGGATGCCGATCGCGCGCCGCTGGCCCTGGTGGCCGTCAACCCGGCTTCGCGGATCATGGCGCGGGTACTGTCCCACGATCTGACCGCCCGGATCGACGCGGGCTGGCTGGCGGCCAAGCTGACCCGCGCGCTTGCCCTGCGGGAGCGGCTCTATGATGATCCCCATTACCGCCTGGTCCATGCCGAGGCCGACGGATTGCCCGGCGTGGTGATCGACCGGTTCGGCGACATCGCCGTGATTCAGCCCAACGCTGCCTGGGCCGAGGTGCTGTTGCCGGAAATCGCACAGGCGCTGGCCGATGTGACCGGGGTGGCAACCGTGCTCAAAAATGCCTCGGGCCGGGCACGCGGGCTGGAGGGGCTGGATGATGTCGGCGCCACCCTGCTCGGGCAGGCGCCGGACGCGCCGCGCCCGGTACCGATGAACGGCGCGACCTACATGGCCGACCTGACGGGCGGCCAGAAAACCGGCCTGTTCTATGATCAGCGGCCCAACCACGCTTTTGCCGCACGTTTATCGGCTGGCGCGCGCGTGCTGGACGTGTTTTCGCATGTGGGCGGCTTTTCCCTGGCGATGCTGGCAGGCGGGGCTGCGTCCGCGCTGGCGGTTGACGGGTCCGGCCCCGCATTGGCGCTGGCCGCGCAAGGGGCGGAACGCATGGGCATGACCGGACAGTTTGCCACCCGCAAGGGCGATGCGTTCGAGGTGATGACCGCGCTGGCAGGCGAGGGGCAGGTGTTTGACGTGGTGATCTGCGATCCCCCCGCCTTTGCGCCGTCGAAAAAGGCGCTGGAGGCCGGGTTGCGCGCCTATGAGCGCGTTGCGCGCCTGGCGGCGCCACTGGTGGCCGAAGGCGGCTATCTGGGCCTGTGCTCGTGTTCCCATGCCGCCGATCTTTGCCGGTTCCGCGCCGCCTCGACCCGTGGGATCGGGCGTGCCGGACGGGCCGGGCAGCTGATCCATACCGGCGCCGCCGGGCCCGACCACCCGACCCATCCGCAACTGGCCGAAAGCAGCTATCTCAAGGCGCTGTTCTACCGGTTATGAGAATCCTGCTGGATACCTGCGTGATCTATCCCACGGTGATGCGCCAGATGATCCTGGGGGTCGCGGCCAGGGGGGTATTCACGCCGCTCTGGTCGGCGCGGATCATCGAGGAATGGCAGCGCGCCGCGGTCAAGCTGGGCCCGGACGGCGTGGCGCAGGCCGGGGCCGAGGCGGCGCTGCTGGCGGCGCGCTGGCCGGGGGCCGAAGTCAGCTATCCGCCGTCGCTGGAGGCGCGCCTGTGGTTGCCCGATCCGGCGGATATTCACGTGCTGGCGGCCGCCATAACGGGCTCTGCCGACCTGATCCTGACGCTCAACGCCCGCGATTTCCCGCGCAATGCGCTGGCCGAAGAGGGGCTGAGCCGCGCCGATCCCGACGGTTTCCTGCACGGCATCTGGCAGGCGCAGCCCGACCTGGTGGCAGAGGTAGCGGCTGAGGTTCTGGCCAAGGCCAACCGCCTGTCGGGCAAGACATGGACCTTGCGCGCGCTGCTCAAGAAAGCGCGGCTGCCGCGCCTGGCCAAGGCGCTGTCGCAGGGCTGACGGCAGCTTGGCGCTGTCGTCCTATTGCCATTTCGATTCGAGTTTCTCGATCGCGGCGATGCGCTCGCTGGTCTTTGGGTGACTCATCAGCCAGGCAGGGGCGGCGCCGGAACGCGCCTGGGTCAGCGCCTCGAGCTTGGTGAACAGCGATTTCTGCGGCGCCGTGCCGATGCCCGCCTTGGTCAGCAGCGCCGCGGCATATTCATCGGCCTCGTATTCGTCGGAACGCGACAGGCGCGCGGCCAGAAGCGAGGTGACGGCGCCCGCGATCCAGACGCCGATGCCCGGCAGGAACCGGCCGAGGATCATGGCCAGCGCCGTCCGCAGCGCGTTCTGGCCGGAAAAGTCGATCATCCGGCGGCGGGAATGGCCCAGGGCCACATGGCCCAGTTCATGGGCGATCACGCTGGCCATTTCATCCGCCGTCACCTCGCCATTCTGAAACTTGCGGTAGAAGCCGCGGGTGATGAAGATGCGCCCGTCCGGCGCGGCAAGCCCGTTCACCGGGTCGATCTCGTAGATATGGACCTTGATCCGTGGCAGATCGAGCGCCTTGGCCAGCCGGTCGGTCATGACCTTGAGCATCGGATCGGCCAGTTCGGTCGAGCGGGCGTCAAGCTCGCGCTGCGTTCGCCAGGCCGAGAACCGGTACATGGCAAGCGCGTAGAGAATGGCAAGCAGGATGGGCGCGAATTTCAGCATGTTACAGATATGGGGCAGAGAATGCACCGGGGCAAGATTGCCGCTGCGCAGGGCCGAAGGGCGTGACGACGCCGCCCGAGCTATCCTGGCGCCACGTCTGCCGCGCGCGGGCAGGTGTCAGCCGGCCTTCTTCATGCCCATCACCCGGGCGCGGGCGCGGGGATCATTGTCAAAAAGCGCGGCCAGCTGTTCAGTCATCGCGCCGGCCAGCTGATCGACATCGGTGATCGTGACCGCGCGGTTGTAATAGCGGGTCACGTCATGGCCGATGCCGATGGCCAGCAATTCGACCTGGCGGCGTTTTTCCACCATCGCGATCACGTCGCGCAGGTGTTTTTCCAGGTAATTCGCGGGGTTGACCGACAGGGTTGAATCATCCACCGGCGCGCCGTCGGAGATCACCATCAGGATCTTGCGGGTCTCGCGGCGCATGACCATCCGCCGGTGCGCCCATTCCAGCGCCTCGCCGTCGATGTTTTCCTTCAGCAGGCCCTCTTTCATCATCAGGCCCAGGTTCTGACGGGTCCGGCGCATCGGCGCATCGGCGGATTTGTAGATGATGTGGCGCAGGTCGTTCAGCCTGCCGGGCAGCTGCGGCCGCCCTTCGCCCAGCCAGGTTTCGCGGCTCTGCCCGCCCTTCCAGGCGCGGGTGGTGAAGCCCAGGATCTCGACCTTGACATTGCAGCGTTCCAGCGTGCGGGCCAGCACGTCGGCGCAGATCGCGGCAATCGAGATCGGACGCCCCCGCATGGACCCTGAATTGTCCAGCAGAAGTGTCACCACCGTGTCGCGGAACTCGGTATCCTTCTCGACCTTGAAGCTTAGCGGGGTCGTCGGGTTGGCCACCACACGCGCCAGCCGCCCGGCATCCAGGATACCTTCCTCGCGGTCGAACTCCCAGCTTCGGTTCTGCTGCGCCTGCAACCGGCGCTGCAGCTTGTTGGCCAGACGGCTGACCGCGCCCTTGAGCGGTTCAAGCTGCTGATCCAGGTAGGCGCGCAGCCGTTCCAGTTCGACCGGTTCGGCCAGTTCCTCGGCGTCGATCTCCTCGTCGAACGCCGTCGAATAGACGGTGTAATCCGGGTCGGCATCGGAAATCGGCTGCGGGGCAGGGGGTTCCAGCGGCGCCTCGCCCTCGGGCAGCTCGGTTTCGTCGCCCATCTCCTGATCGGCCATCTCGTCCATGCTGACCTGCGCCTGGCTTTCGTCCTGCTGGTCATCCTGGGACTGTTCCGGGTCGGCATCGGCCTGATCCTCGTCACCGTCATCCTCGCCGGTGCTGTCGGGCTCTTCCTGCTCTTCGCCGCTGTCCTCGGCCTCGTCTTCGTCCTCGTCATCCAGATTGTCCGGGTCGTCGCCCAGCTGGTCGCCATAGCCCAGATCCTCGATGATCTGGCGGGCGAACTTGGCGAACTTGGCCTGGTCCGAGAGCATGTCGTCGAGATTTTCCAGCGTGCCGCCCGCCTGTTCCTCGATGAAGCCCTGCCAGAGCTGCATCACGTTCCGGGCCGCAGGGGGCAGGTCGCGCCCGGTGGCCAGATGACGGATCAGGTAGCCCGCGGCGGTAGGCAGCGGCACCTGCGCGGCCTCATTCACCTGGTCATAGCCAAGGCGCAGCGCCTCGGCCTCGATCTTGCTGTCGATATTGCTGGCGGTGCCGGGCATGACGCGGGCACCCACCGCCTCGCAGCGGGCGGTTTCCATCGCGTCATAAAGCTCCTGCGCCATCTGGCCCTGCGGGTTGTAGCGGGCATTGATCGCCGCATCGTGATACTTGTGCCTGAGCGCCAGCGCATCCGCCGTGCCGCGGGCCATCAGCACCTCGTCACGCGTCATCCGGCGGCTGACCTGCGGCAGCCGCATCGCATCGCCGCTGACGCCTGAAGGATCGACTGAATAGGTGACCGACAACTCGCTGTCATCGGCCATCACCTTGGTCGCCTCGGCCAGCGCCTTCTTGAACGGATCAGCGGGGTTGTCGTTGGGCTTTTTCATGGTCTCAATCTACAACGCGATTGCATCAGATTTCCATGCTTCTCGCGCAAGCTGTTGCGCGCTTGGCATGAAAGTCTCTCGTGTTGTTTCGGGCGGTACCTCGTTGTTTTGAATGAGTCGATCCAGCCATTCTTGTGGCGGGTAAAAAAGGAGATCGCCTGCTTGGCTATTGCGCGCGTTGATGCAGAAAAGTTCAAACCAGTAGTTGAATTGACCATTCAAATCGTTTTCCCGCATTTTTTCGCATATCCAAACGAATTGTGGTTGCGTCAAATTCGGTATAGAAACTGCGTCGGGGCAATAAGCTAGCAGTGCGGCGTCCTCATAGCTCATGGCGCCTGAAATCTCGTGAAACTGCTCAACACTCAATGATGATTTCCCGGTGAGAGACCTGAGTTCTTGTAATGCAGCAGGTGCCATGTCTCCTTCGTCACAAGCAAGCTCCAGCTGAGCTATCAGTTTGGACGCTATGGATAGCTCGCTTGCAGGAGGTTTTTTGGGTACCAGTTCGTCGGGAATCATTACCCTAAACTCATGCTCGCCGCGCTTTCCGGCAGTTCCTCGTCAAAGCAGCGCTGGTAGAATTCGGCGACGGTCTGGCGTTCCAGCTCGTCGCATTTGTTGAGGAAGGTTAAGCGGAAAGCATAGCCCACATTGCGGAAGATATGGGTGTTCTGGGCCCAGTTGATCACGGTTCGGGGGCTCATGACGGTGGACAATTCGCCATTCATGAAGGCGGTGCGGGTCAGGTCTGCTACCGTCACCATCTGGCTGATCGTCTTGCGCCCCTTCTCGTTGTTGAAGAGGGGGTTCTTCGCGATCACGATGGCGGTTTCCGCGTCATGGCTGAGGTAGTTCAGCGTGGCGACCATCGACCAGCGGTCCATCTGCGCCTGGTTGATCTGCTGCACGCCGTGGTAAAGCCCGGTGGTGTCGCCCAGGCCCACGGTGTTCGACGTCGCAAACAGGCGGAAACACGGGTTGGGCGTTATGATCTCGTTCTGGTCCAGAAGGGTCAGCTTGCCGTCATGTTCCAGCACCCGCTGGATGACGAACATAACATCGGCACGGCCCGCATCGTATTCGTCGAAGACGATCGCCACCGGGTTGCGCAGCGCCCAGGGCAGGATGCCCTCGTGAAACTCGGTCACCTGCTTGCCGTCGCGCAGCTTGATCGCGTCCTTGCCGATCAGGTCGATCCGGCTGATATGGCTGTCGAGGTTCACGCGCACGGCGGGCCAGTTCAGCCGTGCCGCGACCTGTTCGATATGGGTTGATTTGCCGGTGCCGTGATAGCCCTGGATCATCACCCGGCGGTTATGGGAAAACCCGGCAAGGATCGCCAGCGTGGTGTCGGGATCGAACTTGTAGGTGCTGTCCATATCAGGCACCCGGTCGGTCTTGCCGGCGAAACCCTTCACGATCATGTCGGTATCAATGCCGAACACCTCGCGTACCGAGATCTCCTCGGTCGGTTTCGCATTCATCTCTGTCGTGCCGTCAGCCATTGGCGGGGTCCTTCAATCGGGTCTTTTGCTCGCGCCCGTGGTGCCCGAATTCGCCGCCAAGGGCAAGGGGAAGGGCGCAGAAGTCTTGTCAGGTTATAATGCGTCACGGCGGGCGCAGATAGGGCCAGTTGGCGGGCAATCAAGGGCCAGCCTGTGCGCCGGGGTACAGGGTGAAACTTTTGCCCGCCGTGCCGCGTAACTGTGTCACAACCCAATCAAAGGCGGCCGGAATGCGCCCTGTACATGACCCGTCCATCACCCTGCGATACCCGCGTTCTGACCGGTCGCGATGTAACGTTCCTCACGCGAATTTGCGGCAGGACATGTTGCGCGCTAGCGCTGCCGACCTCACATACCAGTCAATTAAAAGGGAGCAAGACAATGCACCGACGCAATTTCATCCTGTCCGTCCTGGGGGGCGGCACCGCGATCAGCCTGGGCCTGCGGTCCGAGGCCGCCGGCACGTTCGAAGTGACCCGCACCGAGGCCGAATGGCGTGCCATGCTGACCGATCTGCAATACAAGGTCATGCGCGAAGAAGGCACCGAGCGCGCCGGAAGTTCGCCGCTGGACAAGGTCTATGATCCGGGCACCTATCACTGCCGCGGTTGTGATCTGCCGATTTATTCTTCTGAGCACAAATACGACAGCGGCACCGGCTGGCCCAGCTTCTACCAGTCCTTGCCGAATGCCATCGGCACCAAGGAGGACCGCAGGCTGTTTTCGGTCCGCACCGAATGCCATTGCCGCCGCTGCGGCAGCCACCTGGGACACATCTTTGACGATGGTCCCGCCCCCACCGGCAAACGCCACTGTCTGAACGGCGTGTCGCTGGTTTTCAGGGCGGCCTGACTTGGGAAATAGGGGGTGCCGTTGCTTTGCGCGGCCAGGCCCGGACTGACCGGGCTGTTCAGGCGGCCTTGCGGTTCAGCGCGGCCTTCCTGATCTGCAGGGGGCTCGTGCCATAGGCGCCCGATATCGCGCGGCTCAGTGCCTCGGTCGAGCCATAACAGTACCTGCTGGCCACGCGCTGGATACGGTCGCCGCGTTCGATATCCTGTTTGGCAAGGATCAACCGCCATTTCCGCAGATAGGCCAGCGGGGGATCGCCGACCGCGTTCCGGAACAGCTCGGAAAACCGGCTGACGGACATCCCGGCCTCGACCGCCAGCGTCTCGACCCGCCAGGGATCGCCGGGCCGCTCATGGATCGCCACCATCGCGCGGCTCAGGCGCGTATCCGCCAATCCGGCCAGCAGCCCGCGCTGCATCGCGCCGGCTTCGATCTGGGCGCGCATCAGCCGTACGATCAGCACTTCGCCCAGCCGGTTGAGCACCGAAGCAGACCCGCAGCGCGCGACCTGCTTTTCGGTGACCAGCAGCTGTGCGAGCGCTTGCATTTCCGGATCCTGACGCACCGGATAGCTGATGACCGGCGGCAGGGCCGCCAGCAACGGGTTTTCCGGCCCGCCCCAATCCACGTGGGCACTCAGCAACACCGCCGCCGGATCGCCGCTGGCCGCGGCGGCGTGGCCGGCAGGGGAAAACCAGATCGCCTCGGGGCCGGGGGTGCCGGACTGTCCTGAAACCACGAAATTGGCCTGGCCGACCTCGCAGGGAGAGACCGACAGTTTGAAACGGGACATCAGGGCGGACAGGCGATCAATCTTGGCCATTCAGGAATACTAATCAACTTTATTGGCTTTTCCTGATCTTAAAGCGGGCTATTCCTAAGGGCAACCAGATACAGAAAGAGGAAATACCCTATGCTGATGCCCCGCCAGAAAACCCCGGACCTGTCGCTGCCGACGCTCGATCACGGAGCGTTCGACCTGACGAATGACGGTTCGGAACGCGGTACCGTGATCTGTTTCTATCGCGGTCTGCACTGCCCGATCTGCGCAAACTATCTGACCGAGCTGGAAAAGCGTGTTGACGATTTCGCGGAACGCGGTGTCAAGACGATCGCCATCAGCTCCGACGGAGAGGACCGCACCCGCCAGATGGTCGACAGGATCAAGGCCGGCAAGCTGCGTTTCGGTTTTGACCTGTCGCTGGAAAAGGCCCGCGAATGGGGGCTTTATATTTCGACCTCGCGCGGCAAGACCTCGATCGGGATCGAGGAACCGGCGCTGTTCTCGGAACCGGGCCTGTTCATGGTAACACCCGAACAGACGCTCTATTACGGGTCGGTCCAGACCATGCCCTTCGTGCGCCCGCATTTTTCGGAACTGGTCGGCGCGCTGGATTTCGCCATCGCCAATGACTATCCAGCCCGCGGCGAATACCAGGGCGCCGTCTGACCGCGCCGTCATCAATGGTTTCAGACAGAGCGCGCCGCCCGGCCAGGCGGCGCGTTTCGTTTGATTAAAGGGTGGTAGGCCCACGGTGCCTGAATGGTCCGGCGCTCGAAGCCGGTGGCGCCGGTTACTTGAAGTTCCGGCTGGACTTGATCTGATCCCAGGCCCAGACCACCTGTTGCAGTTGTTCCTCCTGGCTGCGGTCGCCGCCGTTGATGTCCGGGTGAAGTATCTTGATCAACGCCTTGTAGGACTTGCGGATTTCGGCCTTGGTCCAGGTGTCCTTGGCTTCCAGTATTTCAATTGCCTGGCGTTCGGTCGGCGGCAGCTTGCGGCCGCCCGTCGCGCCACGCCCGGGATTCTGCGTCGCGTTCCCGCCCAGAACCTGGTGCGGGTCTTCGATACCCAGACGTGCCCAGGCCCGTGCCTCGGGATCTGAAAACGCCCTGGTCTGCCGCTCCCAGACCTTGTCCTTGGACATCTGGGCATTCATCTCGGCCTCGGTGGTGCCGTGGAAGAAGTTCCATTTCAGATTGTATTCGCGCACATGCTTCTGGCAGAACCAATAGAAATCATCCAGGACGTCCGGCGCCTTGGGCGCGCGGTACTTGCCCGGCTCCTTGCATCCCTCATGTTCGCAGATCCGTACCGAGGTCTCCGACTCGCCGGACATCCCCCGCCGCCCGCGCGGGTTTTTCTTCTTCGCGGCAGAGACCGACATATCGAAACCGAACGGATCAGACTTGGACATTGGAACACCTTTGCGACTCGAAGCAGGGAGTTTAGGCCAAAACGCGGCGAATTGAAGGGGGGAAGATGCAAAAAATTGTTGGCAACAGCGGGAAATTGCGAAGACGGTAAAGCAGCATTGCCTGCTGCCTATCTGGGGTCGGTTGGTGAAATTTCCAGGGGCAGACCTGCTTGGATCGCGGCTAGGAAGCGGGTTCTTTTTCTTCGCTCTCGCCTGAATGATCCCGGGCGCCGTCGGTTTCGATGCGTTCCTGGGCTTCGGCGTCCTGATCCTTGCCGGGTCTTGCGGCGTCATCGCTGTCTGGTTGCGCGGCCGGCGGGTCTTCGGTGGTTGTGCTCTCGTCCTCGGCCGCATGACCGACCGGGCGCTGGAACACCAGAAGCGAGCGATAGACCGTCTGGGTCGAGGTCAGCCCCTGGCGTTCCTCGCTGGGCAGAATATCGGCGCGCAGGTATTCCCAACCCTCCGCCGCCAGCTCGTTGATGCGCTGTTCCAGCGCATGGGCAAACCGTGCCTCGGGGCCCTTGATGCCGCGTGCCTTCAACCCCTTGGCCGGTGCCGGGATCACCTTGTATTCGTAACCGATCATTGAGTTGTCCAACCCTGATGCCGCAATAAGCGCCGCATCCTAGCCGCGTGGCGGACCAGCGCAAGTCAGAACATGGCTATCATGGTCATTCACAGGCCGGTCGGATCACCGTCAAGACTGGTCATGTTCTTTTTCTTCCAGAATTCCGCCAATTCGTCATCGGACATCTCGGCATACCAGGGGACCAGTTCGGTTTCAGCGCGGCTGCGTACGAAGGTCATCTCCGGCACGCCGGTGCCGCAGGAAGTCGTGACCAGATCGATCGTCAGGTCAAAAATGTTGCGCGCCCCCGCATAGGCCGGGAAATGTGCGCTCAGCGCCGGCCATTCATCGTCGCGCTGGTGCAAGACCCGGGCCGTGCCATAGACACGCAGGATCAGGGCGTCGCCCTCGAATGCGCAGAACATCAGGGTCATGCGCGGCGATTGCAGCAGATGTGCGGCGGTTTCGTTGCCACTGCCGGTGACACTGAGCCAGAGGATGCGTGTGTCAGACAGGATGCGTAACGAATCCAATCCCTTGGGGGACAGGTTGACCCGGCCCTCGGGCGCGGCGGTTGCCACGAAGAACATCCGCTGCGCCGCGATGAAGCGGCGAAAACTGCGGTTCAGCTTGTGGGTCTTAATGCCCATGAGATACTCCCTCCTTCTTGTGTCTGCGAAACGTGGTTTGCGACAGAATGACCGCCACCATGACCAGCATACCGCCGGCAACTGCCCAGGCTGTGGGCAGCTCACTCAGCAGCAGCCACGCCCAGAGCGGCGCCAGCGGTGTTTCAAGCGCACCCAGCAGGGCGGTCTGCGCGGCCGGGATGCGCCGCGCCCCTTCGGTCAGGGTGATCGAGGCCACGGCAAAAACCAGTCCGAAGCCCAGCAGAATGCCGATCTCGGTGCCGTCGGTGTCCATCGGGCCCCCCAGTATCCAGCCCGGCACCAGCAGGATGACGGATGCCAGGACGTTGGGCAATACCGTCGGCGTGCCCGGCCAGATCCGGTAGATCACGTAAAAGGCCGCCATCATCAGCGTCATCCAAAGGGCCAGCAGATCGCCCGCCAGCTGACCCGAGCCGACAGAGCCGCGCAGGGTCAGGCCGACGCCGGCAAGCGCCAGCAGGCTGGTCAGCATGATCTTCAGCCCCGGCCGCTCGCCGATCAGCAGCCAGGCCAGCGCCGCGGCAACGAAAGGCGCGGTTGCCCAGATCAGCACCACATTGGTGACGGTGGTCAGCTTGAACGCGGGGATGAAGGCCGCGGTGCCCGATGCGGCGACCACCGCGGCCAGCAGCGCGACACCGCCAAAGCGCGAAACCTCGTCACGGAACCCGCCGCGCATCATCAGGAAGCCCATCGACAGGATCGCGGCCCCCGCGCCGCGCCAGAAGATGACCGACCAGGCATTGGCGTCGACCGCCTTGGTAAAGATGCCGGCGGTGCTGAAGACAACCGCGGAGACGCAGACCAGGGCGACACCTGCCAGATGCGACAAAGGGGCAGCGGGGCGAGGGGGTGAAATGGCGGTCATGAGGTGCTCCTGGCAAGACGGCCCTGCATTGTGCCAGACGACTACTGACATGTATCTGTCAGCAGTGTCGTGCTATCCTCGAAAAAACCCGGTGAAGGAAGAACAGTGGCACGATCGACCCGGATGTTCGAGATCATCCAGCTTTTGCGCAGCGCAAACCGGCCCCGTACGGCGGCAGAGATCGCGCAGGAACTGGAAGTCACGCCGCGCACGATCTATCGCGATATCGCCTCGCTTCAGGCGATGCGGGTGCCGATCGACGGTGCGGCCGGGGTGGGGTATATCATGCGCCCCGGTTTCGACCTGCCGCCGATCAATTTCGATATCGAAGAGGCCGAAGCCGTCACCGTCGGTCTGGCGATGATCGTGCGCACCGGGGACCGGGGGCTGAAAGAGGCCGGTCGCCGGGCCTGCCGCAAGCTGGAAGAAGCGACCGAGCTGAGCAATGCGCTGTTTTCCTCGACCTGGGGGCCGGAGGAGCCGGAGACCGTCGACCTTGCGGACCTGCGGGCGGCGATCCGGCAGGAGCGCAAGCTGGCGATCACCTATCGCGATGGCACCGGCGCGCAGACAAGCCGCACCATCCTGCCCTTCGCGATGGTCTACCATTCCGAGGCCATCGTGCTGGCGGGCTGGTGTGAATTACGAAACGATTTCAGAAACTTCCGCCCGGATCGCATCGTCAGCTACAAGCAGCTGGACGACAGGTTCACCGGGCAGGGCGAGGCGCTGCGGCGCGAATGGATGCAGACCTATGCCGAATGGCTCTAGCGGGCGGGTCGTGAAACGTCTGGACGCATCAAAGATCGGCGGGTTAGGGTTGGCCTGACTCACATGGGCGGTCTGGGGGCTGTCTGATCCAACATCCGCCAACCTGGTGTTTGATATATGTTACGAATGCTTGTGCGCCGATTGTTCCTGGGCTTCGTCACCGTCTGGATTGTCTCGGTGATCATCTTTGCCGGGGTCGAGGCCCTGCCCGGAGATGCCTGCACAGCTTTCCTGGAACGTGATGCCAAGGGCAAGCTCTTGGAAAACTGCCGCCGCGACCTTGGCCTAGACCGGCCCGCCGTCACCCGTTACGTCGAATGGGCCTCGGGCGCGATACGGGGCGATTTCGGTGTCTCTGCCGATGGTCAGCAGCGTATTGCGGCGCTGGTCGGGGACCGGGTCAAGAACTCGATCCTGCTGGCGGCGGGCGCGCTTGCCGTCGGTGTCCCGCTGGCGATCGTGCTGGGTGTCGTCACCGGGCTCTGGCGCGACAGTTGGCTGGACATCCTGTTTTCGACCGGCGCGATTTTCGCCATGACCATCCCCGAATTCGTGTCGGCCACCGTGCTTATCCTGATTTTCGCGGTCTGGCTGGGGTGGGTTCCGGCGGTGGTCCTGACGCCCGCCGATGCCCCGGCGCTGGATTTCTTCCCTGAATTCGTCCTCGCCTCGGTGGTGCTGACCATGGTGATGATCGCGCATATCATGCGCATGGTCCGATCCTCGGTGATCGAGGTGATGGCCAGCGATTACGTACAGATGGCAACGCTCAAGGGCGTGCCCTACTGGCGGATCGTGTTTCGCCACGCGCTGCCCAATGCGCTCTTGCCGGCGATCAATGTCGTTGCGCTGACGGTGGCCTGGCTGCTGGGCGGAGTCGTGGTGGTCGAGATGGTGTTCAACTACCCCGGCCTGGGACGGACGATGATTGCCGCGATATCGTCGCGCGACCTGCCCACGGTGCAGGCGCTGGCGATGATCGTGGCGGCGACCTATGTGGGCGTCAACCTGGCCGCCGACATGCTGACCATCCTGCTGAACCCGCGCCTGCGTACGCTGAGCCAGAGGCGAAAATGACCGGGAGCGTGGCGCAGAAAAAAGGCAAAGCCCCTTTGAGCCAGTTCTGGATTATCGCCGGGGACGTGGCATCGCGCCCCTCTGGTGCGATCGGCCTGATGCTGGTCGTGGGCCATATCGTGCTGGCAATCATCAGCCCCTGGCTGGCCGGCTACGACTACAAGGCGATGGATTCGTCGCTGATCCTCGAACCCCCTTCGGCCGAGCACTGGCTGGGCACCGATCACCTGGGCCGGGACATTCTCAGCCGGGTCTTGCAGGGCGGGCGCGTGGCGCTTCTGGTGACGGGGATTGCCACCCCGATTGCCCTGTTGTGGGGCGGGATGACGGGCATCCTGCTTGGGCTGGTCGGCGGGCGCACGGACGAGATCGCCATGCGCGTCGTCGATGCGTTCCTGTCGATCCCCGGCGTGCTGTCGCTGTTGGTGCTGGTGGCGATCTTCGGCACCGGCAATGCGGTGATGATCCCCACGCTGGCCTTCTTCTTCGGCATTCCGGTCATTCGCGTGATCCGGGCCGCCACCCATGACGTGGTGGCGCGGGATTTCGTGCTGGCGGCGCGGGCGCGGGGGCACAGCCGGCTTGGCATCGTCTGGCGCGAGCTTCTGCCCAATGTGCGCGACGCGATGATGGTCGAGGGCGCGATGCGCTGGTCGTGGATGCTGCTGGCGTTTTCATCCCTGTCCTTCCTGGGCTTCGGCGTGCCCCCGCCCACGCCGGACTGGGCGGTGATGATCGCCGACGAACGCGCCTATATGCCGCTGGCGCCGTTGGGGGTGCTGGCGCCGGTCTTTGCGCTGTCGTCGCTGATCATCGGGATCAACCTGACCGCCGACGCACTGGCCAAGGCGATGGGCATCGACCGCGCCCGGAAGGCGGTTGTCTGAATGGCCACGCCGATCATCGACATCCGCAACCTTTCCGTGGGATTCACCGGACGCGCCGGCCTGACCCTGCCGGTGCTGCGCAATGTCGACCTGACCGTGCATCGCGGGGAAAGCATCGGCATCGTCGGCGAAAGCGGCTCGGGCAAGAGCACGCTGGCGCTGGCGTCGATGGGGTTTCTCAAGCAGGGGCTGCGGGTGATCGGTGGCCGGGTGCGGTTCAACGGCGAGGATATCTTTGCGCGCTCACGTCAGGAGCTTGAGTCGATCCGCGGCGGGCAACTGGGCCTGATCCCGCAGAATTCGGGCCAGTCGCTGACACCGACCATGCGGATCGGGGCGCAGATGGCCGAGGCGCTGGAACTGCATTGTTCCCTGCCGAAATCCGGGTTCCGCGCCCGCATCATCGAGCTTCTGGGGCAGGTACGCCTGCCTGACCCGGAGGTGATCTACAACCGCTACCCGCATGAGCTGTCCGGCGGGCAGCAACAGCGCGTGGCGATCGCGATGGCGCTGGCCGGAGAGCCGGATGCGCTGTTGCTGGATGAGCCGACAACCGGTCTGGACGTGACCACGCAGGCGCATATCCTGGAATTGTTGCGCGACCTCGCGCGCGAGCGGAACATGGCGATGGTCTATGTCAGCCATGACCTGGGAGTGATTGCGCGGGTCTGTGAGAAGGTGATGGTGATGTACGCGGGCGAGGCGGTCTTGCAGGGTCCGACGGCGGCGGTGCTGAGGGACCCGGCGCACCCGTATGCCCGCGCCCTGCTGGCGTCGATCCCGCGGCTTTGCGACAGCCACCTGCCGATCGCGCTGGACGGGCGCCCGCCACCGCCGGGCGGGGCCGGCGATGGCTGTGCCTTTGCGCCCCGTTGCGCGCTGGCACGAGAGGCGTGCCGCGCCGCGCGTCCCGACCTGCTGGAGGCCGGTCAGGGCAGCCAGGCGCGCTGCTTCTTTCACGAAGAGGCCCATGCGCTGGCCGCCGGCGGCACTGGCGCCGACCCGCTGCACCACCGCCCGGATGGCACCCCTGCGCTGGCCCTGGACGGCGTTTCGATCAGCTATGCCGCGCCGGGGTTCCTGGACCGGTTGTTCGGGCGCGGTGACGACGTGCCGACAGTTGATGGCATCACCCTGAAGATCACCAGCGGTGAAACACTGGGCCTGGTCGGGGAATCGGGATCGGGCAAATCCACCATCCTCAAGGCGGTGGCCGGGTTGCTGCCGCCAGCCGGCGGCAGGATCGGCGTGGGTGAAGATACCGGCCTGCCCGCCACGGTCGAGCAGCGCCGACCCGAGCAGCTGCGCCGAATCCAGATGATATTTCAGAACCCGGACGACAGCCTGAACCCGCGCCATACGGTGGCCGAGATCCTGGCGCAGCCGCTCAGGCTTTATGACCGGCTCAGCGGGCAGGCGCTTTTTGATCGCAGCGTCGAAATTCTGGAAACCGTCCGGCTGGGGGCGCATTACCTGGACCGTCTGCCTGGGCAGCTCTCGGGCGGGGAAAAGCAGCGTGTCGCCATCGCGCGGGCCTTCGCCGCAGAACCCGAGCTGGTGCTCTGCGACGAGATCACCTCGGCGCTGGATGTGTCGGTACAGGCGGCGATGCTGGAACTTCTGAATGATTTCAAAAAGCTGAAGGACACGACTTATGTGTTCGTCAGCCATGATCTGGCCGTTGTCCGGGCGCTGTCGGACCGGGTGGCGGTGCTTTATCAGGGCCGGTTGTGTGAGATCGGCCCAACCGAGAAAGTCTATGGCAGCCCGTCACACCCCTATACCTCGGTGCTGCTGAACGCGGTGCTGGAACCCGACCCCGACAAGGCGCCCGCGCTGATGGCCGAGGATGTCGTCGAACTGTCGCCTCCCGCGCAGGGCTGCCCGTTCCAGCGCCGGTGCAAACGCCGGCTTGGCGCGATCTGCGACACCGAGGCACCCCCCTGGCGTGACGCCGGCGAGGGCCATGTCATTCGCTGTCATATCCCGCTGGACGATCTGGACACCGGCGCAGCGGAGCAGTCGTGAACGAAGCCGCGCACGGGGTCAGCCGCGTGCGCGGTCAAGGCTGATCCTGCCGCCGATCCCGTCGGGCCGGGGCAGGCGGGCGTGGTCTGCCGCCATCGCGGCGACGCGATCCAGTATCTCGACGGGCATCGGGGCAACCCGCGGGCCCGACAGGTCGACATGCAGGGTCATGCCCTCGCCGGTCGCGGCCAGCCAGCCATCCTCGTGCAACAGTTCCTGGAAGGAATGGAACCGCTTCTCGTCATGGCCGAGGATCCGGAAGGACGCGCGCAGGCGATCCCCGAGTTTCACCTCGCGCAGGTAGCGGACGTGAAATTCGGCCGAGAAGGTGGTGTGGTTGCGCGCCGTGACATAGGCGGGGCCGAAGCCCAGCTTGTCGAACGCCTGATCGGCGGCACGATCGAACAGGACCGTGTAATAGCCCATGTTCAGATGATCGTTGTAGTCGATCCAGCCAGGCTCGATCTCCAGGAATGTGGACATGAAAGGTGAGGTCATCGGTACTCGATTATCCGCTGATAGAAGGCCTGTGCGCGCGGCGGCGCGGATGAAGTCGCGCGGACCATATCGGTTTGCCGAAGCCTGTCAATTCGCCGGTCTGACCCCCTGTCCGGCCTCTAAGCTGGAAAGGTATTGCATCACCTCTCTTGCGTTGATCAGGTCCGCGTATTTTTGCCCGATATCGAACAGGTTGGCCCGATGTGGTTCGATTGCACGGTCGCCGACACAGTCGGCAATGACGAAGGGGCGAAAATTCAGACTGATCGCATCGGTGGCGCTGGCCCGCACGCAGCCGCTTGTGGTCGCCCCCGCTAGGAACAAGGTGTCGATGCCCCGATTCCTGAGGATCGAAGACAGCGGCGTGTCGCAGAAAGCGGATGCCTGTGTTTTCCGGATGATGATGTCGTCGGGTTCAGGCGCGAGAATATCGGCGACCTGGCTGCTTGGCGCCGCCTCGGTCAGGGTTCTGAGCCTGGGCGCTTTTTCGCACCAGATGCCGCAATCCGACCCGTCTTCGGCATAGACGATCCGGGTGTACACCACCGGCAGACCGCAATCCCGGAACTTCTGCAGAACCGGCACCGTATTCTCGGCCGCCTCGAGGCAATTGCCCCCGCCGAATATTTCGGGATCAAGAAACCCGTTCACGAAATCTACGATCAGCAAGGCCGGCGAAGATCCGAACGAGATTGTCTGTCCCAGGCCCTGTTTTTGGTAGATTTCCAGATCGTTCATTTTTGTTGGCCCCGCGCTATGCAGACGGAAGCGGGTGCAAGACAACGTGCAGCCCGGCAACATCATAGCCTAATCTGCCCGTGCGCCGAAGCTTTGTTTCGGTCAGGGAAATCCGCTGGCCGTCACAGCCCCAGTCTTGCGCTGACGATCTGGTTGACCGCCTTGGGGTTGGCCTTGCCGCCGGTGGCTTTCATCACCTGGCCTACGAACCAGCCTGCCAGTTTCGGGTTCTGCTTGGCCTTTTCGACCTGTGCGGGGTTGTCGGCGATGATCTGGTCGACGGCGGCCTCGATCGCGCCGGTATCGGTGACCTGTTTCATGCCGCGCTCTTCCACGATCGTTGCCGGGTCGCCGCCATCGGTATAGACGATCTCGAACAGATCCTTGGCGATCTTGCCTGAAATCGCGTCCGAGGCAATCAGGTCGATGATCCCGCCCAGCTGCGCCGGGCTGACCGGGCTGGCGGTGATGTCGTGGTCGTCCTTCTTGAGACGGCCGAAAAGCTCGTTGATCACCCAGTTCGCGGTCAGCTTGCCGTCGCGGCCCTGCGCCGCCCCTTCGAAATACGCGGCGTTCGCCACATCGGCGGTTAACACGCTGGCATCATACTCACTCAGTCCGAATTCATTGACGAAGCGGGCTTTTTTCTCGTCCGGAAGTTCGGGCAGCGAGGCGGCGATACCGTCGACCCATGCCTGCTCGATCTCCAGCGGCAGAAGGTCGGGATCGGGGAAATAGCGGTAATCATGCGCCTCTTCCTTCGAGCGCATCGAGCGGGTCTCGTTCCGGTCCGGATCGTAGAGCCGGGTTTCCTGCACCACTTCGCCGCCGCCTTCGACGATGCCGATCTGGCGGCGGGCCTCGTAATCAATGGCGGCCTGGATGAAACGCATCGAGTTCATGTTCTTGATCTCGCAGCGGGTGCCCAAGTGGCTGAAATCGCCGGTCTCGCGGTATTTCTCATAGGCGCCCGGCTGGCAGATCGAGACGTTCACGTCGGCGCGCAGGTTGCCGTTCTGCATGTTGCCGTCGCAGGTGCCCAGGTAGCGCAGGATCTGGCGCAGCTTGGTGACATAGGCGGCGGCCTCTTCGGGGCCGCGGATATCCGGGCGGCTGACGATCTCCATCAGCGCAACGCCGGTACGGTTCAGATCGACGAAGGACATGGCCGGGTCCATGTCGTGGATGGATTTGCCCGCGTCCTGTTCCATGTGGATGCGTTCGACCCGGACCAGACGGGCGATGCCGGGTTCCATGTCCACGAGGATCTCGCCTTCGCCGACCAGCGGCTCATATAGCTGGCTGATCTGGTAGCCCTGTGGCAGGTCGGGGTAGAAGTAGTTCTTGCGGTCGAAGGCGGATTTCAGGTTGATCTGCGCCTTCAGGCCCAGCCCGGTGCGCACCGCCTGTTCGACGCAAAACTCGTTGATGACGGGCAACATGCCCGGCATGGCCGCATCGACGAAGGCTACGTTCGAGTTCGGCTCGGCGCCAAAACGGGTCGAGGCGCCGGAAAACAGCTTGGCATTCGAGGATACCTGAGCGTGAACCTCCATGCCGATGACAAGCTCCCAATCATGTTTCGCGCCGGCGATTACCTTGGGTTTCGGGCTTTCATAGGTCAGGTCAAGCATGGTTCGGGCCTTCTGGTTTGCTGAACGCGGTTCTATGCCAGCGGCGTAGCCCGGGCAAGAGGGGTGAAACGTATTGTTTCCGCGGCATTTCCGCGAATTTGGCTGGCCCTGCGGGACGGAATCACCGTACACGACCCGCAAGGTATGAATGGAGAGTTTGAGTTGCCCAATCTGTACGGGACAAAGTGGGGCGATCCCGCAATTGGAACAACTGGCGGAGTTGTAACCTGGAGCATCGCCGACGGCGGCGAAAACATTAACGATTTCTTCAGTCGCTATTACTACGAAATGAACTCCCGCGATCCGGGTAGGTTCCTGCGGTTCAACTATGAGAAAGTGATCGAGAACGCCTTCGCTGAATGGGCGAAATACGGCAACATCCAGTTTCAGCAAGTACCCGACGGGGGCGGCGCCGCGGGATCTCAGGATGACGGTGATATCCGGATTTTCTTCGGGCCGCTGCCGGGGCGTACGCTTGGGCTGGGGGCATTCCCGCATCCAACCAACCCTATCGGCGGCGACATCCTGTTGGACGTGCGTACCTCCTACAACACAAACCGCGAAATGTTCCGTGCGCTGGTTCTGCACGAGATTGGCCATGCCCTGGGACTGGATCATGTTTCGCGAAACTCGATCATGACCCCGGTACTGGGCCTGACCCGGTTGCAGCGAGATGATCGCGACGCCATGCGACAGCTTTACGGCGATCCAGATATCGCGCCCTCGCTTTATATCAAAGGCGCGGGTGTCTACCGGTTGGCAGCCAAGAATAATGACCTGATCGCCCAGGGCAACGGCCGGAAGAACATTATCGTCGGCACATCGGGCAATGACACGATTGACGGCGGCGCCAACAACGACCGGCTGATCGGCGGGGTTGGTGCGGACGAGCTGCGCGGGGGCACCGGAAACGACATTCTGATCGGCAAGGCAGGTGCGGATCTGATGGACGGTGGCGAAGGCTTCGACACGGCCGATTACCGCAGTTCGGCCAAGGGCATCGTACTGGACATGCTGCAACCCGCCGGGACAGGTGGCGACGCGACGGGCGACGTTCTGAGCAACATCGAAAAGATCATCGGCTCAAAGAGCGCGGATACAATCCTGGCCGACGACAACGACAACCGGATCGTCAGCCTGCATGGCTGGGATCTGGTCGATGGCCGGGGCGGTGATGATTTCATCAGCGGCTTCAACGGCAACGACACGCTGCGTGGCGGCACCGGTGACGATACGTTGCACGGCGAAGCGGGGAATGACTTGTTGGAGGGAGGCGCGGATAATGACGTCATCATCGGTGCGCGCGGCAATGACACGCTCGAAGGCGGCGATGGCGATGATGTGGTGCGCGGTGGCGGAAATAACGATGTGATCGAAGGCGGGGCGGGGAACGACGACCTGAAAGGGAACCGGAATGCAGACGTGTTCATCTTTGCCGATGGCCACGGCAACGACACGATCGGCGATTTCAGCACTCGTGGCACCGCCGAGGTGATTGATCTGAGCGGGGTCACCGCGCTTGGCGATTTCGCCGATGTTCTGGCCGCTTCTGCGGACACGATCGACGGGCTGCTGATCGACACCGGCGGAGGAGATTCGATTCTGCTGAACAACATCAGCCTGAACAAGCTAAGCGCAGACGATTTCCTTTTCTGACCAGAGGTCAGAAACAACCTGTTTCCGATCACGATTTCTCGGCACCTGCTGTTCCGGCAGGCGCCGACATGGATTTGTCAGAGCCAACGGGATCACCGGAAATTAACCATTTTGGTTGATCTTTGACTCGGTACCGGTTTCGTCAAGTTGCCGGGCCGCTCCCGATCTTGCTGAAATAGCGGCGAAGTTTTGACAGTTCGAGCATATTTCCGCCTCTTTTGGTTAATAAATCGGTATTTGCTGGCGGATTCTCGCGGGCGTTGCGGGAGTGATGGGAACGTTGTTGAGCGGCATGGCGGGACGTGTTTAGCACTGACCGCGGACTGAGCGGCAACAAGCATTGAGGTGACTGAATTGGCAAATCTGGTAGGATCTAAGTGGGGAGACAGCAGACTTGGTACCCCCGGCGGGACAGTCACCTGGAGCATCGCCGGTGCCGGCCTTGATATCTCCCGCTTTGGCGTCAGCACCCAGACGTCCGTTTCGGGAAGCTCGTTTCTTGATTACAATTTCACCCAGGTGATCGCCAACGCCTTCGCGGAGTGGTCGAAATACGGTGACATAGAATTCAGGCAGGTGGCCGATGGTGGCGGGGCCGCAGGGGTTGGCCATAACGCGGATATCCGCATCTTTTTCGGCGAGATTCCGGGCGGCACGGCAGGCTATGCGTTTTACCCGTCTTCCTGGGGCTCCGCGATTGCCGGCGATGTGCTTCTGGACACGCTGGATCGATTCAACACCGACCAGGCTCTTTTTGAGAGCGTCGTTCTGCACGAGCTTGGCCATGCGCTGGGGCTTGGTCACGTGCACGCGAATTCGATCATGACATCAACAATCAGCAAGATCGGCCTGCAGGCCGATGACATCGCGGGAATCCAGGCGATTTATGGCGTGCAGGACAATGCGCCGCCCCCCGAGGATAACGGGTCGCATGACGGTCACGACCATGAGGCGGAACAACCGACACCGCCGCAGGAAGATTCCGGTTCGGGTGAGCGCCTGGTCGGGACAAACTCGAACGATACGATCAAGGGGACCAATGGCGAAGACACGCTGATCGGGCGCGATGGTCTTGATCGCCTCATTGGCGGAGGCGACAATGACCGCCTGGAAGGCGGCGGGGATCGCGACAAGCTCTTCGGACAAAACGGCTCCGATTACCTGCTTGGTGGAAGCGATAGGGACCTGCTGAAGGGCGGTCGTGGCCATGACCGTCTGGATGGCGGCAGCGGCGATGATGTGCTTCGCGGCGGAGGAGGGTCGGATACGCTGGAAGGTGGCACCGGCAACGACTGGATGAAAGGGGGGCGGAAGGCAGACATCTTCGTCTTTGACGACAACCACGGCAATGATGCCATCGTCGATTTCAACGCCCGGAACTCCAATGAAAAGATCGACCTGAGCGCGCTGAGCGGTTTTGACAGTTTCCAAGATGTCCGCGACGCGGCCTATCAGAAGAACAAGCATACAGTGATCGACACCGGCGGCGGCGACTCGATCCACCTGACCTATGTAAGGCTCAGCGATCTGGACGCTAGCGATTTCATCTTCTGAGCGGGGTGTGTCCCGGCCGTGAAAGGAGGCGCACTGTTTCCGCGTCACCGGCAATCGGCAATGCGTTTCTTCCACCCCGAGGTCGGATCATAGGGACGGCAACCGGTACATACCTGCGGTGGAAAACGCGATGGAATAGCCGTCGGCGATGTCGTCGGCGAACCGTTCGGCGATGACCCTCAGCGCTGTCTGGCGGCCCTTGTTCACCAATGCCCGGCGCGAGGGCAGGGGCGGGGTCAGGCCGGGGCTGAGCAGGGTCTGTGACCAGATCAGCGGGTGCAGTTCCTGAAGGTGGCAGGTCAATATGTAATCGAGGAAATCGTGCAGCCGGGCGCGCGCGGCGCGTGCGGCGGCGGGCAGGGCTGCGGCAGGCTTGGCGTCGGGCGCCACTGTGATCGCACAGAAGGCCGCCAGCTGGTTGGTGACGTGCTGGTCGGTCCGGCGCCTGAGAATGTCCTTCATGCCTTCGATGAAGAATTCGCAATCCAGCAGTTCGATTGCTGCCGGATCCAGTGCCAGCGCGTCGAAATAGACCCAGGCATAGGCGCCGGCCCCCCATATATCCCCGGTGCGGGCCGCGGTACGCCGGGCCTCCAGTTCCAGCCGCTTGTAGTCGCCGTAATGTGCGGGCAGCAGGTGCTGCCCGAGCGCCCGCATGTGCCGCGTGCTGTCCGGGTCGAGATCGATCAGCTTCGCATAGTCATCGGCCACTCGATTGCCCGGCTGCGGCCTTGCGGCCAACAGCGCGCATTGCGCCGCCGCCAATGACGGGGCATCCAGATCCACCCCGTCGAACGGGCCCAATATGTCTTCGGCGCGTCTGAAATGTTCCTTAAATTTTAGCGCGTGCAGCTCACCACCCTCGTCCGGGGCGGTGTTGCGCCAGGCCCAGCCGATGTCGATATGTGCCAGCGCCGTGACCAGCGCACAGGCATAGTCGCCGTAATGCTCGGCCAGCATCTCTTCGAGGGCATTGATGCCGTCCGGGCTGGGCTCGGCCTCGTCATAGAGCGCGTCTTCGGTCACCGCGACCACATCGCTGCGCGCCCCGAAAGCCAGCAGCATCGCCGCGGATTCACCACCGGGCGTGCTCAGGCGGCAATCCTCGGCATATTGGATCATATCCGAGAGTTCCGCCCATTTTTCCTGACGGGCAAGCTTCTGCCCGTTGTCCTGATGCGCGGCACGGGCCAATTCCTCATCGGTCACCGGCAAAGAGGGCAGAATGATATGTTTGGTCAAAGCATCCAGGTCAAATTGCGGCGTCTTGCGGGTGCTTATTGACCCGACGGCGTCGGGAATAGCCGTTTTCAGCGATTTGAACACAGAACCGGCGAGGGATTTGCCGGTATTGAACGGGGTCTTCATGGATTCTCCAACTCGTTACCTTGTTGCAAACTGGCCGGGTTTAAGGGCCAAATCATGACAAGGCTTGGGTCAATGCTGGGAATTTCGCGGGCCGCGCGGGGGCGTTGCCTTATCCGTGCAAACCGGCCAGAATGCCCGGATGAAACGCGCAATTTCCCTTGTTTTGCTGGCCCTGTGGCCCGGATTCGCCCTCGCCGGGGAAACCGGGAACACCGATCTTGCCATGTCCAAGCCCAAGCCACCGGCCCGCGAAGGCAATTTGCCGCGCACCCGCTGGGAACACCGCCCCGCGGCCAAGCTGTGGACCCGCGCGGCGCTGTCGGCGCTCAAGCAGCACGGCGCAGAACTGCCCCGCACCGTGCCACAGGACATCGCGGCTTGGTGCCCTGCATATCCTGAGGCCGACCTGAAACAACGCCGGGCATTCTGGGTCGGGCTTCTGTCTGCGCTGGCCAGGCATGAAAGCACGTTCCGGCCGGGCGCCGTGGGCGGCGGTGGCAAGTGGTTCGGGCTCTTGCAGATCTCTCCGGGGACCGCACGTGGCTACAACTGCCGGGCGCGGTCCGGCGCGGCGCTCAAGGACGGCGCGGCCAACCTTTCCTGTGCGATCCGCATCATGGCAAGGACGGTTGCGCGCGATCAGGTCGTATCCAAGGGAATGCGCGGCGTGGCCGCCGATTGGGGGCCGTTTCACAACCGCAGGAAGCGCAACGAGATGATGCAGTGGACCCGCCGGCAGACCTATTGCAAACCGATGAACGCGGTCCGGCCCCGGACCAGACCGATTGAAGTGGCGAGCGTGGCGGAAGATCGGATGACCCAAGAATAACCAATTATCCAGGCCGGTACTGACTTTCGGGTGGACGGATCGGTCTGGCGGTTGCTTGGCTACGCAGGGTTCTATGCTGTCTCTCTTGGTGTCTTGGACATCCTATCTAGCCGCCAGGATGCGCGTGACCATCTCGGTGGTGTCGCGGCTGAGGTCGGGCGTGTCGAGGATCCGTTCCAGCTGTGCCTTGATCAGCGCCTGCCGGTCCGCATCGAACCGCCGCCATGTCTCGAAGGCCGAGCACATGCGCGCCGTGGTTTGCGGGTTCACCGGGTCGAGCCGGATGAGCCAGTCGGCCAACAGCGCATAGCCCTTGCCGCTGGCGTGGTGGAAACCGGCGGGCGAGGCCGTCAACCCGCCCAGGGTTGCCCGGAATCGGTTGGGGTTTTTCATCGTGAAATCAAGGTGTTCCGTCAACCGGGCAGCGGTATCGGCGGCATCGGCAGGGTCGGCGTGCAGGATCTGCAGCATGAACCATTTGTCGATCACCAGCCGGTCATGCCGCCACTGATCGTAAAACGCGCCGGTCGCGGCAGCGCCGTTGCCCGCCTGCAAGAGGCAGGACCAGGCCGCAAGCTGCTGGGTCATGTTTGTCGCGCTGTCATATTGCCGTTGCGCCTGCGCGCCGCCATCCAGCCGGGTGATCATCGCCAGCGCCGCATTGGCCAGCGCCCGCGCGCCGGACTGCGCCGCATCGGGCTGGTAGGGTTCGGTCACCTGATATTGCGCATAAAGCCGCGGGGCGAGGTCCTGCATGGCCTGTGCCTTGGCCTGGCGCAGCGTTTCCAACGCCTCCCAGATTGCCTGCGGGTCTGGCGTGTGCCCGGCGTCAAACAGCGCCTGCGCCAGATCATCCTGCGACGGCAGGCCAAGTGCCAGGGCACGGAAGGCCGGATCGAGGCTATCGTCGCGGGCCATCATCTGCACCGCCTCCAGATAGGCCGCATCCGGCGCGGCCCCGTCGCAGATCATCGCCATCAACCCTTCGCGGGCCAGGCTCAGCCCGGCCTCCCACTTGTTGAACGGATCGGTGTCATGTGCCAGCAGAAAGGCGCGCTCGGCGCTGCTGGTCTCGCGCTCCAGAATGACCGGGGCGGAAAACTGGCGTAGTATCGACGGAACCGGCCGTGCAGCAAGACCTTGGAAACGGAAACTCTGCGTCGCCTCGGTCATTTCAAGAACGGTGGTTTCGCGCAGCTCGTCCCCGTTGGCGCCCAGCAGGCCCACGGCAATCGGGATCACGCGGGGATCTTTCACATCCTGTCCGGGTGTCGGTGGCGTTTTCTGTTCGAAATGAAGGGTATACGTGCCGTTGTTGAACTCTTCTGACACCGTCAGGCGTGGCGTCCCCGCCTGTTCATACCAGCGTCTGAACTGGCCCAGGTCGCGGCCGGTTGCATCCTCGAACACCTTGAGCCAATCCTCGATCGTACAGGCCTCGCCGTCGTGGCGCTCGAAATAGAGGTCGAGCGCTTTGTAATAGGCCTTATCCCCCACCAGCGTCTTGAGCATCCCGATCAGCTCGGCGCCCTTTTCGTAGACCGTGGCGGTGTAGAAATTGTTGATCTCGACAAAGCTGTCGGGACGGACGGGATGGGCCAGCGGGCCGTTATCCTCGCGAAACTGCCGCGCCCGCAGCGCGATCACATCCGAGATGCGTTTGACCGATGCGCTGCGCATGTCCGAGGTGAATTGTGCATCGCGGAAAACCGTCAGCCCCTCCTTGAGGCAGAGCTGGAACCAGTCGCGGCAGGTGATGCGGTTGCCGGTCCAGTTGTGGAAATATTCGTGCGCGATGATCGCCTCGATCCGCTCGAAATTCGCGTCCGTCGAGGTTTCGGGCGAGGCCAGTACGGCGGAGGAGTTGAAGATGTTCAACCCCTTGTTTTCCATGGCTCCCATGTTGAAATCATCGACCGCGACGATGTTGAAGATGTCAAGGTCATATTCGCGGCCATAGACCTCTTCGTCCCATTTCATGCTGTCCTTCAGCGCCTGCATTCCGAAGGCGCATTTGCCCTCGTCGCCGGGGCGCACCCAGATATTCAGCGCGACCTGTTTGCCCGAACGGGTGGTGAAACTGTCAGGATGGTTGACCAGATCGCCCGCCACCAGCGCGAACAGGTATGCGGGTTTGGGCCAGGGATCGTGCCATTCGGCAAAGCCGGCGCCAGCCGCGCCCGGATTGCCGTTGGACAGCAGGATGTTTTCACCCCCCTCGATGCGCACGCTGAACGGCGCCATCACGTCCGGGCGGTCGGGGTAATAGGTGATCTTGCGAAACCCCTCTGCCTCGCACTGGGTGCAATACATGCCGTTCGACATATAGAGCCCCTCGAGCGCGGTGTTGGTTTCGGGTGAGATTTCCACCTCGGCCTCCCAGGTGAAGGGGGCATCGGGGGCAGGGCAGACAAGGCCGCCCTCAACCGGTTCGGGGCTGACCTGCCGGCCGTCAATCGCCGCGCTGATGAGGGTCAGGCCCTCGCCATGCAGGAAGAACCGGTGATCCGTCGCCTCCGGATTGGGGCGAAAACGGATGCGCGACATCACGCGGGTCCGGGTGGGGTGCAGGCGGAAGGTCAGCTCGACACCGTCAACCAGGTAGCCGAATGGCGTGTAATCCCTGAGGTAAATCGTCTGGGGGGCGGCGTCGCGCATGTGCTTGCGTCTCCTGTCACGGGTCCGGGGACAGGTTTAGCGGAATACCGGGTGGCTGCAAGGTGGGGATGGTGTGAACGATGGCACCTGAACCGGCCGGGATGCTTTGGGCCGGATCAGCGGCGCATCGGAACCATCGGCCGCAAACGCCACATACCATCGCCCACCCGTCGCGGTTTAGCGTCGCCGCGTTACCATATCGTGCACCTACGCGCGGAAACCTGTGCAGCGATTGATGTTTTATTATCAATTTTCACCATATACGCTGAAGGTGAAGTAGTTTCTGAGGTTCGTGATGGCGCGTGCAGTAATTGGCATTATCGGCAATAAATACGATCTGGAAAACCGCTACATGGTTCACGCCAACGGCGAAATGAACTCGGCCGCGATCGCGCATGTGTCGGGTTGCGTGCCGCTGATCGTGCCGTCTGATCCGTCACTGGCCAGGATCGAGGATCTGCTGGAGATCTGCGACGGTTTCCTGCTGACCGGCGGGCGCCCGAATGTCCATCCCGAGGAATACGGCCATGCCGAGACCGAGGCACATGGTGCCTTTGACCGGGCGCGCGATGCGCTGTGCCTGCCCCTGGTGCGGGCCTGCGTCGATCGGGGTCAGCCCATACTGGGGATCTGCCGCGGTTTTCAGGAGGTCAACGTTGCCATGGGCGGCACGCTGCACCCCGAAATCCGTGAGCTGCCGGGGCGGAACAACCACCGGATGCCGCCCGACGGCACGCTGGAAGAACAGTTTGCCCTGCGCCATACGGTCACCTTCAGCACCGGCGGGCCGTTTCACCGGCTGATGGGGCAGACCAAGGTGTTGACCAATACGTTGCACGGACAGGGTATCGAGCAGCCGGGCAAGCGTATCGTGATTGACGGCCATGCCGACGATGGCACCCCCGAGGCGATCTATATCGAAGGCGCGAAAGGGTTTGCGCTGTCGGTGCAATGGCATCCGGAATGGAATGCGGCCAACGATCCGGTCAGCCAACCTCTTTTCAAGGCCTTCGGTGACGCGTCACGGGCCTGGGCGGCGGGCCGCATGGCGCCGGTGCTGAAATCGGCCTGATCACCCCGTGCAGACAGCTTCCTGCGCCGCCGGTTGCGGCACCAGCAAGCGCGCTTCATGGGCTTTAAGACAGGTGCGCGCCGTATCGCCATAGGCTGAGATATTCGAACGCAGCTCGGGGAAGAGCGCGAACATTTCCTCGCGGGAGCGATCTGAAATCGCGGAGATGCCGACCTCGCCCGCGTGAAAGCTTTCCGTCGCGGTACCATCGGCATAGATCACCTCATGCCGATCGAACATCATGTGAAGGTAGGTGACGCGGGTGCATTCCGCCTGACGTATGTTCAGACCGTTGATCAGATGTCGGGCCGCCACCAGCACCTCGGAAGTGCCAAAAAGCAACTCGGCCCGGTAGCCGGTAAACAGGAACCGGTGTTGCGGCGAGACGGTCAGGGTCTGCGCGAGGCCCTCCAGCGCACCGGCCGCCACCGTGACCGGGGCGAAACGGCCAAGCCCGGGCACGGTGCGGCGGCCCAGCCAGCGGATTGGCTGCGGGCCGTTGTCACGGGTCAGCACCAGATCGCCGCGCTGCAGGGTTTCGATCTTGCGGGCGCCCTGTGGGGTCTGGATGCGCGCGCCGGGGGTAAAGCAGATGATGTTCTCGATCTCCGAGAATGTCACCACGGTCCCGTCGGACATGGTGAAGCTGCCCGAAAGCCCACCGGCGTTGTCATCGGTATTGGTAAAGGTGATATCCGCCTGCGAGATATCCGACGTCAGGCGCAGCGTATCGCCCGCCGTCTCGTCACCTTCGCCGCCGGTGATGGTGATCGCGTCGTTACCGGCCTCGCCCAGATCGGTGAGGGTGAAATAGTCATCCCCGTCGCCGCCCGCGGCGGTGTCGCCCTGGGCCACCTGAAAACTGTCATCGCCGGCGCCGCCGGTCATGCTGTCCGACCCGAGGCCGCCGGTCAGGCTGTCATCACCCGCCCCGCCGTCCAGCGTGTCATCGTCCAGCCCGCCGTCCAGCGTGTCATTGCCGGCTTCGCCAAAGAGGCTGTCAGCCCCGCCACCACCGTCGATGCTGTCATCGCCGTCTTCGGGGGGCATCGCGTCGAAATGCACATCGGTGACGTTGATCGCGTGGGTGCCGCCCTGACCGTTGCTGTAGATGATTTCGATCTGCGCCACGGGGCCCGCAATTTCGACCAGGACCGAGCCGTTGGCGTCATCCGGATCGTCCAGCGCGCCACCCGCGGTTACGGTGTTGCCCGCCACCGTTTCATCCCCGCCGACGGTGAAAGTGACGGTGACGGGATTGCCGTCGGCATCAAAGGCGTTGACGGTAACCGTGTCGGTGTGATTGCCCAGGAAACTGTCAATGTCGTTGATGCGAAAGCTGACATTCTCGACCTCGTCCGCATAGGTGCTGCCGGGCGCGGCGGCAAAATCGATCGTCGTGGTCGAGGTTGCCGCATCGCCATCGCCGAACAGCCGCAGCGAAGACGTCGTGTTGAAGGGCTCACCGGTATCCGCATACTGGGCGTCGGTGCTTTCGATCTCGAATGTCGGGGTGTTGTCGCCGTCATCGGTGAAACTGACGGTGACCTCGATTTCGCCGGTGATCTGGGTGAGGCCCCCCGATACGTCACCCTCGTCATTGCCGGCCGCTTCCCAGTTCAGGAATTCCGGCGAGGATGGCGGGGCTCCATTGTCACCGCCATAGATCGTATCGGCGCCATCGCCGCCCAGCAGGGTATCGGCGCCACCGCCGCCTTCGATCGTATCGCTGCCGGCACCGGTGACCACGCTGTCATCGCCGTCGCCGGCCTGAACGCTGTCATCATTGCCGCTGCCGTTGACGCTGTCGCCGTCGTGATCTGAGTAACTGCCGTCGATCGTGTCGTTGCCCGACGTGCCAGTGACGACCGTATCGGTCCCGACAAAGTTTGAAATATTGAATCCCGGATCCCCGGCAGTAACGTCAGGATTGCTGTCATAGGCCACGACCTCGTAGATACGACCCGGGATGAGCGGCCTTTCGGATAGTGTGTAGAACCCGTTGGCCGCGCCGTTTTCGACCTGAAACTGCGACACATCGAATGTCTCTCCGGTGACGGTGTCCCGGATTGTCCAGCTCAGCTCGGCATCCACGTTCGAGCCGGTCGAGCTGTTGCCGCCGATGGTGACGTCCGCGGTGGCCGTTTCGCCGCCATTATTGTCATCATCCAGCGTGTAGCCCTGAAAGTTGGCTTCGTTGTCGGTGATGGTGGCGGTGCCCTCCTGATCGGCGGGGCCGCTCCAGCTGAAGGTCGAGCCGATCGCGGTCGAGAAAATCGACGCGGGATTGGCATCATAGAGACCAACGGTATATGTGGGCATGAATTTACCCCTTCGTTTCACAGGTTTTAAAACCTGCGCCTGCTCTGAATTGCCCGGCATTTCGGGCTGGTGCTTGACGACACCCTTCTTAGGTGAGGCAGGTTAACAATTTCGTGAGGCGCAAATGGGCATCCGTCTGGGTGAATTTGCGGCGAATTTTGTTAATAATGCGGTTTTTCAACCTTTGGCTGTAATTACAGTCAGGTTACCCGTCCCTGCTGCTGGAATTCCGCATTTTCCCACTGTTTTTCAGCCATTACCTTGGCCAGAACCGCGGCGGCGCGGTCGATGTCGGCCTCATCAAGATAAAGCGGCGTGATGCCGAAACGCATGATGTCAGGTGCGCGGAAATCGCCGATCACCCCCTGCGCGATACAGGCCTGCATCGCCGCAAACCCGTGTTCGAACCGAAAAGAGACCTGGCTGCCACGGTTTTCGGGATCGCGCGGCGAGGCCAGCGTGAGCGTGGGGCAGGCGCGTTCGACCCGTTCGATGAACCTCTGGCTCAGGGCGATGGACCGTGCGCGCACGGCGTCCATCTCGACCCGGTCCCAGATATCGAGCGCCGCCTCCAGCGCCGCCATCGCCAGCACGGGCGGGGTGCCCACGCGCATCCGCTCGATACCGGGGCCGGGTTGGTATCGGGGGTCAAAAGCGAAGGGCGCGGCATGGCCGAGCCATCCCGACAGGGCCGGATCTACCCGGTCCGCATAGCGGGGCGCCACGTAGATGAAGGCCGGCGCGCCCGGGCCGCCATTGAGGTATTTATAGGTGCACCCGACCGCGAAATCCGCACTGCAGCCCTGCAGGTCAACCGGGATCGCCCCCGCGCTATGGGCCAGATCCCAGATGGCAAGAGCGCCGGAGTTATGCGCTTTTTCAGTAAGTTGCGCCATATTGTGAAGGTGGCCGGTGCGATAGTCGACCTCGGTCAGCAGCGTTGCGGCGACCTCGTCGGTGATATGATCGCTGACCTTGTCCGGGGCGACCACGCGCAGCTCGTGCCCGCGGTCCAGCGTGCGGATCAGGCCCTCGGCCATATAGAGGTCTGACGGGAAGTTGCCGGTATCTGACAGGATCACCTTGCGATCCGGGCGCAGCGCCAGCGCTGCAGCAAGCGCCTGATAAACCTTGATGCTCAGCGTGTCGCCCAAGACCACATGCCCGGGCTCTGCCCCGATCAGGCGGGCGATTCGATCACCCAGGCGGCGCGGCTGGTCCATCCATCCGGCACGGTTCCAGCCGGTGATCAGCATGTCGCCCCATTCCGCCTGCATCACCGCCGCCATCCGGGCCGCAGCGGTCTTGGGCAGCGGACCCAGCGAGTTGCCATCAAGGTAGGTGACCCCTTCGGGAAGGTGAAAATCGTCTTTCAGTCTCTTGAAATCAATCATTTTTGTCTGGAATGCCAAGCTCTGCGCGTTTCTTCCGGCTCAGGTTGGCGGCGGCCATGTGGTAGGAGGCGACGAGATGGTCGCGCAGTTCATCGTCGCTCAGCCCCGGTTGCCCGTAGACCTGCAGCCATTTGAACCCGCGTGAGGCCAGGTAGGGCGCGGGCCGGATGCCGGGCTGATCCTGCAGCACCTCGAACGCGATCTCGGACGCCTTGAAAGTGAACGCATCCTTGCCGTCATTCCACCCGCAGACGCCAAAGACCTTGCCGCCCACCTTCCAGACATCGGCATTGCCCCACTGCACGACATGTGTGGTGGCAGTGAGGCCGCCGCAGAAGGCGTTGAATTCATCCCGTGTCATCGGATCAGAACTTTCCCCCGGCAATTTCGATGGCTTGTCCGTTCACGCTCTCTGATCCCGGACCGCAGAGCCACAGCACGGCCTGGGCCACTTCGGAGGGCGCGATCAGGCGTTTGTGCTTGTTGGCGTCGACCATCATCGCGCGCGCCTCGTCGGCGGATACGCCTGCGCGCTCCTGGATCGACGTGACATTGCGGCTGATGATCTCGGTATCGACATAGGCCGGACAAATGGCGTTGAACGTGTAGGGCGTGCTCAGGTAATCCTCGGACAGCGCACGGATCAGGCCGATCATGCCGTGTTTCGACGCGGTATAGGCGGCGGCGCCCTTCAGCCCCTTCAATCCGGCAATCGACGAGATTGCGATGACCCGGCCCCAATCGGACCCGCGCATCGAATTCAGGCTTTCGCGCACGGTCAGGAAGGCACCGTCCAGGTTGGTGGCCATCATGCGCCGCCAGAACGCCATGTCGGTCTTGTGGACAGCGCGGCCCTCGGCGATGCCGGCATTGGCGATGCAGATCTGGACCGGGCCGCGCTGATCGGCGGCCTTGGCAATGGTGTCGGCGACCTGCGCCTCGTCGGTCACATCCATCGCCGCGGGGTAGAGACCATTGCCCGCGACACCCTCCAGCACCTCGGCGCGGCGTCCGGTGATCGTCACCTGCGCGCCGTGATCGGCCAGCGCACGGGCGATGGCAAGTCCGATGCCGGTGCCGCCGCCGGTGACCAATGCGTGTTTGCCCGAGAGAGTCATGCGGGGCAGCCTAGCGCAATGCCGCGAAGGAGCAAGGTGGAGGATGGGTATTTTTCCGGTCCATCGCGGCGGGTGCGCCGGCGTATCGCCTGTGACAAGTCGCGCTCTTTTTCTTTGGCGGCCCACAGGTTAGCACCCTGTCATGATCAAGTGGATCGACACACCCCCCGTCTGGCTGCTGGGTTTCGTGGCGCTTGCCTGGTGGCAGGGTGCATATTTGCCCTTGGGTCTCAACTTCGGCGGGGGCTGGGCGGATTTTGCCGGCGGGCTTCTGGTGGGGGGCGGACTGGTGCTCTTGGCGTTGGCGCTTGCCGCGTTTCGCCGCCACCGCACGACCGTCCTTCCCCACCAGGAGGCCGACCGGCTGATCACCGGCGGGATCTTCAAACGCACGCGCAATCCGATCTACCTGGGCGATGCGATGATCCTGGCGGGGCTGATTCTGCGATGGGACGCGGTGTTGGCGCTATCACTGGTGCCGATTTTCGTCTGGGTGATCGAAAAACGCTTTGTCGTCGCCGAAGAAGACCGGCTGCGGCGTAAATTTCGGGCAGAATTCGCTCGATATTGCCAAAAAACGCGACGTTGGTTGTAATTGATGAGACAAACTGACTGTCGCATATTCTCAAGCCATGTGAAATAAGGACGCTCGACAACAAGAGCGACGGCCGGTCAGGGCCGGTCGGGCAATCGAACTTGCCAGGAGAGGAAACAGGACATTGAAGATAGGAACGCCGAAGGAAGTTATTGAGGGCGAGAGTCGGGTTGCGATGACGCCGGATTCAGCGGAGCAGTTGCGGAAGCTGGGCCATGACTGTGTGATCGAGACGGGGGCCGGTGTGGCGGC
>NZ_JBDOQV010000003.1:27500-460417 GCF_039839345.1 Roseovarius sp. CAU 1744 | reverse complement strand
GATGACGGCAAACTGGTCTACACGCCTTTCGGCGATTACGAGGGGACCGACACGTTTGATTACTGGACGGCGGATGACAATGGTCAGCTTACCCGTGCCACTGTCACCGTCGATGTATTCGACATCATCTGATCTCTGACAGAGACACCGGAAACAGTGTCGGCGCCGCCCCGAAACGGGCGGCGCCGCGCGTTAAGACCCGCTGATCCGGAATAGATGACGACGCGTTCAAGCTGGCGCGACGCAAAACCACCCAAGGGCGCTACTTGACGAAACTCGCCGACCGGTCGCGCATTCTGTTCCTGAGCCGCCTGTGCAGTTTTTCCATCCCGCAGTAGCGGGCAAGCTTTTCGAGGAAATAGGTGAGGAATCCGTATCGCCGCACCCCGGTGCGCCACACCAACACGCGGTTTTTTGCAAGCAGCCACAGATGCTCCGCGCCCGAAGGGGTCCGGCCCTCGCCCGCCTGAACATACCCGTGCGAAGCCATCAGCGGGCCTGCCTTGCCCTCAACCAGGGCAATGTCGTCCGCGGTCGATCTGCTGCGCCATTGCTCAACCAGCGAAGCATCGGGGGGGTCATAGGTACTGTTTCGGTGGTACTCCAGCATTTCAGGTTCAAAATCGACCTCCAGAAACCCGCAAACCGCCCGCAGTTCCGCCTCGATATCTCGAAACAGGTTCTCGTATTTCAACACATGGACACGGTCGCCGCTAAGGGCGTGACTGACCGCTTCCCACTCGGCTTCGGTCGTGATCCAGTGGTTGATGCCGCTGTAGAGCGTCCCGGACCACCCCATCCCGATCGAGGAACGCGCCACGTCGCGCGGGTCGCGCAGCATGTGGATGATCCGGGCGGCGGGCAGGACCTGTAGGACCTTGCCGATATTCCGGTGGATGTTCAGCGTCAGAACCCCGCTGCCGCGGGCTTCGTACTGGTCCAGAAACTCCGCCAGAAGTTCCAGCCCGTCCTTGCCCTCGATCAGTCTCAGGCCGGAGTTCAGGAACACCCGGTTTTCGGCCAGTTTCCCAAGATCGTAACGCCAGCCGCTGGCATGGCTCTTGTCCGGCACCAGGTAGTCCAGCAGAAAGTCAACCTCGCCCGGGTTCTTGATCCGGGGGTGACCGTCGAGCATCAGCCGGAAGACGGTTGTGCCCGATCGCAACGCCCCGAATACGAACACGATCCTGTGCTGTGGCGCATCCTTTGGCATGGCCCGCTCCTGACTCGGGAAACCGATACGTGGCTTACAGGCCGGGAATGAAGCGCGGCATCTTGGTCAGCACGCTTTGCAGGCTGTCCTGCAGGCGCGCCTCGGCATCGGCCACGGATTCACCAGGAAGCATATCCGTGGTCAGCCGGACGATGGCGCTGTCATTGCGGCCATTGGTCAGCTTGCCCTGCATCAGTTGCAGTTTCGCGGTGAACATCGACGCGGTCCGCTGGCCCTGCTGCTCGTACCAGTAATAGACCAGCATACGGCTGACCCCTTTCTGGATGATCGCGCGGTTCAACTCGAACGTATCGCCGTATCCCGTGGGGGGCGTCGCCTCGACCTGTTCCAGCTTGGCAATTTCCCAGCCGGCGCCGGGCAGGCATACCTCGGGCGAGTGAACGCCGCCCTGGCTCTGATCCTTGTACCAGGCGACGAAAAGCTCCACCTGCTCAACCGTGGACGGCTTGGTCAGGTTCAATGACAGGTAGTCATCCGCGCGCAGGGCGCGTTCGATTGTCGGATCCAGCGAGAACTGCCGGCCCGTTGCCCATTCCCCCACTTCGACCGGGAACAGCACAAAGGGATCGCGATCGATCTGCACGGCTTCACGTTTCGGTACGGAATGCCACGCCCCGGCGAACGCGGTCACCACGACGGCAGCGGTGATCAGGGCGGCTGACGGGCGGATCAGGAAAAGCCGCTTGGCCTGTGTCCCCAGACCTTCCGTGTCCAGATCCAGCGCCTGGATCAGGCCGATCCGGTCACGGCGCAGCTTGACCAGCACCCATGCGAGCAGGAAAAGGATCAGGATGCAGCTGATGAAGATCACCCAGCCCTCGAAGAAATGCGAAAATCCTTCAAGATGGCTCAGCCCGAAATTGTTCACGATCACGCCGGCGATGGCGATCCTCACCGAGTTCATGAAGATCGTGATCGGTGCGGCGGATACCAGAAGGATGGCCTTGTGCCACATCGGCCCGCGATAGAGGACTGCAAAGATGTAAGAGAAGCTGAGGATCGGGAACAGGTAGCGCAGCCCCGAACAGGCCTCGGCCACCTGCAGTTTATAGATACCGAGGTCGATGATGTTACCTTCGAGGTAAACCGGCACCCGCAGCAATTGCAGGAAATAGACGCCCAGCTCGGACGACACCCCCTGAAGATAGGTCGAGACGCCGTAATACAGCGCACCCGGAAGCGGCAGCATGTAGATCAGGTGCACCACCGGCGGCCAGAAATGCTTGCCCGTGTTCCAGCCGAAACTGATCAGCAGGATCGCACCGACCCAGAGGATCAGCGCATAGGCGACGATATCGTTGATCTCGATCATGTTGCCCGCCAGTCCCAGCGCGACCGCGATCAGCAACAACACCACGCCGGGCCAGCGGTCAGTGACCGGGCCGTCATTGACCGGGACGGTCTTGAGCTGGCGCAGGAACAGCAGTCCGGACAAGATCGGGATCAGGGGCCCGTGGCTGTATTCCGGCAATTGCCAGGCCTTGAGCAACTCGGCGATGCCGTTCCAGTAGAAGGCAGCGGCGGCGATTGCCGCGACGATCAGCCAGAAAATTCCCATGTGGAAATATCCCTGGGTCGTACGTGCGGCGGGTGTGTGATGGCTGGTAAGGCTCATGAAATGGCTCGGGCCCCATAAACTAGGTTACTAACAGGATTGCCTATAATCTTAGACAACATGACTCGTGACAGGCAGGTTCAAGCGCGGATAGTACCGATTTCACCGTTGAAATTCCACGTTAAACTACATTCTCACGACATGCACACGGGGGCGTGATCGGCCGTGCGCGTGTCTGCGCCCCGTATGCGGGTAGCTGTTGGGGATTTAATTGTTTTTTATCAAAGTGTTGGTGTGTGTCCGCGGTGTATTCGACGGATTGCCGATGCGATGCCGACATTGTCGCGCAGCTGGAAATATACTGGTTCTCGTCAGATAAAACTAAGCGAGGCGGGAATGCTCCCGCCCCGAAAGAATCACGGTCAGGCTATGTCGATGTTATCGCCATAGACTGTGCTGTAGCCGATATCTTCCAGCGCCGCGATGCTCATGTCAGACAAGTAATTCCCCGACAGGCGCAGATAGGGCGTCATGATTTCCTTGGTGAATGTACCGTCGTGCCAGTGCGCGCCGGACTGATCCAGTTGCACGCCCTGGTCAGAATACGGATCGGCGCCGGCGATATCGCTGTAAACGTCGCTATACGCCTGGATCGCATTCTGTCCGGTAAAGCGTTCCTGACCGCCGATTGTTTCGACCAGGCCAAGGTTGTCGAATAATGTTCCGAATCCCATCGCATGAAGCATCTCGTGAAGGCCAAGATCCTCCCAGAGGCCCTTGGAATCCAGATTGTCGACATCGGCAGTGTCAAATCGTACGGTTCCCGTGCTGGGCAGGTAGCTGTCTGAACGGACAGAACGCGGTCCGCCGGTTGCCCATGCACCGCCTGATCCGTCGATATCGGTTTTCACGATCGTCAGCTGGATATCGTCTATGCCGTTGTGGTTTGGCAGATCTTCGGTGATGATGTCGCTGATCATCTCGGCAGCATTTGCAAGATATTGTTTTTGCTGGTCAGTCCAGGACCCTTCAAACAGAAGCTCTACATTGTATCCGTCAGGGTTATCCATTCCGCTGACATAGACATTCTCACTGTTGCTGCCCGGATTTGTCTCGGTGCCGCCGTCTGTGCCGCCCGTATCTGTGCCGCCGGTGTCGGTCCCGCCGTCGGTGCCACCGGTATCGGTACCGCTATCCGTGCCGCCCGTTCCGGTGCCGGTATCGGTACCGCTGTCAGTTTCACCGGTATCGTTCTTGTCCTTGTTCTTGCCGCGGCCATTGCCCTTGCCGCCGGTGCCGGTGTCGTCCTTGCCGCCTGCCCAGATCGGTTTGGCCGCGGCATCGTCGATGATCTGCTCTCCGTGATCATGGTCCGAGTGGTCGGTTTCGGTCTCGGTTTCGACCTCGGCATCGTTCAGAGGACGCGCGAGAGAGGCCAGATCAGCCGTGGCGCGTTCATCCGCGGCCCGCAAGGCTTCGATGGCCCTGTCAGCCGCGTTGGGAACGTCTGGTCTATTGTCTGTTTCAGGGGCCTGGTCTGCCCCGCCTTCCAGCCCGTCGGCAAGACCGGTCTGTTCTTCCGGCGGGCTCATCTCGCGGGTCAGCGGCGTGGCCAATTCGGTCAGCTCAGCGGTGGACCTTTGGTTGGCATGGTTCAGCGCACGTTTCGGGCCAGGCTCACCATCTTCGAAGAAAGAGGAAATGATATCTGCGTCGAATTCCGGGGGAAGCACATCAGCCAGGGGCGCACCGCGCCCGGGAAAGTCTTGCCGTTTCATGTCTGTCAGTCTCGCTCGATTTCGCCCCTGCCGGGCTGTTAACTAAGAGCAGACTACGGCACAAATAAGGCGCCCAAAAGGGCGCCCTATCCTTCTGTATGCTTCAGCGTCCGAAGTTAAGCGGCTTTCCGCTTGCGCGCCCGGACGATGCCAAACACACCCATTGCCGAGAGCAGCAAAGGCAGGCCGGCGGGCACCGGAATGACGCCACCCGGCGGGTCTTCGTCAACACCGCAGGGGTGTTTGAAACCAGATGCCGGCTCCGACGTGGTTCCGTCAAAGCTGGCGACAATGCAATCCAGCCTGATTTGAGCAGACGTGGCGGCGCTGAACTGGATCTTGGTGATATCCTTGAACCCGGCGATAGATGTCAGGTCAGCAATATATCCGGTGTTCTTCGCCAGCGGACCTGCAGCAGCGCCATCAGAGTAGTTGGTCACATTCGGGAACAGAGCACCCAGATGGAAGGTTGCTGTTGCCGTCTGAACTGCGCCGTTGAACGCCGTCGCCGTGATCGCGTTCGACGCGCCGGTACCATTCCCGGTCAGCAAGAAGTAGAACGAGTCCAGCGAGAAGACCCCGTCTCCGGTCAGTCGTGTCATCATCGGCAACACGCCCTGCGTGCCTTCGATCAGACAGCTGCCGTTTCCGCCGCCTGACGTCGTATCAGCGCAAAGGACAGAGGATTGAAAGTTGGTCGGGTCGAAAAAGAAATTTCCGTCCGCCGTGGTATAGTCTTTCGCTCCGTTATTTGTGTCGTCGAAGTGAATCAACTGAGTCACAGTCGCCGCACTTGCAAACGACGCACAGAGCGCAAGGGCTCCGGCGGTTGCGGTTATTTTAAGTGTCGTGAAAAAATTCATCCAATTTCACCTCTCGTTAACAAAGCAGATAATCTGCCGTTCCCCCATAAACCGATACGCGACAAACCGTACGCGAGTTCTGAACACGGGCGTCGGACTTATTTTTGCCACATTGTGCGATTTCAGGAAAGAAAATTAGCGGTTCACCATGTTTTTACCGCCTTGTTACGCGCGGGGGTTGTGAAATTATCCTTATAGGGGTGTCGCGCGCGCCATTTCCCGTACAAACAAGGGAAAACGAGCGAATTGTTCACGAATCGGATCAGCCCAAATCAACGTATTGTGAGGCGACGGAACGGTGGCTGACTGCAAAGCCGCCCCTTCAGCAAACGCGATACGCGGGTGGGTCATGGGCGGACATCGATCGGCGAGTTGCCGATGCCCCGTCACCAAAAAATAAGGGCGCCCGGATCAGGGCGCCCTTGGTATTTCGTACCCTTCAACTCACCACCAGGGCTAATATCGGCCCCAAGGCCCTAATTAGGCCACCAAACCCGGTTCAAACACAGCCCGGCGAACCATCAAAATTCGCCGCCCCCCACCGGGTCAAACACACATTTACCGCACAGTCGGCATATTCTTGCCACATTTCCACCGGGCAAAAAAGTACTTTGACATTTCTTTTAGACAATTTTTTGCAATCTACTCTCCTTAGTTGTATTTCTGACACGCATAGCGGGAAAATCGCGCGGTTAGACCGTTGGGCAAAATCCCGCCGAGCCAATTCTGAACCGAATCGCCCGGGCCGCAGCGGGGCAACCGGACTGCGAACAGAGATGCTCCCCAGGACAGCGGATTGCCATCCCGAAATACGCTCCGTACTACATGTGATATGGAGCTTACGAATTCCGATATCGCCGAGTTGACCGACCTGCGGCACCGGCTGCATCGCCATCCAGAGATTTCAGGCCAGGAAAGACAGACGGCGCAGCGGGTGCGTGCCGCCCTGGACGGATTGCGCCCCGATCAGATGGCCTGCGAGCTGGGCGGCCACGGGCTGGCGGCCTGTTTCGACGGTCGCGAGGCGGGGCCAACGGTGATGTTCCGCTGTGAACTGGATGCCTTGCCGATCGCTCAGATCAGCGATGCGCCCTATTGTTCGAAGGTGCCCGAAACAGCGCATCTTTGCGGCCATGACGGTCATATGGCGATCCTGACGGGGCTGGCGCGGCGACTGTCCCGGCAACGTCCTGCCCGCGGGCGCGTCATCCTGCTGTTTCAGCCCGCCGAGGAAACCGGTGCCGGGGCCAACGCCGTGCTGGCAGATCCGAAATTCGCCGGGCTTGCCCCCGATTACGCCTTCGCCCTGCACAACCTGCCCGGCGTCGCCCTGGGCGCGGCGGCGCTGAAACCGGGCCCGGTCTGTTGTGCCTCGCGCGGGCTTGACATACGGCTGACCGGAACCCCGGCCCATGCGTCACAGCCCGAAACCGGCCGGTCGCCCATGTCGGCGATCAGCCAGTTGATGCCCGCGCTCGACGCGCTTTCGCGCGGGCGTACCCGCGACCCCGATTTTGCCCTGGTCACAGTGACACATGCCAACATGGGTGCACCCGCCTTTGGCATCGCCCCGGGCGCGGCCACCGTTTTCGCGACCCTCCGCACCCTGACGGATGACGGGATGGCCGCGCTGTGCGACGCGGCGCTTTCCCGGGTGGGCCAAATCGCACGGGATCACGGCCTGGAGGCCGCCCATCAGTACCATGACGTGTTTCACCATTGCGACAATCACCCGGAAGCCACCGGAATGTTCCGCGCGGCGCTTGAGGAACTGGGCATCCGCCACGACGATGGCCCGCTTCCCTGGCGCCCGTCCGAGGATTTCGGACGTTTTGGCGACACCGCCAGAGCCGCCATGCTTTTCCTAGGGTCAGGTACTGATCAGCCGCCGCTGCACAATCCGCATTATGACTTTCCCGATGATCTGATCCCCATCGGGGTGCGGGTTTTCGAACGGGTCGCCCGCAATCTGTTGGGGTAGGGTGCCCTTGCGTCCGCGCAATTCCCCTTCCATATAGTGCGCAGCAGAAATCGGAGGCCTCATGAGCAACGAATTCCCCGGATGGCACGGCACCACGATCATCGGCGTCAAGAAGGGCGGCGAGGTGGTGATCGCCGGTGACGGGCAGGTCAGCCTGGGCCAGACCGTGATCAAGGGCACCGCGCGCAAGGTCCGCCGGCTGTCCCCCGGCGGTACCGATGTCGTGGCGGGTTTTGCCGGATCCACGGCGGATGCCTTCACCCTCTTGGAACGGCTGGAGGCCAAGCTTGAGGCGACCCCAGGCCAGTTGCAGCGCGCCTGCGTAGAGCTGGCCAAGGACTGGCGCACCGACAAATATCTGCAAAAGCTCGAGGCGATGCTGATCGTCTCGGACGGCAAGCAGCTTTACGTGATCACCGGCGCCGGTGACGTGCTGGAGCCTGAACATGACGTGACCGCCATCGGCTCGGGCGGGAACTATGCGCTGGCCGCCGCGCGCGGCATGATGGATGGCGACAAATCGGCCGAAGAGGTGGCCCGCGCTGCAATGGCCATCGCCGCCGATATCTGTGTCTATACCAACGGCAACCTGACGGTCGAAAAAATCTGAGTCACGGCCACCGGCGACCGAGGCGGCGATCTCAGGCTTTGGGGGCCAGCCACCAAGGTGACCGACCCCCAAAATGCGGCGTTTCGTGCCCGAAGAGGGGAAACTTGACACGATCCGCACGCAAAGCTTCCTGAAGGATCGGCGGAAGCCTAGTTCAGCTTGGCAACACCCAGCGGCACGTTGAATTTCTCGCACCAGATCCAGACTTCGTTCATCTCGTCCGTGTTGATTCCGGCGGGCACCTTGTAGGTCTGCTTGCCATTGTTGTTTTTCAGCACACCAAGAATGGTCGAGCTGTCATAGCCATCCTTGCCCAGCGCCACCTTGGGATCGGGTGCACCGTCAAAGGCGAAATCATCCAGCAGGACCACCTCGGCGGTGTCCCCGTGCTTGACGACCTCGGCGCGCCCGCTGGTGACATGATCGCTCCTGCCGCTGAATCTGCCGACACGGCCATGGCCGCCGGCGACAGCTGCTTTTGCGTTCAGCGTGGCGGCGGTGGTTGCCACCGCGGCGGAAAGAATGAATTCTCTGCGATTGAACATTGGGGTTTCCTCGATCTGACAAGATGTGGCAGCAAGCTACACCCCGTGCTGAAAACTGGAACCCGCCATCACGCGCTTCTCAGCCCGCGTGAGTTTTAGTCAGCGCTTGCCTTTTTGCCCGCCATGCTTAGGTTCCGCCCAGTATCACACCGGAGACCTTGATGACTGACCTCACCCCGCGCGAAATCGTCAGCGAACTTGACCGTTTCATCATCGGCCAGAAGGACGCCAAGCGCGCCACCGCCGTCGCCCTGCGCAACCGCTGGCGCCGCAAGCAGCTCAGCGACGATCTGCGTGACGAGGTTTATCCCAAGAACATCCTGATGATCGGTCCCACCGGCGTCGGCAAGACCGAGATATCGCGGCGGCTGGCCAAGCTTGCCCGCGCGCCTTTCATCAAGGTCGAAGCCACCAAGTTTACCGAGGTGGGCTATGTTGGCCGCGATGTCGAACAGATCATCCGCGACCTGGTCGATACCGCCATCCTGCAGACGCGTGAGCAGATGCGCGATGACGTCAAGGCCAATGCCCATCAGGCCGCCGAAGAACGGGTGATCACCGCCTTTGCCGGCGAAGACGCCCGCGAGGCCACGCGCGAGATGTTCCGCAAGAAACTCAAGGACGGCCTGCTGGACGATACCGTGATCGAGCTGGACGTGGCCGATCATTCCAACCCGATGGGCATGATCGACATCCCCGGCCAGCCCGGCAGCCAGATGGGGATGATGAACCTGGGCGACATTTTCGGCAAGGCCTTCGGTGGCCGCACCACGCGGCGCAAGATGTCCGTCGCGGAAAGCTACGAGGTGCTGATCGGCGAAGAGGCCGACAAGTTGCTGGACGACGAGACCGTCAACAAATCCGCCCTCGATGCGGTGGAACAGAACGGCATCGTCTTTCTCGACGAGATCGACAAGGTTTGCGCGCGCTCTGACGCCCGCGGCGCCGATGTCAGCCGCGAGGGCGTGCAGCGCGACCTGCTGCCGCTGATCGAGGGCACCACCGTTTCCACCAAATACGGCCCCGTCAAGACCGACCACATCCTGTTCATAGCCTCGGGCGCGTTCCACATCGCCAAGCCTTCGGACCTCTTGCCCGAACTGCAGGGCCGCCTGCCGATCCGGGTTGAACTGCGCGCGCTCACCGAAGAGGATTTCGTGCGCATCCTGACCGAGACCGACAACGCGCTGACCCGCCAGTACACCGCCCTGATGGGCACCGAGGAAGTAACCGTGGAATTCACCGAGAATGGCATCAAGGCACTGGCCAAGATCGCGGCCGAGGTCAACCAGTCGGTCGAAAACATCGGCGCGCGGCGGCTCTACACGGTGATGGAACGCGTCTTCGAGGAACTCAGCTTTACCGCGCCGGACCGGTCCGGCGAGAAAGTCAGCATCGACGCCGCCTTCGTCGAGGCCAACCTGGGCGAGCTGATGAAATCCGCCGATCTCAGCCGTTACGTTCTTTAGGCGGGGCGGTTGACCCGGCAGGACATAACATCGCCGCGGCCCGGTCGGGAAACGAACGCGACCGAAGATGTGCGGCCGTTCAAGACGCAGCTCTTGAAATGGGTCGGCAACAAGCAGCGGTTCGCGCATGAGATCATCTCGTATTTCCCGACGCGCTTCGGCACCTATCACGAGCCGTTTCTGGGTTCGGGCGCCGTGTTGGGCGTGCTTGCCCCCAACCTGGCCGAGGCCGCGGATAGTTTCGCCCCGCTGATCGGCATCTGGCAGGCGCTGCGCGCCGATCCCGAAAGCGTCAAGGCCTGGTATCGTGCGCGCTGGATTGAATCGCAGGATGGCGACAAGGTGGCCCAGTACGAGAAGATCAAGGCGCGCTACAATGCGGGTGCCAACGCGGCGGATTTCCTGTTCCTGACCCGCGCGGCCTATGGCGGCGTCGTGCGGTTTCGCCGGCGCGACGGCTATATGTCCACCCCCTGCGGCGCGCATCGCCCGATCCATTTCGACGCCTTTGCAAAGCGGGTGGATGAATGGGCCCGACGCATCCAAGGCACCCGGTTCTTTCACCGCGAATATGCCGCGTCGCTGGACCGGGCCCGCGATGGTGACGTCGTCTATTGCGATCCGCCCTACAGCCACAGCCAGGCCATCCTCTACGGCGCGCAAGGGTTCGATCTGGATGATCTCTTCCGCGCGATCGAAAAGGCCAAGTTGCGGGGTGCCTTCGTGGCGCTTAGCCTGGATGGTTCAAAGAAGTCAGGCGCAACCGATTGCAGCTATGATTTCCCGGCCAGCCTCTTTGCCCGTCAGGTTCCGGTGAATTGCGGCCGCTCGATGCTGAAACGGTTTCAGATGGAAGGTCGGACGCTTGAGGATGAGGTGGTGACCGACAGGCTGCTGCTGACACATTGATCTGCACCATCGGTGCGGATTGCAGGACGCGCTTTTTGTCTCGCAAATCAGGTGGTGATTGTGTACATCGCGGCGGAACGGAACCCTGCCGCGTGTCGGAGCAAGTTTATGAAATATCGCGGTGAGATTGATGGCCTGAGGACCTTGGCCGTCGTTCCCGTCATCCTGTTTCATGCGGGCATCGCGCCCTTTGGCGGCGGCTTTGTCGGTGTCGATGTGTTCTTCGTCATCAGCGGTTACCTGATTTCGACGATCATCATCGACGAGCTGGACGAGGGGCGGTTTTCGATCCTGCGCTTCTACGAGCGGCGTGCCCGGCGCATCCTGCCCGCGCTTTTCTTTGTCATGCTCGTCTCCGCGCCGTTTGCGTGGTTCTGGCTGATGCCGCGCGACCTGAAGGATTTTGCCGAGAGCCTGACAGCGGTCACGTTCTTCGTGTCGAATTTCCTGTTCTGGCTCGAGGCCGGGTATTTCGAGACCACCGCCGAACTGAAGCCGCTGCTGCATACCTGGAGCCTGGCGGTCGAGGAGCAATATTACATCATCTTCCCGGTGCTGATGATGATCCTCGTGCCGTTTGGCAAGCGGGCGGTCTTGATCGCGCTTCTGGTGCTTTTTTTCATCAGCCTGGCGCTGTCGCAATGGGGCATCTACAACCGCCCGTCGGCGACGTTCTTCCTGCTGCCCGCCCGCGGATGGGAGCTGTTGGTGGGCGTATTCGCCGCGATGTACCTGCGGAAAAACCCCGAATTCACCCGGACTCCTCTGGCCGAGCTGCTCTCTATTGCCGGGCTGCTTCTGATCGCGGTGCCAATTTTCCTCTACACGGATGAAACCCCGTTTCCGGGCGCCTATGCCTTGCCCGCCACCATCGGCACGGGGTTCGTCATCCTCTTTGCGCGCGGCGGGACACTGGCCAAGAAACTGCTGGCCGCGCGGCCGATGGTGGCAATCGGCCTGGTTTCCTACAGTGCCTATCTTTGGCATCAGCCGGTCTTTGCGTTCTTCAAACATCGTTTTGGCAGCGGCCTGTTCGAGCATTACGTGTTTGCGCTGATCGCGCTTTCGCTCCTGCTGGCGACCTTCAGCTACTGGGTGGTCGAACGCCCGTTCCGGCGCACCGCAACGCTCAGGACACTCAGCCTGTCGATGGCGGCCTGTTTCGTGATGGTTGCGGGCGCTGCCACGATGTTCCTGACCACGGTGCACGAGAATTACAAGGCGGTGCCGTCATATCAATGGGCGCTCGAAAACGCCTCTCCCGAGCTGATCAATTATCTCGAACGGCGGGACGTACGGCGCGACTGCGATACAGAGATTGCCGAACTCGGATTGCAATATTGCCGGTTCGGTGCCCCGGATCAGGAGCCGACCATCGTCATGTGGGGGGACAGCCTTTCGGGTGCTTTGCTGCACGGGATGCACGAGGTGGCGCTGCAGAACGGTATCGCCGGCATGGCGTTTGTCGCCGACGGCTGTCCGCCGGTTCCGGGGCTGCGCAACACTGTCCTGTCGACCTGCACCGCCGAAACCCATGAAGCCGTGATGGATCAGATCCGGCAACTGACCAAGCTTGAGACTGTCCTGATGACGGGCAATCTTTCGGTGGCGATGGACGCGGGCAACGTGCTGTTCGACGGCGCGCCAACCTCGCCGGAACTGGTCCGCGACCGGATTCGGCAGGCCGTGGAGGGATTCCACAAGATGGGCGCAAAAACCGTCCTGGTCGAGCAAGGCCCGATCTATGACGCGCCGGTGGCCGAGCATGAGATTCAGCGTATTCGAAGCGATCACGACGCTTCGCAGGTCATCGCGCGCGCGCACCAGCTGGCCAGTGTCAAACCGACGCGCGGGCTGGCGGATGTGGTCGATGAATATATCGAAACCGTGGATTTCTACTGTGACGCCGCAGACTGCCCGTCGATCGACAGTGACGGCAACATGGTGATTTTCGACCGCAATCATGTCACCAAGAACTACTCGGTGAAACTGGCCAGCCTGATCTTTGACCGGCTTGGGTTGACCAAGTGACCAAGAGCCGCGCACCGGGCTTTCTGGTCGAAAACGCGCCGTGGCTGGGTGCCGGGGTCCTGCTGACCTTTCTGTCGAGTTTCGGGCAGACGTTTTTCATCTCGATCTTCGCCGGGGAAATCCGGGCCGGGTTCGGGCTGAGCCACGGCGAATGGGGTGGCATCTATACGCTGGGTACCGGTGCGTCGGCGGTATTGATGGTCTGGGCAGGCGGGCTGACGGACAGTTTCCGCGTCCGTGCCCTGGGGACGATCATCCTGACTATGCTGATGTCGGCCTGTCTCTTCATGGCGTTCAACCGCGCGGTCTGGCTGTTGCCACTGGTCATTCTGGCGCTGCGGTTCACCGGTCAGGGAATGACCAGCCACATCGCCGTTGTGGCGATGTCGCGCTGGTTCATCGCGACGCGCGGCAAGGCGCTGTCGATCGCCACACTGGGGTTTGCCGTGGGTGAGGCGCTGCTGCCGCTGATCTTCGTGGCGCTGATGCTGATCTATGACTGGCGCGTGCTCTGGATACTTGCAGCCGGGATTGCGGCGCTTGGCATTCCGGTGCTGCTGGTGCTGTTGCGGCGCGAACGCACGCCGCAATCTTTGGCTGCCTCGGATCAGGCGGTTGGCATGGGCGGGCGTCACTGGACCCGCAACCAGACCTTTGGTCACTGGCTGTTCTGGTTCATGGTCCCGGCGCTGCTGGGCCCGGGCGCGTTCAATACCGCGTTCTTCTTTCACCAGGTCCATTTCGCCGAGATCAAGGCGGTTACGCATGTAGAGCTTGTGGCGATGTTTCCGTTCTACACGCTGACCAGCATCGGCGCGATGATGCTGTCGGGCTGGGCGCTCGACCGGTTCGGGACGGCGCGCCTGATCCCGTATTACCAATTGCCGATGGTCGCGGCATTCGTCGTGTTCGCCTATGCGTCTGGCCCATTGTCCTTGCTGTTGGGGTTCTTCTTTCTCGGCGTGACGACCGGCGCCAACACCACGCTGCCCAATGCGTTCTGGGCAGAGTTCTACGGCACGCGCCATCTGGGGTCGATCAAGGCCATGGCCGCGGCGGTGATGGTGTTGGGGTCGGCGATCGGGCCGGGGATCACCGGGCTGGGCATCGACATGGGGCTGGGGATCGAGGCGCAGTACCTGATCGTCGCCGCCTATTTCCTGTTCGCCAGCGCGATGATGCATATGGGCGTCCGCCGCGCCAGGTCTTTGCTATCGCGCCCGGCGTAGATAGACGTAATAGGCCCCGCCGCCGCCATGTTTCAGATGGGCCTCGGTCACCTGCAGGACCACCTGCGCCAGCGGCGGGACCGACAGCCAGTGCGGCACGTTGTGGCGCAGAACACCCAGGCGAACAGGGATCGGGCCACCGTCGTCGCGGTCCTTGCCCTTGCCCGTCACCACCAGCACGAGCCGCTTGCCCGCGGCATGGGATTTCAAGATGAACCGGGTCAGCGCGGGATGGGCCTGATCCAGCGTCTTGCCATGCAGGTCGATCTTGGCTTCGGGTACCAGCTTGCCGCGCTTGAGCTTGCCGAAGGCCTTTCTGTCCATCTTCACCGGCGCCTGCGCCAGCCGTTCAGGCAGGCCGGGCAGGACATCGTGGCGTGGTGTCGGCGCTTTGCCGCGCGCGCCCAGTTCGAATTTCTCGACCGGGCGCCGCACCGGCTTCTGGGTCTTTCTGTCGGGAACCGGCAGGGTTGCCGGCCTGTCGGGGTGCATTGGCTGTGCCGTGTCCGCCACCTTGCGCCACAGGTCCAGCTCGTCCGGGCGCAGCCGGCGCCGCGTCATTGGTTGATCTCTGGCAGCATCGCGAAGGCCCGCTGAATCGGCAGCAACACCACCATGCGCCCCGGATCGCTCAGCCGCCCGGCGGCACGGCCCGCCGCATCGCCGGTGCCAAAGAAGATGTCCGCGCGCTGCGGGCCCTTGATCGCCGATCCGGTATCCTGCGCGATCATCAGGCGGCGGATCGGGCCCTCGCCATCCTTTTCAATCCAGACCGGTGCACCCAACGGCACATAAGCGGGATCGACGGCGATGGTGCGCATCGGCGTGACCGACCGGTTCATCGCACCCAGAGGCCCGCGATCGGCCGAGAGATTCTTGAGCTTGCGGAAAAACACGTAGGACGGGTTGTGAAACAGCAGCTCACGGCCTTCGACCGGGTTGCGCCGCACCCAGTTCTTGATCACCTCGGCCGAGACCTGGTGCGCCTGATAGATGCCTCGCCGCACCAGCTCGACCCCGATGGACCGGTATTCATGCCCGTTGGCCCCGCCATAGCCCACGCGGATGGTTTGCCCGTTGGTCAGCTTGATCCGCCCGGAACCCTGTATCTGCAAAAAGAAAAGCTCGACCGGGTCGTCGACCCAGGCGATCTCAAGCCGGCGGCCTTCCATCACGCCGCTGGTTTCGATCTCACGGCGGGTCAGCCACGGATCCGAGACTTTCGCGGCATAGGGTTCGCGGTAGATCGGATAGCGGTAGCGCGCATCGCGTTGCAGGGAACCCTGCAATTCCGGTTCGAAATAGCCGGTAAACAGCGTCGATTTTTCGTTTTCGATCAGCACCGGACGAAAGAACAGTTCGAAAAACGGTTTCGCGGCAGGCCTTTGCTGCGCCAGCGCGCAAAGCGCGCGCCAATCCGGGTCTTTCAGATCCGGGCAGGTGTTCAGAAAGACATCCAGCGCCTGTTCATGGTCGTCATCGGCCCATGAATGCAGGTTGTCAAAGCTCAGTATCTGGTGGGTCAGTTCACCCGTTTCGGCACTGGCGGCCAGCGGCAGCCAGGCAAAGAACAGCAGCCACCATGCGCGCGTCATTCGGCGGTGGCAACGAGCCGCCAGTTGGGATCGTCGGCACCCATCACACGTTCAAACGTCCAGACATCCTTCTGGCGTTTCGTCTGACCGGGTTTGCCCTCGATAATCTCGTTGTCCTTGTTGCGTACGACCGATGACAATTCACCGACGAACTTCATGGTGATCTCAGCACGTTTCGACGAAGGGTCAAACCGGGCATCGCTCAGTGTGACCTCGCGGACACCGGTAAACTCGGCCTCGATGGTCAGCCCCTTTTCCTGACGGTCATCCACCACCTGGGCAAATGTCTCATAGACATCTTCCGACAGGAAAGGCGTTACGTCATCCAGCTTGCCACGCTCGAACGCCATCAGGATCATCTCGTAGGCGCCGCGCGCCCCTTGCAGGAATTCGGTCACGTTGAAGGACGGCTCAGCGCGTTTCATCTCGGCCAGCGCGGCGGCGGCTTCGCTGTCTTCGGCCACGTGGTCGGTGATGTCGTGATCGGGCCCGCCGTCAATGACCTCGAAATCCTGCCGGCGGCTGTTCGAGGCGGCCTGACCGCGCTGCGCCGGGGATTCGAAACCGTCGCGTGTTCCCAGAACACTTTTCAGCCGCAAAATCAGAAAGATGGCGATACCGGCCAACACCAGAAGCTGAAGGATGGGCGAATTCATATGTACCTCTTATCGTGCGGGGCATGGTAACGACGTCATCTGGCACTTATGTAGGGGGTTGATGCGGTCAAGTCCACCACGAGAGCCGTAAAACAAAGGAGTTGCCCCAATGTGGCTGTTTCTGGCCTTTCTTGCTGTCCCGCTGATCGAAATCGCGCTTTTCATTCAGGTCGGCAGCGCCATCGGGCTATGGCCGACGCTGGGCGTGGTCGTCCTGACCGCCGTTCTGGGCACCTGGCTGGTGCGGACACAGGGCATGATGGCGATAGGCAACCTGCGACGGTCCTTTTCAGAGCTGGACGACCCGACCGAACCGCTTGCGCATGGCGCGATGATCCTGCTGGCCGGTGCTTTGCTGCTGACGCCCGGATTCTTTACCGATGCGGTGGGCTTTGCGCTGTTGATGCCGCCGGTGCGCCGCGCCGCGTTCGAATACCTGCGCAAGCGTGTGCATGTGCACCGGTTCGAGATGGGATCCCGAGGACCAGCCAACAGGCACCCCCCGCGGCAACGGCCGGGTCATTCGGATATCATCGAGGGCGACTATCACGAGGTCGGGGATGAGTTTCACGAGATCGAGACGCCGAAAAAACCCACGCACCGGCCCTCGGGCTGGACAAAGCATTGAGGCCAGCACCCCATCCTGTTAAGGCTGCGGCAAATGTTTTGACCCTTTTGGAGTAGAAGATGGCTGAAAACGAAAACGGTGCTGCCACCGAGGTGCCGCAGGTGAAGATGAACGTTCTCACGCAGTTCGTACGCGATCTGTCGTTCGAGAACATCCTGGCGCAAAAAGGCACCGGCGGCGAAGTTCAGCTGGACGTGGCGGTTGGTGTCAATCTGGACGCCAAGAAGCGCAAGCCCGAACATCAGTACGAAGTCACGATGAAAACCAACGTGACCGGCAAGAACAAGGAAGATCAATCGCCGCTGTTTTTGCTCGAGATGGAATATGCCGGGGTTTTCCATGTCGAAGGCGTGCCCGAGGATCAGATGCACCCGTTTCTGCTGATCGAATGCCCGCGGATGATCTTTCCCTTCGTGCGTCGAATCGTCAGCGACGTGACACGGGATGGCGGTTTCCCGCCGCTGAACCTTGAAAGCATTGATTTCGTACAGCTTTACCGCAACGAGATCCAACGTCGTCAGGCCGCGCAACAGGCCGACGCACCCAAGTCCGACGCCTGATCTAACCGAGCTTCTTCCACAAGGCGTTGTCGCCCAGGGTCTCGATGAAGGCCTCATGGGCGGCAGCCTCTTCGGTGGTCAGGCGCGCCGCCAGGGGCTGCGGTCGGGGCATCGGGCGCCAGCTGTGATCGGTTGCGCTGTCGCCATGGCTGCTGGTCGCCGTGTTCAGGGCAAAATCCGGTTGCCGCCCGCCGATCAGCTCCAGGTAAACCTCGGCAAGGATCTCGGAATCAAGCAGCGCGCCGTGCAAAGTCCGGCCTGAATTGTCGATGTTGAAACGGCGGCAAAGCGCGTCGAGAGACGCGGGTGAGCCGGGAAATTTCTTGCGTGCGATCGCCAGGGTATCTACCGCCCTGTCAAGTGCCAGCCCCGGCAGATCCATCCAGCCCAGCTCGGCATTCAGAAACTTCATGTCGAACGCGGCGTTATGGATGACCAGCCTGGCATCTCCGACGAAATCCAGAAACGCCTGCCCGACCTCGGCGAAGACAGGTTTGTCTTTCAGCGTGACCTCACCCGGTTTCGCGGCCCGCGGGGCGTCCAGCAGGTCCGGCCCGATGCCGTGGACGCCAAATGCCTCTTCCGGCATGTTGCGTTTTGGATTGATGTACTGGTGATAGGTCTGACCGGTGGGCATATGGTTGTACAGCTCGACCGCCCCGATTTCGACAATCCGGTCACCCTGTTCCGGTTCGAATCCGGTGGTTTCCGTATCCAGTACGATTTCACGCATCTTGCAGCCTGTCCCTGATGTCCCTGATCACAGCTTGGACCTGTTTGCGCGCATGCTCAAGCGTATCGGTGACGATCACGTAATCCGAACGCGCGCGTTTCTGGCCGTCAGGCATCTGTTTGGCAAGAATCGTCTCGAATTGTGCCGCGCTCATGGTGCCGCGATCCATCACCCGCTGCCGCTGGATCTCAGGCGCAACGGTCACGCAGGCGACCGCATCCATCTGCGCATCACCGCCGGTTTCGAAAAGCAGCGGAATGTCGAACACAACGATATCCGCATTCGCGGCCGCCAGGAATTCCTGCCGGTCAGCGGCAACCAGCGGATGCACGATGGCTTCGATCCGTTTCAACGCCGCGGCATCGCCGGCGATTATTTTCTTCAGCCGGTCCCGTGACACGGCCCCGTCAACAACGGCATCCGAAAACGCGGTGCCGATTGGCGTGACCGCCGCGCCACCTTCGGCATAAAGCCTGTGTACCGCGGCGTCCGCATCCCACACCGCGCAGTTTTCCTCGGCAAATAGCCGCGCCGTGGTGGATTTGCCCATGCCGATGGAACCGGTGAGGCCCAGACGAAAGCTCATGCCAGCGCGGCGGCGCGGGTGGCGTCGTCGACCTCTGGACGGACACCGAACCACCGTTCGAAGGCGGGAACCGCCTGATGAAGCAGCATCCCCAGCCCATCCACCGTATCGCATCCCATTTCCTCGGCCGTCTGCAGAAGGTGGGTTTTCAGCGGGTTATAGACCAGGTCGGTGACAAGCGTGCCCTTGCGCAGCCCGTCAAGCGGCACCCGGAGATCGGGTTTGCCGATCATCCCAAGTGACGTGGTGTTGACGACCGTGACCGCATCTTCAAGCACATTGCCCGCCTGCACCCAATCGACCACGCGCACCCGCTTGCCGAAATCCGATTGCAGCGCCTCGGCGCGGACGCGGGTGCGGTTGGCGATCATGATCTCGGGTACGCCGACATCCAGCAGGGACGCCACAACGGCCCGCGCCGCACCGCCGGCGCCCAGCACCGCCGCCGGACCGGCCTTGGGGTTCCAGCCCGGGGCGCCTTGCCGCAGGTTCTGGACAAAGCCGTAGCCATCCGTGTTGTCGGCGTGCAATTTGCCATCGCGGCGGAAAATCAGCGTATTCGCCGCACCGATCAGTGACGCGCGGTCGGTGACCAGATCGGCAAGCTCCATGACCTTGACCTTGTGCGGCACCGTGATGTTGACGCCCACAAAGCCCATTTTCGGCAGTTGCTTCAGCACATTCGCAAGGTCGTCGGCGCCCACGTCCATTGGCACGTAGAACCCTGGCAGGTTGTGGGTTTTCAGCCAGTGCCCATGCAGTTGCGGCGATTTGGAATGTGCGATGGGATGGCCAATAACCCCGGCCAGTGGAATCTTCGTGTCACTCATTGCTCTATCACTCCCCTCAGCCCCAAATAAGACAGAAGGTCCAGGAACGGCAATCCAAGCACGGTAAAATAGTCACCGTCGATCTGCGAAAACAGCCTGACGCCTTCTTCTTCTAGCTTGTAGGCGCCCACCGAATGTCGAATGCTTTGCCAGTTGCGGTCTATATAGCCGTCCAGATAGGCGTCTGAAAGGCGCCGCATCGTCAGCCGCACCACGCCCACATGACGCCAGACCGGCTTGCCCGCCTCATAGATCACGGCCGCGGACAGAAGCTCGTGCCGCTTGCCGCGCATCTGGCAGAGCTGGTCGCGCGCGTCCTCCGGGGTGGCGGGCTTTGACAACAAAGCCCTGTCAAGGCTCAGTACCTGGTCACAGCCGATCACCATCGCATCGGGATACTTGTCACTTATCTTGCGCGCCTTCATTTCGGCCAAGGCATCGGCGATATCGCGTGCCGGAGCGGCCTCGGCGACAAGCGCCTCACGGATCATGGTTTCATCGACGCGCGCGGGGTGCACGCTGAACGTCAACCCGGCATTACGCAAAAGCTGCTGCCGGATTTCGGAGCCGGAGGCAAGGATCAGTTCCTGGGACATGTGTAAAACCCGCTGAATATCTCAGCGAATGTTTAGAAACACTTTGCCGACAATTCCATGCCCCCGGCGGATTTTGTGAATTTCGACTGACTTCACCGTGTTTCGCGGTATTCATCCCGGTGTGGACCGGGAAAACGCCGGATCGAGGATAAGTGGTAAAGTTTGGATTTTATCCCGGTTTTATCAACAGGTATGTGCCGCAGTGTTTTTACCTAAGCATTTAATATCTATGAAAGAAATAGGAACTTTTTCTATTCTTTCAGCTATCACAAATAATCTTCCACATCGCGGTCGATCTGTTCATAAACTCTGTATAGCACCATAATCCACAGAATGGGCATGACCCTACAAAAACATCATCCTTTCTTCTTTTCATATTTATTATTAAGGGAAGGCTGCTCTGTACTGGGGAAAAACGATGGGCGATTTTCTGGCCGGCCTTTATCCGTGGACCAAAGCGTTTCACATCATGTCAGTCATGGCATGGATGGCCGGTTTGTTCTATTTGCCCCGGCTCTTCGTTCATCACGTCGAACAGACAGAGAAAAGCGATGACATCGGCCCTGTCTTTGAGATGATGGAGGTCAAGCTGCTGCGTCTCATCATGAACCCGGCGATGATCGCAACCTGGGTATTCGGGTTTATGCTGGTCCTGACGCCGGGGATCGTGGATTGGTCCGCCATCTGGCCATATACCAAGATGATCGCGGTGCTGGCGATGACCTGGTTTCATCATTGGCTGGGGTATCGCCGAAAGGATTTCGTGAACGGCACGAACCGGTTCACCGGCCGGCAGTACCGGATGATGAACGAGGTGCCCACCGTGTTGATGGTGATTATCGTTCTGTCGGTTGTCATACGTTTCTAGGGTTTGTTGACTCGGGTTCGTCGCCCCCTTATGTACGACACCCAAGCGCCCGTCCGGGTGGCCCGTTTTCCAGCATCACAATGAATGTACGCCCGCGGGGCGGCTTCAAAGGTATATCCCTCATGTCCCAAGAACACCTCAACCTGTCCGACCTCAAGGCAAAATCCGCCAAAGACCTGTTGGCGATGGCAGAAGATCTTGAGATCGAAAATGCCTCGACCATGCGCAAGGGCGAGATGATGTTCCAGATCCTGCGTGAACGCGCGGATGAGGGTTGGGAAATTTCCGGTGACGGCGTGCTCGAGGTCTTGCAGGACGGTTTTGGCTTTCTGCGGTCACCTGAGGCGAATTACCTGCCCGGTCCCGATGATATCTACGTCTCGCCCGAGATGATCCGCAAGTTTTCGTTGCGCACGGGTGATACGATCGAAGGGTTCATCAAGGCGCCCGAGGAAAACGAGCGGTATTTTGCCCTGACCTCTGTCAGCCAGATCAATTTTGAGGATCCGGAAAAGGCCAAGCACAAGATCGCATTTGATAACCTCACGCCGCTTTACCCGGATGAACGCCTGAAGATGGAGATCGAGGATCCCACGATCAAGGATAAATCTGCACGCGTGATCGACCTGGTGGCGCCGATCGGCAAGGGCCAGCGTTCGCTGATCGTGGCCCCGCCGCGGACGGGTAAAACCGTTATTCTGCAGAATATCGCGGCCAGCATCGAGAAGAACCATCCGGAATGCTATCTGATCGTCTTGCTGATCGACGAGCGGCCCGAAGAAGTGACCGACATGCAGCGCAGCGTGAAGGGAGAGGTCATCAGCTCGACCTTCGATGAACCGGCCACGCGGCACGTCGCGGTCAGCGAGATGGTGATTGAAAAAGCCAAGCGCCTGGTCGAACATAAACGAGATGTTGTGATCCTGTTGGATTCAATCACAAGACTTGGTAGGGCTTTCAACACCGTTGTGCCGTCTTCTGGTAAGGTTCTGACCGGCGGTGTAGATGCCAACGCGCTGCAGAGGCCCAAGCGTTTCTTCGGTGCGGCGCGGAATATCGAAGAAGGCGGTTCGCTCACCATCGTCTCGACTGCGCTGATCGACACCGGCAGCCGGATGGACGAGGTGATCTTTGAGGAATTCAAGGGCACCGGTAACAGCGAACTGGTCCTGGATCGCAAGATCGCCGACAAGCGCGTGTTCCCGGCCATCGACATTCTGAAATCCGGTACGCGGAAAGAGGACCTGCTGATCGACAAGGTGGATCTGCAGAAAACCTTTGTTCTGCGTCGGATCCTCAACCCGATGGGCACCACGGACGCGATCGAATTCCTGCTGTCGAAGCTCAAGCAGACCAAGACCAATTCGGAATTCTTCGATTCGATGAATACCTGACGGGGTATCGCAGAGACCGCTATGGACACCGTCTATGCTCTTTCAACAGCGTCGGGAAAAGCCGGCGTTGCGGTGATCCGCATTTCCGGGCCAGAGGCGCTGAACGCTGTACGGGCGTTCTGCGGAGAGGTACCGCCATTCAGAACCGCGTCGTTGCGCGTGCTGCGGGATCGGGCTGGCACGCGCCTGGATGAGGCGCTGGTGCTGACGTTTCCCAAAGACGGCAGTTTCACCGGCGAGGAGGTGGCCGAGCTGCAGACGCACGGATCGGTGGCCGTGATCTCGTCTCTCTTGACGGCTTTGTCCGGCATGGATGGTCTGCGCCCGGCGGAGCCGGGTGAGTTCACGCGGCGCGCGCTGCAAAATGGTCGGTTGGACCTGGCGCAGGTCGAGGGGCTGGCCGATCTGATCGAGGCGGAGACCGAAGCGCAGCGCCGGCAGGCATTGCGGGTTCTGTCGGGCGATCTTGGGAAACGGGCAGAGGGCTGGCGACAAAAGCTGATTCGTGCGGCGGCACTTCTGGAGGCGACGATCGATTTCGCCGATGAGGAAGTGCCCGTCGATGTATCTCCCGAGGTGTCGGAGTTGGTGACGGATGTCATGTCTGCGCTCAGTTCCGAGATTGATGGGGTGCGCAGCGCCGAACGTATCCGCACCGGGTTCGAAGTGGCCATCATCGGTGCTCCAAATGTTGGAAAATCCACACTTCTCAACAGCTTAGCGGGTCGAGACGCGGCCATTACATCTGAGTTTGCGGGCACTACGCGGGATGTTATCGAGGTTCGGATGGATCTTGGCGGTCTGCCGGTGACATTACTCGATACCGCCGGTCTGCGTGAAACGGATGACGTGGTTGAAACCATTGGTATTGACCGGGCCCGCCAACGCGCGTCACAGGCTGATCTGCGGGTGTTTCTGGTGGAAAACGGCACGGCGCCGGATTTCGAGGTCGCAGCGGATGACATCATTCTGAACGCCAAGGCCGATCTTCTGGATGATACGGCAGATGGCATTTCGGGGAAGACGGGGCTGGGCGTATCGCGGCTGGTGGATCGTATTACCGATGTGCTGAAATTGCGCGTCGCTGGTGTGGGCGTGGCCACGCGATTGCGCCACCAGCAGGCCATGGAGCGCGGTCACGCATCGCTTGGCGTGGTCTTGCAATTGATGCGGCAAGGCGAGGATGCTTCGGACATTGCCGCCGAAGAGCTACGGAGCGCTATCCGCGCGCTTGATTCTCTGGTAGGACGCGTTGATATCGAAAACGTGCTGGATGAAATCTTTGCAAGCTTCTGCCTTGGAAAGTGAGGAGTGTTTCACGTGAAACATTTTGACGTAGTGGTTATAGGCGGCGGCCATGCCGGTGCAGAGGCTGCGCATGCGTCTGCGCGCATGGGTGCTGACACGGCGCTGGTCACGCTTGACCGCGCCGGGATCGGGGTCATGTCATGCAACCCTGCAATTGGCGGTTTGGGCAAGGGCCATCTGGTGCGCGAGATCGACGCGCTGGATGGTGTCATGGGCCGCGTGGCGGATGCGGCGGGGATTCAGTTTCGCCTGTTGAATCGGCGCAAGGGCCCGGCCGTCCAGGGCCCGCGCGCGCAAACGGATCGCAAGATCTATCGCGAAACCATGTTGGCCGAGATCGACGCGCAGGAAAACCTGAGCATTGTCGAGGGCGAGGCCTGCGATTTTATCATGTCCGGGGATCGGGTCAGCGGGGTGGTCCTTGATGATGGTAGCGAGGTCAGGGCAGGTGCGGTGGTCCTGACCACGGGAACCTTTCTACGCGGCATTATCCATATCGGCGATGTGTCCCGCCCGGGCGGGCGCATGGGCGACAAGCCATCGGTCAAGCTGGCTGAACGTATTGAATCCTTTGACCTTTCCCTTGGCAGGTTGAAAACCGGAACGCCGCCGCGTCTTGATGGAAAAACCATCGCCTGGGACAAGCTGGAATCGCAACCGGGCGACGATGACCCGGTCCTTTTTTCTTTTCTGTCGGATCGCCCCACTGCGCAGCAGGTAGCGTGCGGGATCACCCATACCAACGAAAAGACCCACGATATCATTCGCGATAACCTAGAGCGATCCGCCATGTATGGCGGTCATATAGATGGTGTTGGCCCGCGCTATTGCCCCTCGATCGAGGACAAGATCGTCCGATTTTCCGACAAGTCGTCTCATCAGGTTTTCCTTGAACCCGAAAGCTTGTCCGATAGCGTGATCTATCCCAACGGGATCTCGACCTCGCTGCCTCAGGAAGTGCAGCAGGACTATGTGCATTCCATCAGCGGTCTGGAAAAGGCCCGAATTCTGCAACCGGGTTATGCGATTGAATATGACTATGTCGATCCCCGTGCGCTGGATGATACCCTAGCGGTAAAGTCGGTCCCTGGACTATATCTGGCGGGTCAGATCAACGGCACCACAGGATATGAGGAGGCGGCAGCACAAGGTATGGTCGCCGGGCTGAACGCGGCGCTGGTGGTTCAGGGCAGGGGGCCGGTGCGTTTCAGTCGTGCCGACAGCTATATCGGTGTCATGATCGACGATTTGGTCACCCGTGGCGTTAGCGAACCCTACCGCATGTTTACATCGCGCGCCGAGTTCCGGTTGTCCCTGCGCGCCGATAATGCGGACCAGCGGTTGACGCCGAAAGCAATCGAACTGGGCTGCGTGAGCGCCAAACGCCGAAAAATCTTTGACTCCAAGATGGAGCGGCTGCAGGACGGCCGCCGCCGCCTTGAAGGCGAAAGCTATACCCCGAAGGAGCTGATCGCCATTGGCCAGAAGGTCAATCAGGATGGGACGCGCCGCACCGGGTTTCAGCTGTTGGCATTTCCGGACATCACGTTCTGTGCTTTGCTTGAATTGGATCCAAGCCTGGCGGAGATCGATGAGGACACCCGTGCGCAGCTGGAGAGGGATGCGCTTTACGCCAACTATATCGAACGGCAGAATCGTGATGTCGAGATGATGAAACGGGATGAAGCGCAGGAGATACCTGCGGAGTTTGATTACACCGCCATCCCCGGCCTGTCGAACGAGCTGAAATCCAAGCTTTCAATGGCGCGCCCCGGTAACCTTGCCCAGGCCGGCCGGGTGGATGGTATGACCCCGGCGGCGCTGACGCTCATCATGGCGCGGCTGCGTCAGGAACGGCGCGGCAAGACTGCATGACCACGGAATGCCTGCCGAATGTTTCACGTGAAACAAATGATCGGTTGGCCCGGTACGCGGATCTGCTGCGCAAATGGAACCCGTCGATAAATCTGGTTTCAAAATCCAGCATCCCAACACTCTGGACGCGGCATATCGTTGATTCTGCACAGGTTTTCGACCTTGTTGACAGGCGTTTCATCCATTGGGCCGATCTGGGGGCGGGCGGCGGGTTTCCCGGGCTGGTGATCGCGATTCTGGCGATGGAGCGCGATACGCCCTACAGGGTAACGCTTGTGGAAAGTGACGCGCGCAAATGCACGTTTCTGCGGACGGTCATCCGCGAAACCGGCGTGCGGGCCGACGTACTGAACGATCGGATTGAAAATATCCCGCCTCTGGGGGCGGATGTACTCTCGGCGCGCGCGCTTGCGGATCTTCCGACGCTTCTGGCATTCGCGGAACGTCATATGACGCCCGAAGGTGTCGCGGTTTTCCCGAAAGGCGCGCGCTGGCAGAAAGAAGTCGAGGCTGCGCAATCCAAGTGGCGCTTCGATTTCCGGTTTGCTAAGAGTGAAACCGAAGCAGGCCCCGTCATATTGCGTATCACAGGAGTATCGCGTGTCTGATCCCACCCGTCCCCGCGGACCCAAGATCATCGCCGTTGCCAACCAGAAAGGCGGGGTGGGCAAAACCACCACCACGATCAACCTTTCCGCCGCCCTTGCGGAACTGGGAAACCGGGTGCTGATCGTCGATCTTGATCCGCAAGGGAACGCGTCAACTGGCCTAGGTATAGAGGCGGATGATCGGGAATATACTACATATGACCTTCTTCTGGATGATGTCGAACTCAGCGATGTTATTCGGACGACGGAGAACGACAACCTTCTGATCATCCCTTCGACGGTCGATCTCAGTTCGGCTGATATCGAGCTTTTCTCCAACGAAAAACGCAGTTTCCTGCTGTATGACGCGCTGCGCCAGACGGCGATGGATTCCTATGCGCTGGACTACATCCTGATTGACTGTCCGCCATCGCTGAACCTGTTGACGGTCAACGCCATGGTGGCGGCCCATTCAGTGCTGATACCGTTACAATCCGAGTTTTTTGCGCTTGAAGGCGTATCACAACTGATGCTGACCATCCGCGAGGTCCGGCAGACCGCCAATCCCAAGCTCAGGATCGAAGGCGTGGTGCTGACAATGTTCGATGCGCGAAACAACCTTTCGGGCGCGGTGGAAAAAGATGCACGGGACAATCTGGGCGGCCTGGTCTTTCAGACGCGCATTCCCCGGAACGTCCGCGTCAGCGAGGCGCCATCTTACGCCATGCCCGTTCTGGACTATGATACGACCTCGAAAGGTGCGCTGGCCTATCGCAAGCTGGCGCGGGAGTTGATGAAGAACCAATCGCGCGCCGCAGCATGAGCGCGGGAAGGAGCAGGGAATGACGAAGAAACCAATGAAACAACGCGGATTGGGCCGGGGCCTTTCGGCCTTGATGGCGGATGTGACCGAGGATTCGACCCCCCGCTCGGCGGACGCGCCCACGCGACCTGACCTTTTGGTTCCGATTGAAATGGTCTCGGCCAATCCCGATCAGCCACGGCGAAGTTTCGACAAGGAGCAGCTGGCCGACCTGAGCGCGTCGATTGCCGAAAAAGGCATCATCCAGCCCCTGATTGTTCGCCCGATGCCTGGACGTGCCGGAGACTATGAGATCGTGGCCGGTGAACGCCGCTGGCGCGCTGCGCAGATGGCGAAACTGCACGAGGTGCCTGTCCTCGTACGTGACTTCACCGATATCGAGGTGCTCGAAGTTGCCATCATCGAAAACATCCAGCGGGCAGATCTGAACCCGGTGGAAGAGGCTGCTGGCTACAACCAGTTGATGGAAAAATTTGGACACACACAAGATAAGCTATCGCAAGTGCTGGGTAAAAGCCGCAGCTATATTGCGAACTCAGTCAGGCTGCTGCAATTGCCGGCCGAAGTTCAGACTTATCTGCGGGATGGCAAGCTTTCTGCCGGGCATGCCCGCGCCCTGATCACCGCCGACGATCCTGCCGCCCTTGCCCGCGAGGTCATCAAGAAAAACCTGTCGGTGCGCGAGGCGGAGAAACTGGTGAAGGTAAGTGCCGAGAACATCTTTGCCGATGGCCGGAGAACAGCGAAAACCAATCTTACCCCCGCCAAGGATGCCGACACCAAGGCGCTTGAAGGCGATCTTTCTGCGACGCTGGGCATGAAAGTATCGGTCAACCACAAGCCCGGACAGGAAAACGGGCAGATCAGCATCAGCTACAATTCGCTTGACCAGCTGGACGATCTTTGCCGGCTGCTGAGTGCTAGCCGTTAGGCCGCGTCCAGATAAAGACCGCGACACAGCCCAGTACCACCGCCTGGATTCCAAGGATCAGCGGGCGCAGCCCCAGTATCAACGAAATCGAAAAAACGGCCAGAATCGAGACTGTCGAGATCCGCTTCACTTTTGCGCTGATGGCGCCGCGCCGGTTCCAATCTTCGATGACGGGGCCGAACCGGTGATGTGACAAAAGCCAGATGTGCAGCCGCTCGGAAGAGCGGGCGAAACAGAAAGCCGCCAGCAATATGAATGGGACGGTCGGTAGCAGTGGCACGGCGATGCCGATGATACCAAGCCCCAGGCTCAATAAGCCAAGTGTCGCCCAGAAAGCCCGCATTAGTTTCCTGACAAAAACTCTTTGATTACGGTATTCAACACCATCCTGCCTCGATCTGTCACGCGAATCCGCGAGTCAGTCGCAACGATCATGCCGATATCCTGCAGGGAGTGGATCGTGCTGTCTGACAAAGGGCGTCCCGCCAAAGCGTCATATCGGCGCGGATCGATCCCGTCCCAGATCCGCAACCCCATCATCACATATTCATCGGCCTGCTCGATGCCGGACAGGGGATCGCTGCGTTTCTCCGTCACGCCGCGCGCCGCTTCGGCCAACCATTTCGCGGGCGACGCATAGGCCTCGGTCGCATAGCGGATGCCGCCATGGGTAATGCGGCCGTGGGCGCCCGGTCCGATCCCGATGTAATCGCCGTAACGCCAATAGATAAGATTGTGCCGCGATTCAGAACCCGGCCGTGCATGGTTTGACACCTCGTAGGCGGGCATCCCAGCCGCACCGCAGAGTTCCTGCGTTGCCTCGTACATGTCGGCTGCCAGATCTTCGACCGGAAGACCCCGCAATTTGCCCGCGGCATACCTGTCGCCAAAGGCGGTGCCTTCTTCGATCGTCAACTGGTAGAGCGACAGGTGGTCTACGGCCATATCCAGGGCTTCCCGTAGCTCTGCCCGCCAGTCATCCAGCGATTGATCCTGCCGGGCATAGATCAGATCAAAACTGACACGGTCAAAACAATTCTTCGCTATATCAAAGGCTTGCCTCGCCTCGGCCACGGTGTGGATCCGCCCCAAACGGCGCAGGTCGGCGTCATTCAGCGCCTGAACACCCATTGACACGCGCGACACACCCGCATCTGCAAATCCACGGAAACGGCCAGCCTCCACCGAACCGGGATTGGCCTCCAGCGTTATCTCCAGATCGTTCGCCACGGGCCATCGGTCGCGGATCCGCTCAATTATGGCGGCCACAACATCCGGGTTCATCAGGCTGGGTGTGCCGCCGCCAAAGAAAACCGAATGCAGCACTCTGCCCGGCAGCAAATCGGCATAGCGGTCGATTTCACGCAAATAAGCTTCGGCCCAGGCAGACTGGTCGATCTCACGCGCGACATGGCTGTTGAAATCACAATAGGGACATTTGGCCTCGCAAAACGGCCAATGCAGATAAAGGCCAAAGCCCCCCTGTTGCCAATCCTCAGCCAAAGCAGCCGGCGACCAGCCTGGCAAAGGCATCCGCACGGTGGCTGATGCGGTTCTTTTCCCAGCGGTCCATCTGCCCAAAGGTGATGTCATACCCGTCCGGCATGAAAACCGGGTCGTACCCGTGGCCCTCGCTTCCCCGCATGGGCCAGGTGATCTGACCCGCGACATGGCCGGGAAAGACCTCGTCATGCCCGTCGGGCCAGGCCAGGACCAATGTGCAGCAAAAACGTGCCGTCCAGGGTCTCGACGCACCGGAATCCAGCAACTCTTCATGGGCCCGCGTCATCGCCATGACAAAGTCCCGACCAGTCTCTGTTTCGGCCCAATCCGCGGTAAACACGCCCGGCGCACCGCCAAGCGCGTCGATCTCGATACCGGAATCATCCGCCAGTGCCGGAAGGCCCGTGGCTTGGGCCGCGGCATGGGCCTTGATCCGGGCGTTGCCGACAAAAGTGGTTTCGGTCTCTGCCGGTTCGGACAGGCCCTTCTCGGCCGCGCCGATGACATCGACGCGATATGGCTTCAGCAACGCGGCGATCTCTTCCAGCTTGCCCGCGTTATGCGTGGCCACCAGCAGCGTATCGCCGTCGAATTTACGCACCGACCGCTGCCTGCTGCGCGGCCACCAGCTCTGCCACGCCTTTTTCGGCCAGATCCATCAGATGGTTCATCTGATCGCGAGAAAAGGTCGCACCCTCGGCGCTCATCTGCACCTCGATCAGCTGTTTCGATCCGGTCATGATGAAATTGCCGTCGACACCGGCCTCGCTGTCCTCGGGATAGTCAAGATCCAGTACCGGCTGTCCGGCGTATATCCCGCAGGACACGGCGGCCACCGGATCGACCATGGGATCGCTGACGACATCACCCGCCTTCATCAGCTTTGCAACGGCCAGGCGCAAAGCAACCCAACCACCGGTGATCGAGGCACAGCGCGTGCCGCCATCGGCCTGGATCACGTCACAATCGACGGTGATCTGCCGCTCTCCCAACGCGACGCGATCAATGCCGGCGCGCAGGGAACGCCCGATCAGGCGTTGGATCTCCACGGTCCGCCCACCCTGTTTGCCGGCCGTCGCCTCGCGCCGCATCCGGCTGGTGGTGGACCGGGGCAACATCCCGTATTCCGCTGTGACCCAGCCAAGGCCGGACCCCTTGATGAAGGGCGGCACCCGATCTTCGATCGTGGCGGTGCACAGCACATGCGTGTCTCCCACGTGGATCATGCAGGATCCTTCGGCGTGTTTCGTGACTCCGGTTTCGATTGAAACCGCCCGCATCTCGCTTAAATCTCTACCCGAAGGCCGCATCGTGTCATCCTCGTTTCTTTCAGGCTTGGGGATACAGGTGTCGCCGACCCGATAGCAACCCCGATTGACCTTTTGATCGCCGCGTCCTTTAGTACGAGCCGGAATTCGCACAGCGCAGACAGCATGAATGACAGCAGTAAAATCCTGGCCGAGATGAACGACCGCTCCCGCGAGGTGTTTCGCCGCGTCGTCGAGGGGTACCTGGCCAGCGGCGATCCGGTTGGATCGCGCACCCTGACCCGCGACATGAGCGAGAAGGTCAGCGCCGCGACCATCCGCAACGTCATGCAGGACCTGGAATATCTGGGCCTGCTCGACAGTCCGCATATCAGTGCCGGGCGCATCCCGACCCAGGAGGGTTTGCGGATGTTCGTGGATGGGCTGCTTGAGGTCGGTGATCTGGAAAATTCCGACCGGCAGATGATCGACGCCACGATGGGCAGCAATTCCGACGACGTGTCTGCGGCGCTCGATCGTGTCGGTTCCGCGCTTTCGGGGGTGACGCGTGGCGCGTCGCTGGTGCTTGCGCCAAAACACGAGGCCGCGATCAAGCACATTGAATTCGTGGGCCTGGGCCATGACCGCGCACTGGTGGTTCTGGTCTTTGCCGACGGCCATGTCGAGAACCGTGTTTTTCACCCGCCACCCGGGCAGACGCCAAGTTCGATGCGCGAGGCGGCGAATTTTCTGAATGCCCTGATCGAGGGCAAGACCCTGTCAGAGGTGCAATCCGCCATCGCCGCCCAGATCGAAGCGCGCCGGCAGGAGATCGACCAGCTTTCCCACGCGATGGTCGAAAGCGGCCTTGCCGTCTGGGATGACGAGGGCGACACCTATGAACGTCTGATCGTACGCGGGCGGGCGAATCTGCTGGATTCCGAGGCGGGTGAGGAAGACCTGGAGCGTATCCGGACGCTGTTTGATGACCTGGAACGCAAGCGCGACATCGCCGAATTCCTGGAACTGACCGAAGAAGGCGAGGGCGTGCGCATTTTTATTGGCTCTGAGAACAAACTTTTCTCACTTTCGGGTTCCTCTTTGGTGGTGTCTCCTTATATGAACGCTGATCGAAAGATCGTGGGCGCGGTGGGCGTGATTGGCCCGACCCGCCTGAACTACGGACGGATCGTGCCGATTGTGGATTACACGGCACAGCTGGTTGGCAAGTTGATCGCTGACCGGGGTTAGAGGTGAAAGAGATGGCAGAAGCGAAGAACGAAGAATTCCTGGACGACATCGACGAGGCCCTGGCTGAAGAGCTAGAGGCCGAAACAGCTGAGATTACGGACGAAGAAGCAGAGATCGACGCGCTTCGTGCGGAACGCGATGCGTTGCAGGACAAGTTCATGCGGGCGTTGGCGGATGCGGAAAACGCGCGTAAACGATCCGACAAGGACCGTCTGGAGGCTGCCAATTACGGTGGCTCGAAACTGGCCCGAGATATGCTGCCTGTCTACGACAACATGAAGCGCGCGCTCGAATCAGCCACCGAGGAACAGCGCGCCGCAGCACCCGCCTTCTTCGAAGGCATCGACCTGACCATGCGTGAATTGCTGAACGTCTTCTCGAAACACGGGATCAAGCTGATTTCTCCCCAAGTGGGTGACCGGTTCGACCCCCAGGAACACGAGGCGATGTTCGAGGCGCCACTGCCCGGTACCAAGGCCGGTGACATCATTCAGGTGTCGGCCGAAGGGTTCATGCTGCATGAACGCATTCTGCGGCCGGCGCAGGTTGGTGTCTCGTCGATGAAGGAATAACCTGCTAGGCTGCCCGCACGAGGCAACTACAGGCAAGTACATGAACAGATTTTTTGCAGCTTTTCTGGCGCTGGCATTGTCCGCGCCTGCAAGTCTTGCGCAAACCTACCCGGCCTATGAAGAGCTTTACGTTAACGATTTCGCCGACCTGCTGACCGACGCGGATGAGGATGAAATTCGGGGCGACCTGCGTGAATTGCGCAATGAGCTTGGCATCGAGTTCACGGTCGTTACCATCGGCAGGATGGGTGACTATGGCCATGACGGTGCCATCGAACCCTTTGCCACCGGGCTTTTCAATCACTGGGGTGTTGGGAACGCGTCCCGCAATGACGGGGTGATGATGCTGGTCTCGCGCTACGATCGCGAAATGCGGATCGAGATCGGGTCAGGCTATGGTGACGCCAAGAATGCGCCGATGAAGGAAATCATCGACAACGTGATCATCCCCAATTTCCGGCAGGATGACTATGCCGGGGGCATCGCCGCCGGGGTCGATGCGGTCATCTACGACCTGACCGGCAGCTGGCACGGAGAATATGGCGCGCCGTTCTATGTCAAGGCGTGGAACGCACTGATGCGGATAATCTCGTGGCTGGGCAGCTGGATCTATGTCATCGCCGCGCCGCTATTGTTGCTGCCGGTGCAGGCCTATCGCCGGTGGAAACGCAACCATCCCCGCACCTGTCCGAATGACGGCAGCGAAATGCACCGGCTTGATGAAGGATGGGATGACAGCCACCTGCAAGAGGGGCAGATCACCGAGGAAAATCTGAAAAGCGTAGATTACGATGTCTGGCAGTGCCCGCAATGCGAACATGTTACGATCGAGGCCTACCGCGCCTGGTTCAGCCAATATGGCGCCTGCCGCAGTTGCAAGTTCCGTACGCTGGAAGGTGACACAACCACCGTCGAACCGGCCACCACATCCTCGACCGGCAAACAGAGGATCGATTACCAGTGCCACCATTGCCACGATACCTACACCGTCTGGCGCACGATCCCGAAGAAAAGCAAAAGCAGCTCGTCGTCGTCTTCTTCATTCGGTGGCGGATCGTCCAGCGGCGGCGGGGCCAGCGGCAGTTGGTAGGCGCGATTTAAGCTGGAATCGTGCCTGAATCGTTCAGGCTTTCGTAGCACTGTTACGGATTGAATGCCTGTCGGTTTCCGGGCCCGTTACTTCAACAGGTCCTTCAACTCGTAGATCAGGTTCAGCGCTTCGCGGGCGGTCAAATCATCGGGCAGGACCGTGGCCAATCTATCCTCCACCTCCGAATTCCTGACCGGCGCGGGCGGCGGCGGCGTGGCCGCGAAAAGAGGCAGATCGTCGATCAGCGCCTTTTGCGCGCCACCACCCTCCCTCTCGCCCTTCTCCAGCGCATCCAGCACGACGCGCGCGCGCGCCACGACCGCCTCGGGCAAGCCCGCCAGTTTGGCCACCTGCACACCATAGGACCGATCTGCCGCACCCTTGCGCACCTCGTGTAGGAAGATCACCTCGCCCTCATGCTCCTTGACCGCGACGGTGGCATTCTCGACCCGCTCCAGCTTCTCGCTCAGGTTCGTCATCTCGTGGTAATGGGTGGCGAACAGAGCGCGGCAGCGATTCACGTCGTGCAGATGTTCCAGCGTGGCCCAGGCGATCGACAGCCCGTCATACGTGGCAGTACCTCGGCCGATCTCATCCAGGATGACCAGCGCATGATCATCCGCCTGGTTCAGGATCGCCGCGGTTTCCACCATCTCGACCATGAAGGTTGACCGCCCCCGCGCCAGATCGTCCGAGGCACCGACGCGGCTGAAGAGCTGACTGACCAGCCCGATATGCGCCGTCTGTGCCGGTACGAAACTGCCCATCTGCGCCAGCACGGCGATCAGCGCGTTCTGGCGCAGATAGGTCGATTTACCGGCCATGTTCGGCCCGGTCAGCAACCAGATATCCGCGCCATCACCCAGATCGCTGTCATTGGCGATGAACGGCTCCCCGCCCTGCGCCCGAAGGGCCTGTTCGACAACCGGGTGGCGCCCGCCGTCGATTTTCAGGGATCGGCTGGCATCCACCTTCGGCCGGCACCAGTTTTCGGCCCGCGCCAGATCGGCCAGCGCGGTTGTCAGGTCCAGTTCGGCCAGTGCCCGCGCGGCGTGTGATACTTCGGCAGCACGGTCCAGAATGGCCGCTTTCAGGCTGTCATAGAGCCGCTTTTCGATCTCGATCGCGCGCCCGCCCGCGTTCAGGATCCTGGTTTCCATCTCGCTCAGCGGCTGCGTCGTGAACCGAACCTGATTGGCGGTGGTCTGGCGATGCTTGAACGTGTCGCTCAGCGGCTTCGACAGCATCTTGTCCGCGTGGGTGCTGGTCACTTCGACGAAATAGCCCAGCACGTTATTGTGCTTGACCTTCAGCGACTGAATGCCGGTCATCTCGGCATATTCGGCCTGCATTGCGGCAATCACGCTGCGGCCCTCATCGCGCAGCTTGCGGCATTCGTCCAGTTCCTGGTCATAACCTTCGGCAATGAACCCGCCATCGCGAGTCAGCAGCGGCGGCTCGGCAATCAGTGCCAGTTCCAACAGAGCAATCAGATCATCATGGCCGCTCAGCGCGGAACTTGCCCTGTCCAGCAGCTCCGGCAGTTCTTGCCCCGACAGCATTTGCGCCATTTCCGCCGCCTGAACCAGCCCGTTGCGGATGGCTGCCAAGTCGCGCGGCCCGCCGCGATCCAGACCCAGCCGCGACAGGGCGCGGTCCAGATCGGGCACCTTGCGCAGCGCCTCGCGCAGCTGGCCCGAGAACCGGGACTGCCCGACGGCAAACGCCACCGAATCGAGCCGCTCCCGGATTACGTCCAACTGGCGTGAGGGGCTGGACAGCCGCCGTTCCAGCAGGCGACCGCCCCCAGCCGTGACCGTCCGGTCCATCGCCGACAACAGCGATCCCGCCCGCCCGCCGGACAGTGCATGGGTCAGTTCCAGATTGCGCCGGGTCGCCGCGTCAATCTGAAGAACCTGCGCGTGATCCTCGCGTATCGGCGGCTGCAACAACGGCAGTTTGCCCTTTTGCGTGATCTCAAGATATTCGACGATTGCTCCCATCGCCGCCACTTCCGGCCGCGAGAACTGGCCGTAGGCGTCCAGCGTACCGACCCCGAACAAGTCACACAGCCGCTTCTCACCGCCGCTACTGTCAAAGGCCGCCCGTCCCAAAGGCGTGGCAGATGCGCCCGATTCAGTCACTATTTCGGCCAGTTCCGTAGCGTCGGCGATCACGACCTCGCTCGGTGACAGCCGGGCCAGTTCGGGGCCCAACCGCACCGCCGCCAGGGGCATGACCCGAAACGACCCCGTTGAAATATCCACCCAGGCCAGCGCGGATTCACCGCGTACTTCGGCGACGCTTGCCAGGAAATTATGCCGCCGCGCCTCCAGCAGGCTTTCCTCGGTCAGGGTGCCGGGCGTGACCAGTCGCACGACGTCGCGCTTTACAACCGATTTCGATCCGCGCTTCTTGGCCTCTGCCGGGCTTTCCAACTGTTCGCAGACCGCCACGAGAAAGCCTTTGCGAATGAGCGTCAGCAGATATCCCTCGGCGGCATGTACCGGCACCCCGCACATCGCGATATCCTCGCCCAGATGTTTGCCGCGCTTTGTCAGCGCGATATCCAGCGCCGCGCTAGCCTCTACCGCATCGTCAAAAAACAGTTCATAGAAATCGCCCATCCGGTAGAACAACAGCGCATTGGGATATTGCGTCTTGATCTCCAGATATTGCGCCATCATCGGCGTCACGGCTGATTTGGCAGACGTCACAAACACTCCCCCGCTGGTTCGGCAAACCTTACTGACCGCCGCGTCCGGACGAAAGCCAAATCCGCCTTCCGGTTGAGGCTTCTCGAAAGCCCGGCTATGCAGTGACATAACACACCCGTTTTACAGGCCCTGTCATGGCGAAATCCAAATTCACCCCGGAAGAGGCGCTGGCCTTTCACCTGGAACCCACCCCCGGCAAGTTCGAGATTCAGGCCACCGTGCCGATGACCACGCAGCGCGATCTGAGCCTTGCCTATTCGCCGGGCGTCGCCGTGCCATGCCTGGCGATCGAGGAAAATCCCGAAACCGCCTATGACTACACCAACAAGGGCAACCTCGTGGCGGTGATTTCGAACGGGACCGCGGTGCTGGGCCTTGGCAATCTGGGGGCGCTGGGCAGCAAACCGGTGATGGAAGGAAAGGCCGTTCTTTTCAAGCGCTTCGCCGATGTGAACTCGATCGATATCGAGTTGGATACCGAAGACCCCGAGGCGTTCATCAACGCGGTCAAGCTGATGGGGCCGACCTTTGGCGGCATCAACCTCGAAGATATCAAGGCGCCGGAATGTTTCATCATCGAACAGCGCCTGAAAGAGGTGATGGATATTCCCGTCTTTCACGATGATCAGCACGGAACGGCGGTGATCTGCGCGGCGGGGCTGATCAATGCCCTGCACCTGAGCGGCAAGAAGATCGCGGATGTGCGGATCGTGCTGAACGGTGCCGGGGCCGCGGGCATCGCCTGTATCGAATTGCTCAAGGCAATGGGCGCCCGGCACGAAAACTGTGTGGTTTGCGATACCAAGGGCGTGATCTTCCAGGGCCGGACCGAGGGCATGAACCAGTGGAAATCCGCCCATGCGGTCGACACCGATCTGCGCACGCTCGAAGAGGCGATGAAGGGCGCGGATGTATTCCTGGGGGTCAGCGTCAAGGGCGCCGTGACCGAGGACATGGTGGCGTCGATGGCGCCGGATCCGGTGATCTTCGCGATGGCAAACCCCGACCCCGAGATTACGCCGGAAGAGGCCCATGCCGTGCGGGCAGATGCGATCGTTGCCACCGGGCGCAGCGATTATCCCAACCAGGTCAATAACGTGCTGGGTTTCCCCTATCTGTTTCGCGGCGCGTTGGACGTGCACGCCCGTGCGATCAACGACGAGATGAAAATTGCCTGTGCCGAAGCGCTGGCCCGGCTGGCGCGCGAGGATGTGCCGGACGAGGTCGACATGGCCTATGGGCGCAAGCTGACCTTCGGGCGTGACTATATCATCCCCGCACCTTTCGATCCGCGCCTGATTCACAAGATCCCGCCGGCGGTGGCGAAGGCCTGCATGGATACCGGCGCCGCGCGCCGGCCGATCGTGGACATGGATGCCTATGAGGTCACGCTGAAGACTCGGATGGATCCGACCGCCAGCATCATGCGGTCGATCAATGCCCGTGCCCGCGCCGCCCAGGCCCGAATGATCTTTGCCGAGGGGGACGATCCGCGGGTGCTGCGCGCCGCGGTGCAATACCAGCGGTCAGGTTACGGTCATGCGCTGGTCGTGGGGCGGGAACCCGATGTGAAGGCCAAGCTGGAGGCCGCCGGATTGGGCGACGCCGTGGCCGAGTTGGAGATCGTGAACGCCGCCAATACCGATCACCTGGATCAGTACAAGGATTTTCTCTATTCCCGTCTGCAGCGCAAAGGCGTTGATCATCAAGATGTTCATCGGCTGGCCGCGCGAGACCGGCACGTGTTTTCGGCGCTGATGCTGGCGCATGGGCATGGTGACGGTTTGGTCACCGGGGCCACGCGAAAATCGGCGCATGTGCTTGAGTTGATCAATCACGTTTTTGACGCCGATGCGGAACATGGCGCGGTGGGCGTCACCGCGATCATGCACAAGGGCCGGATCGTGTTTATCGCCGATACGCTGGTACATGAATGGCCGGATCAGGAAGACCTTGCCAACATTGCTGAACGTGCCGCCGGCGTCGCCCGCCATCTGGGGGTCGAGCCGCGGGTGGCCTTTGTCAGTTTCTCGACCTTCGGCTATCCCCGGTCCGAGCGCGCGGAAAAGATGCACCAGGCGCCCAAGGTTCTGGAGGCGCGTGGCGTCAATTTCGAATTCGAAGGCGAAATGACCGTGGATGTGGCGTTGAACACTGTCGCGCAGGAGGCGTATCCGTTCCAGCGCCTGACCGGTCCGGCCAACGTGCTGGTTGTTCCCGCCCGCCATTCCGCCTCGATCTCGGTCAAACTGATGCAGGAAATGGGCGGCGCCACCGTGGTGGGGCCAATCCTGTCTGGTGTTGATCAGTCCATCCAGATCTGTTCGACGAATTTCACCGCCAATGACATTCTGAACATGGCCGTCCTGGCCGCCTGCAAGGTTGGCTGAGGCCAGATCAAGCCGAATCAGAGCCTGACGCGGAGCGCCCGCGACAACTGCGGCTCAGTGGCCGGACGCGAAAGGCGCGGCAGAACCCCAGAGCTGCCGAACGCGCGCATCACGCCCGCAGGCCTTGCGATACCGCTTGTAGGCCTCGGCCTGACGTTTGGGGCCAAACCGCGTCACCACCAGTTTTCGACCCTTGTAGTAATCCTGGTGATAATCCTCTGCCTCGTAGAAGGTCTTGGCGGACAGAACCGGGGTGACGATCTTGCGGCCCAATTCCTGCTCTGCTTTCGCCTTCACGGCATTGGCCAGCGATTTCTCGGCGTTATTCGACACGAAAATAGCTGTGCGATAGGTTTCGCCGCGGTCGCAGAATTGCCCGCCCGCATCCGTCGGGTCGATCGAACGGAAGAACATGTTCAGCAGCGTCTCGCGGCTGACGCGCGCCGGATCAAAGCTGATCCTGACCGCCTCGTAATGCCCCGTACCGCCCTTGCCCACCTGTTTGTAGGTCGGGTTCTTGATGTCGCCGCCGGTATAGCCTGATACCGCGCCGGTCACGCCCGGGACCGATTCGAAATCGGATTCGACGCACCAGAAGCAGCCACCCGCCACGATCAGCGTCTCGCTTTCGGCTGCATAGGCCTTGTGACACTGGATACCAATGCCGACAGCGATCAGCGCCGCCAGCAACCCGGTTTTGAAATGCCTGAATTCGATCGCCACCATGTCGGGCCCTCCGTTTTTCGCAGCTTGGCCCATCCGCGATCGACCGCCAAGCGGCTGAAACCAAATCTCACAGGCTGGTGACACCAATTTACTCCTTGGCGGGAGAACGGGGCCGAATTAGCGTGGCCTGTAACATTTTCACGGCTGAACCCAGCCATCACATGCAGGGAGAGACCCGACATGCGCGTTGCCATGTGGTCCGGGCCGCGAAATCTGAGCACGGCGATGATGTATGCCTTTGGCGCGCGCAGGGATTTTGCCGTTATCGACGAGCCGTTCTATGCCGCCTATCTGGCCAGGACGGGGCTGCGCCATCCCATGCGGGATCAAATCCTTGCAGCGCAGCCCACGGATCCGAATCGCGTTGTCGCCAATCTGCTAGGCACTATTCCCGCCGAAAAGCCACATTTCTACCAGAAACACATGACACAGCACATGATCGCCGGCATTCCGCGGGACTGGCTGGCGCAGGTTACCAATGTCTTTCTGATCCGGCACCCGGCGCGCGTCGCGGCCAGCTTCTCGGCCAAGTATGACGATCCCGGGCTCGAGGATATCGGTTTTGTCCAGCAGGCAGAACTGTTCGATCAACTGACAGCGCAAGGGGTGACGCCGCTGGTGATCGACTCGGCCGATATCCGGCGCGATCCCCAAGCCATGCTGAAACGGTTATGCGCCGCAATCGACCTGCCCTGGGATCCGGCGATGCTGCACTGGCCTGTGGGCGGTCATCCGGATGATGGCGTCTGGGCGGCGCATTGGTACGGGGCGGTGCATCGGTCCACCGGATTTGCCCCGGCCGAGGGGGAGCTGCCCCAGCTTACCGCTGCGCAACGTGCCCTGAGCGATGCGGCAATGCCCTATTACGAAAAGCTGAAGCGGCACCGGCTTTGATACGCCCGCACGTCGGATACCGAAATTCACCCGGCGCCTGCGCCAAGACCGGAGTTCGGGTTCAATCCACACAGGGCTGGGGCCGTTAGCCTTTCAGCCGCCTGTCCCGCGCGGCAAGAAGCTTCAGCCTGAGCGCGTTGAGCTGGATGAAACCGGCCGCGTCCTTCTGATCGTAGGCGCCGGCATCCTCCTCGAAGGTCACATGCGCCTCGGAATAGAGCGAGTGATCGGACCAGCGGCCAACCGTGCGAACCGATCCCTTGTAAAGCTTCACCCGCACGGTCCCGGTGACGTGATCCTGCGAGGCGTCGATCGCGGCCTGCAGCATCCGGCGTTCGGGGCTGTACCAGAACCCGTTATAGATCAGCTCGGCATATTGCGGCATCAGCTGATCCTTCAGGTGCATCGCGCCGCGATCCATGGTGATCGATTCGATGCCGCGATGGGCCTCCAGCAGGATGGTACCGCCCGGGGTTTCGTAGATACCGCGGGATTTCATGCCCACGAACCGCCCCTCGACCAGATCCAGCCGCCCGATCCCGTGCCTGCCGCCATATTCGTTCAGCCTGGTCAGGAGGGTCGCGGGGCTCATCGCCTCGCCATTGATGCTGACCGCGTCGCCTTTTTCAAAGCCGATCTCGATGAATTCGGCGTCGTTCGGGGCATCCTCGGGGTGTACGGTGCGCTGATAGACATAGTCCGGCGCGGCCTCGGCCGGATCTTCCAGAACCTTGCCCTCTGAGGAAGTGTGCAGCAGGTTGGCATCGACCGAGAACGGTGCCTCGCCGCGCTTGTCCTTGGCGATCGGAATCTGGTTCTTCTCGGCAAAGTCGATCAGCTTGGTGCGGCTGGTCAGATCCCACTCGCGCCAGGGCGCGATCACCTTGATCTCGGGGTTCAGGGCATAGGCCGCCAGCTCGAACCGCACCTGGTCATTGCCCTTGCCGGTGGCACCGTGGGCTACCGCATCGGCGCCGGTCTCGGCCGCGATTTCGACCAGGCGCTTGGAAATAAGCGGCCGGGCGATCGAGGTACCCAGCAGGTAGAGACCTTCGTAAACCGCATTGGCGCGGAACATCGGAAAGACGAAATCGCGCACGAATTCTTCGCGGACATCTTCGATAAAGATGTTCTCAGGCGCGATGCCCAGCAACTCGGCCTTCTTGCGCGCGGGTTCCAGCTCTTCGCCCTGGCCCAGGTCGGCGGTAAAGGTCACCACCTCGCAGCCATATTCGGACTGCAGCCATTTCAGAATGATCGACGTATCAAGGCCGCCGGAATAGGCCAGCACAACTTTCTTGGGCGCGGACATCTCGTTTCCCTCATGTCAGATTTGCCCGGCGCTTATCGGGTTTTGCGGCGCGGGGCAAGGTCGGGGCTTGCATGACTGCCCCGGCTGCGTCACAGATCAGCGGATGAAGAGTTTTCAGGACCGGGCCCGCGAGGCCGAGGCGGCGATGCGCGAAGTATTCGCGGAGACGCCGTTGCAGCGGAACGATCATCTGTCTGACAGGTTCGGCGCGGACATTCTGCTCAAGCGCGAAGACCTGACGCCCGTGCGGTCATACAAGCTGCGCGGGGCGTTCAATGCCATGCGCAAGGTTCTGGCGGCGGCCCCGGACACCAGCCGGTTCGTGTGTGCCAGTGCGGGCAATCACGCGCAGGGCGTTGCCTTCATGTGCCGGCATTTCGGCGTTCAGGGCACGATCTTCATGCCGGTCACGACACCTCAGCAGAAAATCGGACAGACCGAGAAATTTGGCGGCTCGTCGATCGAGGTCAGGCTGACCGGGGATTATTTCGATGACACGCTGGCCGCAGCACAATCCTATTGTGACCAAACCGGGGGTCATTTCCTGTCGCCGTTCGACGATGAGGACGTGATCGAAGGTCAGGCCTCGGTCGCGGTCGAAATCATGCAGCAGATGGAAGGGCTGCCCGACCGGATCATCATGCCGGTGGGCGGTGGCGGGCTGTCCGCCGGGATCCGCAGCTTCTTCGGCGCCAAGATGGGCTATACACTGGTTGAACCGGCGGGCGGTGCCTGTCTGAACGCGGCGCTGGCGGCGGGCGCGCCCGTGACCCTGGGCCAGATCGACAATTTCGCCGATGGCGCCGCGGTGGCGCGGATCGGCGAAAGGACTTTTGCGCGGCTCGCCGATCTTGATCCAAGCGATGCGGTCACCGTGCCCGAGGACCGGCTGTGCACCACCATGCTGGAGATGCTCAATGTCGAAGGCGTGGTGCTGGAGCCCGCAGGCGCGCTGGCAGTCGACGCGCTCAGCGATGTGGCGGAGGAGATCGCGGGCAAGACGGTGGTCTGTGTCACCTCGGGTGGCAATTTCGATTTCGAGAGGCTGCCAGAGGTCAAGGAACGGGCGCAACGGTATATCGGCGTCAAGAAGTACTTTATTCTGCGGCTGCCGCAGCGGCCCGGTGCGCTGAAGGAATTCCTGACGATGCTCGGGCCCGAGGATGACATCGCGCGGTTCGAATACCTCAAGAAATCGGCACGAAACTTCGGCTCGGTCCTGATCGGGATCGAAACCAACAGGGCCGACAATTTTCTGGTGCTGGAACGCAAGCTTGTCGCTGCGGGGTTTACGTATCGTGACATCACCAATGACGATGTGCTGGCACAGTTCCTGATCTAGGCCGCGTCCGGTTTATCAAGGGATGCGAGAAATTCGGCTTTGGACGCCGCATAGGCGGCCTTCAGGGCATCGGTGTCCACCGGAGTATTCGCCCGTGCGGCCAATTCACTGGCCTGGCACAGCTCGGAAAAATGCGTGAAACCCAGGTTCAGCGCGCTGCCTTTGAGGAAATGCAGGGTCGATTCCAGGCTCTGCTGATCGGCATCTACCCCCAGCTTGGCCATCTCTTCCTCGACCTCTTCCAGGAAGATCTCGACCACTTCGGCGAAGTCATCGGCACCGATTTCGTCGCGCAGTTCGTTCACTCTGTCCCAGTCGATCATATCTGGTTTCCCCGTTAAACGCGCGGCGAGCCTGACGTGAAAACGTTAACAAACTACGCTGTCAGGCGCAGAAACTCGGGCCAATTTTAGCATTCATTCGCTATTAAGCGGCAGGCGCCAGATTGCGCGTGTTCAGGCTAGGACGGTGCAGGTGACTTTAACGGCGACATCAACTGATCATGCGGCAGAGGCAGCAAATGCGATCCGGCAGGTGCTGGTCGTGGATGACAGCCGCCTGCAAAGGCGCATCCTCTCGGCGTCGCTGAAACGCTGGGGCTTTGATGTGCGCGAGGCCGAATCCGCAGCCGAAGCGCTGGAAATCTGCCGCGAGGCGCCGCCCGATCTGGTGATGAGCGACTGGATGATGCCCGGCATGACGGGCCCGGAATTCTGCCGTGAATTCAGACAGATGGCGCGCGATACCTACGGGTATTTCATCCTGCTGACCTCGAAGAGCGAGAAAGACGCGATTGCCCACGGGCTGGATGCGGGCGCGGATGATTTCCTGACAAAGCCCGTCAATGCGGCAGAGCTGCGGGCGCGGATTTCCGCCGGGGAGCGCATTCTCAGGATGGAGCGGGAGCTGACGGAAAAGAACCGGCTGATCACCTCCACGCTGGACGAATTGCAGGCGGTCTATGATTCGCTCGAGAATGACCTGATCGAAGCCAAGAAGCTTCAGCAATCGCTGGTCAGTGACCGGTATCGCGATTTCGGGCCGGCCGAAGTGTCGATGCTGCTGCAATCCTGCGGCCATGTCGGCGGTGATCTGGTGGGGATGTTCGTCGTCAATCCCACGCGCATCGGAATTTACGGCATTGACGTATCGGGCCACGGTATCAGCTCGGCGCTCATGACCGCGCGGCTGGCGGGATATCTCTCGTCCGCGTCGCCGGAACAGAACGTGGCGCTGGAAAGAAACGCGTCGGGGGACTTCGTTCCGCGCCCTCCCGCCGAGACGATCAAGATCCTCAACCAGCTGTTTCTCAGCGAAATAGAGACTGAACTCTACTTCACCATGGTTCTAGCCGATGTCGACCTGGAAACCGGACGGGTGAGCATGGCACAGGCCGGGCACCCGCACCCGGTGGTGCAGCGGGCCAGTGGCGCGGTCGAGGTTCTGGGCCGGGGCGGTCTGCCGGTGGGCCTGATTGACGGCGCGGAATATGACCAGTTCGATGTGTCGATGGGCCCGGGTGACAGGCTGATGATCTGCTCGGACGGGGTGGTCGAATGCGCCGATGACGCCGGCAACCTGCTGGGCGATGATGGCTTCGCCGCCATGCTGGCCGAGCTGCGCCAGACCCGCGGAACCGCCTGCCTGGAATCGATCATCTGGAAATTGTCGAACTTTGCCGGGGATCAGGATTTCACCGATGATGTCTCGGCCGTTCTGCTGGAATTCAGGCAAGCCGCCACAACGCTTTGACGAAATGCCGATCGCCGGCATTTACCAGCGCATCCGCCGCAACCCCGGGATCGGCCCAGAGGGTCGTATGCCCGTCCTCGGTCGGTGGACCAAGCCGGCGCGCCGGCCGGGCAAGGTAGATCGTGCAGATCTTTTCCGCCCAGAGATCATATTCCGGCATGTAGGTGAACCGGCGATAGGCGCCAAGCCGCCGCGGGTTGGCAATGGCCCAGCCGGTCTCTTCCATCACCTCGCGATGGAGCGCCCGTATCGGATGCTCGCCAGGGTCCACACCCCCGCCGGGCAGCTGCACTTCCGGCTCGGGCTCGGCCTGGTGGGTCAATAGCAGCGCGTTGTTGCGTTCGAGAATGGCGTAGACGCCGGGACGCATCGTGTAGCGCCGCGTCAGAATGGGGATCTCACCGAAACGTCGCATTTTTTGCCTCTTGGACCCCGTCTTGCCCTGCCTATATAGACGCGATATGCCAATAACCGGCGCACAAGGAAACCCCCATGACACTTGGACAGAAAATCGCCTGGGACGATACGATCCTGCCGTTCCAGCTGGACCAATCGGATATTCGCGGACGCGTGGCGCGGCTGGACGGCGTGTTGGACGGCATCCTCAAGCAGCATGACTACCCGCCCGTGGTCGAGGCGCTGGTAGCCGAGATGGCCCTGCTGACCGCGCTGATCGGTCAGACGATCAAGCTGCGCTGGAAACTTTCGTTGCAGGTTCAGTCGAAGGGACCCGTGCGGATGATCGCCACGGATTACTACGGCCCCGACAAGCCGGGCGGCAGCGCCCGCATCCGGGCCTATGCCAGCTTTGACCGGGATCGCCTGACGGAAGGCGCGCCCTTTGACCAGGTGGGCGAGGGCTATTTCGCCGTGCTGATCGACCAGGGCAAGGATACCGAACCCTATCAGGGGATCACGCCGATTGCGGGCAGCGGGCTCAAGGATTGTGCCGAGGCCTATTTCGCCCAGTCCGAGCAGTTGCCCACCCGGTTTTCGCTGAGCTTCGGCAAATCGACCGAGGCCGGCGGCGAAGAGCATTGGCGCGCCGGTGGCGTGATGCTGCAACATATGCCCAAGGCATCCCCCCACGCGCAGGGCGGCGGGTCCGGCGAGGGTGGCCTGCTGGAGGCCCGCGACATCGTGGATGGCGACGACCTGGAAAACTGGAACCGGGTCAACACGCTATTGGACACGGTCGATGATCTTGAACTGATCGGCCCGTCGGTGGCGCCCACGGATCTGCTGGTGCGCCTGTTTCACGAGGAAACGCCGCGGGTGTTCGATACCCAGCCGGTGCGGTTCGGCTGTACCTGCACCGAAGAGCGGGTGCGCAGCAGCCTGTCGATCTACTCGGCGCGCGACATCGAGAAGATGACGACGCCCGAGGGCACGGTGACCGCCGATTGCCAGTTCTGCGGCGCGCATTACACGCTGGATCCCAAGACCTTGGGATTCGAGGCCGAAAGCGACCCCGGTGACAGCGCCTGATCCCCTGCTGCCGGTGATGGCGGCGCTGTCGAATCCCAGGGCCGCATCGTCCGATTTTGACCTGAACCCGGATGTTGTCCTGCCGCCGGGGCGCAAGCTGCGCCCGGCAGGTGTTCTGGTGCCGATCCTCTGCCGGGGTTCGCAGGCGCGGCTTTATCTGACGAAACGGTCATCGGCGCTGAAGCACCATCCCGGACAGATCGCCTTTCCGGGCGGCAAGCAGGATGAGGGCGACGCGGACATTATCGCCGCCGCCCTGCGCGAGGCATCCGAAGAGATCGGGCTGGACCCGGCGAATGTGGAGGTGCTGGGCCAGATGCCGCCGCATGAAACCGTGACCGGCTTTACCGTGACGCCGGTGGTGGCACGGGTGCTTGCGCCCTTTACGCCACGTGCCGAGGCGGGCGAGGTCGAGGAGGTTTTTTCGGTGCCGCTGGATCACGTGATGACGCCGGCAAACTATCTGATCCAGTCGCGTCGCTGGCGGGGGTCGCGGCGTCATTATTTCACCGTACCTTTCGGTCCCTATTACATCTGGGGCGCGACGGCGCGTATTCTTCGGTCGATGGCCGATGCGGCGGAACCGGCATGAAAATCTCGGGCAGCTGGATCAACAGGCCCGCCTCGCAAGCTGTCTGCGCGATGCTGACGGAGGCCGGGCATCAGGCATTGTTCGTCGGCGGTTGCGTACGCAATGACCTGTTGCACGAACCCGTGGGCGATATCGACATCGCGACCGACGCCCGGCCCGAAACCGTGATTGAGCTGGCCGGAAAGGCGGGGTTCAAACCGGTGCCGACGGGGGTGGAGCATGGCACGATCACCGTGGTGGCGCATGGTCTTCCGCACGAGATCACAACCTTCCGCAAGGATGTCGAAACCCATGGCCGCCATGCCACGGTCGCCTTTTCGACAGAAGTGGCCGAAGACGCGCGCCGCCGTGATTTCACCATGAATGCGCTTTACGCCACGGCCGATGGCGCGGTGCTTGACCCGCTGGATGGTCTTGGGGATCTGAAGGCCCGGCGCGTGCGGTTCATCGACGATGCCGGGCAGCGCATCCGCGAGGATTACCTGCGCATCCTGCGATTCTTCCGGTTCCATGCCTGGTATGGCGATCCGGCGGGGGGTCTTGATTCTGACGGCCTGGCCGCCGTGGCCGCCCATCTGGACGGGCTGAAGGGGTTGTCGCGCGAACGCGTCGGCGCCGAGATCATCAAGCTGCTGGCAGCGCCTGACCCGGCCCCGTCCGTGGCCGCAATGCGCGCGGCCGGCGTGATGACGGTGGTCTTGCCGGGCGCCGATGATCGGCTGCTGGCGCCGCTTGTCTACCTGGAATCGCACACCGATACCGGGCCTGATCCGCTGCGGCGTCTGGCCTGCCTTGGCGGTGGAGACCCGAAGGAGCTGCTGCGTTTGAGCAAGGCACAGGCCCGCCAGCTTGACTTGCTGCGGTCCGAAATCGCCTTGGCCCGAACGCCGGCAGAGCTGGGGTATCGTTTTGGCGCCGATGCGGCACGAGACATTGTCTTGCTGCGCGCGGCGATGTCCGGGCAGCCCATTTCGGAACGGCACCTGAAGGACATTGATCAGGGCGCCGGGGTCACCTTTCCGATCGCGGCCAGCGATCTGATGCAGGAATATTCCGGTCCGGCGCTGGGCGCGCGTCTGAGATTGCTCGAGCAGCGGTGGATCGATTCGGGTTTTGTGCTGACAAGAGACGCATTGCTGAACCGATGACGCGCTATACGATCAACCGGCTGGGTCACCAGGGCGACGGGATCGCCGATGGGCCGATCTTTGTACCGATGACCCTGCCCGGCGAAGTCGTGAAAGGTGATCTGGATGGCAATCGACTGAACAATGTGAAGATCGAGACCCCGTCACCTGATCGCGTCGCCGCCCCGTGTCGGCATTTCCGGTCATGCGGGGGGTGTCAGCTGCAGCACGCATCTGACGGCTTTGTCGCCGGGTGGAAAACCGAAGTCGTGGCAACGGCGCTGGCGGCGCATGGGCTTGAGGCGCAGTTTCTGCCGGTCAGCACCTCGCCGCCCTGCAGCCGTCGCCGTGCGACCTTTGCCGCACGACGCACGAAAAAGGGCGCCTTGGCTGGATTTCATGCCAAAGCCTCGGACGTGGTGGTGGAAATTCCCGGCTGTCAGCTGCTGCACCCGGATCTGATGGCGGCGCTGCCGGTGGCGCAGGCGCTTGCGGTTGCCGGGGCCAGCCGCAAGAACGGCATATCGGTGGCGGCAACGCTCAGTCTTGGCGGGTTAGACCTGGCGGTCAGCGACGGCAAGCCGCTGGACGGAACGCTGCGGATTGCGCTGGCCCACCTCGCCGAGCGTCACGATCTGGCGCGGCTGGCCTGGGACGATGAGGTGATCGTGACCCGCCGGGCACCGGAACAGCAGTTCGGCCCGGCCCGTGGGGTGCCCCCGCCGGGGTCTTTCCTGCAGGCCACGTCCGAAGGTCAGGCGGCATTGCTGTCCGAGGTCGCCGGCATTACCGAGGGCGCAAAGCGGATCGTTGACCTGTTCGCCGGGTGCGGCACCTTTGCCCTGCCGCTGGCCGCGCGCGCCGAAATCCACGCGGTAGAGGGAGACGCGGCAATGATTGGCGCGCTGGACGACGGGTGGCGCAAGACGCAGGGGCTGAAGGCCGTCACCCACGAGGTGCGTGACCTGTTTCGGCGTCCGCTGATGCAAGATGAACTGGCGCCTTTCGATGCCGCGGTGATCGATCCGCCGCGCGCCGGGGCGCAGGCTCAGGTGGCCGAGCTGTGCCGGTCTGGCATCCCCCGGATCGCCTATGTGTCCTGCAATCCGGCAAGTTTCGCGCGCGACGCGGCCGCGCTGGTTGCCGGCGGGTACACGCTGGGCCCGGTGCGCGTGGTGGACCAGTTCCGGTGGTCCACGCATGTCGAACTTGTCGCAGAATTCACGATCAAAACCGAGTGATCGTCGCATTAGGTCTATCCGCCGGAGGGGTTTCCCGCTTAGAAAGGGTTTGAGCAGTAATAAAATAACAGGTGTAAGAATGCGGATCGTGAGATATCTGGCACTTGTCGTGCTTGTTGCGGGCCTATCGGCGTGCAGCAGCTCGAAATTCAGGACGTATAACGGCCCCGAGGTGACGCAGATCATCGTCCAGAAGGCAGATCGCAGGATGTACCTGTTACACCACGACAAGGTGCTTGAATCCTACGACATCGAGCTGGGGTTCGCGCCGGAGGGGCACAAACAGTTCGAAGGCGATGGCAGGACACCCGAGGGCACCTATCGGATCGACCGCCGCAACCCCAACAGCGATTTCCACCTGTCGATCGGTATCTCCTATCCGAATGCGCGTGATTTTGCGCTGGCCAGGGCGGCAGGCAAGAGTCCGGGTGGCGATATTTTCATCCACGGCCGGCCGAACAAGAAATCAGGCAACGGGCCTGACTGGACCGCCGGCTGCATCTCCGTCACCAACAAGGAGATGGAAGAGATCTATGCAATGGTCAAAGACGGGACATTGATCACGCTTCGGCCGTGACGGGCTATTTTCCCATCACCAGCGTCCACCAGATCTTGCCGTTATTTTCCTGAAGCCAAGAGAATCCCATGTCTCTGGCATCGGGGGCTAGAATGACCTGACGGGTGTTGGGCTTGTCCATCCAGGCAGAAAGCGTTTCAAGCTCAGTCTCGAACGTCTCGGAAATGTTTTCGCCAACAAGCTGCCCCGGATAGCCGACACGGGCGACGCGGTCGATCGGCGACGATCCGTCCGATCCAAAATGCCAGGGCCGGTTCTGGACCGACATATCGCGGGAATGGGTGGCGGCGGCGGCGTTCAGCTTTGCGTTCAGCTGTACCGGGGAAGCCCCGGCAGCCTGCCGCAGGGAGTTGACGGAATCGAGCATGCGAAACTGGATCTTGGCGGTATCGCCCGCACGGATTTTGTAGACACGCGGCAGCGGCTTGCCGTCTGACCCGGTCTGCGGTGGCGTGGCACAGGCCGCTAGAAGTACCAGTGAGGACAACAGCAAAACAAGTATTCGCGACATGATTCCAAAGCCACCAGATTGATTTCGTTGGACAGCCATATCCCGAGCCGCGCCGTGATTCAAACCCAGTTCGCGTAAGTTTGCCTGTTTGCGAATGTTTGGTTTGTGACTGAGGCTTTCACATCATATCGTCCGCGGCTAGAGTGTGGATGCAATTATCAGGAGTTCTGACATGTCCACCAAATCCAGAAAAGACCTGAACAGACGCGCATTCATCGCCGGTACGGCTTCGGTCCTCGGGGCACCGGTGCTTGCCCAGACCGTCGACGGGGTTGGTACCGTCGAGATGGAAAAGGACATCACCGAAACCGTGCGCCGCAATATTTCAAGCTTCCGGGCGTTGGATTGGCAGCCTTATTTCTCGAACCTGAGAAGCGGGGCGATCCTTGTCGATATTTCCTCACGCGCCTTACATTTCTGGGAGGAGAACGGGCAGTATGCACTCTACCCGTCCAGCGTTCCGTTGTCCGAAGAACTGACCCGGCGCGGCCGCACGAAAGTTGTGCGCAAGGTCGAAGGCCCAAGCTGGCGCCCGACACCGTCGATGTTGAAGCGGAACCCGGACTGGCCGGCATTTGTCGGCCCTGGCCCCGACAACCCGCTGGGAACGCACGCTCTTTACCTCAGCTGGACCTACTACCGGATCCACGGCACACACGATACCCGCAAGATCGGTCGCCGGTCCTCGAACGGGTGTATCGGGCTCTACAATGAACATATTGCCCAGCTCTTCGCCAAATCGAAAGTGGGCACCCAAGTGTTGCTAATTTGACGAAAATTGAAGCATATCTGCCAGATTGTGCGCGAGATTGCTTTGCAAGCAGCTGATTCTGCTGTTTAGAGGCCGTCACGAGGTAACTTTCCTGTTACCGACTTCGCAATTTCGTGATGTCGGACGGATATCTGGAGGATATTATGAAGAAACTCGCACTTGCAGCAGCATTTGCCGCCGCCGCATCGACCGCATTTGCCGGTTCGATGGAAGAACCCGTCATGGAAGCCCCTGTTGTTGTTGAAGAAACAGCCGCCAGCTCCTCGGCCGTCGGCATCTGGGTTCCGCTGCTTCTGATTGCCATCGTGGCTGCAGTTGTTGCGCACGACTAATCGTCGAGCACATTGAAATCCTGGCAAAGCAGCGGTTCGCCGCTGCTTTCTTGTTCCGGGCGGCAGAATCGCGTCAGCCGATCCAACCTTTCAGATTGTCATCGATTATGGCTGCCAGCGCCTGAATATGCGCGTCGCCATCATTGAGGCAGGGAATATAGGTAAATTCCTCACCGCCGGCCTGTTCAAAGCTTTCGCGGATCTCTTCGTTGATCTCTTCCAGCGTCTCGATGCAATCCGCTGAAAACGCCGGCGCTATGACGGCGATCTTCTTTTTTCCTTCATCGCGGGCCAGTCGTGCAACCTCATCCACGGTATAGGGCTTCAGCCACTCTTCGGGGCCGAAAACCGATTGGAAAGTCGTGGTGATCTGCGTGCTGTCCCATCCCAGCCTTTCCCTGAGCAGCCGGGTCGTTTTCTGGCACTGGCAATGATACGGATCGCCCTGCCGCAGGTAGCGTATCGGCATCCCGTGATAGGACACCACCAGCATGTCAGGCCGCGCGGCGATATTGGCATAGGCCTGTTCGACGGAGTCTGTCAGCGCGTCGATAAAAAGCGGATTCTCGAAATAGGGCTCCACCACGCGGGCCGTCGGCTGCCAGGTTTCTTCCATCAACGCGCGAAAGAACTGGTCGTTCGCGGTGGCCGATGTCGCACCGGCGTAATGCGGGTAGAGCGGAAAGAACAGAATGCGGGTGCAGCCCGCATCAACCATCCGGCGTACCTTGGACCTGGTTGACGGGTTGCCGTAACGCATACAGAAATCGACCATCACCTGATCGCCATGGCGGTCTCGCATCACATCGGCCAGCTTTTCGGTCTGATCGCGGGTGATCGTCATCAACGGGCTTTCGCCTTTTTCCTCGTTCCAGATGGATTTATACGCGGCCCCGCTGCTGAAGGGGCGTTTCGTGAGGATGATCAGCTGCAATAGCGGTTGCCATTTCCATCGCGGATAGTCGATCACCCGCCGGTCCGACAGGAATTCGTTCAGATAGCGCCGCATCGACCAGTAGTCGGTGTTATCCGGCGTACCCAGATTGGCCAGCAGGATGCCAGTCTTGGCGGGGCTGACATTGGGGTGATCGCCGGGGGCGTTTTCCGGGCGACGTGCGTCAGACATTATGATCAGTCCCTCTTTCTCGCGGATTTGGACACCGACATAGCTGCCAACGCGACAAGGTCAATCTTTTAGCGGCGTTTCCGTGGCCCCGAGGGCATCGGCCAGCCTTGCCGAGGCCGAGCCCGGGCGCAGCGGTTGCGGCTGGCTGGCATCCGGCGCCCAGCCGGTCAGGAAGATCAGCTCGAATGTGGCCGTGATCCGCCCGTCGGCAGTTCCGAACCTGTTGCGGTAGATGTCTTCGGCGCGGTCGATCAGCTGCCGCCGGGCACCGCGTTTTTGCCGGCCTGCCAATGCGTTGCCTTCGCCCATGGCGCGCAGGTCACGCATCAGGTGTCGGGGCGAGGCATAGGTGACGGTCATCGGCAGGCTGTCAGCCACCGGCAAGGCAAAACCGGCGCGTTGCAGCAGCGCACCCAGGTCGCGAATCTCGGCCATCGGCGCCACGCGGGGGGACAGGCCGCCAAACAGGTCCGATTCCGCCTGCGCCAGCGAAGCGCGCAATTCATGCAGGGTTTCACCGCCAAAGAGTACGCCCAGGAACAGGCCGTCCGGCCTAAGCGCCCGGCGGATCTGGATCATCTGTCCCACCGGGTCATTGGCCCAATGCAGGCACAGCGCGTGAAGGGCAAGGTCATGGGATTGCGGCTCCAGCGCCAGGGTCTCGTCATCGGGTACGCACCGGGCCTGCGGAAAGGCAGCCTTCCAGAACGCCGGGAACCCGCTGACCACGGCGGTATCGCTAAAGGTTTTGTTAACCAGTAGCAGGCGATCCTTGATCTCATCACGGGCCGCTTCGTGCAGGAACAGGGCCGGATTCCCGGTTCGGAGCGCGCGGTGGCGGTTGCGGGTCAGGGCCGTGCGGTCGGTCAGCATATTCATGGCGGGGACAATAGGGCGATGGCAGCGCGGTTTCAAACGGCCTTACACCTGATCTATCCGCCGCGCTGCACAATCTGCAGCGGCACTGTCGACAGCGATTTCGGACTGTGCGGACCGTGCTGGCGGGATACGCCGTTCATTTCGGGCCTGTGTTGCGATCTGTGTGGCGTGCCGCTGCCCGGTGAGGATACCGGCACATCCGAAATCTGCGACGATTGCCTGAAAATCGCGCGACCGTGGCAAAGGGGCCGTTCGGCCCTGCTCTACAAGGACAACGGGCGCAAGCTGGTGCTGGCGTTGAAACACGGCGATCGCCAGGACGTCGTGCGCCCGGCGGCGGCCTGGATGGCGCGGGCGGCGAAACCGCTGCTGACCCCCGGGATGCTGATTGCCCCTGTCCCGCTGCACTGGACACGGCTGCTGAAACGGCGGTTCAATCAGTCGGCTTTGCTGGCCAGGGGCGTTGCTGCCGAAACCGGCCTGTCCCATTGCCCCGATCTGCTGATCCGTCCAGGCCGGACCCGTTCGCTTGAGGGATTGGGGCGGGAGGAGAGGTTTGCCATGCTGTCGGAGGCGATCAAGGTACATCCCAGGCGCAAGCACAGATTGGCCGGCAGATCCGTGTTGCTGGTGGATGACGTGATGACTTCGGGCGCCACCCTGGCGGCGGCCACGCAGGCCTGTCTAGCATCCGGTGCCAAAGATGTGTCAATTCTGACCCTAGCGCGCGCGGCCAAGGACACCTAAATTCCGCAGCAGCAACGCCTACAGGAAATGACACGCGATGAAACCAGTTGAAATCTATACCTCGCCCATGTGCGGATTTTGCCACGCCGCGAAACGTCTGTTGAAGGACAAGGGCGTCAATTTTTCCGAGATAAACGTCTGGTCCGATCCATCGCGCAAACCCGAGATGATCCAGCGCGCCAACGGCAGCCGCACCGTGCCGCAGATTTTCGTCGACGGCGTGCATGTCGGTGGCTGCGACGATCTTTATGCGCTGGAGCGGGCCGGCAAGCTGGATGCGCTATTGGCCGCATGACCGGGATCAAGGCGGCACTTGTTCAGCTCAACAGCAGCGACAGCCCGGCGGATAACCTGCCGGTCACGCAGGCCCTCATTGGCGAGGCCGCCGGGCAGGGTGCCCGATTCGTACTGACGCCCGAGGTGACGAACTGCATCTCGACCAGCCGGTCACATCAATCCGAGGTGCTGCAGCCCGAGGATCAGGACATCACCCTTGCCGCGTTGCGCGAACAGGCCGCGCAGTTGGGCATCTGGCTGCTGATCGGATCGCTGGCGCTGAAATCCGGCGATCCCGACGGCAGGTTTGTGAACCGGTCGTTTCTGATAACGCCCGAGGGTCGCGTCAAGGCGCGCTATGACAAGATACATATGTTCGATGTTCAGGTCTCGGAGACCGAGACCTATCGCGAATCGGCGGGCTACAGGCCGGGTACACGGGCGGTTCTGACAGGGCTTGACCGCCTGAGCCTGGGGATGACAATCTGCTATGACATCCGGTTTCCGCATCTCTACCGGCAATTGGCCGGGGCCGGCGCGGATGTGATCTCGGTGCCATCCGCCTTTTCTCCCGTCACCGGCGCGGCCCATTGGGAGGCGCTGTTGCGCGCCCGCGCGATCGAAAACGGCTGCTACATCCTTGCCCCTGCGCAGACCGGCACGCATTCATCGCAGACTGGCAAGCCGCGCACAACTTTTGGGCACTCCCTTGCCGTCGACCCGTGGGGGACGGTCCTGACAGACGCAGGTGGGCCGCCGGGCGTCAAAACCGTTGATCTTGACCCGGCTCAGGTGGCAAAAGCACGTCAGCGCATCCCCTCCCTGACGCATGGAACCGAATTTGGTGGCCCCTGAATGACTGGCGATAACAAGAACTCTCTGGCGGTGACGTTGTTCAGTGAAATCCTGACCAACGATCAACTGATCCGCAGCCAACTGAGCCGCGTGCTGCCAAAGGGCATGGAAGTGTCGCATTTTTCGGTTCTGAACCACCTGGCGCGGCTCAATGCCGAGCGCAGCCCGGCGCAGCTTGCCAAGAGCTTTCACGTCACCCGCGGCGCGATGACCAATACGCTGCACAAGCTGGAACTGGCCGGTTATGTGCATATCCGCCCCGATTGGGATGACGCCCGGCGCAAGATGGTCGCGATCAGCCCCGCGGGCCGCAAGGCGCGCGAAGCCGCGATCAACGCGATCACGCCGATGATTTCCGACGTGGTGGCCGAGTTGGGCGAGGACAAGGTGCGTGCCACGCTGCCGGTGATGCGTGAATTGCGCGGTCGGCTGGAAGCCAAGGATTAGGCGGTTTCGGGTCTGAGGCTGGCGGTCACGTAATTGACGCTCAGATCGCGCGGCGACAGGGACCAGGACCACAGGACCGGGTTGAAAACGAAACCCTTGCGGTCCACCGGCTCCAGCCCGGCATTACTGAGCAGCTCATAGAGTTCATCCGGGGTGATGAACTTGTGCCAGTCATGGGTGCCTTTGGGCAGCCAGCGCATCACGTATTCCGCGCCCACGATGGCCATCGCAAAGCTTTTTGCATTGCGGTTGATGGTCGAACACAGGTGCAGCCCGCCCGGACGCAGCAATTGCCGGCAGGCCAGCAGATAGGCCTGCGGATCGGCCACATGTTCGACCACTTCCATGTTCAGCACCGCATCGAACTGCTCTCCTGCTTCGGCCATCGCCTCGGCGGTGGTGTGACGATAATCAATCGTCAGGCCGGATTGTTCCGCATGGATCCGGGCCACGGGCAGGTTCCCTTCGGCCGCATCGGCGCCGACAACCTCTGCGCCCAGCCGCGCCATCGGTTCGCTCAGCAATCCGCCGCCGCAGCCGATGTCCAGGATACGCAAGCCCTGAAAGGGGCTGGGCGCGGCCAGATCGCGGTCAAACTCTGCCGCGATCTGGCTGGTGATATAGTCCAGCCGGCACGGGTTGAGCATGTGCAGCGGCTTGAATTTGCCGTTCGGATCCCACCATTCTGCGGCCATCGCCTCGAATTTGGCGACCTCGGCGGGATCAATCGTTGTCTGAGCGGCTTGCATTCTGCTCTCCATATGCTCTTGATGGTGTTGCCCAGTATATAGGACGATCATGGACAAATTCTCAGGCCAAAAGAGCGCAGTCCAGTATCTCTACCCGCCGGTCGAGCCATTTGACCGGCAAATGATGGATGTGGGCGACGGGCACAAGATATACGTCGAACAATCGGGCAATCCCCGCGGCAAGCCCGTCGTCGTGCTGCATGGCGGCCCCGGTGGCGGGTGCAGCCCGGCGATGCGGCGCTATTTCGACCCCAAGGTTTTTCGCATCGTGCTGTTCGATCAGCGCGGTTGCGGCCGGTCCAAACCCCATGCCAGCGTCGAGGCGAACACAACCTGGCACTTGGTCGCCGATATCGAACGGATCCGGGAAAGCTTTGGCATCGACAGCTGGATCGTCTTTGGCGGCAGCTGGGGGGCGACGCTGGCGCTGATTTATGCGCAGGCGCATCCCGACCGGGTCAGCCAGCTTGTCCTGCGCGGTGTTTTCATGATGACTCGGTCCGAGCTCGACTGGTTCTATGGCGGGGCGGCGGGCAAGTTCTGGCCGGAGACGTGGGACAGGTTCCAGGAACCCATTCCCGAGCAGGAGCGCGGCGATATGATTGCCGCGTATCACAAACGGCTGTTTTCCGGTGATCGGGCGGTTGAGACGACCTATGCCAAGGCCTGGTCAGCGTGGGAGAACGCGGTGGCGACCGTGCATTCCAGCGGCGCGGGCGGCGACAGCCCGGCGGATTACGCACGCGCCTTTGCGCGGCTGGAGAATCACTATTTCACCCATGCGGGTTTTCTGGACTATGACGGGCAGATCCTGGATCAGATTGACCGGATCGCACATATTCCGGCCACGATCGTGCAGGGCCGATTCGACATGATCTGCCCGCCGCACACAGCCTACCGCTTGGCGAAGGCATGGGGCCCGAACGCCGATCTGCGGATGATCCCGGTGGCCGGTCACGCGCTGTCCGAGCCCGGAATCAGCGCCGAGCTTGTGGGGGTGATGGACCGGCTGGCTCGGGCGCGCTGACCCCGCGGTCGGATCGGCAGCTTTCGCCGGGGTGTGAGACTCTCATGCAGTTTTTGGCGCGCTTGGGGGTTCAAGCTACACTTCGCAACAGAATCAGGGAGGCGAGAGATGAGCGACGAACCGAGAATCGAAGAGCGTGAAAATGGCCCGCTGATGGCCCGGGGTATCCGCCGGATGGTGGGCGCCGACGGTGCGGAGATCGAGATCAAGCAGGTGATGGCGCTCTGCCGTTGCGGCCATTCCCGGAACAAGCCGTTTTGCGATGGCAGCCACAAGGAGGCGGGGTTTGAAAGCCGGGGTGGGACACCCGCAGGCCCAGACAAATTGCTGAGCTATGAGGGCGCCGAGGTGACGGTGACCTATAACCCGATGATCTGTTCCCATGCCGCCGAATGCGGCCGCCTTGCAGGCCATATCTTCAACCCCGAGCAAAAGCCCTGGGTGCAGCCCGACAGGGGAACCGTGGCCGAGGTCGAAGCGGTGATCGCCGCCTGCCCGTCCGGCGCGCTGGCGCTGAAACGCAATGACGGCGCGCGCGAACACCGCCTGTCTGAACGCTGCGACATCACCGTCGAGAAGAACGGTCCCTACTGGGTGCAGAATGTCAAACCGCCGGTTGGCCTGCAGGGCGAGGGGATGTCCTCGAAGAAATACGTGCTCTGCCGCTGCGGGCTGTCAGGCAACAAACCCTATTGCGATGGGACACATCGGGACGCGGGATGGCAGGACGACTGAGCGGCCGGCTTCTTGGCGCCTGTCCAGAGGATGCCGCGCCAAGCCGCGGTGGGGGCGCATACGGTCCCTTGCAGGACATCGGATAGTCGTCACCGGGGCGCTGCGCCCCTGGGGTCACTGGGCGGCTTCGCGGGGACAGGCGCGCGCGATCAGCGCTGCGATCTCCGGCCGGCAGGAACCGCAATTCGTGCCTGCCTCCAACGCCTCGCCGATCTGATCGACGCTTGTCAGACGGTCGGATTCGATGGCCTGCAGGATGGTCTTCACCCCGACATTGAAACAGGCGCACAGGACGGGCCCGGGATCAGGCCGATCCGCCGGGGCAAGGCCGGTCAGGGCCTCTTCGTTCGCGGTGCCGGGCAGTGTGGTCAGGTGGTCACGCATCACGGCGACGGGTTCGGGGGCGATGAAAAGCGCGGCGCGCAACTTGCCGTTTTCTTGCAGGGCCAGACGGGTGAGGCCGCGGGCCGAATCGCTAAACATCTGCATGTTTGCCTCCGGTAGCCTGAACATCCTGCGTGCCGCCGCTGCCCAGTCCGTGACCGCGGACAGGCCGGCGAGCTCGGCGCGATAGCCGGTTCCAGTGCGGGCGACCGCCCAGTAATCGGCCTCGGGCGACAACGGGCCGTCGGACACCGCAAAGCCGTACCAGGCCGCGTGAACCGGTTCTACGGCGACCACGCTGGCCTTGCTTTCGGGCTGCCCCGATACCGGGTCGGTTGCCGCAGCAACCAGCGTGTCGATCCGGGCGGTGGGCGCGGTCTGGGCGGTCCAGTGCATCGGCGCAAAGACCTCGCCGGGATGCACATCCGTGGTGATGCGCGCGCGCAGGATCGCCTGTCCGGTCGGGCTCTGCACGCGCAGCAGATGCGCCGGGTGAACGCCCAGCCGGTCAGCGTCCTGCGGGTGGATGTCCAGAAAGGGCTCGGCCATGTGCGCCGACAGGCGCGGCGACCGCGCGGTCCGGGTCATCGTGTGCCACTGGTCGCGAATGCGCCCGGTATTCAGACGGAACGGATAGCGCGGCGAGATCGGTGCTGCGGGCGGGCGGTGGACGACGGGCAGCATCCTGGCCTTGCCATTTTCGTGATAGAACCTGCCATCGGCAAAGAATCGTCCGCCAGTGCGTGCCGCGCTGACCGGCCAGCGCGTTGGCGCAAGGATCGAATAGGCGTGATCGCTCAGGTCCGAGAGGCCCGAGATGTCGAAATCGCGCCCGAATCCCCCGGCAAGACCCGACAGTGCCGCGTATTCCCGGAAAATCTCGGCAGGGTTCTGGTAATCGAAGGCGGTCTGCCATCCCATTCGTCGTCCGGTTTCCGCCAGAATGGCCCAATCGGGCCGCGCCTGCCCGGGCGCAGGGAGCACCGCGCGTTGGCGGCTGATCGTGCGGTCGGAATTGGTGACTGTGCCGTCCTTCTCGGCCCAGGCGGCGGCGGGCAGCAACACGTCTGCCAGCTGCGCCGTATCGGTGGCGGCGGTGATGTCGCTGACCACGGTGAAGGGGCAATTCCGGATTGCGTCGCGTACCGCGTCGGCCTCGGGCATCGACACCGCCGGATTGGTATGAATGACCCACAGCGCCTTGATCCGCCCATCACCCACAGCGCGGAACAGGTCCACGGCCTTGAGCCCGGGTCTGGTCGGCATGGCGGGCGCGGCCCAGAAATCCCGCACCGCCGCACGGTGGTCGGCATTTTCGATGTCGAGATGGCAGGCCAGCAAGTTGGCCAGGCCGCCCACCTCGCGCCCGCCCATCGCGTTGGGCTGGCCGGTGACGCTGAAGGGACCGCAGCCCGGGCGCCCGATACGGCCGGAGGCGATGTGGCAATTGAGGATGGCGTTGACCTTGTCGGAACCGGATGTCGACTGGTTCACCCCCTGGCTGAACACGGTCACGACGTTCTCTGTGCGCATCCAGAGCTTGCAGAAAGCGTCGATCTCTTCCTGGGAAAGGCCGGTGACGGAATCGTCACTCACGAAGGCGGCCTCCAGTGCCGCGTTGAACCCCTCGACATGGGTCAGGTAACTGGCGTCAAGCGCGCCACCTTCGTAGAGCGATACCAGCAGGCGGTTGAACAACGCCACATCACTGCCGGGGCGCAGTGCCAGGTGCATGTCAGCGCAGTCGCAGCTTGCGGTGCGGCGCGGGTCGATGACCACGATTTTCGTGCCGCGCGTTTCGCGCGCCGCCAGCAGGCGCTGATACAGAACCGGATGGCACCAGGCCAGGTTCGAACCGACCAGCACGACCAGATCCGCAAGCTCCAGATCCTCGTAGGTGCCGGGCACGGTGTCGGTGCCGAATGCCCGTTTGTGACCGGCCACGGTGGAGGCCATGCAGAGCCGCGAATTGGTGTCGATATTGGCCGAGCCGATGAACCCTTTCATCAGTTTGTTGGCCACGTAGTAATCCTCGGTCAGCAGCTGGCCCGACACGTAGAAGGCGACGCTGTCGGGGCCGTGATCGGCCACGGTCTGGCGAAATCTGCCGGCGACCAGGTCAAGCGCGCGGTCCCAGCTGCAATCCTTCCCCTGCACGCGCGGCATCAGCAGGCGGCCATCCCCCCCGACCGTTTCGGCCAGCGCCGATCCTTTCGAGCACAGGCGCCCGAAATTCGCCGGGTGATCCGGATCGCCGCGCACGGACAGCCCGCCCTGGCCGTCGGATCGCAGCAACACGCCGCAGCCCACGCCGCAATAGGGGCAGGTCGAGCGGGTTTCGGGAAATCCGCCGCCGTCCATCACGCAGCCGACCGTTTGCCGATGGCCAGGCCGTCGATCAGGATGCGGCCGTTTTCAAGGCGTACCGGGTAGGTGTCGACGCGGCCGTCGTCGCTGCCCTGCGCCTTGCCGGTATTCAGGTCGAACACCCAGTTGTGCAGCGGACAGGTCACTTTCTGGCCATGCACGATGCCTTCCGATAGCGGGCCGCCCTTGTGCGGGCAGGCGTTCGACGCGGCAAAGACCTCGGCCTCATCGGTGCGGAAAAGACCGACGCAGCCGGACGGGGTTTTCACAACCCGGGCACCGCGCAGGGGAATGTCGTCGATATGTCCGATGTCGATCCAGCTCATTCCGCGGCCTCCAGCACGAGATTGGCAAGAGGCGCGTAATTCGCACGTGTTTCCCGGTCGGTCGCGTGCTCGGCCCAGGGATCCTTGCGGTAGATTGTCTGCGACAGCTCGAACGCGTCGATCAGGCGCTGGCGTTCGTTCAGGTCATCCACCACGCGCGACTTGACCCAGTCGAGCCCGACCTTGGCGACCCACTTGTACGGCCGATCCAGGTATTTTGCGTTCTCGCGATAGAGTTGGATGAAAGCGATGGTAAGGTCGATGGCCTCCTGCTCGGTTTCCGCATCGGCCAGGCGTTCGGTTTCCTTGACCTCCATGCCCGCCGCCCCGGCGACGCTGACCTGGTAGCCGCTGTCGACACAGATGATGCCGACATCCTTGCAGGTCGCCTCGGCGCAGTTTCGCGGACAACCCGATACCCCAAGCTTGACCTTGTGCGGGGTCCAGCTGCCCCAGAGGATTTTCTCAAGCTTGATGCCAAGGCCGGTACTGTCCTGTGTGCCGAACCGGCAATGATCGGTGCCGACGCAGGTCTTCACCGTTCTGAGACCCTTGGAATAGGCGTGGCCGGAAACCAGCCCGGCCTTGTTCAGGTCGGCCCAGATCGCCGGCAGGTTTTCACCCCTGACGCCCAGCAGGTCGATCCTCTGGCCGCCTGTGACCTTGACCGTGGGCACGTCGTATTTGTCGGCGGCATCGGCAATCGCACGCAGCTCATCCGGGGTGGTGATCCCCCCCCACATGCGGGGTACCACGCTGAAGGTGCCGTCCTTCTGGATATTGGCGTGCTTGCGTTCATTGACGAAACGGCTCTGCGGGTCGTCGCGGTATTCCAGCGGCCAGTCCGCCAGCAGGTAGAAATTCACCGCCGGGCGGCAGACATGACAGCCATTGGGCGTTTTCCAGCCCAGTTCCTGCCAGACCGCGGCCTGGCTTTTCAACTCCTGCGACTTGATCAACCGGCGCAGGTCTTCGTGGTCCAGATCCGTGCAGCCGCAGACCGGCTGCGATTCAGGCGCGGCGTAGTCCTCGCCCAGCGTGACTTCGAGCAATTGCTCGACCAGCCCGGTACATGTCCCGCAGGAGGCGCTGGCCTTGGTCGTGGCCCGGATCGCGCCGAGGTCGGTGGCGCCGCCGGTGATGGCGTCGACGATACTGGATTTGCAGACGCCGTTGCAGCCGCAGATTTCCGCCTCAGGCGGTAATGCTGCAACGGCTGACAGAGGGTCCGCTGAGGCACCCCCCTGATACGCGGGGCCGAAAATCAGCGTGTCGCGCATTTCGTCGATCTCGGTCCCATCCTTGATCAGCCCGAAGAACCAGTTGCCGTCGGTGGTGTCGCCATACATGACCGCGCCCACCAGCCGGTCCTGTTCGATCACCAGCCGTTTGTAGATGCCGCGCGACGGATCCCGGAACACGATGTCCTCCCGCCCGTCGGCCTCGGCGAAATCACCGGCGCTGAACAGATCGCAGCCGGTGACCTTGAGCTTGGTCGCCAGCTCCCGAACCACAAAGGCATCCGCCTCGCCCAGCAGGCTTCTGGCAACGACGCCGGCCTGTTCGTAGAGCGGCGCGACAAGGCCGAAGAGGTGCCCGTCAAACTCGACGCATTCGCCCACGGCGTAAATGTCCGGGTCCGAGCTCTGCATCTGCGCGTTCACTTCGATGCCGCGGGCCACGTCAAGCCCGGCGTCATTGGCAAGCCGCGTTTCGGGGCGGATGCCCACGGCCATGACCACCAGGTCGGCGGGCAGGACATCGCCCGTTTCCAGCAATACCGCCTCGGCTCTATCCTCGCCCAGTATGGCTTTGGTCGATGCCTGGGTCTTGATGGTGATCCCGCGTTCTTCGAGATCCTTGCGCAGCAGATAGCCTGCCGCCTCGTCCAGCTGGCGTTCCATCAGGTGGCCCATCAGGTGCAGCACGGTGACGGTCATGCCGCGCTCGCTCAGACCTGCCGCGGCTTCCAGGCCCAGAAGGCCGCCGCCGATCACAACCGCGCTGCCACCCTGCGCGGCGGCGTCGATCATCGCGTTGGTGTCATCGAGATCGCGATAGCTGATGACGTTGGGCAGGTCTTTGCCCGGGACGGGAATGACAAAGGGCGCCGATCCGGTTGCGATGATTAACTTGTCGTAGGGAACATCGCCGTTCTCGCCGGTAACGGTCTTCGACTCGCGGTCGATGGACACGACATGTTCGCCAAAACGGCAGGTCACGCCGTTTTCGGCATACCAGTCATCGCTGTGGGTCACGATGTCATCATAGCTCTTTTCGCCCGACAGGACGGGGCTGAGCATGATGCGGTTGTAGTTGCCGCGCGTCTCTGCGTTGAAAAGCGTGATGTGATAGGCGTCCGGGTCGGCCTCGAGCAGATGTTCGATGACCCGGCCGGATGCCATGCCTGCGCCAATGATTACCAGTTTCTGTGTCATCAGTTCACTCCGCTGCTATGGCTTTGGATGACGGTTGCGATTTCGGTTTGGCGCCGTGTTCGTATTCCTCCAGGAAATCGAGCACTTCCTGCCGGTAGGCGTAGTATTCGGGATGCGCCAGCAACGCCTTGCGGGTCCGGGGCCGGGGCAGGTCGACCTTGGTGATCTTGCCGATCGTGGCCTGCGGCCCGTTGGTCATCATCACCACGCGGTCAGCCAGCAGAAGCGCCTCGTCAACGTCATGGGTGACGCAGATCGCCGTGACTTTGGTGCGGCTCCAGACCTCCATCAGAACCTCCTGCAGCTCCCATCTTGTCAGGCTGTCGAGCATGCCGAAGGGCTCATCGAGCAACAGCAGCTTGGGGCTGAGCGCAAAGGCGCGGGCGATGCCGACACGCTGCTTCATGCCGTTGGACATGGCATGTGCCGGGCGGTCCATGGCCCCGGCCAGCCCCACGCGTTCCAGGTAATATTCGACGACATCCTGCCGTTCGGCCTGGCTGGCGCGCGGATAGACCTTGTCAACGCCGACCGCCACGTTCTCGCGCGCGGTCAGCCACGGAAACAGGTTGGGCGACTGGAAGACCACGGCGCGTTCCGGGTCGGCCCCTTCCACATGGCTCCCGTCCAGCTTGATGGCGCCTTTGGAAATCTCGTTCAGTCCCGCCGCCATTGTCAGCACCGTGGATTTACCGCAGCCGGAATGCCCGATCAGCGAGATGAATTCGCCGCGGTCGATCTTGAGATTGAAATCCTCGACCACCGTCAGCGGTCCCTTGGGGGTCGGATAGATCTTGTGAAGCTGCGAGAAGTCCAGGAAACGGTCGTCGATCAGACCTTGCCGGGCCTGTTGGACGGCGGTTGGCAGGCCGTGGATCGGCGTGACCTCCGGTAGCTGGCGGGTGCCTTCGACCTTGGCTTCGATACCGACATCCATCAGGTGTTTCGTGACCTCGGCCCGCAGCGTCTTGAAGCCCTCGTGATGGTTCATTTCGCCCCGGTCACGCGGGCGCGGAATGTTCACGCTGAACGGTGTGGCCAAGGTGCCATCGGGGTTCAGCGGCACGATCCTGTCGGCCATCAGGATCGCCTCGTCCACGTCGTTGGTAATCAGGATACAGGTCTTGCGGTCACGCTCCCAGATCTCGAGGATCTCGTCGGCAAGGTTGGCGCGGGTCAGCGCATCCAGGGCAGAGAGCGGCTCGTCCAGCAACAGCATCTCGGGGTCCATCGCCAGGGCGCGCGCTACCGACACCCGTTGCCGCATTCCACCGGACAGTTCTGCCGGGCGGCGGTTTGCGGCATGGTCAAGGCCCACCATCTGGATATAGTGATCGGCTTTCGCGTCCTTTTCGGCACGCGAGAGCTTTGGGAAGACCGCGTCGACGGCAAGCATGATGTTGCCCTTCACCGTCAGCCACGGCATCAGCGAGTAGCTCTGGAATACCAGCGCGCGTTCGGGGCCCGGCCCGTTGATCGCCGCGCCGCGAAAGGTCACGGCACCGCTGTCCGGGTTTTCAAGCCCGGCAATCAGGTTCATCAGGGTCGACTTGCCGGTGCCGGAAAACCCGAGGATCGCCAGGAACTCTCCTTCCTGTACCTCAAGGTCGATGCCTCTCAGCACTTCCTCGCGTGCCGGCCCTTCGCCGAAACCCTTTGTCACATTGTCGAATGTCAGGATGCTCATGCCGATCACCGGTTGTTCGAGAAGGTAAACAGCGACTGCAGCGCATACATCACCCGGTCCAGCAGGAAACCGATGATGCCAATGGTCAGCACCGCCACGATGATCTTGGCCAGCGACTGGCTGGAGCCGTTCTGGAACTCGTCCCAGACGAATTTGCCCAGCCCCGGGTTCTGCGCCAGCATTTCGGCCGCGATCAGGACCATCCAGCCGACGCCCAGTGACAGGCGCAGGCCGGTGAAGATAAGCGGAAGCGCGGAAGGCAGCACCAGTTTGGTGATTTTGGCGTAGGTGCTCATCTTCAGCACTTTCGACACGCTGACGAGATCCTTGTCGATGGAGCTGACGCCAAGCGCGGTATTGATCAGCGTGGGCCAGAGCGAACAAAGCGTCACGGTAATTGCGGAAACCAGGAAGGATTTGGCAAAAAGTCCGTCGTTGGTCACGTAAAGCGCCGAGACCACCATGGTGACGATCGGCAGCCAGGCGAGCGGCGAGACGGGCTTGAATATCTGCACCAGCGGGTTGATGGCCGCATTTGCCGTGGGCGACAGGCCCGCGACGATACCCAGAGGGATGGCGACAAGCGAGGCCAGCAGGAAGCCGAAGAACACGGTCTGGATCGAGGTCCAGATCTGATCGTAATAGCTGGGCGCGCCGGTAAAGGGGATGTCCCTCACCTGATCCGCCTTGCCCTGGTCAATCATGCGCTGGTTGCGCTTTTCGACACGTTCATAATGGGCGGTTTCCTTGGCCGCCTTGGCGCGCGCGTCGTCGTGCAGGTTAAGCGCCTCTTCCCAGACCTGTGCCGGGCCGGGGATCGCGCCCAGCGAGGTCTGAATTTTGGGAGCCATCGTGCCCCACAGAAGCAGAAAGGTCATGATCGCGATGAGCGGCACCGCCAGCAGGCGCCAGATCTCTCTCACCTGGGCGCGGGGATTATCGCCCGCGACGATACGCAGGACGGGCGTGATCCAGGCCAGGCCAAGCACCTTGAACCATGCGTCGGCCTTGCTGATCCGGGCGAAAAGACGGGCCTGCCTGGCTTCGCTCCGGGCGAAATCGGGGTCGGCGGTTGTCATGTCGAAGCTCCTTGGTTTTCTGTGACCGGGGGTTTTCCGTGGCCGGGGGCGGGTTTTGCCGCGCGCCCGGCGTCTTGGATCAGCCCTGGATATCGTTGCCGATGACCTGTTGCTGGGCCTTCAGGCCGATGGGCAGGCTGTCGAGATAGGCGTTGGGCGTGCGGCCGTCATAGGCAATGCCATCGATGATGTCCTCGGGCGGTGTCGGCGCCTTGTACCCGTCGCTGTCCCAGGGAAAATCGGCCTCGTCGGCCAGCCCCTCATCGACCAGCAGACGGGCGGCTTCGAGGTAGATTTCGGGCTTGTAGACCGACTTGGCCACCTCGTCGTACCAGCTGTCCGGCTTTGCCTCGGCAATCTGGCCCCAGCGGCGCATCTGGGTCAGGTACCAGACCGCATCGGAATAGAAGGGATACGTGGCGTTGTAGCGGAAGAATACGTTGAAATCGGGCACCTCGCGCTTGTCGCCCTTTTCGTATTCAAACGTGCCGGTCATCGAGCTGGCGATCACCTCGTAATCGGCACCCACATAATCGGGACGGCTGAGGATCTCGACGGCCTCCGGGCGATTGGCATTGTCGTTTTCATCCAGCCACATCGCCGCGCGGATCAGCGCCTTGACGACGGCAAGCGTGGTGTTGGGATTTTCCTCGGCAAATTCGGCGGTGATGCCGAAGACCTTTTCCGGGTTGTTCTTCCACAGCTCGTAATCGGTGATCACCGGCACGCCGATGCCCTTGAACACCGCTTGCTGGTTCCACGGCTCGCCCACGCAATAACCCGAAATCGTGCCGGCCTCGAGCGTTGCCGGCATCTGCGGCGGCGGGGTGACTGACAGGAACACATCCGCCGCGATCTGGCCGGTCACGTTGTCGGGGCTGTAATAGCCGGGGTTGATTCCACCGGCCGCCAGCCAATAGCGCAGTTCGTAATTATGGGTCGAGACGGGAAAGACCATACCCATGTTGAAGGGCTTGCCCTCCGCCCGATAGCTTTCGATCACCGGCTTGAGGTGTTCGGCAGAAATGGGATGCGCGATGCGGCCATCGTCACCGACCGGCAATTCCGGTTTCATCAGATCCCAGACCTCGTTTGAAACGGTGATGCCGTTGCCGTTGAGATCCATCGAAAAGGGGGTGATGATATGCGCTTCGGTGCCGTAACCGATGGTCGCGGCCAGCGGCTGACCGGCCAGCATATGCGCGCCGTCCAGCGTGCCGTCGATCACGCCGTCCAGCAGCACTTTCCAGTTGGCCTGGGCCTCGAGCGAGACAAACAGCCCCTCGTCTTCGAAAAACCCTTGTTCATAGGCAACGGCCAGCGGCGCCATGTCGGTGAGCTTGATAAAGCCGAATGTCAGCACGTCTTTTTCGAGATCGAGTATTTCAGCCAGTGCAGGGCCGGTCAGGAAGGTGGAGGCCGAGACGGCAAGGAGGAGTTTCTTCATCTGGGTCGTTCCTTTTGCAGGTAGCGTTCGGCACCACGGGCCAAACGGAAAAAAGCCGCTGACGCGCCCCGCCGGAAAACGGCGGAGGGTCGAGCGGCTTTGCTCAAAAAACCCGGTCTTCGGGAAATTCAGTCAGGTCGGCGCCATTGCCGATCTATCTATCAAGAATGCGCGTCGTGGCGTCGGTGGCAAGGATTTTTTTGCAATTGCGGCAATTCATGCTGCGTCGCGGCACAACCTCGGGTAAAATGCATAGATTTTCATCACTCAGACCGATCGGGATCAAAAAAGCGGCGATTGAAAAACTCGTTCGGGGGCAGAATCAGCGTCCCTCTTTCAGAGGCAACGGCGGTTTCGACGGAAGCGGCCCCTTCGATCTTGGACGATGCGCCGGGCAGGTCGGCGCCGGTTTTCCGCAAGGCGGACCGGTAGAAATCGCTGCGAAAGACCTGTGCGGCCCTGGCAGATGCGTCGGCCGGATCAAGCTGTGTGCGTGCCGCCAATTGGCGCGCGATCCATTGTGACTGACTGCGCCAGGGAAATCCGGCGACGCCATTGTGAAACTCGAGGAAGCCGGGCACGTGGCGCTGTAGGCCCTGGGGCGTGATCGTCAGCCTGCCCGACAACGCGCGGTCGATGATCTCGGCGGGAAGGTCAAGCCAGGCAGATCGTGACAGCAATTCGGCGGCCAGCACATGCGACTGCGGACCGGACAGCCAGCAGCCGGCGCGCCAGAGTGCCCGGATCAGCCCTTCGGCCAACGGTCGGTTGACGTCGGCCCATCCTTTGCGCACCGCCAGCACTTTTTCCGGTGCAAAGCTCCAGATCGCACGGCCGGGCAGCAGCAGCGATCCCATGGCATGTTCGACGGTGATCGACCCCCAGGGCTCGCCGACGCAGAATGCGTCGATTTCTCCGGCGCGGATGGCGTCGGCCATCAGCGGTGGCGGCACGGTGCGGATCTCGATCGCATGACGCGCGGCCGGTTCCAGCGCGTCGATCCAGTAACTGAGCAGTTCCATATGCATCGAAAACGGGAACGGGATGCCGATGCGCAGCCGATCGGAGGCGGCGCCGATGAGAGCCCGACCCGCCGTTTCGGCATCGTCGAAGGCAAAGCTGTGCCCCTGGGCCTCCAGCCGGTCGGCAAGTTCGCGGCTGACCCCGATCACGTTGCCGTTGACCGACAGAACGGACAGGACCGAGAATTCAGCGCCCGCACCCCCCAGGCCCAACGCGGCGGCGACCGGAACCGGTGCAAGCATATGGGCAGCCTCGACCCGACCAAATGCGAGCATGTCGCGCAGCGACGACCAGGACGGCGCAGGTTGCAGGTCAAGCGCCAGCCCCTCTTCGGCGGCAAAGCCCATCTCATGCGCAACGATCAGCGGCGCGGCATCCACCAGTGGCATATACCCGACAGGGATTACGGTTTGCTTCATCCCAAGAGCCCCGTTGCGGTGACCAGCGCCTGTGCAACGTCTGCGATCCGCTTGTTCTGATCCATCGCGGCCCGGCGCAGCAGCGCGTAGGCCTCGTCCTCGGTGATGCCGCGGGCCTTCATGATCATGCCTTTGGCGCGGTCAATCACCTTGCGTTCTTCCAGCGCGCGTTTGGTTTCCGCCAGTTCGGCGCGCATCCGCTGGAACACGCGGAACCGGGCGATCGCAGCCTCCAGCACCGGTTTGATCCGCTGCGGCTGTAGCCCGTCCACCACATAGGCGGACAAGCCTGCCTCGACCGCGGCGGTCGAAAGCCCTTCCTCCGAACGGTCCACGAACATCGCCACGGCCCGGTCCCGCGGCTGCGAGGCCAGCGCAAGCTCTTCAAGCATATCGCGGGATGGGTCTGCTACATCTATGAGAACGATGTCCGGTTCATGCGCCTTGATCCGCCGCGCAAGCCCGGCCGGATCCGAGATGACGCGGATCTCGAAATCGCCGGCTTCGCGCAGGCTGTCCACGATCAGGATTGCCCGGTCGCGATCGGCTTCGACGACGATGATTGACAGCTTGTCCTGCATGACCTGACCTACGGCGGACAGGTGCCGCGTTGTAAAGAAATTGGCGTGACGGCCGCCCGGTGCTGACGTGAATCGCCCATAACATGAGCATATTGCCTGGAAATTGAGCAAGCCTGAGATGCTGCCGATGTCGGTGTTTTCAGAAGCGCAGAGCGGTTGCGGGATGCGCTGCGCCGGGGCAACGCCCGGGGGTGGCGTCATAGAGTTTGGCGGTCATGACCCTGTATTCAGGTGTGTGCCAACATGAGCCCTTGCAGACTCAGCCCATCAGGCGTATATGCCCTTCAACAGCGGCGCTTGCGGGTCCACACCGAAAGCTCCACCGGGAAAGATGCACGGGCCGCGCGCCCGTTTTTTTGTGTTTGGAACCTATGACCAACGACCTGATTGCAAAGGCGGCGATTGACCGCCGCATGGCCGAGATCATCACCCCCGTCATCGAGGATATGGGGTTTGAACTGGTGCGCGTGCGGCTGATGGGCGGCAAGACCCATACGCTGCAGATCATGGCCGAGAAACCAGAGGGCGGGATCGAGGTGGATGATTGCGCGCAGATTTCCACTGCGATCAGCGCAACGCTTGATGTCGAGGATCCGATCACCGACGCGTATACGCTCGAAGTTTCCAGCCCCGGCATTGACCGGCCACTGACCCGGCTCAAGGATTTCGAGGCGTTCGAAGGCTATGAGGCCAAGCTGGAGACATCCGAGCTGATCGACGGCCGCAAACGCTTCAAGGGCGTGCTGGCCGGTGTCGAGGGCAGCGAGGTGCTGATCAACGTCGAGGAAGGCACCATCGGCCTGGAGTTCGACTGGCTGGCCGATGCCAAGCTGGTGCTGACCGACGACCTGATCAAGGAAATGCTGCGCCAGCGCAAGGCGGCGGGCGTGATAAACGAACAAGATTTCGACGAAATAGAGACTGAAACCGGTTCTGAGGAGGACTGAGAGAATGGCAATCACATCTGCCAACCAGCTGGAACTGCTGCAAACTGCCGAGGCCGTGGCCCGGGAGAAGATGATTGACCCGTCGCTGGTGATCGAGGCGATGGAGGAAAGCCTCGCCCGGGCCGCCAAGAGCCGCTACGGCGCCGAGATGGACATTCGTGTCAGCATCGACCGGAAAACCGGCCGGGCGACCTTTACCCGCGTGCGCACGGTCGTCGAAGAGGAAGAGCTTGAGAATTACCAGGCGGAATTCACCGTCGAGCAGGCGAAACAATTTCTGGAAGACCCCAAGGTGGGCGACCAGTTCATCGAGGAAGTGCCGCCGGTGGACATGGGCCGGATTGCCGCGCAATCGGCCAAGCAGGTGATCCTGCAGAAGGTGCGCGAAGCCGAGCGCGACCGCCAGTACGAGGAATTCAAGGACCGCGCCGGCACGATCATCAACGGTCAGGTCAAGCGCGAGGAATATGGCAACGTCATCGTCGATGTGGGACGGGGCGAGGCGATCCTGCGCCGGAACGAGAAGATCGGCCGCGAATCCTATCGGCCGAATGACCGCATCCGCTGTTACATCAAGGACGTGCGCCGCGAGGCCCGCGGGCCGCAGATCTTCCTCAGCCGTACGGCGCCGGAATTCATGGCGGAGCTGTTCAAGATGGAAGTGCCCGAGATCTATGACGGCATCATCGAGATCAAGGCCGTAGCCCGCGATCCGGGCAGCCGTGCGAAGATCGCGGTGATCTCCTATGATGGCTCGATCGACCCCGTGGGTGCCTGTGTGGGCATGCGCGGCAGCCGGGTGCAGGCCGTGGTGAACGAGCTTCAGGGCGAAAAGATCGACATCATCCCGTGGAACGAGGATCAGCCGACCTTCCTGGTCAACGCGCTGCAGCCGGCCGAAGTTTCCAAGGTGGTGCTGGATGAAGAGGCCGAACGGATCGAGGTTGTCGTGCCCGAGGAGCAGCTTTCGCTGGCCATCGGGCGGCGCGGCCAGAACGTGCGTCTGGCCAGCCAGCTGACCGGGCTGGATATCGACATCATGACCGAGGCCGAGGATTCGGAACGCCGCCAGCGCGAATTCGAGGTCCGCACCAAGCTGTTCATGGAAACGCTGGATCTGGACGAATTCTTTGCCCAGCTTCTGGTGTCCGAGGGGTTCACCAACCTCGAAGAGGTGGCCTATGTCGAGCTGGACGAGCTTCTGGTTATCGACGGGGTCGACGAGGATACCGCGAACGAGCTGCAGGCACGGGCCCGCGACGTGCTGGATTCCCAGGCCAAGGAGGCATTGGACAAGGCACGCGAGCTGGGTGTCGAGGACAGCCTGGTTGAATTCGAAGGCCTGACACCCCAGATGATTCAGGCATTGGCCGAGGATGGCGTGAAATCGCTGGAAGATTTCGCCACCTGCGCCGATTGGGAACTGGCCGGCGGCTGGACCACCAACGATGGCGAGCGCGTCAAGGATGACGGTATTCTGGAACCTTTCGACGTTTCGCTTGAGGAAGCGCAGAACATGGTCATGACGGCCCGCATCATGCTGGGCTGGGTCGATCCGGCGGACCTTGAAGCCGAAGAGGCCGAAGAAGAGCTGGACGGCGAAGAGCAGGAGGCTGAGGCCTGATTTATCAGGCCTCGGAGGCACCTGATGGGTCGCGCTGGGCAACCCAAAGACCGAACCGACGGTCCTGAACGCAAGTGCATTGCCACGGGCGAGGTACGGCCTAAATATGGCCTTATCCGCTTTGCGGTCGGGCCGGACGGTCAGATTGCTCCGGACCTGGCCGAAAAACTGCCGGGACGAGGTATCTGGGTGTCTGCGGACCGGGCGGCGGTGGAAAAGGCCGTGAAAAAGGGTCTGTTTGCCCGAGCTGCCAAGCGGGCCGTGACGGTGCCGGATGCCCTGGCTGACCTGCTGGAGGCAATGCTGGCGCGGCGCGTGATCGAACTCATCAGCCTGGCACGCAAGGGTGGGGGCGCGACCACCGGGTATGAACGCGTCAAGGATTGGCTGGCCAAGGACCAGGCAGAGATACTGATCCAGGCCAGCGACGGCTCGGAACGGGGAAAATCAAAGCTAAGCACGCCCTATGGCGGCAGTTTCATCGGCTGGCTGACGGCGGCAGAGCTGGGCCATGCTTTTGGGCGACAATCGGCAGTACATGCGGCACTGGGTGCTGGTGGTTTGTCCAAACGTGTTGTAGAGGAGGCGGCAAGGCTGAAAGGCCTGCGCGTCTCGGACGGTGGTAAGGACCACCGGGAAGGAAAGTAGAAGCAGATGAGCGACAACGACGGAAAGAAAACACTGGGCGTTCGTGGCGGTCCCCGTTCGGGGAACGTGAAGCAGAGCTTCAGCCACGGCCGGACCAAGAACGTCGTGGTGGAAACCAAGCGGAAGCGCATCGTTAAGCCTACAGCGCCCGGTGCAGCCAGTTCTGCTGCGCCCGCGAAACCCACGGCACCCGGCAAGTCGGCCAAGCGTCCGGCGGGCATTTCCGATGCGGAGATGGAACGCCGGATGAAGGCGTTGCAGGCCGCCAAGGAACGCGAATCCGAAGAGGCGGCGAAACGCGAGGCCGAGGAGCAGGAACGCGAAGCGGATCGCAAGCGTCGCCGCGAAGAGGCCGAGGCGAAGGAACGCGAAGAACAGGAGCGCGCCGAACGCGCCAAGGCCAAGGCCGAGGCGGACGAACGCGCCAAGGCCGAAGCCGAGGCTGCGGCCCAGCAGGCCGCCGCGGCGGCGGCACAACCCGCGCCGGCACAGCCGCAGGAACGCGGTAGCGGGGCTGCGAAATCCGCCCCGGCGCCGCGCAAGCAGGACAAGGATCGTGAACAGCAGCAGCGACGCGGCAAAGGCCGTGGCGATGATGGCCGCCGCTCGGGCAAGCTGACGCTGAACCAGGCCCTTTCGGGGGGCGAGGGCGGCCGCCAGAAATCGCTGGCGGCGATGAAGCGGAAGCAGGAGCGCGCCCGTCAGAAAGCCATGGGCGGCAATGTCGAGCGTGAAAAGATTGTCCGCGATGTTCAGTTGCCGGAAACGATCGTTGTGTCCGAACTGGCCAACCGCATGGCGGAACGCGTCGCCGATGTCGTGAAGTCGTTGATGACCAACGGCATGATGGTCACGCAGAACCAGTCGATCGATGCCGATACCGCGGAACTGATCATCGAGGAGTTCGGCCACAAGGTCGTCCGTGTTTCGGACGCCGACGTCGAAGACGTGATCGATCAGGTCGAGGACAAGCCCGAAGATCTGGAACCGCGCCCGCCGGTCATTACCATCATGGGCCATGTCGACCACGGCAAGACCTCGCTGCTGGACGCGATCCGCGATGCCAAGGTCGTCGCCGGCGAGGCCGGTGGCATTACCCAGCATATCGGTGCCTATCAGGTCACGACCGATGGCGGCACGGTGCTGAGTTTCCTCGATACGCCCGGCCACGCTGCCTTTACCAGCATGCGGGCGCGTGGGGCGCAGGTGACGGATATCGTGGTTCTGGTGGTGGCTGCGGATGACGCGGTGATGCCGCAGACCATCGAGGCGATCAACCACGCCAAGGCCGCCGAGGTGCCGATGATCGTGGCGATCAACAAGATCGACCTGCCTGCCGCCGATCCGGACAAGGTGCGTTCGGACCTGCTGCGGCATGAGGTGATCGTCGAGGCGATGTCGGGTGATGTGCAGGATGTCGAAGTGTCCGCCGCCACCGGTCAGGGGCTGGACGATCTGCTGGAGGCGATTGCGCTTCAGGCCGAGATCCTGGAACTCAAGGCCAACCCGAATCGCGCAGCCGAAGGCGCGGTGATCGAAGCGCAACTGGATGTGGGCCGCGGCCCTGTTGCCACCGTTCTGGTTCAGAACGGCACGTTGCGCCAGGGCGATATCTTTGTCGTGGGCGAGCAATACGGTAAGGTCCGCGCGCTGATCAACGACCGTGGCGATCGCGTGGACGAGGCCGGGCCCTCGGTACCGGTCGAGGTTCTGGGCCTCAATGGTACGCCCGAAGCGGGTGATGTGCTGAACGTCGTGTCGACGGATTCGCAGGCCCGCGAGATCGCCGAGTACCGCGAGAAGGCCGCCAAGGAGAAACGTGCCGCCGCCGGTGCCGCGACTTCGCTGGAACAGCTGATGGCACAAGCCAAGGAGAACGAGAACCTTGCCGAGATGCCCATCGTGGTGAAAGCCGATGTGCAGGGTTCGGCCGAGGCTATCGTTCAGGCGATGGAGAAGATCGGCAACGAAGAAGTCCGCGTGCGGGTGCTGCATTCGGGCGTGGGTGCGATCACCGAATCCGATATCGGTCTGGCCGAAGCTTCGGGCGCGCCCGTCTTCGGTTTCAACGTACGGGCCAACGCGCCTGCGCGGAACTCTGCGAACCAGAAGGGCGTGGAAATCCGCTACTATTCGGTGATCTACGACCTGGTGGACGATGTGAAAGCGGCGGCTTCGGGCCTCCTGGGTGCCGAGATCCGCGAGAATTTCATCGGTTACGCGACGATCAAGGAAGTGTTCAAGGTTACTGGCGTCGGCAAGGTTGCCGGTTGCCTGGTGACCGAGGGTGTTGCCCGCCGGTCGGCCGGAGTGCGGCTGCTGCGCGATGACGTGGTGATCCACGAAGGTACGCTGAAGACGCTGAAGCGGTTCAAGGACGAAGTGCCCGAGGTCCAGTCCGGCCAGGAATGCGGCATGGCGTTCGAGAATTACGACGATATCCGCGCCGATGACGTGATTGAAATCTTCGAACGCGAAGAGGTGGAGCGCTCGCTCGACTGATCGCTGCTGAATTGTGCATGCAAAAGGGCGGGGTTTCCCCGCCCTTTTTGCGTTTATTCAATGACCTGCCCTGTTGTCAGCGCGGGCCTGGAAATTAATCGCTGCATGACATTCTAGACTAGAATGATGACAATCATTCATTTGTGTCACTTACTCCTCGATGCTATTCACGCCGGCGAGACACTTGCAGCGGAGAGGTTGAAAAATGACAGATAATTCACAAGCCCATGTCAAGGTACGCGGCAGGCGGAACCTCTCCTCGCTGTTCGAGATCACGGGGTCCGTGCTGGCAATGGTCTACGCGCTTCTGATCGCGTCAAATACCGGGGCAGAACTGATCGGTTTCTCGCTGCTGCTGTTATCGTCGGGCCTGTTCGCCGGCTGGGCCGTGATTGACCGGCGCTGGACGTTCCTGCTGCTCCAGGTGTTCTATGCGACATCGGCCATCATCGGGCTGATCCGCTGGGGCTGACGGCAGGGGAGCCGTGTAGGAACCGCCAAAAAGAAACGGCTCCGCCGGAATATCGGCGAAGCCGTTCAACGATGCGGCGCAATCAGTGACCGAGGATCTGGCTGAGGAACAGTTTGGTCCGGTCGCTTTTCGGATTGCTGAAGAACTCCTCGGGTTCGTTCTGTTCGACGATCTGGCCCTGGTCCATGAAGATCACCCGGTTCGCAACCTGGCGGGCAAAGCCCATCTCGTGCGTGACGCAGAGCATGGTCATGCCTTCCTCGGCCAGTTCGATCATGGTGTCGAGCACCTCCTTGATCATCTCCGGGTCAAGCGCCGAGGTTGGTTCGTCAAAGAGCATGATCCGCGGCTTCATGCAGAGCGAGCGGGCAATCGCCACGCGCTGCTGCTGACCGCCCGACAACTGGCCGGGATATTTGCTGGCCTGATCGGGAATCTTCACCTTTTCCAGGAAATGCATCGCCGTTTCCTCGGCTTCCTTCTTGGGAATCTTGCGCACCCAGATCGGCGCCAGCGTGCAGTTTTCCAGAATCGACAGATGCGGGAACAGGTTGAAATGCTGGAAGCACATGCCGACCTCGGACCGGATCTTGTCGATGTTCTTGAGATCGTTTGACAACACTGTGCCATCCACCTCGATCTTGCCCTGCTGGTGTTCCTCCAGCGCGTTGATGCAGCGGATCAAGGTGGATTTACCCGATCCCGACGGCCCGCAGATCACGATCCGCTCGCCCCGGTAGACCGTCAGGTTGATGTCACGCAGCACATGGAACGCCCCGTACCACTTGTTCATGTTCTGGATCGTGATCGCGACCTCGTCGGACACTTTCATTTGTGCGGTTTCAGCCATTTCCAGGCCTCCTTATCGATGATCGGTCGCAAGACGGCGTTCCAGCCATTGCGAGTATTGTGAAATGCCGTAGCAGACGATGAAGAACAGTAGCGCGGCGAAGCCCAGAAGCTCCCAATAGACGCCGTTCCATTCTGTCGAGGCCAGGATAGGACCGCGGATCATACCCACCAGATCGAACATCGAGATGACCGAGACCAGTGTGGTATCCTTGAACAGGCCGACGGCCACGTTCACGATGCCGGGGATCGAGATCTTGAGCGCCTGCGGCAGAATGATCAGCTGCATCGCCTGCGGATAATCCAGCCCCAGCGAATCCGCGCCCTCATATTGCCCCTTGGGCAGGGCGGCAAGGCCACCCCGGATCACTTCGGCAATATAGGCGGATGAGAACATGGTGATCATGATCACCACGCGCAGGAACAGATCGACCGTGCTTTCAGGTGGAAAGAAATAGGCCAGCATGACCGAGGCCACGAACAGTAGCGTAATCAACGGTACACCGCGAATGAACTCGATGAAGACCACGCATATCCACTTGATCAGCGGCATGTCCGACTGACGCCCCAGGGCCAGGGCGATGCCAATGGGCAGTGACAGCGAAACGCAGGTGACACCCAGCATCATGTTCAGCATGAAACCGCCAAGATCCCGGCTGGGAACCGCCGCCAGCATGGCGGTGTCTGAAGCATTGTCAGGTATGAGCAAGCCGCCGACGATCCAGATCACGAAAGCCGCGACAATCGCACCGAAGAAGCCTGTCGCGAAACTTTTCTTGACGAAACGCTGATAGACCAGCGCACCGCCCACAATACCGGCAAGCGCGACGATCGGCACCAGGATGCTGCCGCCCCAGATCAGCCAGTAGGCAAGAAAGGGGTAGAGCGCGGTAAAGAACAGTAGCTTGCGCGGCAGGTCGAAAAACAGGACTGGTGCCGCTGCAATGAACAGCAGCACGAAGGCCAGGTTCGGGCGCCAGTATTGGTCCGGCGGGTATTTGAACCCGTAAAGCAGTTGGTTCCAGCGTTCCGACAAGACCGAGAAACAAGCGCCGGTCTCGCCCTGCAGGATTTCCCGGCATTCGGCAAGGCTGGTGGTGGTCCAGATCCCGCCGAATATCCAGGGCAGCGTGTTGCTCAGGATTATGTAGATCACGTAGAGCGCCGCGATGGTCAGCAGACCGTTCGCGGGTGTCGCGAACAGGTTCTCGCGCAGCCATTTTACAATCCCTGTCTGCGCCGCGGGCGGCGGCGATTCGGGGATCGTGGTCTCGCGAACGAAAGCGACGGAATGGGCATGTGTTTCGGACATGGCTCAGCGCTCCTTCAGCTTGATCGACGAATTGTACACGTTCATGAACGCCGAGATCAGCAGCGAGATCGTGAGGTAGAACAGCATCAGCAGAAGAACGCATTCGATCGCGCGTCCGGTCTGGTTCAGGGTAATGCCGCCCAGCGTCGCGGTGATGTCCGCATATCCGACGGCGATCGCCAGAGACGAGTTCTTGGTGATGTTGAGATATTGCGAGATGAGCGGCGGGATGATGACCCGCAGCGCCTGTGGCAGAACCACAAGGTTCATTACCCGGCCCGGACGCAGGCCCAGGGCTGCGGCGGCCTCGGTCTGGCCCTTGGAAACCGCCTGAATACCCGCCCGCACGTTCTCGGCGATGAAAGCGCCGGTATAGATCGACAGGGCGAACCAGAGGGCGATCAGGGGTGCCCCGATCTGGATGCCGCCACGCAGGTTGAACCGGTTGGCCAGCGGATCCGGCACATCAAGACCGATCGGCTGACCCATGGCAAAGAACACCAGCAATGTGGGCGCGAAAAGGATCAACAGCGACGGCCATCCGGTCGGCAGCAGCTTGCCGGTCGCATAAAGCAGCTTGGTCGCATAGCGACGATAGGCGAAGACCGCGACGATGGAGGCCAGAAAGACGGCGACCACGACCGACGATCCCGGGTTCCATATCGGAGCCGGCGAATAGATGCCGCGGTTGGTAAACGCGAAGTAGCCCAGCAACAGATCCTTTTCCGGTTCTTCCCCCAGAAAGGCTCGCGATCCGGGCAGCACGGCTGTCATGATCGTGAAAATGATGATGATCCAGATCAGGACCGGAATATTGCGGAAGATCTCGACATAGACCGCCATCAGCTTGCGCACCAGCCAGTTGTTCGACAACCGCAGAACGCCCGCGAGCACCCCGAAGATCGTGGCGGTGATACAGGCGAGAACGGCCACCAGCAGCGTGTTCAGAACGCCAACGACGGCCGCCCGGGCATGGGAGGACTGGCTGTTGTAGTCGATCAGGCTCTGGTTGATGTCATAGCCCGACGGATCGCCGAGAAAGTCATACGAGATATTGAGGCCGGCGGCGCGCAGGTTCTGGATCAGGTTGTTGCCCAGATACCAGATGGACAAGGCCAGCAGAAGCGCGGCGATGGCCTGAAATGTCAACGAGCGGTAGCGGGTATCGTAGATCAGTTGCGATAACCGAAACGACTCCTTCGGAGGGTCGGTAATGGTTGTCATAAAGACGTATCCCTGATTGCCCCTGAGCGATTATCCCGGCGGGGTATGCCCCGCTCGTCGCCAACTCAGGTGTTATTGCTTTTGGATAGGAAAAGGGCGCGGTTCATACCGCGCCCCTGACCGTTTCGTGTTTAGCGGAAGGGCGGCGAGTAGATCAGGCCGCCATTGGTCCACTGAGCGTTCAGGCCGCGGGCCAGGCCGATCGGGGTGCTTTCGCCGATATTGCCTTCGAACAGCTCACCATAGTTGCCGCCGGCCGAGATGGCCTTTACCGCCCAGTCCGCCGGCAGACCCAGCATTTCGCCCAGGTTGCCTTCGGTGCCAAGCAGGCGGTTGACTTCGGGGTTGCCACCCGCCGCGGACGCCATGTCACCGATATTGGTCGATGTCACGCCCAGTTCTTCGGCGGTGATCAGCGCGTTCAGCGTCCAGCGCACAACGTCACCCCATTCGTCGTCGCCGTGGCGGACGAGCGGGCCCAGGGGCTCTTTCGAGATGATCTCGGGCAGCAGGACATGCGCCGACGGATCTTCAAAGGTGGCACGTGTCGCGGCCAGGCCCGATGCGTCCGTGGTGTAAACGTCGCATGCACCGGCAAGGTATTGCTGCTGAGCTTCGGCGTTGGTTTCGATCGGTACCGGCTCGTAGCTGATGTTGTTGGCGCGGAAGAAGTCCGCGAGGTTCAGCTCGGTTGTCGTACCGGTCTGGATGCAGACGGTGGCACCGTCCAGTTCCTTGGCCGAGCTCACGCCCAGTTCCTTGGGAACCATGAAGCCCTGACCATCGTAATAGTTCACGCCGACGAAGGTGAACTTGAGGTCCACATCGCGCGAGAAGGTCCAGGTGGTGTTGCGTGCCAGCATGTCGATCTCACCCGACGCCAGTGCGGTAAAGCGCGTCTTGCCGGTGGTCGGCACGAATTCGACGGCGCTTGCGTCACCCAGAACGGCGGCGGCGACAGCGCGGCATACGCCAACGTCAAAGCCTTCCCAGACGCCATTCGCGTCGGGCGCCGCAAAACCGACCAGGCCGGTTGTCACGCCGCAGTTCAGCTTGCCACGCGCCTTGACGTCGTCAAGCGTACCGGCAGCCGCAACGCCGGCGCCAAGCCCGGCAACGGTCAACGCGCCAAAAAATACGGATTTTTTCATTTTTACCTCTTCCTGATTGTCCGCCTTTAAGGCGGTTCATACGGCCACAGACGGGCCGGGGCGATACTGAAACAGGGGCATTCACCCCTCAGTGCCCGCGAGTTTGTGTGGATTCATCGCGAAACGTCAAGACCAAGAACACGAAAAACAGTGGCGATTCAGTATAGTTTCCCCGTCAGAGGCCGGTTCGGGAGAGATCATCCGCGTGGGCGCGAAAGATTGTAGAAGGCGTGGGCGTGCAAAAAGTCCGATTCTTTCCTGGCTGCCATCGCCATCGCCTCGTCGTCTTTGCCCCATTGATCTTCCTGCCACTGCTCGTCGATCCGTGACAGCCGCCACAGGGTTTGCGGATCATGCAGCCCGTGCATCGCCGCAAAGCCGATGACCAACGAGCCCGAAAGGCTGACGAGATCATGAAAGGCTGTTAACGCAAACACATCCAGAGCGTGGACCTGATCCGACAACACACGCAGCGCCTGCGGGTTTTGCGGCGCGTGCATGACGCCCTGAACGGGAATCAGGCGCGCGCTCAATGTCTTCTCGGCCCATGCCAGAAGCGGATCCCATTCCCGCGCCTGAAGCTCGGTCAGCGGTTGCGGGGCCGCCGCGCGGTAACAGGTCAGGTCGGCATCGCCGTAGGCGGCAAGCATGTCGGCTATCTCGGCATGTTGCAAAGTGACCTTGTCGATCGCCGCATTGGAGGATCGGGTAAACGGCATGGTGCCGGGATCGATCATCTCCTCGACAGCGTTCCATTCTCTTGCGATCCGGTCGGCCAACGCCTGTGTGGGCACGATCAGCGGCGCCTTGGCAGGGGTTTTCACGCCGCGGCCATCCAGCTCAATGGCAAATCCCTCTGCGGTCGGGGTGACATGTGCGTTGTCCCAGAACCGTTTGAGTTTCCAATCGCTCATTCGGCGTTCTCCCATAGTTCGTCAAGGGCGGCCGGCACCGCCGCAAACCGGTCAACCAGCAGATCCGCACCAGCGGCCCTGAGATCGGCCGCCGGGTGATATCCCCACGTGACACCCAGGGTGCGCACGCCGGCCGCCCGGCCCATTTCGATGTCAAAGGTGGTATCGCCGATCATCACCGCGTGGCCGGGCGCGGCACCGGTTTCCTCGAGGCAGCGCAACACCATGGACGGGTGCGGCTTGGACGGGTGCAGATCGGCGGTTTGCCGGGTGTCGAAAAACCGGTCCAGATCATGCGCGGCAAAGGCGTGATCCAGCCCGCGGCGTGCCTTGCCCGTCGCCACGCCCAGCCTCACGTCCGGCCGTGACGCCAGCTGTTCAAGAACGCTGTGCGCACCGGGATATAGCGGTGCGCTGGCTTCACCGCCGCTTTCGGCGCGCTGCGCGATGAAACACGCCTTGTAGGCGTCTGCCACCCGCGCGATCCGTTTCTCGGGCTGGTCCGGAATCAGCCGTGCCACCGCCTCGTAGAGCGACAGGCCGACGATCGACAGTATGCTTGCACGCGGAGGCGCCGACAGGCCATGTTCCGCGAACGCGCCTTCCATCGCACGCACGATGAAATCCTGACTGTCCATCAAGGTGCCGTCGATATCGAACACGGCCAGCCGCTGCATCTTCATTCAAAATCCTCGAACGGATCATCCGGCGCCTCTGACGGGCTCCACTGGAACGTCTCCCAGGTATGAACCATGTGTTTCGGCAAGGGCGCGGTCAGGTTCAGAATGGCGCGCGTCACAGGGTGCTCGATCTGCAGTGACCGTGCATGGAGGTGCAGCTTGCGGCTGATATCACCGCCCAGTTGCGCGCCCCAGCCATCGCCCAGGTTTTCCTGGCCAGAGCCACCGTATTTACCGTCGCCAATAATCGGATGGCCGATTTCGGCCATGTGGGCGCGCAGCTGATGGGTGCGCCCGGTGATCGGCGTCAGTGCCATCCAGGCGGTTCGGCTGCCGGCGGGTTCCAGCACGGCATAGTCGGTCGTGGCATGTTTCGCGCCGGGGGTCGCGTCTACATCGCGCGGGTGCAGGCACAGCATCTTCTCGCCCTCGCCCCTGGCGCCGTGCCCGGGCGCCTTGACCAGCCCGTAGCGGATCGTGCCCCTGCGGGGCAGCGGGACACCGGCAACCACGGCCCAGTAGATCTTGCGCGTGGCGCGGTGGCGGAAGGCGGCGGTCAGACCCTTGGCGGCAGTCCGGTTGCGGGCCAGCACCAGCACGCCCGATGTGTCCTTGTCGAGCCGGTGCACGAGGCGGGGCTTCTCCTCGGTGCCGAAACGCAACGCGTCGGACAGGCCATCGACGTGGCGGGCCTGTCTGCTGCCGCCCTGAACCGGCAGGCCCGGCGGCTTGTTGAGCACGATCACGTCGTCGTCGCGATAGATCACGCAGGACTGGATCATCCTGGCGTCGGTGTCGGATATGCGGTGCGATTGGGCGGGGGCAGGTGACCCGGGGTCCGGCAGGGGCGGGATACGCACCTGCTGGCCGGCATGCAGGCGCGTCGCCGGTTTTACCCGCCCGCCATCGACGCGCAACTCGCCCTTGCGGCACATCTTTTCGATCCGGCCTTGCCCCAGATGGGGGAATTGCCGCCGCAGCCACCGGTCCAGCCGCTGATCCGCGTCATCCGGGGCAATCGTGAGTGTCTGAACGCGGCTCATGCCCACAGAACCCGCGCCATGCAGACACCCAGAACCAGCGCCGCGATGGAAACGCAGACCGAGAGCAGGATATAGAGCCCGGCCGCGACGAGCTGACCGCGCTCGAACAGGGTGAATGCCTCGAGCGAAAACGCCGAAAACGTCGTGAAGCCCCCGAGGATTCCGGACATGACGAAAAGGTTCAGATGTTCCGCGCCACGCTGAAAGGAATACACCACGAAAAGACCCATCAGAAACGACCCGACAACATTGACCGTCAGAATCGCCAAGGGAAAACCCGATCCCACCAGCCGCACCATGACGACGCCCGTGCCGAAGCGCAGGCTGGCGCCGATCGCACCCCCCAGGGCCACGGAAAGAAAAGACATCAACATGGCCGCGTCTGTCGCGCGCCGCTTGGCGTTTGTCAAGCTGGCGGCCTGTTACCTGATTGCGTGCGCTGGCGCGCACAAGAGGTTCTCTCGTCGTTGCCCTCCGGGCGCCTCCTCGGGCCGCGGCCCCGACCGGGGCGCAGAATCCGGACCGGCATGCGGATCGTCTACGGGTCTGGTGCCGGTTTCGCAAGTGAGGGGAAAATTGGCGGTATTGAACTGTTACCGCAATCAGTTTGCCGCTAACGTCCCGACCAAAGTGACCTATGGACTTGACGCCGATGCAAGACTCTACTGCCTTTCTGCGCCAGCTGTTCCATCGCGCGGTCGAGGTGGCCGACCCGATGCGAACACTGGCCGACGCGCTGCCGCCCAGGCCCGAGGGACGGCTCTTGGTCATCGGTGCCGGGAAGGCAAGCGCGCGCATGGCCGAGGCCGTGGAGGCTGAATACGGACCTTGCGAAGGGCTGGTTATCACGCGCTACGGCTATGCCCGCCCCTGCAAGGGAATCGAGATTGTCGAGGCGGCCCATCCCGTTCCGGATGAGGCCGGGATGCAGGCCACCCGCCGTATGCTGGACCTGCTGGCGGGGACCGGTCCGGACGATTTCGTACTGGCGCTGATCTCGGGCGGTGGGTCGGCCCTTCTGACCGCCCCGGCGGGCGACATCACACTGGCCGAAAAGCAGGCGCTGACCAATGCGCTTCTGGCCAGCGGCGCGCCGATCGGCGAGATCAACGGCATCCGCAAGCAGATTTCCGCAGTGAAGGGGGGCAAGCTTGCAGCCGCGGCCCATCCCTCCAGGATGCTGGCGCTGATGATTTCGGACGTCCCCGGTGACAATCCCGGTGATATCGCCAGCGGCCCGACCGTTGGGGATACCGGTGATGCCGCCCGCGCACTTGATGCGCTGCGGCGCTGGAACGTCACCCCGCCCGCCTCTGTCCTGTCCTACCTTGAGGGTGGCGGGATGCCTCTGCCGCCGGATGATTCCCGCCTGAGCAAGGTCGAAAACGTGATCTATGCCGCGCCGGCACAATCGCTTGAGGCTGCGGCGGAACTGGCCCGCGCCAAAGACCTGGATGTGCGCATCCTTGGCGATGCGCTGGAAGGCGAGGCGCGCGATGTGGCACGGATGCAGGCCCGCGAGGCCCTGGCAATCCGCGCTGACCTGCGACAGGGCGCGCGCCCCGTGTTGCTCTTGTCGGGTGGCGAGCTGACAGTGACCCGGACCGGTGACGGTGTCGGCGGACCGAACGCAGAGTTTGCCCTGGCCCTGGCGATCGCCCTGGACGGCGCCGAGGGTATCCATGCCATTGCCTGCGATACCGATGGGGTGGACGGGGCGGCGGAAGTGGCCGGTGCGGTAATCGGCCCCGGCACGCTTGGCAAGGGGAGCGATGCGGCAGCGGCGCTGGCCAATAACGATGCGCACGGGTTTTTCGAACGGATCGGCGATCAGGTCGTGACCGGCCCGACGCTGACCAATGTAAACGATTTCAGGGCCATCCTGATTTCACCCGCGAAATCGTGATTGGCAAACCTGAGGACCGGGTGACAGACTGAGAATCTCTGGACGACAGGAGGCCACCATGTTCCGCAGGGATCTCATCGCATTTTCCGCGTTGATGATGCTGGGCGCACCCGTATTGGCGGGTGAATCTGGCAATCACGCCGCCGGCACCGTACAGGTCACCGCCGCGCAAATCGAGCAGTTGCTGTCCGGCAACACGATCAGGGGCACCTGGGGTGGCACGGGTTATACCCAATATTACGGCGAGGGCGGTTTCACGGTTTACATCCCCGATGGCGGCCCGCCCAGCCGTGGCAAGTGGCGGGTCAAGGAAGACACGGACCAGTATGACAGCTGGTGGGAAAATACCGGCTGGACACCTTACACGGTGGTGATGACCAACAACGGTTATGCCTGGGTCAACAAGGACAGCCTGGAGCATTTCGAAGTTCTGGAAGGCAAACAGGCCGAGTTCTGACGTTACCTCAGTGCGGGCAGCCCGACGCCGGTGGCCTCGAAACCGCCATCAACGGCGATTACCTGGCCTGTCACGTAGCTGGCGGACGGTGAACAGAGAAAGGTGATCATCGCGGCGATTTCGTCTTCGGTGCCGTAGCGGTTGAGCGGGATGGCATCGTGGTAAGCCGCGCGGATCTCGGGCGTGTGTACCGCCAGCGCAAGTTTGGTATCGACCGGGCCGGGACAGACACAGTTGGCGCGAACGCCGAATTCGCCCAGTTCTACCGCCTGCTGCCGGGTCAGTTGAATCACCGCCGCCTTCGAGGTGCCATAGGCGACCCTGAGCGTACTGGCACGCAACCCCGAGATCGAGGCAATGTTGACGATGGCGCCCTGCGCTGCGCACAGGCTTTCTCGTAATGCCTGCGACATGAGAAAGATGCCATCCAGATTGGTCTCCATCACCTTTCGCCAGGTTTCGAAATCCGTCTCGGCGATCGGGCCGAATTCGGCCACGCCCGCGTTATTGACCAGCGCATCAATGCTTGTTCCGCCGGACCGCAGGGTGGCCGCCATATTCGCCACCTGATCCGGTTGCGAGACATCGCAGGTTATCGGATCGACATTCATCAGGCCAAGTGCTGCGTCATTCAAGGCGGGCTCGTCCCGGTCGATCATCACCACCTGCCAGCCCTGATCCAGGAACTGACGGGTCGTGGCCAGCCCGATACCCCTTGCGGCGCCGGTGACGATGGCGGTTTTCATGGACGCGTCTCCGAATTGCTGTTGCGATAGGATAATCCGCCCGGCACGCGAATTACCAGAGTGGTCGGCTAGAGCCAGTCCCGCAAAATCGGGATCAGGGGCAGATCGGCGGGGGGCATGGGGTGGTCGCGCAATTGCGATACGCGCACCCATTTGAGCGCCTGGCCCTCCTTGCCGCGCGGCTGACCTTCCCATTTGCGGCAGGCGAAAAGCGGCATCAGCAGGTGGAAGTTCTCGTAGCTGTGGCTGGCGAAGGTGAGCGGCGCCAGGCAACTGGCCCATGTGTCGATGCCCAGTTCCTCGTGCAGCTCGCGGATCAGGGCCGCTTCGGGGGTTTCACCGGGTTCGACCTTGCCGCCGGGGAATTCCCACAGCCCGGCCATCGACTTGCCCTCGGGCCGCTGCGCCAGAAGAACGCGCCCGTCCACGTCGATCAATGCGACGGCGGAAACGAGCACTGTTTTCACGTGTCCCGCCCCGAACGGAAAACCGGGTTCCGCGTCTTGGTTGATTGCCGGCAGATCATGAACGGTAATCGGCGTTGATGTCGATATATCCGTGGGTAAGATCGCAGGTCCAGACAACTGCGGTGCCGCCGCCGAGGCCCAGATCGACGTGAATCTCAAGTTCCTGGTTCTTCATATAGGCGGCGGCTTCTGCTTCGTTGTAATCGGGGTTCACCCAGCCGTCGCTGGCCACCAGAATATCGCCAAACCGGATCGCCAGCTGGTCACGATCCGCCCGCGCGCCGGATTTGCCGATCGCCATGACGACCCGGCCCCAATTTGCATCTTCGCCCGCGATGGCGGTCTTGACCAGGGGTGAGTTGGCAATGGCCATCGCATGGGTCCGCGCCTCGTCATCGCTGGCCGCGCCGGCCACTGACACTTCGACGAATTTCGTGGCGCCCTCCCCGTCGCGCACGACCTGATGCGCGAGATCCAGCATCACCTTGCGCAGCCCTTCCATGAAGCCGACGCTGGCCTCGGTCATGCGGATGCCCGAGGCACCGGTGGCCGCGACCAGAAGCGTGTCCGAGGTGGAGGTGTCACTGTCGACGGTGATGCAGTTGAAGGTCTTGCGGTTGAGCGCGCTGACCATGGATTGCAGCACCGGCTGATCCACCATCGCATCGGTAAAGATGTAGACCAGCATCGTCGCCATGTCCGGGGCGATCATGCCCGATCCCTTGGCGATGCCGGCGATCCGCACCTTTTGCCCGTCGACCGTGACGCTGGTGGCCGAGCCCTTGGGAAAAGTGTCGGTCGTCATGATCGCGCGGGCGGCGGCATCGATGCCATCGGCCGACTGGTTCCCGACCAGTTCATCCAGTTTCACCGTGATGCGGTCATGCGCCAGCGGTTCGCCGATCACCCCGGTAGACGAGGTGAAGACCCGAGCCTCGGGGACACCGGCCGCGGCGGCGGTCGCCCGGGTGAGTGCCTTGACGGCATCCAACCCGTTCCGGCCGGTAAAGGCGTTGGCATTGCCGGAATTTACCAGGATGGCGGCACCTTCGCCGGATGACCCGCCAATCTTTTCCTGGCAATCCAGCACCGCGGCCGATCGCGTCGTCGATCGGGTGAAGGTACCGGCGATGGTGGTCCCCTCTGCCAGGGTGGCCAGCATCACATCCGTGCGCCCGCTATAGCGTACGCCGGCCTCGGCCGTGGCGAAACGGACGCCGTTGATGACCGGCAGTTCCGGAAAGGCTGCGGGGGCCAGAGGTGACAGAGGGGGCGTCGCACCCATAATTAGTTCTCCAGAATATCCGTACCCTTGATAATGGCCCGATTGATACCATCTGCGCCCGACCGGTCAATCGTGGTTTCGGACTCGCGCTGTGCCAGCAATTCGTCAAACAACTCCTGGCGCAGTGCTTCTTCCAGTTCCTGGCGGACGTCGTCAACGGTGGGGATGTCACGCGCGCGGGTTTCGATCATCTTGATCACATGCCATCCGAACTGGGTTTCGACGGGTTCCGAGACCTGACCGGGTTCCAGCGCGGCGGCGGCGTCAAAGAAACTCTCGACCATGACGCCGGGGCCAAACCAGCCCAGATCGCCGCCACTTGGGCCCGACGGGCCGGTCGACAGCGTCTTGGCCAGTTCGCCGAATTCTGCCCCGTCGCCCAGCTGGGTGATGATGTCCTTGGCCTCGTCCTCGGTCTTCACCAGGATATGTGCCGCGTGATATTCCGTCTCGGGATCCTGATTGGCATATTTTTCCGCGTAAAGCGCCTGCAGGTCTTCTTCGTTGATCGGCAGGTCCATGACGCCCCGGATCGCCTCGGACGCCAACAGCGCGCGGCGCTCGTTCTCGATCATCAGCCGGGTCAGGGTGCTGGGATCGTCCTCTACGATCTGCATCAGCAGGGTCTGTTGAACCAGCTGATCCAGAATACCTTTGAACAGCACCTCATCCGGCAATTGGTCGTAATTTGGCGGCAGGCCGCTCTTGAGCGCTAACATGTGACCCAGCGTGATCTCGGTCTTGCCAACTGTGGCAACGACGGTGGACGCGGTCGGTTCGTCTTGCGCGATGGCCGGAAAACCGGCTGCAATCGACGCCGCAAGGACTGCGGCAGGCAAAAACCTGGGATAGGTGAACATGGAATTCTTCCTTTGCGGATACTGCGATGGAGGTCGCGTAGATGCGCGACGTTGACACTTATTCAGCAGGCCCTTACATCGCCTTAGGACAAAGGCACTCCCGCCGTCTTACCCATCTTGTAAGGTGGCGCGGATTGCGGGGCAAGCCATTGCCATTCACGTATTGTCAAAAGACCGGAACGGATAACACATGCTGGGTATCGGAACTGTTGCCAGAAAGATTTTTGGCACCCCGAATGACCGCAAGATCAAGGCGACGCGGCCCTTGGTCGAAAAGATCAACGCGCTTGAGCCCGAATTCGAGACGCTTGGCGACGAAGATCTGATCGAGAAGACGCGGGAATTCCAGAAGCGCGCGGCGGATGGCGAGAGCCTGGATGACCTGTTGCCCGAGGCCTTTGCCAATTGCCGCGAAGCTGCGCGCCGGGCGCTTGGCCTGCGGGCGTTCGATGTCCAGCTGATGGGTGGCATCTTTCTGCATCAGGGCAATATCTCCGAGATGAAGACCGGCGAGGGCAAGACGCTGGTGGCGACCTTCCCGGCCTATCTGAACGCCCTGACCGGCAAGGGCGTGCATATCGTGACGGTGAACGATTACCTGGCCCGCCGCGACAGCGAATGGATGGGCAAGGTCTATGCCGCGCTCGGCATGACCACGGGCGTCGTCTATCCGCAGCAACCCGATGGTGAAAAGAAGGCCGCCTATGCCGCCGACGTGACCTACGCCACCAATAACGAACTTGGGTTCGACTATCTGCGCGACAACATGAAATCCAACCTCGAGGACATGAGTCAGCGCGGCCATAACTTTGCCGTGGTGGACGAGGTTGACTCGATCCTGATCGACGAGGCGCGGACACCGCTGATCATCTCGGGCCCGGCGCAGGACCGCAGCGATCTTTACGTGGCGATCGACAAGGTGATCCCCGAGCTTGGCGAAGAACATTACAAGATCGAGGAAAAGAACCGCAGCGCGACCTTTACCGATGAGGGCAACGAGTTCCTCGAAGAGGTCTTGCGCAGGCATGAACTGCTGCCCGAGGATCAATCGCTCTATGATCCCGAAAGCACCACGATCGTGCACCATGTCAACCAGGCCCTGCGGGCGCACAAGATCTTCTCGAAGGACAAGGATTATATCGTGCGCGACGGCGAGGTCGTGCTGATCGACGAATTCACCGGCCGGATGATGGCGGGACGGCGCATGTCCGAGGGGCTGCACCAGGCGATCGAGGCCAAGGAAGGCTGCGAGATCCAACCCGAAAACGTCACCATGGCGCAGGTCACGTTCCAGAACTATTTCCGGCTCTATGACCGCCTGGCCGGCATGACCGGCACGGCGGCGACCGAGGCCGAGGAATTTGCAGAGATCTACGGGCTGGGCGTGGTCGAGGTGCCGACCAACAAGCCGATCGCCCGCGAGGACCGCGACGACGAGGTCTACCGGAACGCCGAGGACAAGTTCAAGGCGATCCTCGAAACCATCCAGGAGGCCCATGCCAAGGGACAACCCATCCTGGTCGGCACGACTTCGATCGAGAAATCCGAAATGCTCAGCCAGCTGCTGACCTCGGCCAAGATCAAGCATAACGTCCTGAATGCGCGCCAGCACGAGAAAGAGGCGCAGATCGTGGCGGATGCGGGCAAGCTGAACGCGGTGACCATCGCCACCAACATGGCCGGCCGCGGGACCGACATTCAGCTGGGCGGCAATGTCGAGATGAAGGTGCTGGAGGCGATGACCGCCGACCCGGAAACCGACCCCGAGGGCCTGCGTGCCAAGATCGAGGCAGATCATGCCGACGAAAAGCAGAAGGTGCTTGAGGCCGGTGGCCTGTTCGTGCTGGCCACGGAGCGCCATGAAAGCCGCCGCATCGACAACCAGCTGCGCGGCCGGTCGGGACGTCAGGGCGATCCGGGCACGTCGGCGTTTTTCCTCAGCCTCGATGACGACCTGATGCGGATCTTCGGCTCGGAGCGGCTGGAAAAGGTGCTGTCCGGTCTGGGCATGAAGGAAGGTGAGGCGATCATCCACCCCTGGGTCAACAAATCGCTCGAACGGGCGCAGGCCAAGGTTGAGGGGCGCAACTTCGACATCCGCAAGCAACTGCTGAAATTCGACGACGTGATGAACGAACAGCGCAAGGTGATCTTCAAGCAGCGTCTTGACATCATGCGGGCCAGTGACCTGTCGGGGATCGTCAAGGACATGCGCAATGAGGTCATCGACGACCTTGTGGATACCTACATGCCGCCCAAGACCTACGCCGATCAATGGGATACCGACGGGCTGAAGGCGGCGGTGATCGAAAACCTGAACATGGACCTGCCGGTGACGGAATGGGCCGCCGAAGAGGGTGTGGACGACGAGGATATCGTAGAGCGCCTTGAGAAGGCCGCCGACGAGATGATGGCACAAAAGGCCGTGCAATTCGGATCGGAAAACATGCGGATGATCGAAAAGCAGCTGCTGTTGCAGACGATCGACGGCAAGTGGCGCGAGCATCTTCTGACGTTGGAACATCTGCGCAGCGTCGTCGGATTCCGGGGCTACGCGCAGCGTGATCCGCTGAACGAATACAAGAACGAGGCGTTTCAGCTGTTTGAATCGATGCTCGACAGCCTGCGGCAGGACGTGACCCAGAAACTGGGGCAGATCCGGCCGATGACCGAGGAAGAACAACGCGATATGATGGCCCAGGTCGCCGAGCAGCGCGCGGCGATGGAGCAGGCCGTTGCCGATGCGACCGAGGGCAACGCCCTGCCAAACGCGGCCGAAGGGTTTGTCGAGGACGACCCGTCGACCTGGGGCAATCCCGGTCGCAACGAAGCCTGTCCCTGCGGGTCCGGCAAGAAGTTCAAACATTGCCACGGCCGGCTGGTCTGACGGGCGCGCTGCCACATGGCCGCCCGATTCACACCCCAACCCTGCCACAAGGCGGCCATGTTCCATCACTAATGCTTAACCCGACCTTGCTAAGGTGTGGGAAAGCGCCATGTTCAAGACCAAGATCAGTCCCAGACGTGTGATCACCGTAGGCGGAACGCTGTTCTGTGCCTGGGGGATCGGGTATCTGATGCAGAGCAATGCGCAGGAAACGCCGGCCGAGCAACATGATCTTGAGGCGCCCGAAGTGGTGATGCTGCCCTTGTCCAAGGCCGGATCGGTGCCATTGCAGCTCTCAGATATCCGGCTGACATCGGCGTTGCCGGTCGCACCTTCGTCTGAGCCGGTTTTCCTGCCTGACACACCGGTTGTTCTGGCAGCATTGTCAACCGATGCCCCCATTGCAGACCTGCCCGCCGAGGAAACCGCACCCACGTTTTCGTGCACCCACTCGGTAACCGCAACGCCGACAGCCGCGGCGATGGTGACGCTTGAGATCGATGCGCCCTGCATGGTCAGGGACCGTTTCACGGTACACCACAACGGCATGATGTTCACCGATGTGACCAGTGACGCTGGCAAGCGTGTTCTAAGTGTCCCCGCGCTTGCCAGCGACGCGGTCTTTGTCGTGTCCTTTTCCAATGGTGACGGCGCCGTGGCCAGGGCCACGGTCACGTCGCTTGAATATTACGACCGCGTGGTTGTGCAGTGGACCGGCGATAGCGGGTTCCAGATTCATGCGCTGGAATACGGTGCCGAATACAACGACACCGGCCATGTCTGGGCCGGGGATGCCCGCGACATGACGGATGCGGCCCGCGGCGAGGGCGGGTTCCTGGCGCGTTACGGTGCCGGCGACCTTCAGGATGCGCATATGGCCGAGGTCTACAGCTTTCCCTCGGGGATGACCTCGCGCGCGGGTGAGGTCCAACTGAGCCTCGAGGCGGAAGTCACCCGCGCAAATTGTGATCGCGACATCGAAGCACAAACTATCCAGCGGCGCGGCAGTGGTGCGTTGAAAGTGCAGGATGTCGTGCTTGCCATGCCCGATTGCAGCGCGGTTGGTGACTATCTGGTGTTGAAAAACCTGTTGAATGACCTGAAGATCGCACGCAACTAGTCAGCGACGTTCGGGGGTCATCATATGAAGATGCTGTGTGCGGCGGCATTCGTCGCACTTTTCGCCGCCATCGGTGGACGCACGGCGCTGGCCCAGGATGTGACCCTGAAATCGCATGACGGCGATGTCGAAATTTCGGGAAACCTGCTGGGGTTCGACGGCGAATTCTACCGGGTCGAAACGATCTACGGAGAGTTGACCGTGGACGGTTCGGGCGTGCTGTGCGAGGGCCCCGGTTGTCCCAACCTTGAAGACTATATCGCGCGGGTGACGTTTTCGGGTGCGCCGACCGTGGGGCGCGTGCTGATGCCAGCGTTGATCGAAGCGTTTGCCATTCGCGGCGATTACGAGATGCGGCGCGAAACGCTGTCAGACGGGCATTTCATGATTTCGCTTGCCAGCAAGGTCGATGGTTCGCTGCTGGGGGAATTCACCTTCAAGCTGACCAATACCGATGAAGGGTTCGCCGATCTTCTGGCCAATGAGGCCGATATCGCCATGACGCTGCGTGAGGCGCGCGCGACCGAGGTCAAGCGCGCGCTGGATGCGGGGCTGGGCAATCTGACCGCGACGGGGCGCAGCCGGGTGCTGGCGCTGGATGCGCTGGTTCCCGTGGTTGCGCCCAGCAACCCGATCCAGGGGATCACAACGCCGCAGCTTGCCCAGGTGCTGTCGGGCGAAATCGACAACTGGACCGTTCTGGATGGCCCGAACGCGCCGATCAGCGTGCATCTGCACGACGCGCGTTCCGGTCTGGGCCAGGCGACTGTCGACCGCCTGCTGGCGCCGCAACGCCTGGAACTGGCCCCGGGTGCGATACGCCACGCGGACAGCCAGAGCCTTGCCGATGCCGTGGCCAATGATCCCTTTGCCCTGGGCGTGACCAGCCGGTCCGAGATCGGGAACACGTGGGAGCTGGCCCTGAAGGGCGCTTGCGGTTTTGCCCTGAACGCCACGCGGCGCGCGGTCAAGACCGAGGATTACCCGCTGACCGCGCCGATGTTCCTGTACCTTCCCGCGCGACGGTTTCCCAAACTGATCCGGGAATTTCTTGCCTATATGCGCGATCCTTCCGCCCAGTTGGTCATCCGCCGTGCCGGATTCGTCGATCAGGCCCCCGAGGAGATCAGGATCGACGAACAGGGCGACCGGTTTGCCAATGCCATCCTGCGGGCGGGCGACGAGGTGCCGCTGGACGAGCTTCAGCGGATGGTGCAAACGCTGGCGCCGCTGAAACGCCTGTCGACCACCTTCCGGTTCGAGGCCGGTTCCGCCCGGTTGGATGCGCAATCACGATCGAATGTGCAGCAGCTGGCGCGCGCGCTGGAGATCGGGCTGTATGACGCGCGGCGTCTGGTATTCGTGGGGTTCAGCGATGGCGAAGGTCCGGCCTCGTCGAACCGCAACATCGCCATGCGCCGGGCCACCGCGGTCCAGTCCGCTGTCACCCGGGCGGCCGAAACCGCCAATCTGGACCGGATCGACCTGGGTGTCGAAGCCTTCGGGGAGGCGATGCCAATGGCCTGCGACGACAGCGCATGGGGCCGTCAGGTCAATCGCCGGGTCGAGGTCTGGGTGCGTTGATACGCCGACGGGACGCGCCGCCTGAGATCACGCGCAAACCCGGCCTAGAGATACCCCTGTGAGCGAAAGCTGAGTTCGCAGGATTTCCCGACGATGATGTGATCATGCAGGGTGATGCCCAGGGCATCCGCCGCGTTTTGCACCTGTCGCGTCATGGAAATGTCGGCCTCGGACGGGGTGGGATCGCCCGAGGGATGATTATGTACCAGGATCAGGGCGCTGGCATTGTGGTGCAGGGCGCGCTTGACCACCTCGCGAGGATAGACAGGGACATGATACACGGTGCCGCTGGCCTGTTCCTCATCCGCGATCAGCACGTTCTTGCGGTCCAGGTAGAACACCCGGAACTGTTCGGTTTCGCGATGGGCCATCGTGGTGTGGCAATAATCCAGCAGCGCATCCCAGGATGAGATCACATGCCGCTGCATCACCCGTGCCCGCGACAGACGATGCGCCGCCGCCTCGATGATCTTCAATTCGCAGATCACGGCATCGCCGACGCCGGAGATCTCCCGCAGCTGATCCGACGGGGCCGACAGGACGGCGTTGAAATCCCCGAACCGGTCCAGCAGCGCCCGCGCCAGTGGCTTCACGTCGCGCCGGGGGATGGCCCGGAACAGCACCAGTTCCAGCAATTCGTAATCCGGCAGCGCCTGTGCCCCGCCAGACAGGAACCGGTCGCGCAGCCGCTTGCGGTGATCGCGGATGTAGGAGGGCTGCCTGCCGGGCGCCAGCGCCTCGGTCGCAATGGCCTCGTCCCCTGCGAACAGAGGCATGGGTTTTTCCGAAAAGGCGGGATCGCGCGACATGTCGGAAACCTGCCGCATCAGGGTTAGCGAAAGGTTAATTCCGACAGGTTACCCCGAACAGCCCTGCAACAAAAAGGGGGGCGCCCGATCGGCGCCCCCCTCTGTTTGACCGGCCTGTCGCAGGCTCAGCTTTTCATTGCGTCCCAGAAGGATTTGACCGAGGAAAAGAAGCTCTTGCTTTCGGGGTTGTTATCTTCGCTGAGGGCCTCGAACTCGCGCAGCAATTCCTTTTGCTTGGAGGTCAGGTTGACCGGAGTTTCCACCGCCAGTTCGATCATCATGTCACCGCTGGCACCGCCACGCAGCGCCGGCATTCCCTTGCCGCGCAGGCGCATCTGCCGCCCGGATTGGCTGCCGGCGGGGATCTTGACCCGGCTGCGTCCGCCGTCGATCGTGGGTACCTCGATATCGCCGCCAAGGGCAGCGGCGGACATCGAGACCGGCACGCGGCAGAACAGGTTGTTTTCCTGCCGCTCGAAAAGGTCATGCCGTGCCACGTCGATGAAGATATAAAGATCCCCCGGCGGGCCGCCGCGCATCCCGGCCTCGCCATTGCCAGCAAGGCGGATGCGGGTGCCGGTTTCGACCCCGGCCGGGATATTGACGGACAGCGCCCGGTCTTTTTCCACCCGGCCCTGGCCATGACAGGATTTGCACGGATTGTTGATGATCTGGCCCAGTCCCGAGCAGGTGGGGCAGGTACGCTCGACCGTGAAGAAGCCCTGCTGCGCCCGCACTTTGCCCATGCCCGAACAGGTCGGGCAGGTCGAGGGCTCGGCCCCGCCTTCGGCGCCGGAGCCATCACAGGCGTCGCATTGCACGGCGGTGGGTACATTGATGGTCTTCTGCAGGCCGGTAAAGGCTTCTTCCAGCGTGACGCGCAGGTTATAGCGCAGGTCCGAACCGCGCGCGGCCCGTTGCCGGCCACCGCCCGCACCGCCGCGCCCGCCCATGAAATCGCCGAACAGATCGTCGAACACGTCGGAAAAGGCGCTGGCGAAATCACCCTGGCCGGCACCGCCGGGACGACCGCCGCCACCGCCCATGCCGCCTTCGAACGCGGCATGGCCGAACCGGTCGTAGGCCGCCTTCTTGTCGGCGTCTTTCAGAACGTCATAGGCCTCGCCCGCTTCCTTGAACTGGCGCTCGGAATCCGGGTTGTCCTTGTTACGGTCGGGGTGAAGCTCTTTGGCCTTCTTGCGATAGGCTTTCTTGATGTCCTCGGCCGACGCGCCTTTGGATAATCCAAGCACTTCGTAATAGTCACGTTTGGCCATACGAGATCTCCTTATGCCGGAATGCTCGGGACCGGGCCGGTCGCTGCTGGCCCGGCCCCGATTGTTCCGTCAGGCGCTGCTCAGGCGCGCTTGTCGTCGTCGAGATCCTCAAAGTCGGCATCGACGATATCGTCTTCGCCGGCCCCGGCCTCATCCGCCGCCATCGGCTCGTCTTCGCTTTCTTCCTGGGAGGCCTTGTAGATGGCTTCGCCCAGTTTCATCGCGGCTTCGGTGACGTTCTGGATACCCGACTTGATCTTGTCGGCATTGTCGGTTTCCAGTTCGTCCTTGAGCGCGGCGATGGCCAGCTCGATCGCCTCGATGGTGGTCGGATCGACCTTGTCGGAATGTTCCTCCATCGATTTCTCGGTCGAGTTGATCAGGCTTTCCGCCTGGTTCTTGGCTTCGACCAGTTCGCGGCGTTCGCGGTCGGCTTCGGCGTTCTCCTCGGCGTCCTTGACCATCTTTTCGATGTCCTCGTCGCTGAGGCCACCCGAGGCCTGGATCGTGATCTTCTGTTCCTTGCCGGTGCCCTTGTCCTTGGCATGAACCGAGACGATGCCGTTGGCGTCGATGTCAAACGCGACCTCGATCTGCGGCATGCCGCGCGGCGCGGGCGGGATGTCTTCGAGGTTGAACTGACCCAGCATCTTGTTGTCCGCGGCCATTTCGCGCTCGCCCTGGAAAACCCGGATCGTCACGGCGTTCTGGTTATCCTCCGCGGTCGAGAAGATCTGGCTCTTGTTGGTCGGGATCGTGGTGTTGCGGTCGATGAGGCGCGTGAAGACACCACCCAGGGTCTCGATGCCCAGGCTGAGCGGCGTCACGTCAAGCAGCACAACGTCCTTGACGTCACCTTGCAGAACACCGGCCTGGATGGCCGCGCCCATGGCGACAACCTCATCGGGGTTCACACCCTTGTGCGGCTCTTTCCCGAAGAACTTGGTGACCTCTTCGATCACCTTGGGCATCCGGGTCATACCGCCAACCAGGACGATCTCATCCACCTCGTTGGCTGACATGCCGGCATCTTTCAGCGCGGCCTGGCACGGTTTGATCGACGCTTTGATCAGGTCGCCAACCAGCGATTCCAGCTTGGCACGGGTCAGTTTCATGACCATGTGCAGCGGCGCACCGTCCGAACCCATCGAGATGAAGGGCTGGTTGATCTCGGTCTGCGAGCTGCTGGAAAGCTCGATCTTGGCTTTCTCGGCGGCCTCTTTCAGTCGCTGCAGCGCCATCTTGTCCTTGGTCAGGTCGACGCTGTGTTCCTTTTTGAACTCATCCGCCAGGTAGTTGACGATGCGCATGTCAAAGTCTTCACCACCCAGGAAGGTGTCACCATTGGTCGACTTCACCTCGAAGAGGCCATCGTCGATTTCCAGGATGGTGACGTCAAAGGTACCGCCGCCAAGGTCGTAGACCGCGATGGTATGGGTGTTTTCCTTGTCCAGGCCATAGGCCAGCGCGGCAGCGGTGGGTTCGTTGATGATGCGCAGCACCTCGAGGCCCGCGATCTTGCCGGCGTCCTTGGTGGCCTGACGCTGGGCGTCGTTGAAATAGGCAGGCACGGTGATGACCGCCTGGCTGACTTCCTCGCCCAGATAGGATTCGGCCGTCTCTTTCATCTTGCCGAGGATCACGGCCGAGATCTGCGCCGGGCTGTATTTCTCGCCCTTGGCTTCGACCCAGGCGTCGCCATTGCCGCCGTCGATGACGTTGAATGGCATGTTCTTCTTGTCCTTGGCCAGATCCGCGTCATCCTCCCGGCGGCCGATCAGGCGCTTGACGCCAAAGATGGTGTTTTCCGGGTTGGTGACGGCCTGGCGCTTGGCGGGCTGGCCGACAAGGCGTTCGTTATCCGTGAAAGCGACGATCGAGGGCGTGGTGCGGGCACCTTCCGAGTTTTCGATCACGCGGGCCTGGCTACCGTCCATGATGGCAACGCAGGAGTTGGTGGTTCCGAGGTCAATACCGATGACTTTGGCCATATTCTTTGATCCCTTCTGACTTAGGCGATGTTCCAGAACCTGACCCGTTTTCGGCATCAGATTCCGATGCGTTGGCGGCGCCGGTTTTCGGTTGCCGCGCTTCTGGGCGTATATAGGCAGGCAAAAGTCGCCCTGCAACCGCTCCAAAGGGGCGGATTCTGCAATTTTGCGCTAAATATGCGTCTAAATCAGGCTGCCGAGGAGGTGAAATGCGCGCACCGACCATAACCATCCGGGGATTCCGGGTTTTCAAGGGGTTGATGGATTCGGCCGGACAGCGGGCGATGCTGGCCGAATTGCGGGAAATCGTGGCTGCCGCGCCGCTCTTCTCGCCCGATACCCCCTATGGCAAACCCATGTCGGTGCGGATGACCTCTGCCGGGAAATATGGCTGGACATCGGACCGCTCGGGCTATCGCTATGCGGATCGGCATCCGGGCGGCGGCGCATGGCCGGCGATCCCCGCTCCGGTGCTGGCGATCTGGCGAGAATTGGTCAGTGATGCACGTGATCCCGATTGCTGCCTGATCAATTTCTATGGCGAGGGCGCACGGATGGGGATGCATCAGGACAGGGACGAGGCCGATTTCACCTGGCCGGTCCTGTCGGTATCGCTGGGGGATGAGGGGCTGTTTCGGATCGGCAACCAGGCCCGCGGCGGCAAGACCGAGTCGATCTGGCTGCAATCCGGCGATGTGGTGGTGATGGGCGGCGAAGCGCGATTGACCTATCACGGGGTTGATCGGATCAAGTTCGGCTCGTCATCGCTATTGCCCAAGGGCGGGCGCATCAACCTGACCTGCCGGGTGGTGGAATAGCGGCGATTACCGGCGCGCTTCCCAACTGCGCGAGGCATATTGCCGGGTGTAGAATTCGCCCATCAGCCCGAGGACAATCAGCACAACACCGATGATCAGCGCGTATTCGACACTGGTAAATCGCGGCGAATAGTTGACGAAGACAAAACCGCGACACTGGTCGATGATGTGGAAAAGCGGATTCCAGTCAAAGAAATTGTGCATGAAGGTGGGCAGCGTGTTGACGACGAAGAACTTGCCCGACGCAATCATGTTGACCCGTTGATAGACGGTCTTGAAGATGGCGACAAAGCCTGGAAACCAGGGCCTTATCGCCAAGAGGACCAGCCCCACCGCAACGCCGGTAAACCACGCCATCAGGATCATCCCGAAAGCCGCAATCGGATTGTAGATCTCGAACGGGGTCACGCCGACATGATAAACGAAGAGGATCACCAGCACGGCCAGAACCTGGATGTAAAGCGCGCTGAGCGCAGCCCCCGAAATCGACACGACCGTATTCATCGGCGCGTGCTGCATCATTGGGGATGACGGGCCGTCGGCGCCCAGAACGGCGCCAAGTGCCTTGATGTGAGTAAGGTACAGGAAAACACCCGACAGCATGTAGAGCAGGAAATCACCGCGCAGTTTTGCGCCCTTCAGGCCCAGGATGGTGAACATCAGATAGAAAGCCAGGACAAAGATGACGGTGGTCAGGATACTGCTGGCCAACGCCCAGAACGCGTTCCCGTGACCTTTGCGCACATCGCGGACGGCGGCATGAAAGATCAACTCGACGATCATGATTGCCGAATGCAGTTTCGATCGTGGTCTTACGTGCTGGAACATGGCCTCTTGCCCGTGGCTTCATGTCGATTTCTTGCACGGATTTCTTGCTGTCCCGTTAGCGGCGTACCATAAGGGGCCCCGAACAAACTATCAACACGCGGGAATGACCGCGATATCTGGAGTTGCGATTTGGATTACGAAAAGCTTGTCACTGTGATGCGGGATCTGGCGCTGGAAGCCGGCGACAAGATCATGGAGATCTACAATGCCGACGATTTCGACGTGAAGGTGAAATCGGATGACAGCCCGGTAACCGAAGCGGACGAGGCGGCGGATGCGCTGATCTCGGCCGGGCTGCGCGCCGCCTTCCCGGATGTGTTGCTGGTGACCGAAGAGCAGGCCGCCTCGCATGGGCAGAACGCCGATACCTTCCTGATCGTCGATCCGCTGGACGGTACCAAGGAATTCATCCACCGGCGCGGCGATTTCACCGTCAATATCGCCTATGTCGATAACGGCGTGCCGACGCGCGGCGTTGTCTATGCGCCCGCCAAGGAGCGGATGTTCTTCACCCGCGCCGACGGCAGCGCGGTCGAAGAGGCCGGCCCGTTCGAGCGCGGGACCATTGGTGCGCTTTCGCCGATCGCCGTGTCCGACCCCGATAACAGCGCGCTGATGGTCGTGGCCAGCAAATCCCACCGCGATCAGGCAACCGACGATTACATCGGCAAATATGCGGTCAAGGACATGAAAAGCGCGGGCTCGTCGCTGAAATTCTGCCTGATCGCCACCGGCGAGGCCGATATCTATCCCCGCGTGGGGCGGACAATGGAATGGGATACGGCCGCAGGCCACGCGGTGCTGCACGGCGCGGGTGGCAAGGTCGTGCGGTTCGACAATCATCAGCCGCTGACCTATGGCAAGGACGGGTATGCCAACCCGTTCTTCATCGCCTATTCGCCCCAGGTCGACCTCAAGGAGGCGTGATGAGCGTTCTGGTTGCCATCCCGGCGCGCTACGCCTCGACCCGTTATCCGGGCAAGCCGCTGGTTGCGCTGACCGGTGCCACGGGTGAAAGCAAATCCCTGATCCAGCGATCCTGGGAGGCGGCGACACAGGTCAAGGGCGTGGACCGGGTTGTCGTGGCCACGGATGATGATCGCATACGTGCGGCGGCGCAGGCGTTCGGCGCCGAGGTCGTGATGACCTCGGAAAGCTGTGGCAACGGCACCGAGCGCTGCGCCGAGGCGTTGGAAAATCTGGGCGGCGGCTATGATATCGTCGTCAATCTGCAGGGCGACGCGCCCCTGACCCCGCATTGGTTTGTCGAAGATCTGGTGGCGGGGCTGAAGAATGACCCCGATGCCGTTGTCGCAACGCCGGTACTGCGTTGCGACGGACGTGCGCTGAACGGGTTTCTGCAAGACCGCGCGCAGGGCCGGGTCGGCGGCACCACGGCGGTGTTCGGCCACGAGCGCCACGCGCTTTATTTCTCGAAGGAAGTTGTGCCTTATACAGGCAGGAACTACGCCGATGAGGATGAAACACCAGTGTTTCACCATGTCGGTGTCTATGCCTACCGGCCGCAGGCATTGTCGGATTACCGCCGCTGGCCCGCCGGTCCGGTCGAGACGCTTGAAGGGCTGGAACAGTTGCGGTTTCTGGAAAACCGGCGGGCGATCTTGTGCGTCGAGGTGGATGCGCGCGGACGTCAGTTCTGGGAGTTGAACAACCCCGAAGACGTGCCGCGGATCGAGGCGATGATGAAAGAAATGGCAATGGCGTAGTAAAGAAGTTTTTGAACAATGGGCGAAATTCCCGCGATTCCCCGGCGATGGGCGGCGGAAAGCTGCTTTTCAACCGGGCCACGGGGCCGTAGAATCAAAAATGCCTAATTTTCCCCCTAATCTTCACACAAATATTGGGTTTGTAGTATAGGCTGATGAAACACTTAAGCATTGAGGAGCAGGCAATGCGGAAAAAGGTGACCAAGGCGATTTTTCCGGTGGCGGGGCTGGGGACGCGATTCCTTCCGGCCACGAAATCCGTGCCGAAGGAAATCATGACGCTGGTCGACCGCCCGCTGGTGCAATACGCCATCGACGAAGCGCGCGCCGCAGGCATCAAGGAATTCATCTTTGTCACCTCGCGCGGCAAGGGCGCGCTGGAGGATTATTTTGACACCGCCCCTCAGCTGGAGCAGGAATTGCGCCGCAAGGGCAAGGACGAACTGCTGGAGATTCTCAAGAATACCAACATGGACAGCGGTGAGATCGCCTATATGCGTCAGCACAAGCCGCTTGGCCTGGGCCATGCGGTCTGGTGCGCGCGTCGTCTGATTGCCAATGAACCTTTCGCCGTGATCCTGCCCGATGACGTGATTGCCGCCGACAAGCCCTGCCTGGCGCAGATGGTCGAAGCTTTCGAGGAAACCCAGGGCAATATCGTCGCCGCGATGGAAGTGCCCGAGGATCAGGCGTCGTCCTACGGTGTTCTGGACATCAAGGAAGACATGGGGTCGATCGTGTCGACCAAGGGCATGGTCGAAAAGCCGCCGATGGGAACGGCGCCGTCGAACCTGGCGGTGATCGGCCGCTATATCCTGACGCCCACGGTCCTGCAGAAGCTGAACAAGAAGCGCACCGGTGCCGGTGGCGAGATTCAGTTGACCGACGCGATTGCCGATGCCCGCGAAGATGGTGAGGAAGTGTTTGGCTATCGCTTCAAGGGCCAGCGGTTCGATTGCGGATCCAAGGCCGGATTCCTGCAGGCGACAGTTGCCTTTGCTCTGGCGCGCGACGAGCTGCGCGATGACCTCTGGGGCTATCTGAATGACATCGTCCATTCGGAAAAGGCCGCGCAGTAAAGTTCCGGGGGCCGGCGTTGAGCAATATCCTTGTCACCGGCGGTGCCGGATATATCGGGTCACATGCCTGCAAGGTTCTGAAGGCCGCCGGTTACACGCCCGTCACCTACGACAATCTCAGCACCGGTTGGGAAGAGGCCGTGAAATTCGGCCCCTTCGAGAAAGGCGACCTGAATGACCGGGCGCGTCTGGACCAGATTTTTGCTGCCTACCAACCCGAAGCCATCGTGCATTTTGCCGCGCTCAGCCAGGTCGGCGAAAGCATTCGCGAACCCGGGCTCTATTGGCACAACAACGTCTCGGGCTCCCTGACCCTGTTTCAGGCCGCAGTGCAGGCGGGATGCCTGAACGTGGTCTTCTCGTCGACCTGTGCGACCTATGGCGACCAGGACAACGTGGTATTGGACGAAGATTGTGCCCAGAACCCGATCAATGCCTATGGCGCCAGCAAGCGCGCGATCGAGGATATCCTGCGCGATTTCGAGACCGCCCATGGAATGCGTCATGTGATCTTCCGCTATTTCAATGTGGCCGGGGCCGACCCCGAGGCGGAAGTGGGCGAGTTTCACCAGCCCGAGACTCATCTGGTGCCGCTGCTACTGGACGTGGTGGACGGCAGGCGCGATGCGCTGACGATATTCGGGACCGATTACGACACGCCCGATGGCACCTGCATCCGGGATTACGTCCATGTGATGGATCTGGTTGATGCCCATGTGCTGGGCGTGAAATGGCTGGAGGAGGGCAAGGCCAGCCGCGTCTTCAACCTGGGCACCGGCACCGGTTTCTCGGTGCGCGAGGTCATTGACCAGTCTGCCGCCGTCACCAATCGCGACGTGCCGGTTGTCGAAGGGCCACGCCGCCCCGGTGACAGCACCAAGCTTGTCTCGGGCTCGTCCCGGGCCGAGGCGGAACTGGGCTGGCAACCGCGGCGGTCGACGATGAAGCAGATGATCGCAGATGCCTGGCGCTGGCACCAATCTGGACATTACGGCAAATAACGCCGATTCTGTCGGTGAGGCGGCGGATTACAGGCGTTTGACCAGATGGATATGAGGGAGCTTGCACGCGCATACCGGCTGCGATGGAAGCGTCGGCGCCTGTTGTTCCGTGCGCTCCGCAAACGGCGACAGCTAAGATCGGTGATCGACCGAAGCGCGCAGATACGTCCGCAGCAAATTCTTGTAGCCTCGACCGTGCGCAACGAGATCGTGCGCCTGCCTTATTTTCTGGAACATCACAGGCGGCTTGGCGCCGGGCATTTTCTGTTTGTCGATAATGACAGCACCGATGGCACCGGGGACTTCCTCAAAGAGCAACCAGACGTTTCACTCTGGTTCACGCAAGACAGCTACCGGCTGTCGCGTTTCGGGATGGATTGGCTGACCTGGCTTTTGATGCGCTACGGTCATGGTCATTGGTGCCTGACCCTGGATGCGGACGAGATATTTATCTACCCGCATCACGATACGCGCCCGCTGTCCGCGTTGACAGAATGGCTGGAGCAGAGCGGCCGCCAATCGTTTGGCGCGCTAATGCTGGACATGTATCCCAAGGGCCGGTTGAGCGAGCATAGCTATGCACCCGGCGATGACCCGTTTGAAGCGCTTTGTTGGTTTGACGGTGATAATTACTGGGCCACGCGCAAGCCGGATCTGCAAAACCTCTGGATACAGGGCGGCGTCCGCGCGCGCGCTTTCTTCGCGGATCGACCGCGCCGTGCGCCGACGATGAGCAAGGCACCCTTGGTAAAGTGGAACCGGCGCTACGCCTATGTCAGTTCAACCCACTCCCTGCTGCCGCGACGCCTGAACCATGTCTTTGACACGCTGGGTGGCGAGGTTGCATCCGGCATCCTGCTGCATTCGAAATTCTTGCCTGTCGTGCTTGAGCGTTCGGTCGAAGAAAAGCACCGGCGCGAGCATTTTGCCAATAGCAGGCTCTATGACAGCTATTACGACAGCCTTTCCGCCGATCCCGACCTGTGGTGCGAAAGCTCCACCAAACTTATCTCGTGGAGCCAGTTGGAGGCGATGGGATTGATGTCCAAGGGAAACTGGCTATGAACTGTATGCAAAACAGGTTCAGGGTGGTCGGCTTGGGTGATCGCTATCTCGTTCGCAGCCCGTTGCAAGGCAACCGCTCCGTGGAATCCGTTCCGGCACAAGGTTTGGTTAATCGTGCTTGGTTAAATACTGATGCGAATGCCGCCTATGGACCGGAGAGATAACGCGTGAGCCTTTTGCAATCATACCGTATGCGATTGCGCCGAAAAAGGATCAAGATCCGCGCCTTTCGCAAGCATTTTTCGCTGCGGCCCATTGCCAACAGGACCGATGCGATACGGCCCGGCGACATCCTGCTGTTCTGCACCCTGCGTGACGAGATGATCCGCCTGCCGTATTTCTTGCAGTATTACCGCGATCTGGGAGTGTCGCATTTCCTGATCGTTGACAATTACAGCAGCGATGGCGGGCGCGAATACCTGGCCAGTCAGGGCGACGTGTCCCTGTGGACGACGCGGGCCAGCTACAAGGGGGCCCGTTTCGGCGTCGATTGGCTCAACTGGCTGCAGCACAAGTACGCGCATGGTCACTGGACGCTGGTGGTCGACCCTGACGAGCTGTTTGTCTATCCCTTCTGCGATACGCGTCCGATCCGCGCGCTGACCGACTGGCTGGATGTAAGCCAGGTACGGTCATTCGGGGCGATGCTGCTGGACATGTATCCCAAGGGCCGGATCGACGCGGTGCCTTACAAGCAGGGTCAGAACCCGATCGAAATCGCCAGTTGGTTCGATCCGGGAAATTACACGATCGAAAAGAACCCGTTTTATGGCAACCTTTGGATTCAGGGCGGACCCCGCGCGCGCGTTTTCTTTCCCGATGCGCCGAAAAAGGCGCCGGCGCTGAACAAGATTCCACTGGTCAAGTGGAACCGGCGCTATGCCTATGTCAGCTCGACCCACATGCTGCTGCCGCGGGGGCTGAACCTGGTTTACGATGAATGGGGCGGCGAGCAGGCCAGCGGCGTACTCCTTCATGCCAAGTTCATCGATACGTTTACCGAAAAGGCGAAAGAAGAGCTGGAGCGCAGGCAGCACTATTCATCGGGCGTTGAATACCGGGCCTATGCCGAGCGTTTGTGTGAAAATCCAGAGCTTTGGTGCAAATGGTCGGAAAAATATATAAACTGGCGCCAATTGGAAATCCTCGGACTGATGTCCAAGGGGAACTGGGCATGAGGAAAGGGCAGCGCGCGTGAGTGTCGGGATCGTCATGCTGGTCCATACGGCCTTCGATCGTGCCGAGCAGCTGGTTCGGCACTGGTCGGCCGCCGGTTGTCCGCTGGTGATACACGCTGACAAATGCGTGCCGCGCAAGGAATATAACGACTTCGTCCAGGCGCTTTCCGATGTACCGGATGTCCGGTTCAGCAAACGGCACCGCTGCGAATGGGGCACCTGGGGGCTGGTCGCGGCCACGCAAGCTGCGTCCGAGATGATGCTGGAGGCGTTTCCCGATGTCAGGCATGTCTACCTGGCGTCGGGGTCATGCGTGCCGCTGCGCCCGGTGCAGGAGCTGTTGGATTACCTGGACGAGCGCCCGCACACGGATTTCATCGAATCCGCGACCACGGCGGATGTGCCCTGGACGATTGGTGGACTGGATCAGGAACGGTTCACGATGCGGTTCCCGTTTTCATGGCGCAAGAACAAGGTTCTGTTCGACCGCTACGTCGCGTTGCAGCGTTTCATCGGTTTCAAGCGCAAGATCCCGAACGGGATCGTTCCGCATATGGGCAGCCAGTGGTGGTGCCTGACGCGCCAGACCCTGTCGGCCATCCTGCAGGATCCCGAACGGGAGACTTATGATCGCTATTTCAGCAAGGTCTGGATCCCCGATGAGAGTTATTTTCAGACATTGGCGCGGCTCTATTCACGCCAGATAGAAAGCCGGTCGCTGACCTTGTCGAAGTTCGACTATCAGGGAAAACCGCATATCTTCTATGACGATCACCTGCAATTGCTGCGCCGGTCGGATTGTTTCGTGGCGCGGAAAATTTGGCCCTTCGCGGACCGGCTATATACCGCTTTCCTGACGGATCAGTCGGGCAGCATGAAACGGACCGAGCCCAACCCGGGCAAGATCGACCGCATCTTTTCCAAAGCGGTCGAACGGCGCACCCGCGGGCGCGCCGGCCTTTACATGCAGAGCCGCTTTCCGGTCGAAACCAGGGAAAATGGCCTCACCTGCGGTCAGTATTCTGTGTTCGAGGGATTCAGCGACCTGTTCGAAAACTTTGAGACCTGGCTTGCCAGGGCAACGGGCATGCGCGTGCACGGCCATCTCTTTGCCCCGGACCGTGCAGAGTTCGCGGATGGTCAGTCGGTGATCAATGGCGCGCTCAGCGACAGTGCCACGCTGCGGGACTATAATCCCCGCGCCTTCCTGGCGAATCTGATCTGGAATACACGCGGGGAACGGCAATGTTTCCAGTTCGGGCCGCGTGACAATCAGGCCATCGAATGGGATATCGCCAAGGATCCGAACGCGCAGGTGTCCGTCATCACCGGGGCCTGGGCTGTGCCACTGTTTCAGTCGAACCGCAATTTCTCGGATCTCCGGCGTGAGGCGGCATTGTTGCAGCAGATCGAAAGCACGCATCTCAATACTCTGCGGTCCAACTGGACCAAGGCGCGGGTGCGGATTTGGACCATGGCCGAATTCATCGAGGCCCCGATGGAGCCGCTGCAAACCATCGTCGACGAAATCGGCCAGAACCAGGTACGCGGTTTGGCTGAAGTCCCGAAAATGGCCGATCTGAAGGGTTTCGGACAGTTCCTGCAGAACCTCAAGAACCAGGGGATGCACCCCTATCTGATGGGCGATTTCCCGGTGACCCAGGACCACAACGAACCAGCGCAAAGCAAGCGCAAACCCTATCTGGTGCGATAAAGCAGGATGAGCGGCAAATTCGATTACTTCGTCATTTTTGCCGAGATGCGCACCGGGTCGAATTTCCTTGAGGCGAACCTGAACCGGTTCGCGGATATCGAATGCCATGGCGAGGCGTTCAATCCGCATTTCATCGGCTATCCCAACCAGACCGAAATCCTGGGCGTTACGCAGGCGATGCGCGACGCCGATCCGCAGCGCCTGATCGACACGGTCAAGTCCGGCTCTGGCGGGCTTGGCGGATTTCGGTTCTTTCACGACCATGATGCGCGGGCGCTGGAGCTTTGCCTCGACGATCCACGCTGCGCCAAGGTGGTGCTGACCCGGAACCCGCTGGAAAGCTACGTTTCGTGGAAGATCGCCCAGGCGACCGGTCAGTGGAAATTGACCAACGTCAAGCGCCATCGCGACAGCAGAATCCATTTCGACGTGGCCGAGTTCGAACAGCACCTGGGGGAGCTGCAGGAATTTCAGGTGCATCTGATGAACTGTCTGCAGATCACCGGGCAGACGGCATATTACCTGTCCTACGAAAGCCTGAAGGATGTCGATGTCATCAATGGCCTCGCCCGGTTTCTGGGCTCCGGGGTGCAGCTGGAGCGGCTCGATGCGTCGCTCAAGAAACAGAATCCGAAACCCCTGCAGAGCAAGGTGTCGAATTACCAAGAAATGGAAGAGGCGTTGGCCCGGACCGATTTCTTCAACTTGTCGCGGACGCCCAATTTCGAACCCGATCGTGGCGCTGCGGTGCCCGGCTATGTGACCGGGGCCAAGGCACCCCTGCTTTATATGCCAATCCGCTCGGGCCCCGAGGATGAGGTCTGTGACTGGCTTGCGGCGCTTGACGGGGGCGCGGCTGAAGAGCTGCCGCGACACTGGAACCAGAAGCTGCTGCGCCAGTGGAAACGAAAATCAGGCCGGCATCGCAGTTTCACCGTAATCCGCCATCCGGTGGCCCGGGCCCATTCGGCGTTTTGCCGCAAGATCCTGACACCGGACGATGAGGCCTTTGCCGACATCCGCAGGACATTGCGGAACTTTCACAAGCTGCCGATTCCCGGTGGCGGGCCGGACGCGGCCTATGACAGGCGTGCGCACCGTCAGGCCTTCGCTGCCTTTCTGGAGTTTCTGCGTGCCAACCTGTCAGGCCAGACGGGGCTGCGGGTCGATGCGCACTGGGCCACGCAAAGCTCGGTCATCCAGGGCATGGCACGGTTTTCGGTGCCGGACATGCTGATCCGCGAGGAGGAGATGCAGGATGATCTTGGCGCCCTTGCCCGGCAGGTCGGTTACCCCGAGCCACCGGCGCCGCGGACGGCGGCACCAGACGGGCCGATACCGCTTTCGGAGATTTATGATGCGGAAATCGAGAGCCTGACCAAAGCCGCCTATCAGCGCGACTACATGATGTTCGGGTTCGAGGCCTGGGGTTAGCGGCGTTTCAGGCGGCTTGAACCGCCTGAGCTTCGGTGACGATCGTGTAGAGCGTCGCCGGGTCATGGTTGGCCCGCAGCTTCGCGCAGATCGACGCGTCGCGCAGGGTACGCGATACCAATGCAAGCGCCTTGAGGTGCTCAACGCCCGCTTCGCGCGGTGCGAACAGGGCAAAGGCCAGATCGACAGGTTGCCGGTCGACCGCATCGAAATCAATCGGCGTGTCCAGCAGAACCAGTGCTCCGACGACTTGGTCCAGGCCGTCGACGCGGGCATGGGGCAGGGCAACGCCCTTGCCTACGCCGGTTGGCCCAAGACTCTCGCGCTCGTGCAGCGCTTCGATCACCGCGGACTGGTCGATACCATATGCCTGCTCGGCGATGCCGCCGATCTCATGAAGCAGCCGCTTCTTGCTGCTGGCAGATGAAAGAACGCGTACGGCCTCAGGTTTGAGGATAACTGACATGGTCATATTTTCTTGTCGCTCCGACAGGATCAGAGCTGTGCCCAAATCCCTGACTTACGGATCAATCCAGCCTATGTTGCCGTCGTCGCGGCGGTAGACCACATTCAACCCATCCTTGCCCTCTTTTCGAAAAACCAGAACAGGGGCCCCGGCAAGCTCCATCTGCATCACGGCCTCACCCACTGACAGAGAGGGGATGTTCATCTCCATCTCTGCGACGATGATCGGTTGCAGGCTATCGGGTTCTGATTCTGCTTCTTCGCCTTCCGAGGCGAGGATATAAGAGGACGCCCCGGAGATTTCAACCGGTTCTGACCGATTGTTATGGTGATCTTTCAACCTGCGCTTGTATCGGCGCAGTTGTTTCTCCATCTTGTCGCAGCAGGAATCGAAAGCCGCGTAGATTTCATGCGCATGGGCCTTGGCTTGCGCTGTCAGGCCGGTGGACAGATGAACAACGGATTCGCAGACAAATTCGTTGGCGCTTTTCGAAAAGGTGACATGTGCATCGGTCGGCCGTTGCGCATATTTGGCTACCGCGGCGCCCAGCTCCTCCTTTACATGGGTTTGCAGCGCCTCGCCGATATCGATCTGTTTCCCACTGATTTGATAGCGCATCTTGTCTCCTTCATATGACAGTTCGGCAGCGGGCCGGGTGCCGGGCACCTTGGCCTGAGTTCAGCTCCGAATGCGGTAAAAGGGCATTCGATATGCTTGTCCGTAACCCGGCCCGTAAAGCGGGGAGAATCGGGGGGACAATTCGCGATACACAAATGCCATGTACCAATTGACGCCCGTTTTGCACTGGATGTCAATGCAGGACAGGTTAATCCCGAGGGCTAAATCGGCGGAATATCCGGCAATCAGGAAATGCGGAAATTGTCGCCCAGATAGACGCGGCGCACGTTTTCATTCTCGACCACCTCGTCGGGATTGCCCGACATCAGCACCTTTCCATCGTGCAAAATATACGCGCGATCAACGATTTCCAGCGTTTCGCGAACATTGTGATCCGTGATCAGGACGCCGATACCGCGTTTCTTCAGATCGGCGACCAGGTGCCGTATGTCGCCGACCGAGATCGGGTCGACCCCGGCAAAGGGTTCATCCAGCAGAAGATATTTCGGATACGCTGCCAGGCAGCGGGCAATCTCGACCCGGCGGCGTTCACCGCCGGACAGGGCAAGCGCGGGTGCGCGGCGCAAATGCTCGATCGAAAACTCCGAAAGCAGTTCTTCGAGCCGTTCGCGGCGCTTGTGCCGTTGCGACACCGATATATCGAGAATAGCCATGATGTTGTCTTCGACCGACATGCCGCGGAAAATCGACATCTCCTGTGGCAGGTAGCCGATGCCCAGCTTGGCCCGGCGATACATCGGCAGGTTGGTCACCTCGCGCCCGTCAATCGTGACATGACCGCCCTCGGGATAGACCAGCCCGGCAACGGCGTAGAACGTCGTGGTCTTGCCAGATCCGTTCGGGCCCAGCAGGGCCACCACCTCACCCTGGTTCAGGTTGAGGGATACATCGCGGATCACGACCCGCTTGGCGTAGCTTTTTCTGAGGTTTTCGATCTGCAGCCCGCTGTTCTGGTGCGCAATCGTCAATTCGGGCTGTACCATTACTCGGTCTCGGATTCGGGGTTCAGAACGGTTTTGACTCGCCCTGTGACGCGGGCGGTGCCGGCCTTGGTGTCGATGAACATCTTGTCGCCGGTCAGGGCGTTCCGCCCCTGTATCAGCAGCACGTCGCCATACATTTCGATCAGGCCGGTCTGAACGTTATAGTCTGCCTGACGGGCCTCGGCGGCGTCTTCGCCACTGACAAGCGTTACGCCTCCGGTTGCGTTGAGGCTTTCGATGCCGCTCTCATCCTCAAGGTAGACGACCAGCACCCGGGGGGCCGACAGGCGCATTTCGCCCTGGCCGATCAGGACATTGCCGGTGAAGATCGCCGTGCCGTCATTCTGATTCACATTCAGATTGTCCGAGGTCACTTCGACCGGCAGGTTGCTGTCCTGCGGCGCATTGCCAAACGCTATCTGGGCGCCCTGTGCCAGCAAACTTGCCGGCGCGGCAGAGATGCAGAATGCCAATGCCAGGTTTCTGAAAAGGTGCACGGGAATTAATCCTTGGGTTCCTGCGGAGTGTATATCAGTTTGACACCCCCTGTAAAAAGCAATTCTGCCTGGCCGGTTTCGGGATTCGTCGTCAGTAGCATTTTGCCCGCAGTCAGGTCACCTGGCGGGCCGGTGCCCTCCACCTGGCCCGGCGTTTCGGCATAAAGCTCATCCATCCGCGTCCACAGGGTATCCGTTGTCATCACGTAACCGGTCGTGGTGTTTATGTGCACATTGCCATCCAGCGTTGCGGTCATCTTGCTTTGATGCATGTCGGCATTGTCCGACCGGATGTCAACGATGGTGCCGGACGTAAGGTTCAGCCGGGCGGTCACATCCGTCGCCAACAGGTGCTCGGGGTCCTCGGGGTCGGGCCGGGCGCGTACCGACCGGAATGTCACCTGATCGCCGCTGTCGGTGACGCCGGCAAAGGACGGGTTCGTCGCCCCCAGTTCCTGCGCGCGCTGTTCCAGGTCGATCTGCGCGATGGGTATCGACTCGGTCGGATCAATCGTGCGCGAGATCAGAAAGAGCGTGGACAATATGCCAAGCGCGGCTAGGGGCAGGATGATCTTCATCCATGCGACGACGCGCGAGTAGAGATTGTCCGACAGGGCCATCAGTGCGCAAAGATGTCGATCTCGGGCCAGCCTGCAAGGTCCAGCTTCGCGCGGGCTGGCAGGAAATCGAAACAGGACCGGGCCAGCTCTGCCCGGCCTTCGCGTTCCAGCCGTTCATCAAGCGCGTCGCGCAGCTGGTGCAGATACAGGACATCCGACGCGGCATAATCCAGCTGTGCCTCGGTCAGTTTGTCCGCGCCCCAATCCGACGATTGCTGTTGCTTGGAAACATCGACGTTCAGCAACTCCTGCAACAGGTTCTTCAGCCCGTGGCGGTCGGTGTAGGTGCGGATCAGTTTGCTGGCGATCTTCGTGCAGTAGACGGGCGCGGCCAGCGCGCCGAAGGCATTGTACATGGCGGCGATGTCGAACCGGCCGAAATGAAAGAGTTTCAGCACATCGGGGTTTTCCAGCATCGCGGCCAGGTTCGGTGCCGCAGATTGTCCCTGCGCGATCTGCACAAGATGCGCATCGCCGTCACCGCCTGACATCTGCACCACGCACAGGCGGTCGCGGTGCGGGTTCAGCCCCATGGTCTCGCAATCAATGGCGACCACCGGCCCCAGGTCCAGCCCGTCGGGAAGATCGTTCTTGTAGAGGTGGTTTGCCATTCTCGATCCTTTCGTCACCGGGCAGGGATACTGCGCCCTACCCTGTAAAGCCTGGACCGTGCTTGGCAAGGGTTTCGGAAGATTTTTAGCCGGCGCAACCGTCAGGCCGCATCCCTGTTTGCCTTTGCGTCGGCGATTTCGCGCACCCGTTGCGCGTTGTCCTGCGCAATCGTGCCATCCTGCGACCAGATCGAGTTTTCGAAGCCGACCCGCAGTTTCCCGCCCTTGGCATCGGCGTATTTCAGACAAGCGGTTTCACCGCGCCCGAATGCGCAGACCGCCCAGTCGGGGTGCCAGCCTTCGGTGTCCTTCCATGCCAAAAACGGCTGCAGATCGGTCGGGCGGCTGTCACGGTCGGTAGTGTACCGCCCCAGCACAAAAAGGACCTGCAGGTCTGCCGCATTGAACATTCCGGGCGGCATGACGGATTTCAGCAGCTTGACATCCGCCAGGTCATAGAGGATGAGCTGAAGGGCAATCTCTGCCGCCCGGGCATCTTCGAAGAACCGATGGATGGTGCGGCGATCGGTATCGGTCATGATTTCCCGGATCGAGGCAGAGACAAGCGACGCGCCAGCGTTCAGCGCAACGTCACGCTGATGATCGGGCCCGTAGATACCAACCGCCTCGGTGGTGATCTGAACGGCCATCTCGGGTGTTGCGCGACCCAGTTCCGCCAGGGCCTCCCGATACATGCCGCTATCCAGAACATGTGCGCCCCGGGTATCGCGCAGATGCAGGTGCAGCCCATCCGCACCCGCCAGATGGCAGGCGCGCGCGGTCTTGACGATCTCATCCAGTGTCAGCGGGATGGCGGGGTGGTCTGATTTTCCAAGCCGTGCCCCGTTGGGCGCGACCATCAGCCGGGGCAGCGGGTTCATGTCAATACGTTCTGGAAGGCGATGTCGAGTTTTGAAACCAGTTCGTCAATCTGCGCATCGGTCACTATGAAGGGCGGGGCCAGCAGGATGTGATCCCCTTGTTTGCCGTCTATCGTGCCCCCCATCGGATAACAGACCAGCCCGGCTTCGAAACAGGCTTTCTTGAGCTTCTTGTGCATGGCCAGCGAGGAATCGAAGGGTTTCTTGCTGTCGCGATCTTCGACGATTTCGATGCCGCGGAACATGCCGCGCCCGCGGATGTCACCGATATGCGGGTGCTGACCAAAGGCGGTCTTCAGCGCCTCGTCCAGCTTTGCCCCCATGATCTTCGCGCGCCCGGTCATGCCGCCGTCGGTCAGCTTGGACACGACGACATCGGCAGCGGCGCAGGCGGTCGGGTGGCCCACATAGGTGTGGCCGTGCTGGAAAAAGCCCGAACCGTCTTCGATCGCCTGATAAATCTTGCGCGTGCACAGCGTCGCGCCGATCGGCTGATAGCCGGCGCCAAGGCCCTTGGCGATGGTCACGATATCGGGGCTGATGCCGTCCTGTTCGCAGGCAAAGAAACTGCCGGTGCGTCCCATACCGCACATCACTTCGTCCAGGATCAACAGGATGCCGTGCTGATCGCAGATCTCGCGGATGCGCTTGAAATATCCAGGTGCGGGCGGGACCGCGCCCGCCGTCGCGCCGACGACGGGTTCGGCGATGAAGGCGATGACGTTCTCGGGCCCGACCCGCTGCAGTTCCCGTTCCAGTTCGTTGGCGGCGCGCTGACCGTAGGCTTCGGGCGTTTCGCCCTCGGCACGGTCGCGATATTCGTAGCAGGGCGCGATATGCGAGGTATCGATCATAAGCGGGGCAAAGGGTTCCTTGCGCCAGGCGTTCCCGCCCGTTGCCAGCGCGGCCAGGGTATTGCCGTGGTAGCTCTGACGCCGGGCAATGAAACGCGACCTCTCGGGCTGTCCGATTTCCAGGAAATATTGCCGCGCCAGTTTCAGCGCTGCCTCGACTGCCTCGGACCCGCCCGAGACGAAATAGACCCGGTCCAGATCACCGGGCGCATGGGCAATCAGCCGGTCGGCAAGGGATTCGGCGGCGTCCGAGGTGAAAAACCCGGTATGGGCAAAGGCCATGTTGTCGATCTGTGCCTTGATCGCGGCGATAACGTCTGGGTCAGAATGCCCAAGGCATGACACCGCAGCCCCGCCGGAGCCGTCAAGATACTGTTTGCCCGAGGCGTCGAACAGATAGGCACCTTCTCCGCGCACGGCAATTGGAGGAAGGGATTTCGTATGTCTTGGAAATACGTGGTTCATGGCAATCTCCTGATCGCATTATTTGAAACATATGGATCAAGATTTGACAATATGTGAAACATCTGAAACATTCACAAAGTGTTACGAAAAGAGGCAGGCATCGCGTTGGATCCATCGTTTGAACAGAGACTGGCCCGGAATTATGAAGAGTTGAGCGCGCGGTTGCGCGAAGCCGGGGATTTCATCGCCGCGAACCCGGTGCCGGTCGCCACGCGCAGCCTGCGATCCGTGGCCGGTGAAGCAGGTCTGGCACCGGCGACATTTTCGCGGCTTGCGCGGGTTTTGGGCTATGACGGTTTCGAGGAGATCCGCGAAATCATGCGCGGAAAGATCGACCGCCGGGTGAACAGTTTTGCCGACCGGGCGGATCGCCTGTGGCACGATCACGAAGCAGGCACGCTGGATCTTTTTCAGGAACACCGGCAGGCCTGTCTTGGCAATCTCGCGACGCTTGAGGAGACGATTGATCGCGAACAGCTAAAGACGACCGTGGAACGGTTGCATGACGCCCGGAAGGTGCTGGTTTTGGGGGCGCTGGGATCAGCAGGGATCGCGGAATACATGCACTACATGGCAAGCTTCATAAGCGACAAATGGCATATGGCGGACCGCGCGGGAGGGTCCTTGGGCAGTGGACTGGCCGGGATGCAGAAAGGGGATGCGATTGTCATCCTCACCAAACCACCCTTCGCCCGCAAAGCCTTGCTGGCGGCCGAGATCGCCAAGAAGAGCGGCGCCTTCGTGATCGTCATCACCGATAGCCATGCCTGCCCCGCGCTGCGCTTCGCCGATACGGGGTTTCTGGTTAAATCCGAAAGCCCGCATTTCTATTCCTCCTATGTCGCCACGGTTTTTCTGGCAGAGACGATGATCGGGATGCTGGCGGGCCGGATGGGGCCAGAAGCCACAAATCGAATAGCGGACGTGGAAAACCGCAACCGCCGCCTGGAAGAAGTCCGTGACGGTTGACGGTCTGCAACCAGGTTGAATCCTTGTGCCAAGCAGGTGTCGGTAGCCTGGAATTCCCCCGGCGTTCGGTCAGGAGAAATTCAGATCGGGAAAGTCAGCTGGATGGATGTGCCGCGCTCTGCCGGGCCGGACAGCCAGGAAATCTGGCCGCCGTAGATATCGACAATCTTGCGGACAAGGGCCAGGCCCATACCGCTGCCCTCGATCTCATCTCTGGGCTTGAGGGTGGTCATGATTTCAAAAACCCGTTCGCGGTACTTCTCCGGGATTCCCGGCCCGTCGTCAGTAACGGTTATGATGCAGTCGCCCGCTTTCTGCACCGAGGTGATCGTTACCTTTCCTTCATTCATATCGTGATGTTTGACCGAGTTCGAAATCAGCGCGGAAAACAGCGTCAGAATATCCCGGTCTCCCATGCGAATTTCGGCACATTTGAGATCCAGGTCGATTTCGAATCCGGGGGGGATGGTCAACTGTTCCAGAACAACCGCAATCGCTTCGGCCAGATCAACAGATTTGACAACCTGCATGCGTCCCGCGCGGGAATAGACCAGCAAATCGATCAGCATCCTGTCAAGGCGGCGGGTATGGATGTTCATCAGGGCAAGATTTTCCTGAAGCGGTTCGTTGATGATGTACCCGGCCTCCTCCAGGTCATCCTGGATCCATTGCGGCACCTCCAGAAGGGCGCGCACAGAATTGCGGATGTCGTGGCTGAGCAGATAAATGAAATCTTCGAACTCACTGGCGCTCAACTGCGTGGATGTCGCGCCTTCGCCATCCGAGGACGGCGTGTCAAACGGACGAATACCCATGGAAACCTCAATTTCTGATTGAGCATTCGGGATAGGCGAGAAGTGATAATTGTTGGTTAACCATCGAAACGCAGCGCGCAGGTTTGCAGCTTTTCGCGAGTGCAAGCCGCTTGACCGGATTCGAGTGAGGGCCGGACAATTTAGCGCAACAAAAAGAAGGCACTAACGCCTGACTCAGGCCATCGCACCAGCCGGCACCCTGCGGCGTTCGCCGCTGATCTTGGTATCCTGGGACAGGATGTGAACGAATTGGCCACCGCGCGTTCAACTTTGTTAACGCCGGATTAATCGGTTGTTTCTACCCTGAGATTCTTTGCAGCAGCCCGGCGCGAGGTACAGCCAATTTTCGTCGACCGACTTTCATTTGATACCGGGCGCAGTTTGCCGGCGCAGGGGCGTCGCTCCGCCGGTTTCGCTGTTGGGGATATTTCGTCTTGTGGCCGGGGCCGATGTGACGCCTTCGGGCTCGTCCACCTGAAACAGACAAAGCGGAATTTTGGCGGCCCGTTGCCGCTTGGAGGGGAAAGACCATGACACAAGTTCAGCCGAACCCGGTAATCAAGGTACCAACGCAGCCGGTCAGGTTTCTGATCATAGATGATGATCAGGTAAGCATTCTGGCGATCAAGCGCGCTCTGAAAAAGCTGAAGATCGTCAATCCGGTGCAGGTGGCACGGGACGGGCGCGAAGCGTTGGAGATGCTCCGAGCCGAACTGGGTGAATCCAGCGTTCTGCCGCCTTGCCTGGTGACTCTGGATCTGAACATGCCGCGGATGAACGGGTTCGAGTTTCTGGAAGAGGTACGCAATGATCCCGCGCTGCACCGGCTTGTCATCTTTGTCCTGTCGACATCTGATGCGCCTACGGACGTGGCGATGGCCTATGACAACAATATCGCCGGTTACATCGTCAAGGACAATCTGGGCAACAGCTTCGTGAAGGCGCTGGATATGATTGATTGCTTCGCCAAGGTGATCGAATTCCCAAGCTGAGACAGCACACTCGGACCGGGCCTGCTCCTCCGGGCAGCCTTTTGGCTTGAGCCATGGGCGCTGCGCGGCTAGACCAGCGCGGAAGGAGCCTTGCGATGAGCCTCAATTCATTCGGACATCTGTTTCGCGTCACCACCTGGGGCGAAAGCCACGGTCCCGCACTGGGGGCGACGGTTGATGGCTGCCCGCCGGGTATCGCCGTGGACGAGACGATGCTGCAGCATTGGCTGGACAAGCGGCGCCCCGGTCAGAACAAGAACATGACGCAGCGGAACGAACCCGATGCAGTTCAAATCCTGTCGGGCGTGTTCGAGGGTCAGACCACCGGCACGCCGATCCAGTTGATGATCGAAAACACCGATCAAAGATCAAAGGATTATGGTGACATCGCCCAGACCTTTCGGCCGGGCCACGCCGATATCACCTACCACCAGAAATATGGTATCCGCGATTACCGTGGCGGCGGGCGCAGTTCGGCCCGCGAAACGGCGGCACGCGTGGCGGCGGGCGGTATTGCCCGCGCGGCGCTCGACTCGCTGGTGCCGGGCATCCGCATCAAGGGTTACATGACCCGGATGGGCGAGTTGGAGATCGACCGCGACCGGTTCGACTGGGCGGCGATCGACGGTAACGATTTCTGGATCCCCGATGTCCAAGCCGCGCCCGAGTGGGAGGCCTATCTGCAAAAGCTGCGCAAGGACCATAACTCGGTCGGTGCGGTGATCGAGGTCGTGGCGCAGGGAGCCCCCGCCGGTCTGGGCGCGCCGGTCTATGGCAAGCTCGATACCGATCTGGCGGCGGCGATGATGTCGATCAACGCGGTCAAGGGCGTCGAGATCGGCGAAGGCATGTCGGCGGCGATGCTGAAAGGCACCGAGAATGCCGACGAGATCTTCATGGGCAATGACGGGCAGCCGGTCTATTCGTCGAACCATGCCGGCGGCATCCTGGGCGGTATCTCGACCGGGCAGGATATTGTCGTGCGCTTTGCGGTCAAACCCACCTCGTCGATCCTCAGCCCGCGCAGATCCATCCGCATGGACGGCACCCCGACCGAGGTCATCACCAAGGGCCGCCATGACCCTTGCGTCGGCATCCGCGCCGTGCCGGTGGGCGAGGCGATGATGGCCTGCGTGCTGCTTGACCACCTGCTGCTGCATCGCGGGCAGGTGGGGGACGGGCCGCGTGGCACGATCGGCTGAGCAGGCACTGGTCAGGGTTTGCGCGCGCTGACCGCAAACTGCGTGATCGAGAAGAAGAACCGCCCGTCGGCAGCCAACTGTTCCTGCTCTGCACGCCACGCCGTCGCCTCGTCTTCTGACACAAGCCCGGTCTGAATCGCATAGTTTTCCATCAGCCGGATCATCATGATCGCCAACCCGTCCGGTTTGAGGACGTGATCGCTGATGGTGACCGAGTTCACCGACTCGACCACCAACCCGGTCTTGCGCATGAGGGGTGGCAGGATCGCCGGAACGCGCCGTTCGGTAAAATGATCGTCCCAGGCGGCGACCATTCGATCCATTCGCGCCTGATCTTCGGTGAACCACACGAGGCTGTCGAAATGGATGTCGCTGACCACCAGCCGACCGCCACGTTTCAGCACCCGGCAGGCATCCTGAACCGCTGCTGGAATGTTGTCGAGATATTCGAACACCTGTACCGAGACTGCCTTGTCGACGGATTCATCGCCAAGCGGCAGCGCATCGGCCAGCCCGTCCTTGAATTCGACCCAGGCGAAAGAGCCACACCGCTCGATCGCCGGCTTGCGCATGTCTTCGCTGGGATCGACGCCAATCACCCGGCCAGTGGGTCCGACCGCCCGCGCCAATTCGGCGGTCAACATCCCGTTGCCACTGCCGATATCCAGGATCGTTTCCCCGGGCATCGGGTCTACCGTGTCAAATGACAGCCGGCGCCTGCGCGTGATGTCCCCACCCTGATAGGCAATTTCCAGCAGCCGCGTCGTCTCGGCATCGAACTTCAGCATCTGTCCCCCCTCCAGCTATTGGTGCGCTGGTGTTTGATGCCAACTTAACACGCGGACTGAACTTGCGGTCAAGTTATCGGCGGGGGGATGGTTTCTGCTTGGAAAGTTGCACCGCCAGGATTCCGCCCGCGATCACCGCGACCCCGGCAATTTCCCGCAGGCCAAGTGACTCACCCAGGATGGCCGCAGCGATGGCCACCCCCAGGAACGGGTTGAGAAAGTGGAACGTCGCCGCCTTGACCGCACCGATGCGGTTGACCAGCCGAAACCAGACCAGGGTTGCGGCAAGCCCGGGGATCAGGGTGGTATAGACAAAGGCAGCAACCAGCTGCCAGCTCCAGGCGACTTCGACGCTTTCCGTCGCCGCTGCAGCGATGCCGAGAACCGCGCTGCCGACCAGCATCTGAAGTCCGACGATCATCAGGAAATTGCCGCCCGATGTCGCGCCCCTGACCATCAGGGTGGCAAAGGTCAGGGCGATGACGCCCATGACGCAAAGGGCAAGCCCCGTCATGTCGATGCCGCCCTGCAGACGCGCGCCCATGATGATGACCACGCCGATCAACCCGGCCAGCAGGCCGATCATGCCCAGAAACCCCACCCTTTCGCCAAAAAGCGCCCAGCCCGCCAAGGCCACAAGCAACGGCATGGTCGAGGCGATGATGGCGGCCAGGGATGCCTCGATCGTCTGCATGGCCACGAAATTCAGCCCGAGGTACAGCGCGTTCTGGCAGATGCCGAAGATGATGGTGGCGCGCCATTGCCCGCGGCTCAGCCGCCAGCTCTGCCCCAGCATCCGCGCGATCAGCACGCCCAGCAGGCCCGAGATCAGGAACCGCAGCGACAGCGCTGTCAGAGGTGGCGCCGCGGCCACGATGATCCGTGCCGAGGTAAAGGCACTGGACCACATGAAGGCAAAGGCCAACCCTGCCGCGATTGCCCGAATGTCCATACTGCCTGCTCCGAAACTGAAAAGGGCCGCCCCGGTGGCGACCCTTTCCGAAACTGGGGATGATTACAAGATCAGCCGTTGACGCTGTCCTTCAGTGCCTTGGCGATGGTCATTTTCACCACCTTGTCGGCATCCTTGTGGATCTGCTCGCCGGTGGCGGGATTGCGCACCATGCGCTCGGGGCGTTCGCGGCAGTAGATCTTGCCGACGCCGGGCAGGGTTACCGCACCGCCGCTTGACACTTCGCGCGTGATGATCGAGATCACGGCGTCCAGCGCGCCACTTGCGGTTTTCTTGTCGCTGCCCATTTCATCGGCCAGTGCAGAAACAAGCTGGGTTTTGGTCATTGGTTTTGCCATTTTATGGTCTCCTTCATCTGCCCGGCTATTGGGCCTCATTGGCGTAATCTAACGCTATCTTGTGTTCAAACACAACGAATAGTGGCGCAAAGCAAGCGTTTTTAGTGCATTTTGTGGTAGTGTCTCACTTTGAAATCAGGATTTCTTCAGAATTTCCAATGTTCTGCTGTGGTGTTCGGCCCATTTTGCTGTTTTGGGGCACATCCAAATAATGGTCTCGATTATCTCATTATGCGTTTTTTCCAAGTCTTTATGAAAAATCGGCTCATGGTGCGCGACTCGATTACGGAACCTTCGCAACATATTCAACCTTCCGTGGACCACGGATCTTTTTTGGCCCGTGGTCGCTGCAAAAGCTTTGTAAAGAGCGGCGCGCCAAATTGAACTGTCATACGTTCGTGACATCAATCCTACCCAGAAGGCGAACTTCAATTCAGCAACAATTTTCCCAGATGTAACGTCCTCCGGTTCTATTTCTTCTAAGGCATCATTTATCATCGAACGGCTGTGATCAGTCAGCGGTGCGACCGTGTGATCTAACAGCCAAGAAGTTCCATAGACTTTAGACATTTGTGCGTGAATCTTGTTTCTAAGACACACTTCCAGGCACTGGAGCGGAACATAAAAAGATTCAGACAGAAGCATGTTTTCTTCATACAATTCAATGCTTAAATCTAAATCTCCACCTGTTTCGAGAAGATACTTTTCGAGTCTTTCAGTTGAAATACTATTTTCTAGGGCCGTATTTATTTCGGGTGTTCGCATTTTGTTTACTTGTCTTAAACCCATTAATAGGTATGTTCACAACGTACACCCCCGGTCGGCCTCTGCTCTGCATGCTCCGGGGGTCAGTCGTTTATAGGGCCTTTTTCTTGTAGGGGCCACGCTTCTTTGGTTTGGGCGCGCGGGCGTCAATCAGGGCAATAATCCACTCCATATCATGCAGAGAATCAGTAACGCCAGCCGCCATTGCGGGTGTAACTTTCAGCGTTTTATGGATGCGGACGAAGTTGTAATGCAGGAAATACAGGCTCAGCATGTGCAGGTGATTTTGCAGTTTCTTGCTGAATGCGTTTGTCAGGCGAGTAAACCGGCGCATCCCCATCCGCATGGAAAGGTTCTGACGCTCAACGTAAGACGTGCTGACAAGATCCTCTACCGGATCGCCAGAGACGATATGTTTCTTGGTGCCGGTACACTCTGCCGGGGAATACTTGCGTTCATGCTTAGCGGTGCCGCGCGGCTCGCCGTACTGTTTGATCAGTTGGGCATAGTCGATTTCATCGCCGAACACTTTGCCTACGGCCTCCAGATAGGCGCGGTGCCCGTCCGTGGTCAGTTGGATACGACCGTCGATCCGGCGCCGCAGGTTGAGCATAAAGTCATAGGCGGTTTCTGCTGAACGGTCGCCAATTTCATAGGCTAGGATCATCTTGCTGTCCGCATCAATCCCGGTCCACGTCCACACGTCGCCAGCGCCCCGAGGGGCGGCCTTGGCGTCGGCGACGTTCTTTTCCTTGGCATACCAGAAGGACCAGATTTCATCGCACTCAACGCGCGATACCTTCACGTTGCGCACATGCTCATCATGATAGGCCGCACAAGCGTTGCCCGCATCCACCAGCAGTTTCGTTACGGTGTTAATTGAGCATCCCACCGTGCGGCTGATGGCGCGCATGGACATACCCTCCACCATCATATTCAGGATCATAACGCGTTTTTCTGTGGGCAATTGTCTCATGCCTCTTATATGTGAACTTTTTTGCTTACCGTCAAGGATGAGTGGATAGAATTCTCTCAGACACACTAGGAGAATTGCTTTGAATCAATATTCAAAACTTGCATATCCTTGATTCTAGTGGTAAAAATGCTTGAGGCCGCCTAGACAGCGACCAACTATCCAAGCGACCTCAAAGACTTACATGGGATTATATTCTCATGGACCACCCCCCGGAACGGCTTCACGCCCTTGCGCATGGGGTTCACCGGACTGGTTAGATCCGGTATGGTTAGACGCCCCAGGTGATGAGCCGAACAAGCTTTCTTCATCTGGGGCGGATTCTTTCACGAGAGAGTATCGACCGTCGCCCATCTTTTCGATGAGCCCTCGATCCACCAATCGTTTTGTTGCTGTATAGAAGTAGTTAGGGGACGATTTCAGGCGCGATACGTTAAATCCCGTGCCGCCAAGTTTCGCCTTAATCTCTTTGTTCGACTGTGGTTTCCCTGCGGCCCTGAGGGCCATAAGGATCGCGTCCACCAGCGTCGGACCTTCGTCAGGAATCGACGGAGGTGTCGGTTTGGGCGTGTCATCATCACGCTGAAATACATACCGGCGCGGTTGTTCAGGTTTTGTTTCTGGAGAAGTGGTCGTTTGAGAATCACCATACTCAGCCAGCAGATTCGCGGCATGAATCAACTCATCCAACCGCCGCTCTTCATCCCGCAGTGAGCTAATCTTTTCTTTAATAACAGCAGCTTCGCCCTTCCAGCGGGCGATTTGATCTGCGGTGATGCTCAGATTGCGGGTCATAATGAATCTCCAGATTACAACCCTTAGTAACACCCCTCACCATTCATAACAAGAGTTGAGTGGTGAGTTATTTGCCCCAACGTTTCGCCGCCGCCTTCTTCGCAATCTCACTTCGTCGATCCGGCGACAGTTTGGCCGCGCGGGCTTTACCACCCTTTGCCCCGAGCGCCTTGGCCGCCGGATCCTTCCCGTCGTCCTCAACGTCATCTTCAATTTCACCCGTGGCGATCTGGGCAATCTTCACGGCATTGCCTATAACGTCTGCGGGGCGTTTTTCACCTTTCGGTCCTTTGGGCATTGATTCTCTCGACCTTCCTCAATTTTGCTTATCGCTAAGCATAACATGGGATCGAGTGGGTGAAAAATCCAGAAATCAGCGATTTCAGAGTGAGACACTACCCATTTTGTGCTGATTTTCCTCTGGTCAGAGGAAGGCGGTCTCTTCAAAAGAGCGTAATTTGCGGCTGTGGAGCCGTTCCAAGGGCATTTCGGCCAGGGTTTCCATGGCGCGAATCCCTATCATCAGGTGGCGGGAAACCTGCGTTTTATAGAAATCGCTGGCCATGCCGGGCAGTTTCAATTCGCCGTGCAGCGGCTTGTCGCTGACGCAGAGCAGGGTGCCGTAGGGAACGCGGAAGCGGAAACCGTTGGCGGCAATGGTGGCGCTTTCCATGTCCAGCGCGATGGCGCGCGACTGGCTGAGCCGCTGCACCGGGCCGGTCTGGTCGCGCAGTTCCCAGTTGCGGTTGTCCAGGCTGGCCACGGTCCCGGTGCGCATGATCCGCTTTAGGTCGTACCCTTCCAGCTGGGTTTCAGTGGCGACCGCCTGTTCCAGCGCAATCTGGATTTCCGCCAGGGCCGGGATCGGCACCCAGGCGGGGATGTCGGCATCCAGAACGCCATCCTCGCGCAGATAGGCATGGGCCAGGACGAAATCGCCCAGGCTTTGCGAATTGCGCAGCCCGGCGCAATGGCCCACCATCAGCCAGGCATGGGGGCGCAGCACGGCAATATGATCGGTTGCGGTTTTTGCGTTGGACGGGCCGACACCGATATTGACCAGGGTGATGCCTTTCCCATCCGCGCGCTTGAGGTGATAGGACGGCATCTGCGGCATGGTCGCGGGGGTTTCGATCATCCCGTCGGGCGCGGTGATCTGGACATTGCCGGTGCTGACAAAGGCGGTGTAGCCACTGTCGGGGTCCGCCAATGCGTTGCGCGCGTAGGTCTCGAACTCGGAGACATAGAACTGGTAGTTGGTGAAAAGCACGTGGTTCTGGAAATGCGCCGGATCGGTCGCGGTATAATGGGCCAGCCGCGCCAGCGAGTAATCCACCCGTTGGGCCGAAAACGGCGCAAGTGGTCCCACCCCGTCGGGACCGGGCGTGAACGTGCCGTTGACGATGTCATCATTGGTCGTGCCCAGATCCGGCACGTCGAACTTGTCGCGCAGGGTGAAATCGGCGGCGCCTTCTTGCGGCACTGTCATGCTTGGGTCGGTGGCGACGGCAAAATGCACCGGGATCGGCGTGGACGAGACAGCGATGCGCACCGGCACATCGTGGTTCTTCAGCAGAAGGCCGATCTGCTGTTCCAGGTAATTGCGGAACAGAACCGGCCGGGTGATGGTTGCCGCATAGGTTCCCGGTGCCGATACGTGGCCGAAACTCAGCCGGCTGTCGACCTGGCTGAAGGTCGTCGTGGTGATCCTGATCTCGGGGTAATAGGCGCGGACCCGCTGCGCTGGCACCTCGCCGCGCATCGCCTTGTTGAATGCGGTGCACAGGAACCCGGACGCGGTTTCATAAAGTTCGACCAGCCGGTTCACTGCCGCGGTGGCGTCGAAAAATTCCTGCGAGTCCGGCTGGGCGGGCGTCAACAGGTTTTCTTGCTGGCCGTGGATGTTCATGGTGGCGTCCCGAATTCAGCGGGCGGCGTTCCGGCCCGCAGCACCCGCACGTTGACACGGCTGCCGGGCGGGATCAAGCTGCGGCCAGTCGGGGGGCGGCGATGGATTACGACACGATCAGCGCCGAGGCATTCGGGGCGTCACTGACGGGGATCGGCCTGAATCTGCTGGTGCGCGACGTGCCCGCGCAGGTGGCGTTCCTGACCGAGGTGTTCGGCATGTCGGCGCATCAGCCGACCAGGGATTTCGCGATCCTGCGCTACCGCGGACAGGTGATGCAGCTGCATGCGGACGGCACCTATCATGCCAACCCTTTGCTGGGGCTCCTTCCCGAAGCAGGCGCACGCGGCGCGGGGGCGGAAATCAGGCTCTATCATAGCGATCCGGATGAGGCCGCCGCGAAGGCCTCGGCGCTCGGCGCGCATATATTGCAGCCGCCGACAGACAAGCCGCACGGCCTGCGCGAGGTCTATATCCTGTGCGCCAACGGCTATGCCTGGGTGGCGTCCCGGCCGCGCTGATCCGCGGCCATTTCCTCAAGCAGCCAATCGGCGAAGGCCTGCGCGCCGGGTACCTCGGCGATGTGCGGAGCGGTGACCATGTAATAGGCTTCCTGCATCTCGGCGCGGTGATCGAACAAGCGCTGCAATTGCCCGTTGTCGATCAGGCGCCGGGCAATCGTGTCATGGGCCATGCACAGGCCCGATCCGGCCACCGCCGCCGACAGCGCCACCGCATAGGTCGTGGCATAGGTGACTTTGAGGTCCGACCAGTCAAGGCCCAGGTCCTCGCCCCAGGCCGCCCATGTCGCCATCAGGTTGGCGCAATCGAAAAGCGTTTCATTCGGAATGTCGTCCAGCGTGCCCGTCCAGCCGGGCGCAGCAACGGGATAGGCATAATCCTGCACCAGTTTCCGGGCGACCACCCCCTCGGACGGGCGGACGGTATAGCGTATCTCGACATCGGCGCCGGGGGCGATGCCGGTGGTCTGCTCCCACAATTCGGCGGTGATGTTGAGCCGCACGTCGGGGTGGCGGGCGTAAAACCGCCCCAGTCGCGGCGCCAGCCAGAACGTGCCGAAGCTCATGTTGGCATGGACCTGCACCACGTTCTCGATTCCTCCCGTCACCGCCAGTGTGCCGCGCGACAGGGTGCGGAACGCATCGCGCACGATCGGCAGATAGCTGACCCCGGTGACCGTCAGTTCCAGCGCGCGCGGGTGACGTTGGAAAAGTGCCCTGCCCATGTGACCCTCCAACGCCTTGATCTGCTGGCTGACCGCACTTTGGGTCATGTTCAGCTCGGACGCCGCGGCGGTGAAGGACAGGTGCCGCGCCGCGGCCTCGAACGCACGCAACCAGTTCAGCGGGGGGAGTGATTTTCGATTCGTCATAACTTGCCCATTAGCATTACTTATAGCATGGCATCGGATTTTTCGTTGGTAAAGTGCGCGCGGGCAAGGCAGCATTCTGTGCAGGCAAACAAGAGGGTCCGCAGATGTCCGTCACCGAACTTCGTCCCAATATCGACCATTGGCAGGAACGTGTTGACCTGGCCGCCGCATTTCGCTGGACCGAGAGGCTGAACCTGCACGAGGCCGTGGCCAACCATTTCTCGCTGGCGGTGAACGAGGATGGCACGCAGTTTCTGATGAATCCCAACCAGGTGCATTTCAGCCGGATCAAGGCGTCCGACCTGCTGTTGCTGGACGCAAACGATCCCGAAACGCTGGACAAACCCGACGCGCCCGACCCGACCGCCTGGGGCCTGCACGGTGCGCTGCACCGGATGTGCCCGCACGCCCGCTGTGCGATGCATGTGCATTCGATCCATGCCACGGTGCTGGCGTCGCTGGCCGACAGCACGCTGCCGCCGATCGATCAGAACACCGCCACTTTCTACAACCGTGTGGCGGTGGATGATCAATTCGGCGGTCTGGCCTTCGAGGAAGAGGCCGAGCGCTGCTGTTCCAACCTCAGCGACCCGTCGAAAACCGTGCTGGTGATGGGCAATCACGGCATCATGGTGATCGGCCGTACCGTGGCCGAGACCTTCAACCGGATGTATTATTTCGAACGCGCCTGCGAGACTTATATCAAGGCGCTCTGGACCGGGCAGCCGCTGCGCCTGATCCCGGACGAGATCGCTGAAAAGACCGCGCAGGAGATCAACGACTATCCCGGCCAGGCCGAACGGCATCTGGCAGAGCTGAAGGCGATCCTTGATGACGAAGGATCGACCTACGCGTCGTAGCGGGCGTCAACGTTCTGATTTCGGAGAGAAGCAATGTCTGACACCACAGGCAAACAATCGCGCGAATGGAATTACCACCCCGACCTGCCGCTGCAGGATTCGTCGCTCTTCAAATGGCCGCCCAGCCCCGGGTTCCTGGCCCGCTGGCTCGCGCGCAACTGGCTGACGCTCAGCGAGCGGGTGATAATGGTGATCGTCGCGGTTGCCGCCTACTACCTGCTCTATCCCTCGCTGGAGACCGCAAAGACATTTGCCGTCGGCTGGATCGTCCAGACCTGGGCGGTGAACATGGGACTGATGATTGCCATCGCGGGCGGCCTGCACTGGTATTTCTACATCCACAAGGGGCAGGGACAGACGCTGAAATTCGACAAGCGCCCGCAGGCCAAGGGCAACCGGCTGTGGAATTTCTCGAACCAGGTGCATGACAACATGTTCTGGTCGCTGGGGTCGGGTGTGGCGCAACTGACCGCGTTCCAGGTGGTGACGATGTGGCTGATGGCAAATGGCTATGCGCCGACGATCACACTCGCATCGAACCCGGTCTGGTTCATCCTGGCGCTGATCCTGCTGCCGGTCTGGAGCGCATTTCATTTCTACTGGGCGCACCGGTTGCTGCATGTGCCGCTGCTCTACAAGCGGGTCCACTCGCTGCATCACCGCAACGTCAATATCGGGCCGTGGTCCGGCCTGTCGATGCACCCGGTCGAGCATTTCATCTACCTGACCTCGCTGTGCATTCACTGGATCGTGGCCAGCCATCCGATCCACCTGATCTTTCACGTGATCTACCAGGGGCCGGGGGCGGCGATGACCCATACCGGCTACGAGGACCTGCTTATCAGGGACAAGCGGCGGCTTGCGCTGGGCACGTTCTATCACCAGCTTCACCACCGCTATTACGAATGCAACTATGGCAATCAAGAGATGCCCTGGGACCGCTGGTTCGGCACCTTCCACGATGGCAGCGAGGACGCAACAACCGCCACCCGCGCCCGCAAGAAGAAGATGCATGCCTGATTTCCGGGCAGGCCGGGGTTGAATTGCCGCTGGACCCTTGTCACCGGCGACGGTGCTGCGCATTAAGGGCGCATGAGCAAGACCCTGATCTCCTTTGGCCATGGCTATTCCGCGCAGGCGCTGGCGCGGCTGCTGCTGCCGCAGGGCTGGACGATCTACGGCACCACGCGGAGCCGGGAGAAATTCGCGGCCCTTGCAGAAACGGGCATCAACCCCGTCCTCTGGTCTGACACGTCGCTGGACGAGGCCTTTGCCGCGGCCACCCATGTCCTGGTTTCGGCTGGCCCGAGAGAGGCCGGTGATCCGGTCTATAACGAATATGGCGACAGGATCAGCCAGATTGCCGGGCAACTCGACTGGTTCGGGTATATGTCCACCACCGGCGTCTACGGCAATCATGATGGTGAGTGGACCGATGAAGATGCCGAGCTGCGCCCGACGACCCAGCGCGGAAGATGGCGCAAGGCGGCCGAAGAGCGCTGGCTGGCGGTGCCGCAGCTGCCGGTGCACATCTTTCGCCTGGCGGGAATCTACGGCCCCGGCCGCGGACCGTTCCAGAAGATCAGGCAGGGTACGGCACGGCGCATCATCAAGGAGAACCAGATTTTCAGCCGCGTGCATGTCGAGGATATCGCCCAGGTTCTGGCGGCGTCGATCGCCCGGCCCAATCCCGGCCGTGCCTATAACGTCTGCGATGACGAACCGGCCCCGCCGCAGGATGTGATCGGCTATGCGGCCGAATTGCTGGGCGCGCCGATGCCGCCGGAGATCCCCATTGAAGAGGCTGATATGAGCCCGATGGCGCGCAGTTTCTATTCCGAATCCAAGCGCATCTCGAATCGCCGCATCAAGCACGAACTTGGCGTCACCCTGCGCCATCCCAACTATCGCGAGGGCCTGGCGACCCTGTTGGCCGAAGGCGGGTGAGCCGCCTGCCTGACCGAACGGCCTGTTTCTGACCCGCGTCAGAACGCCACCGGCCCGGTGCCGATGATCGTGTGGATCCGGTAACCCGGCGCATAGGTCAGTGTCACGGTGGTAACGGTATCCTCTCCGTCCCAGGTGGTCCGGTCAATCACGAAGACGGGCGCGTTTGCCCGCGCGTCCAGCAGGGCCGATTGCGTCGCGTTGGCGGGTTGTGCGCTGAACCCGATATCGCCGTGGGTATAAGGTGCGGTCGTGACCAGCCATTCATTGGCGCTAATCCGGTCAAAAGGCTGGTCCAGCGCGCCAGGCACGGTGTCAGTGTTGATCCACCGGTCCTCGAACACGTAAGGCGCGCCATCGGCAGTGTGGAGCGCGGTGACGTGAAGCGCCGCGTTCTTGCCGCCAAGGCGCGGCGGCGGGATGTCGATGTTTCGCGCGATCAGCTGATAGCCATAGCGCAGCCCGCGTTCCTCGATCTCCTGCCGGATCACGGGGATGTCGACGGTGGCCTTGCCGACCGGGTGCAGCGCCACGCGGGTGCCCGCCTTGCGGCGGCGCTCCAACAGGCCCGCATCGGCCAGCGATTGCAGCGCCCGGTTTACGGTGGCGCGGGCACAGCCGAACTCCCGCGCCAGATCGACCTCGTTCGGGATGGTGTGGCCGGGCGGCCATTCACGGGCATGGATGCGGCGCATGACCTCTGTCTGAATGGCCTGCCAGCTGCGGATGCCCGCGCCGCTCACAAGGCATCCCGGAGCGGTTTGATCGCCTCGCCATAAGCCGCGGTGATCTGGTCGCGGGCGATATGCCGGCCCTCTTTCACAAGATGGCGTCCGGCGGACCAGACATCGGTGACCATCCGGTCATCCCCCGCGAAAATCCAGCAATCAAGCAGTTTGTCGCCCGATTGCCCGGCCAGGTCGATATGACCGTCATCCAGCGCCAGAAGATCGGCCAGGTAGCCCTTTGCGATATGGCCGGCATTTCGCCCCGCCGCCCTGGCGCCCCCGGTGCAGACGGCGTTGAACAGGCGCCGCCCGGTCGAATGTTCCGGGGTGGCCAGCGCCGCGCGGGATCCGTCGCGCAGGCGTTGTGAATAGTCGAGCGTGCGGAGTTCTTCGCTGAGAGAGATGCGGATGTTGGAATCGGAACCGATGGCGATCTTGCCTTGGGTGTCCAGCCAGCGAACACCATCGAATATCCCGTCCCCAAGGCTCGATTCGGTGATCGGGCAGAGGCCTGCGACCGCACCGGTCAGCGCCAGGGCGGTGGTTTCATGTACCTCCATCTGGGTGCAGTGAATCAGGCACCACTGATCGGTGACATGGGCGTTGTCCAGCAGCCATTCCACAGGGCGCTGTCCGTAGGCCGATTGCACTTCCTCGACCTCGGCCAGCTGTTCGGCCAAATGCATGTGGATGGGCCCGCCGGCGGCAAGTTCCGGCGCTTCAGTGACTGATTCCGGGGCAACGGCGCGCAGGCTGTGCGGCGCCACGCCAAGGCGCGTATCGGCAGGCAGGGCGGTCAGGGCGCGGCTGGCTTCCTCCATCAACCGGGCAAAGCGCGCGGGATCGTTGCCGAACCGGATCTGGCCCGCGGTCAGTTCGCGGCGGTCGCATCCGCCAAATTGATACTGCACCGGCAGCAGGGTCAGCCCGATGCCGGTCTGCAGCGCGGCGGCGGTGATCCGTTGGGACATTTCCGAAAGGTCATAATAGGGCACGCCGCCGGGCTGGTGGTGCAGGTAATGGAATTCCACGTTCGTGGCATAACCCGCTTCCAGCATTTCCATCTGAACCAGCGCGGTGATGGCCTGCACCTGTTCGGGGGTGAGCAGGTCGAGAAAGCGATACATCAGCCGCCGCCAGGTCCAGAAGCTGTCGCGCGGGTCGGGGCCGCGGGTTTCGGTCAGGCCTGCCATCGCGCGCTGAAAAGCGTGTGAGTGGGCATTGGCCGGCGCCGGTAGCAGGATGCCAGCACGATGCCCTCGGGCGGGTTGGCCATCGGCGATATCCGTGATCTGCCCGGTCTCGTCCACCGTTACCGCGACATCGCTGGCCCAACCGGTGGGCAAAAGGGCCTGTGCCGCCCAGATCGTTTTCATGACATGTCCCCGCTTGACAGGTTTTTATGTCTAGACATAATATCAAATACGACTCACCCGATCAAGAAAGTTGTTTTCATGCTCTTGCGAAATGCAGCGGTGGCCACGATGGCCGGGGTTCAGCCCTACGGGTTGATCGAAAAAGCTGCAATTAAGGTGGAACAGGGACTAATCTCATGGGTTGGGCCCGAGGCTGATCTGCCGCCGGACCTGGAGGTCCCCGGTGAAGACCTGGCGGGCCGGCTGGTGACACCTGCGTTGATTGACTGCCACACGCATATCGTCTTTGGCGGAAATCGCGCGACTGAATTCGAGATGCGCCTGAACGGGGCCAGCTACGAAGAGGTGGCGCGTGCCGGGGGCGGGATCGTCTCGACGGTCACGGCGACCCGGGAAACGCCCGAGGATGACCTGTTGGCCGATGCGCTGCGGCGGGTGGATGCCATGCTGGCCGAAGGGGTCAGCGTGATCGAGGTGAAATCCGGCTATGGGCTGGATCGGGATACCGAGCTGAAGATGCTGCGGGTTGCCCGCCGGATCGAAGATGCACGTCCCGTCAGGATCAGAACCTCGTTCCTAGGCGCCCATGCGGTGCCGCCGGAGTACACGGGTCGCGCGGACGCCTATATCGACGAAATCTGCATCCCCTCACTCGACGCCGCCCATGCCGAAGGCGTGGTGGACGCGGTGGACGGTTTCTGTGAAGGGATCGCCTTTGACACTGCGCAGATGGGCCGCGTGTTCGACCGCGCGCGCGAATTGGGCTTGCCGGTCAAGCTTCATGCCGAACAGCTGAGCAATATCGGCGGCACGCGGCTGGCCGCCGCCTATGGTGCGCTGTCGGCCGATCACGTGGAATATGCCACCGAGGAAGACGCCGCGGCGCTGGCTGGCGCGGGCAGCGCGGCGGTTCTGTTGCCCGGCGCATTCTACACGCTGCACGAGACGCAGATGCCGCCCGTTGCGGCCTTTCGGGACCATGGCGTTCCGATGGCGCTGGCGACTGACTGCAATCCGGGGTCATCGCCGCTGACCTCGTTGTTGTTGACGATGAACATGGGCTGCACCCTGTTTCGAATGACGCCGGAAGAGGCGTTGGCGGGCGTGACCCGGAACGCGGCCCTTGCCCTGGGCCTGGAGGATTGCGGTGTGATCGCGCCCGGCAAACGCGCCGATCTGGCCATCTGGAACGTCTCTGAACCAGCCGAACTTGCCTATCGTATCGGGTTTAACCCGCTGGAACGGAGAATCTTTGGAGGGGCGGGATGAGCGAGGTTCTGACACCCGGGGCGACGGGCCTGACGCAGCTGGAAACGATCTGGCGCCACGGCTTGCCGGCGACGCTGGACGGGGCCGTCAAACCGGCGATCGAGGCCGCGGCGGCGCTGGTCGCCAAGGCCGCCGCGGGGGATGAAGCCGTCTATGGCGTCAACACCGGATTCGGCAAGCTGGCCAGCGTCAAGATCCCGGCAAGAGATGTCGCGGCGCTGCAGCGGAACCTGATCCTGAGCCATTGTTGCGGCGTGGGTGAGCCACTGGATATACCGACGACGCGGTTGATGATGGTGTTGAAGCTGCTGTCGCTGGGCAGGGGGGCGTCGGGTGTTGTCTGGCCGACCGTGGCGCTGATCGAAGGAATGCTGGACAAGGGCGTGACGCCGGTTGTGCCCGATCAGGGCTCGGTCGGGGCGTCGGGCGATCTGGCACCGCTGGCGCATATGGCCGCGGCAATGATCGGCGAGGGTGAGGCCTGGCACGACGGAGAGCGTCTGCCGGGCCAAGAGGCGCTGCGCCGCGCCGGGTTAGAGCCTATTGTGCTGGGACCGAAAGAAGGGTTGGCACTGATCAATGGCACCCAGTTTTCCACCGCTTGCGCGCTGGTCGGGCTGTGGGGCGCCTGGCGCAACGCCCAGGCCTGTATCGTGACCGCGGCGATGTCCACGGACGCGATCATGGGCTCGACCGCGCCGCTGGTGGACGAAATCCATACCTTGCGCGGGCATCGCGGACAGATCGCGGTGGCGCGCATGCAAAGTGCGCTGATGACCGGCAGCGAGATCCGCGAAAGCCATCGTGAGGGCGACACGCGCGTGCAGGATCCCTACTGCATCCGCTGTCAGGCGCAGGTCAGCGGCGCCGCGATCGACCTTCTGCGCCGGGCCGGCGAAGTGCTGGAGGTCGAAGCCAACGCGGTGACCGATAACCCGCTGGTTCTGGTGAAAGAGGGTCGCATCGTCAGCGGTGGGAACTTCCACGCGGAACCGGTCGGGTTTGCCGCAGATCAGATTGCCTTGGCCATTGCCGAGATTGGTGCAATTGCTCAACGGCGCGTGGCATTGATGGTGGACCCGACGCTGAGCTTCGATCTGCCACCTTTCCTGACGCCCGAGCCGGGGCTGAATTCGGGCCTGATGATTGCCGAGGTGACGACGGCCGCGCTGATGAGCGAGAACAAGCATATGGCCAATCCCTGCACCACCGACAGCACGCCCACATCGGCCAATCAGGAAGACCATGTTTCGATGGCGGCGCATGCGGCGCGACGGCTGGCGCGGATGAACGCGAACCTGAACACGATCCTGGGGGTCGAAGCGATCTGTGCCGCACAGGGGATAGAATTCCGCGCGCCGCTGAAAACCAGCGCGCCATTGCAGGCGGCAGTGGCGCGGTTGCGCAACGACATTCCGGCGATCGAGGCCGACCGCTATCTGGCGCCCGACCTGCAATCCGGTGTCAGGCTGATCGGCTCGGGCGCGCTGGCCGAGGCTGCCGGCCTGACCATGACCCTTGATATGGGAGACATCTGAGATGACCAATCCGCGCCACAACACCCGCGACGTCTATCCCGATACCGGCCCCGAAATCAGTGCAAAAAGCTGGCTGACCGAGGCGCCGATGCGGATGCTGATGAACAACCTGCACCCGGATGTCGCCGAAAACCCGCATGAGCTGGTGGTCTATGGCGGAATCGGCCGCGCAGCACGGACATGGGCGGATTTCGACACTATCGTTGCACAACTCAAGGAACTGGAAGACGACCAGACCCTGCTGGTACAATCCGGCAAGCCGGTCGGTGTGTTCCGCACCCACAAGGACGCGCCGCGGGTGCTGATCGCCAATTCGAACCTCGTGCCGCATTGGGCCACCTGGGATCATTTCAACGAGTTGGATAAGAAGGGGCTGGCGATGTATGGCCAGATGACCGCCGGATCATGGATCTATATCGGGTCACAGGGCATCGTGCAGGGCACGTATGAGACCTTTGTCGAGGCCGGGCGGCAGCATTACGGCGGTGATCTGACCGGCAAATGGATCCTGACCGCGGGCCTGGGCGGCATGGGCGGCGCGCAACCCTTGGCGGCGGTGATGGCGGGCGCCTGCTGTCTGGCAGTGGAATGTGACGAAACCCGCGCCGATTTCCGCCTGCGGACGCGCTACGTGGACGAAAAGACCCATTCGCTGGACGACGCGTTGGCGATGATCGAGCGTTGGACCAAGGCCGGCGAGGCGAAATCCGTGGCGTTGATCGGCAATGCGGCGGACGTGTTCCCGGAACTGGTCCGGCGCGGGGTGAAGCCCGATATCGTGACCGACCAGACCAGCGCCCATGACCCGGTGCATGGCTACCTGCCGCAGGGCTGGACCGTGGCCGAGTGGCGGGCGAAACAGGAAAGCGACCCGAAAGCCGTCGAAAAGGCGGCGCGGGCCAGCATGAAACTGCATGTTGCGGCGATGGTCGATTTCTGGAATGCCAGCGTGCCTACACTGGATTACGGCAACAACATCCGGCAAGTTGCGCTGGAAGAGGGTCTGGAAAACGCCTTTGCCTTTCCCGGGTTCGTGCCGGCCTATATCCGCCCCCTCTTCTGCCGCGGGATCGGGCCGTTCCGCTGGTGTGCGCTGAGCGGCGACCCCGAGGACATCTACAAGACCGACGCCAAGGTAAAGGAACTGGTGGATGACCCGCACCTGCACAATTGGCTGGACATGGCGAAGGAGCGGATCAGCTTTCAGGGCCTGCCCGCGCGGATCTGCTGGGTCGGCCTGGGGGTGCGCCACAAGCTGGGGCTGGCCTTCAACGAGATGGTGCGCAATGGCGAATTGTCGGCGCCGGTGGTGATCGGGCGCGATCACCTGGATTCAGGGTCTGTCGCGTCGCCAAACCGGGAAACCGAGGCGATGAAGGATGGCAGCGACGCGGTCAGTGACTGGCCGCTTCTGAATGCGCTGTTGAATACTGCCAGCGGGGCGACGTGGGTTTCGCTGCATCATGGCGGTGGGGTCGGCATGGGGTTCAGCCAGCATTCCGGCATGGTGATCTGCTGCGACGGGACCGAGGACGCAGACCGGCGGATTGCAAACGTGTTGTGGAACGACCCGGCCACGGGCGTCATGCGCCACGCCGATGCCGGTTACGAAATCGCCATCGACTGCGCGAAGGAAAACGGCCTGAACCTGCCCGGTATCCTGGGTTGAGCCTAGAGCGGTTCATAGAGGCGCAGGCACGCATCTGGCCGGCCCCGCTGGAGGAAATCCGGGCTGGCCGCAAGCGTACCCACTGGATGTGGTTCATCTTTCCGCAGCTCAGGGGTCTGGGCCGTTCGGTCACTGCGCAGAAATATGGCATCGAAGACCTGACCGAGGCGCGGGAATACCTGGCGCATCCGGTGCTGGGCGCACGGTTGGTGACAATCAGCGCTGCGCTCCTGCCACATGCGGGGCATCCCATCGAGGCGATTCTTGGCCCGGTGGACGCGATGAAGCTGCGCTCGTCCATGACCCTGTTCCAACACGCCGGTCCCGAGGCCGTCTTCAACCAGGTGCTGGGGGCATTTCACACGGGGAAAGTATGCGAACTGACGCGGGCTCTTTTGGAGGATGGCAAGGAATGAGCAGAAAGACCCAAAATAGAAGTTGCGACGAAAATATGGTAAACTGCGCCGCATTGATTAGCAGATTTTTCGTCACTTCTATTTTTGGAGGAAATAATGAGATTCGCTCTTTTTGTACTCCTGTTGGTTTCCGCAAGTTCCCTGAGCGCACAGAACAGCGCCCGATATATGTGCAACGGTCAGTTTGCGGGCGTGCCGCTTCAGGGCCAGTTGCTGGTCGAGTACCTCGCCTATTCGCAGACCTACGGATATTACGGCACGCTGTTCGACGCGAGTGGGACACGGTATGATTTCGAAGTTATCTCGAACCAGAATGGCGGGGTTGGCGGGGCCTGGGTCAGTGGTGCCCGCCACCGTGAATCGCGGATCGAGATGCGATACGTCGGAAACAACATGGCCATCGTCGATCTCGACACGGGTCAGAACGGGCAGTTCTTCTGCCAGTAGCATTCTGGCCCCTGGTTCTGCGGCCTGTCGGCCACTTGTTCCAGCGCAAATACCGGTGACCGAATCCGGGATGGACGGCGATGCTGTCCATGGGCGAATGTTGGCAACGGGCAAGTCTGTTGCCGCCGCCGATGGTTGCCTGATATTCGATAAGGGCTTGCCGGACAGCCGCGCGAACGCGGCCAGCCGACAACCGGGTTACAGAACGGATTAGCAAGGAGGTAGTGACAATGAAACGACGTGAATTTATCCGGGCCGGGGCATTCGGTACCGCGGCGGCGGGGCTGGCAAGCCCGGCGATCGCACAGGATGTGCGGCAATGGTCGATGGTGACGGCATGGCCGAAAAACCTGCCGGGGCCGGGGGTGGCCGCACAGACACTGGCGGACCGGATCACCACGCTGTCGGGCGGCCGGATCGAGGTGACGCTGCACGCCGCCGGAGAGATCGTTCCCGGCCGCGGGGTGTTCGATGCGGTGTCCGAAGGTACGGCGCATCTCTATCATGCGGTGCCGGCCTACTGGGGGTCGAAATCCAAGGGTATCCTTCTCTTTGGTTCGCAACCATTTGGCCTGCGGGCCGACGAACAGGTCGGCTGGATGGTGCATGGCGGCGGTCAGGCGCTTTATGACGAGATGTATGGCCGTTTTGGCATCAAGCCCTTCCTGTGCGGCAATTCCGGGCCGCAATGGTTCGGCTGGTTCCGGGATGAAATCAACTCGGTCGATGATCTGAAGGGCGTGAAATACCGCACCACCGGTCTGGCCTCGGAGATGTGCGCCGAGATCGGCATGGCGGTGCAGGCGATGTCCGGCCCGGCGATGTTCCAGGCGCTGCAATCCGGTGCGCTTGACGCAGGCGAATTCATCGGGCCGTGGACCGATAGCGCGCTTGGCTATCACCAGATCGCCAAGAACTACTACTGGCCGGGGATCGGCGAGCCGAGCTCGGCCGAGGAATGCGGGGTCAATCTGGCAGCCTACGAAGAACTGCCGGATGATCTGAAACTGGTGGTCAGCACGGCGTGTTCCAGCCTCTATAACGATGTCTGGACCGAATACGAGACCAAGCACGCGCTGGCGCTGCAGAAGCTGGTGGCGGATGAGGGCGTGATGCCGAAAAAGCTGCCGGACGATGTGGTGATGGCCATGGGTGACGCCGCCAAGACCGTGATTGACGGGCTGCGGTCGGACGCGGATGAACTGGTCGGGCGGATCGCCGAGAGCTTTGTCGCCTATCGCGATTCCATCGGTGCCTACATGGTGCATGCGGATAACGGCCAGATGAATGCCCGGGCGATGGTGCTGGGTTATTGAGCGAGTAGAAACCCCGGCCCGGCCTCCGTGCCGGGGCGGGGCTTGCAAGGGGGCAGGGCATGGATCGACTGGCTGATGGCTTGAACACCGTCAACCGCGCGGTGGGCCGCTCCGTCCGCTGGCTGGCGCTGTTCATGGTGCTGCTACAGTTCTTGGTGGTGGTGCTGCGCTACGTCTACGGTTTCAGCTCGATCGCGCTCAATGAAAGCGTGCTCTACATGCATGCCACCCTGTTCATGCTGGGGGCGGGCTATACGCTTCTGGTCGATGAACATGTGCGGGTGGATATCTTTCAGGCCAAGGCTTCGGATCGGGGCAAGGCGTGGATTGATACCTTCGGTCACGCGGTTCTGCTGATCCCGTCGATGCTGGCGCTGCTCTATTGGTCATGGCCCTCCGTGCGCAACGCTTGGGCCATCTACGAGGGGCCGCTCTCGGTGGGTGGCATCCCGGCGGTGTTCCTGCTGAAATCGCTGATCCCGGTCTTCTGTGTTCTCCTGATCATCCAGTCGCTTGCCTGCCTGCTTGCCAGGTTGGCGGCACTGGCCGGGAAGGCGCGCGCATGATCCTGGAATATCTCGACCTCATCATGTTTGCCGCGCTGATGGGGGCGATCTTGCTGGGCTTTCCGGTGTCATTCGCTATCTCCGGTGTCGCCATCGCATTCGCCTATCTGGGCTGGGCCACCGGGGTGATGAATATCGGTCTGCTGGGGGCGCTTGGTCAGCGGGTCTTTGGCGTCATCACCAATGACGTTCTGATCGCGATCCCGCTTTTCGTGATCATGGGCGTGGTGCTGGAACGGTCGAAAATCGCCGAAGACCTGCTTGAGACGATGGGCCGGCTTTTTGGCCAGCTGCGCGGCGGACTTGGCATATCGGTCATTCTGGTGGGGGCGTTGCTGGCGGCATCGACGGGGATCGTGGGGGCCACGGTGATTGCGATGGGATTGATCGCGCTGCCGACGATGCTGCGCACCGGCTATGACCCGCGGCTGGCTTCGGGGCTGGTCTGTACGGCGGGAACATTGGGGCAGATCATCCCGCCCTCGACGCTGCTTATCATCCTTTCCGACGTGATGTCCTCGGCCTATCAGCAGGCGCAGTACGAGCAGGGCAAGTTCACGGTCGAGACCATTTCCGTGGGCCAGATATTCGCCGGAGCGCTGGTGCCGGGGCTGACGTTGGTGGCGATCTACATCCTTTACGTTCTTGCGCGCGGGATGATCCGCCCGGGCGACATGCCGCCAGCACCTACCCCCGAAGGCCGCCCCGATCTGGCCACGGTCGCCGGCGCCGTGGCGCCGCCGGTGATGCTGATCATCGCCGTGCTGGGCGCCATCCTGGGCGGTATCGCCACGCCGACCGAGGCCGCCGCCGTGGGCGCGATCGGCGCGGTGCTCATGGCGGGGGCGCGGCAGGGGGTCAGCAAGCGGCTGATCCTGATCGGTGTCGCCGCGCTGTTGGTGCTGGCAGTCGCCGCGGGCGTCGCCCCGGTCCGGCTGCAGCGCAGCGATGCGGGGCTGGGCAGCTATGTGATGGCGGCGATCTACGCGCTGCTGGTTCTGGTGGGGATGGCGGCGGTTCTGGCATCGCTCAGACGGCTCCACACCCGCGACATGCTGGCCGGGACGGTGACGACCACGATGACCGTTACGGCGATGATTTTTGCCACGATCCTGATGGCGAGCGTGTTTTCGCTGGTCTTCGTGGGTCTCGGCGGCGACGCCCGCGTGCAGGGCATCCTCGAGGCGATGCCCGGCGGCGCCACCGGCGCGCTGATTTTCGCGATGGCGCTGATCTTCGTGCTGGGCTTCTTCCTCGATTTCGTCGAGATCACCGTGATCGTCCTGCCGCTGGTGGCACCGGTGCTGATCCTGATGGGGCATGATCCGGTCTGGCTGGCGATCCTGATCGCCATCAACCTGCAGACCTCGTTCCTGACGCCGCCATTCGGGTTCTCGCTGTTCTACCTGCGCGGGGCCGCGCCGCCTGAGATCACCACCGGACAGATCTATGCCGGTGTGGCGCCCTTCATCCTGTTGCAGATCGCGGGGATCGGGGTGATCTGGGCTGTGCCTGCACTGGCCACCTGGCTGCCCGGCCTGGTGTTCTAGCGGCGGCCCGTCGGTGACGGGCGGAAACACGCCCGTCTAATGTGAACCCTTGCACAGCCGCCCGTTCTGCGGTTCTTTGCGCGCGGGCGGTACCGGTTCGGAGGTTTGTCATGTTTCGCGTTTCACTGTTGATCCTTGCACTGTCGCTTGCAGCCTGTGCCGCACCGGACAAGAAAACCCCGCGTGAACCGGGGCTCTACCCCAACGAGACCCCGGCGCTGCGCCTTTTGATCAACCAGTACGCGGATGTCTACCAGGTGCCGCGCCCGCTGGTGCACAAGGTCATCCAGCGCGAAAGCGACTATCGTCCCAAGGCGCGCAACGGCCCCTATTTCGGGCTGATGCAGATCCTGCCCGAAACCGCCGGGGTGATGGGTTTCCGCGGCCAGCCGCGCGACCTGCTGGATGCCGAAACCAACCTGCGCTGGGCGGTGAAATACCTGCGCGGCGCCTGGCTTGTCTCGGACGGGAACATGGACCGCGCGGTCATGTGGTATGCGCGCGGCTATTACTACGAGGCGCGCAACCGCTGCCTGCTGGTCGAGACCGGGCTGCTTGACCGGGAAATCGCCAAACACTGCCGGTGACGCGGCAAGAGGCGCTACCTCTCCCGCCAGCCCGTGCTCACGTGCTTGTGACATCTCCTGCTGAAACCAAACCCGCATTCCACCCGTGAGTGTGGGCATGACGGAATTTCAGCCACGGGAGGATCAAATGGCTTTCTTTACAGACCAGATTCAATTTCACCAGCCGGCGGATCAGGATACGCCACCAATTGATTTGACGGGTATCGCATCGCTTGACTATCTCAGGCCGGTCAGTGATCCCGGCCAGACCACGACCGGTTTGCTGGATCCATCGGAACCCCTGGACAGTGACGAAGATCTGGCGCTGTATTTCTATGGAACGCAGCCGTTCTCAAGGCTCACGCCGGGGCAGGAAACCTGGCAGGATGATTTCTTTCACGATGACACCGTAATCAGCACCCTGCTTGACGAGGGGCCTGTTGGCTGAGCCCTGATTGCCGGGGGCACACCGGCCCCGTTTCACCACCGAACACCAATGGCGTTTTACGCGGCCGGCCTGTCCGCCGGTACCTGACAAGCGCGGCCTGGTCATGTGGTCATGGCCGCCGGAACAGCAACATACCAAGCGAAGGAGAAGACCATGCCATTTCTGGATTCATACTTTGATACGCCGATAGCGGAAGATATGCCACCGGCTGACCTGACGGATCTTTACGTGACGCCCGACACCGCGGCGGATAACCCGTCAGGCGGCGATGGCGGCATGTCGGCGGATAGCGGGTTCACGAACATCGAAACCGAGGACGTGTTCCTGTTTATCGACTATTTCCCGCCCTCCGGAACGGCCAATTCCACCGGGTCCGAGCCCGAGCCGCTGCCTGACGAAGCGCCCGAGAAACCGGATTTCCCTACCGAAACCGAGCTTTTTGACATGCCCGCGCGTCATTCGGCGACAAGAGCCATGCTGTTGCGCTGGCTTGTCCACGGCTGACATCCGGCCTGATGGCCAACCCGGCGTCCACCGGCCTGCCGCCATCTCTGGTTGCGGTTGGTCTGTGGCTCAGCGTTGCACGTTGACCTGATGCGGATAGGGGATCGAGATGCCCTTGTCGTCCAACGCTTCCTTGATCTGTTGTGTCAGGGTGAATTTCAGATCCCAGAATTCGGCATTGTCGCACCATAGCCGCGCGGTGATGTCCACGCTGCTGTCACCCAGGTTGGTGACCCGCACCCAGGGTTTGGGGTCATCGTGGATACGCGGCTCTGCGGCGGCGATGTCGGAGATCAGCTTTTTCGCGGTGTCGGCGTCATCCCCGTAATCAATGCCGAAGGTCAGATCCAGGCGACGGGAATCGTGGTGGGAATAATTGGTGATGATCTCGCCCCAGGCTTTGCCATTGGGAACGATCACCTGAACGTTGTCGGGTGTCACCAGCTCGGTGAAGAACAGCGCGATTTCCTTGACCGTGCCCGAGGTGCCGCCGATATCGACATACTGCCCCTGGCTGTACGGGCGGAAAATCACCAGCATCAGCCCCGCGGCCAGATCGGAAAGCGTGCCCTGCAACGCCATGCCGATGGCCAGCGTGGCCGCGCCCATGACCGCGACAAGGCTGGTGGCCTCAATCCCGAAGAGACCCAGAACCGCCATCACCACCATCAGGCGGATCACCCATTTCACGAGGTTGGCGGCGAAATTCCCGATCGTGTTGTCGATCTGTTCGTTGGCATTGACCTTTCGGCTGACCAGCCGGGCCACCATGCCGGCCACGATCCAGCCGACGATCAGTACCACCAGCGCCTTGATCGCGTTGATGATCAGCGGCCCGTAGCTGAGAGCTTCTTCGATGATCTGTTCCATCCCATTCCCCCCGTTCGTTAAGGCGTTTCTGAACGCCAGCTAGTTGTGCACCGGCAAAATTCAAAGGGCCTGCGCGATGGCAGGCCCTTTCTGTTGCGAATTTGTTTCGGGTGTCGCTACTTCTTCGCGAGAGAGTCGCGGATCTCAAGCAGCACGTCCAGCTCGCTCGGGCCGGTTTCGACCTCGGGGGCTGCCTCCTCGGGCTTCTCGGCCGCCGCCTTGACGCGGTTCACCATCTTGACCAGCATGAACACGACCCATGCGATGATGAGAAAATTGATCAGCGCCATGATGAAGTTGCCATAGGCAAACACAGCGCCGTCTTCACCTTCCGAAAGCCGGATGCCCAAACCTGAAAAATCTATCCCGCCGGTAAACAGGCTGATGATCGGTGTAATCAGATCATCCACCATCGATGTGACGATCGCCGTGAACGCCGCGCCGATGATGATACCTACCGCCATGTCCATGACGTTGCCCTTGGCAATGAAATCCTTGAATTCCTGAATCATTTGTCCCTCACCACTTTGGTTATGCGGCCTGTTCGCGTCCGCGTTTCAGTGATAGCACGGATTGTCAGACTTGTTCAGACATCGATAGTGGGAAAAACCCGCCAATTTTCCCTCGGGGCGGGAAATCGCCGGGAATGATTGCGTGGTTTTCGGGGGTGGCTTAACCCGGCAGCGTGCCTTCGAGCACGTAGCGCAGGATATCCACCACTTGCGACGGCTCTCGGGCGACGGCCAGGGCGGCGGCATCAACCTCTTTGAGCGCATGGTCATGCTCAGGGCGCTGCAGGATGATGAGCGATTTGCCAAGTGCTGCGGCAAAGCCCGCGTCAAAGGCGGCGTTCCACTGCTTGTATTGCTCGCCGAACCGGACCACGACGATATCGGCCTCCTCGATCCCTCTTCGGGTGCGGATGGCGTTCATCATCGCACCCTTATGGTCGTGCCAGTACTTGTCCGGCTCGTCGCCCAGGATGGCCACGCCGCAATCATCCGAGGCGGCGTGATCGGTGACCGGGCCGGAGAAACGTACATCCAGACCTATTGCGCCGTCGATGATCTGGTCACGCCAGTCCGTGTGAATCTCGCCCGAGAGATAGATGTTCAGGGTCATGTCGAGGCCTCCGGTTCGCTTGGTCAGACTCTGACTTAGCGCCGCGCGTGGCCGGTGCAAACCCCTATTTCCTGCAGGCTACCGGATATCGGGCCAGCGGCCCGGTCGCGGCGGGGTGTCCACAAGCCAACAAATAGGAATTGCCTCAAATCGCAGCATGGATTTAGGTGTTTCTATGAATGCTTTGCCCGATGACCGTGACCGCAACCATGTCCGCGCCCTGAGACGACGCCTGGCCAGGGATCATGGCCGGCGGGCGGCGCGCGGGCAGGGGCTTGTACCGCATCCGGCTGGTCTGTGACGTGCTGGCCGAAATCCTGACCGGAGCCCGCAACCGATGAGCGACGCGTTGCAGGAATTTCTGGAAACCCGCCGGCTGGTGCTGCATCTGGGCGCGCACAAGACCGCCACGACCTATATCCAATCCGTGCTGGCCGCCGAGCGGGCGGCATTGCGGGCGAAGGGGGTTGGGCTGATCCTGCCCGGTGATCTGCGGCGCGATACCGCGCCGCAGGATCGGCAAGGCAAGATTTCGGATGCCACCCGGCAATTGACTGCCTTCGCCGCCGATCCGGCCATCAACCAGATAGTTCTGTCCGAGGAGAACCTGATTGGATCGACCGGGAACAACTTGCGCCGAAACAGTCTCTATCCCGGCCTCAAACGCAAACTTTCAAGATTGCCGGCACCGCTGGATCATCCCAATAACCGCATTCTTTTCGCGCTGCGCGATTACGGCCCCTACCTGTCATCAAGCGTCACCACCGCGATACGCCGTGGCAAGGTTTTTGACCCCGAGGCGTTGCGCGCCGGGTTTCTTCCGTTCGCGCGCAGCTGGGCGGATGTGGTGGCCGATCTGCGCGAGGCCTTTCCGGCCGCTGAGATCAAAATCTGGCGCTATGAAGATTTTGCGGACTGCGGGCCAATGGTTTTCTCGGCGATTGCTGATGGATTTGATCCAGCGCCGCAGGCGCACGCATTCAGGACATTATCCGGCGAAGCGATGCGGCAGATTCTGCCGCAGCTGCACGACGGTAGTTCGCGCGATCGCGCGCGCCGGATTGTCCGTCAGGCGGCGCGGCGGCATCCGATCTCGGACGCGAATCCGGCCTTTACCCTCTGGTCACCCGAGGAGGCGCGGCAATTGTCCGATGCCTATGAGCGGCATTGGCACGAGATCCGAGAGTCGCATCCTGGTATCGAACTGGCCGGCGGCTAATCCAGCGTGATCGCCATGTGAACCTTGACGCCGCTTCGGCCGGTGACCTTCCAGCCCATATGCTCGTAAAGCGCCACGTTCTGCGGCAGGTCGCGATGGGTGGCAAGCTCGACCACCGAATGCCCGGCCTCTCTGGCGGTATCCAGCGCCGCCCCGATCAATGCGCGGCCCACGCCCCGACCCGCCGCGCCGGGATGCACTGCGATGTTCATCAGGTCGGCGGTGTCGCCCCGGACCGACAGGATCACGCCGCCCAGGATGTTCCTGCCATCGGCCGCGACCCAGACGACGTTGTCGCGAATGTCCATCAACACGCCTTCGGCGACCGGCGGCAGTTCGAGGCCCTGCGCGGCGTATTCGGCGTAGGCCGCGGTGATGCAACCGGTCAGCGCGGGGGCATCCGCGGGCAGGGCGCGGCGCAAGGTATAAGACGGCGCCCTCACCCCCTGAGCGTACCGCCCGTTGCCTTGGTGACCTTTTCGACGATCTTGGCGGAAACCGCCTCGATCTCGGCATCCTTCAACGTGGCCTCGGTCGGTTGCAGGCGCACGGTCATGGCCAGGGATTTCTTGCCCTCGCCCACGCTGCCGCCGATGAATTCGTCAAAGATGCGGACATCCTCGATAAGGGTCTTGTCGGCGCCCGCGGCGGCATTGACCAGGGTCAGCGCCTCGACATCCGCATCGACGACAAAGGCAAAGTCACGCTCGACCGCCTGCAGGTCACGCAGGGTCAGTGCGCCGCGGTTGGCGCTCTGGTTGCGGGGTTGCGGGATCTCGGCAGGCCAGATGGTAAAGCCCATCGCCGGGCCCTTGACATCCAGGGCGCGCAGGATGCGCGGGTGAATTTCGCCAAAGACGCCCAGTACCTTCTTGGGGCCAAGGCAGATACGGCCATGCCGGCCCGGATGCCACCAGCCATCGCCACCGCGCAGGATCTGTACCTTGGCAGGTGCGCCAAGCGCGGCCAGCACCGCCTCGGTATCGGCCTTGACGTCATAGACATCCACGGCACGGGCCGCGCCATGCACATCCTTGGGTCCGGTCTGGCCAACCAGCAGCCCGCTAACCTGCAGGTGCTGGTCGCCCGGCTCACCGCCGTGAAAGGCCTGGCCGACCTCGAACAGCGCCAGGTTCATCTGTCCGCGAGACTGGTTGCGCGCGGCGGCCTGCAGCAGGCCGGGCAGGAGCGCGGGGCGCATATGGCTCATCTCGGAGCTGATCGGGTTGGCCAGCATGGTGGCGTCATCGCCGCCGCCGAACAGCGCGGCGCTGGCCTGGTCGATGAAGCTGTAGGTGACGCATTCGTTATAGCCAAGCGCGGCGGTAGTGCGCCGGGCGATCTGTTCGCGCCGCTGAGCCCCCGACAGGATCGGTTTCGGCACCCCGGTCTGGGCGCGCGGCAGCGGCTTGCCCACCAGCTTGGTCAGCGAGGCCACGCGCGCCACCTCTTCCACCAGGTCGGCCTCGCCCCGCACATCCGGGCGCCAGCTGGGCACCTGGGCCCTGTTGCCTTCCATCCTGAAGCCAAGAGCCGTGAGCGTCTGGCGCTGTTCGGATTCGGGAATGTCCATGCCCACCAGCGAGCTTACCCGCGCCGGGTCGAGCGTATAGGCGCGGCGGACATCCGGCACCTCTCCGGCGACGACGATATTCGACGGCTCGCCGCCGCACAGCTCGATGATCATCTGGGTGGCCAGGTCGACGGCCTCCATGTTGAAGGCCGGATCAATGCCGCGTTCATTCCGATAGCGCGCGTCCGAGTTGATCTTGAGCGCGCGGCCCGTGCTGGCGATCTGGATATGATCCCAGACCGCGGCCTCGAGAAAGACATCGGTGGTCTCGGACGTACAGCCGGTTGCCAGCCCACCCATGATGCCGCCGATGGATTCGATCCCCTCGTCATCGGAAATCACCACCTGACCGGGGCCAAAGCTGTATTCCTTCTCGTCGAGCCCCATCAGCGTTTCGCCGCCTTGCGCCCGGTGAACCCGCAGGTTGCCCCTGACCTTGCCGGCGTCAAAAACATGCAGCGGACGGTTGCGGTCATAGGTGAAGAAGTTGGTTATATCGACCAGAGCCGAGATCGGCCGCAGACCGATGGCGCGCAGGCGTTTCTGCAGCCAGTCGGGGCTGGGGCCGTTGGTTACGCCGCGGATCAGCCGCCCGGCGAATACCTCGCAGCCGTTTTGCCGGGTGTCGTCGTCGATGGTCACCGTGATCGGGCTGGCAAACTGGCCCTCGACATGAGCGGTTTTGGCCGGTTTCATCGTTCCCAGGCCGCGCGCCGCCAGATCCCGTGCGATCCCGCGCACACCAAGCGCATCGGGCCGGTTGGGGGTGATGGCGATTTCGATCACCGGGTCGATCTTGGACGGGTCGTTTTGCGCCAGCCAATCGACGAACCGTTCCCCCACCTCGCCCGAGGGCAGTTCGATGATGCCGTCATGCTCGTCGCTCAGCTCCATCTCGCGTTCGGAACACATCATGCCGTGGCTTTCGATGCCACGGATCTTGCCGACGCCGATGGTGGTGTCGATGCCGGGCACGTAGGTGCCGGGCTTGGCGATGACGGCGGTGATCCCGGTGCGGGCGTTGGGCGCGCCGCAGATGATCTGCAACTCGCCCTCGTCGGTCAGCACCTTGCAGATCCGCAGCCGGTCGGCATCGGGATGCTGTTCGGCATGGAGAACCTTGCCCAGGGTGAAATCGCCAAGCCGCTCGGCCGGGTTCTCGATGCCTTCGACCTCGAGCCCAAGATCGGTCAGCGCGTCGGAAATCTCGGCCACCGAGGCGGTGGTTTCAAGATGGTCTTGCAGCCAGGACAGCGTGAATTTCATGGTCGGTCTTCCGCGGGTCAGTCATATGTCCCGTGCGCTTTAGCGGATATGCGCAAAAGGGGGAAGCCCGCAGCGGAGGATGGCGCGAAAAAGCGGTGATCAGGGATAGGCGGGGGTGCGGCCCAGCAGTTCGTCCAGCTGCCAGCCGATCCAGCCATGGGGGATGAAATGGCCGCCATCGTGGATATCAAGCGTTACCTTGCCGGTCCGGCAGTCGTCCCAGATCGTCCGGTCAAGCGTCAGCCAGTCGACGATCTGCCACGGCCCTTCGTCCCGCGCGGCGTCGCAGCCGAATTTCTGACGCCAGAGCGTGACGGGATATGTTGCGTCTCCGCCCGGGCCAAAGGGGAAATCCATCACCGTGTCGGCGGTGCCGTGCACATGGCGCACCTCCTGCGGGGCCTGCGGGCAGGGTTCGGTCTGCCGCAGCGTGCCCGATATTGCCAGCAGGGCCGCCACCCCGTTGCCGTTTTCGCAGGCATAGCGCCAGGCCATGGCCGAACCGAAGGAATAGCCCGAGACATAGATGCGCGCGCGATCAATCGGATAGCGCCTGGCAGCATCCTCGATCACCGCTTCGGCGAAACCCACGTCATCGGTGGCGCTGTCCCAGAAATCCCAGGTCTTGCGATGGCCGTTTGGCGCCAGCAAAAGCACCCCCCGCCGCCGCGTCGCGCCCGAGATGCGCCGGTGTTTGACGATCAGCGCCCCCTCGCGCATCCAGCCATGAAAATGCAGCAGCACCGGCAGCGGCGAGGTGCCATCCCAGCCGTCCGGTTCCCTGACATGGTAAGAGCGATCGCCCAACGGGCAGGGGATCTCCGCGTGGCAGGCCGGGTCCGCCCTGTCGGCCGCGAATGCCGGAACGGCAAAGAAAACCGAAAGAACCAATACCAACCTTCGCATCACACATTTCCCACGTTGTTTGCGGGAACTTTATCCGGCACATTTAAGATGTCACGTCACAAGCGTGTCAGAAATCCTGGAGGCAATGCACTGCGCGCGGAATCAAGGCGCGTAGCGCCGCCGCGCGATCGCCAGTCCGGGGGCTCCGCCCGTTCGCAGGCAAAACTCTCCCACGTAGAGGTTTCTGAAGGCCTGCTCACCTACCCGCAAGAGTTGGCGAATTTGAAACCACGACAATCATTTGACCCGCCTGTCACGCCAGTGGCAGGCACGCGTCCGCCCGCCCCACGGCGGGCGCGTTCCGCACCCGCCCGGGCGAACGCTCAGCACTACAAATCCAAACCGACCAAATGCGACGCGCTCAGCGGTGCGTTAATCAAACCAACTACCATTCTTCGACTTTTCCCAAAATTCTTTCAGGCTGTTTGCGATTGAATGAAAGTCGTTTGCCCCACCGTGAACAGACGGCAGCAGGCCATATCCATGATCTGCCGCAAAAACTATGAGTTCACCGCTTCCATTCGTACCCAACGGCAGGAATCCAAACGGCATGAATTCCCGTGTCTCCAAACTAAATTCTGCAAGTGAATCTTGAGCACTACAGAAACGGACATATTCGCTTTCGGGATTGTCGCTGCAAAAACCTTCGAAAGTTTCTGTATTCATCCAATAAGTCTTGAGATCGTTGGGAACTTTGACGTTCCAGAAAGCTTCCAACTTCTCAATGTCGTACATTGGGTAAACCGGATTACCTCGACAACCCACCATGCAGCGTCGGCACGTCGAGCGATGAAAAGCCGTAGTGCCTGAGCCAGCGCAGGTCTGAATCGAAGAATGCGCGCAGGTCGGGGATGCCGTATTTCAGCATGGCGATCCGGTCGATGCCCATGCCGAAGGCAAAGCCCTGCCACGCGTTCGGGTCGATATTGCCGGCCTCCAGCACCTTGGGGTGGACCATGCCGGAGCCCAGGATCTCGAGCCAGTCGTCGCCTTCGCCGATCTTCAGCGTCCCGCCCTCCCACGAGCAGCGGATATCGACCTCGGCCGAGGGTTCGGTGAAGGGGAAATGCGAGGCACGGAAGCGCAACTCGACATCGTCGACCTCGAAAAACGCCTTCACGAATTCCTCAAGGCACCATTTCAGGTTGGCCATCGAGATGTCGCGGTCAATCGCCAGCCCTTCGACCTGGTGGAACATCGGCGTGTGGGTCTGGTCGTAATCGGCGCGGTAGACGCGGCCGGGGGCGATGATGCGGATGGGCGCACCGTGGTCCTGCATCGACCGGATCTGCACCGGGCTGGTATGGGTGCGCAGCACGTGCGGGGGGCGATCATCTTTCGCGTCGCGGTGCATGTAGAACGTGTCCATCTCGGCCCGTGCGGGGTGGTGCCCGGGGATGTTCAGCGCGTCGAAATTGTACCAGTCGCTTTCGATCTGCGGGCCCTCGGCGACCGAGAAACCCATATCGGCGAAGATCGCGGTCACTTCCTCGGTCACCTGGCTGATCGGGTGGATCGTACCGGGACGGCGGCGATGGCCCGGCAGGGTCACGTCCAGCCATTCGGTCTTGAGCCGCTCGTCGAGCGCGGCATCGCCCAGGGCCTGTTTCTTGGCCGCGAGGGCGCTGTTGATCTCGTCCTTGAGCGCGTTGAGCCTGGGCCCGGCCACCTGCCGTTCCTCGGGCGTCATCCTGCCCAGCTCGCGCATCTGCAGGCTGACCTCGCCCTTCTTGCCCACCGCCTGCACGCGCAGGTCTTCCAGCGCGGCCTCGTCGGCGGCGGCTGCAATGGCTGCCAGGTATTTGTCGCGTAGATCGTCCATCACTCTTGTCCTGCACATGGGTCCGCACGCGGGTTACCGCGCATGACGGGCGCTTGCAAGACTATGGCGCGTCGATCCGGCTTATGTAATCGCGGGTAAACGCGACATAACCGTCCGATGTCACCTTGTGGCGTCCGCGCATATGGTCGTGCAGGGCGGGCAGCCGGTGAAACGGCACCTGTGGCAGCGTGTGGTGCTCGACATGGTAGGGCATGTTCCATGCCAGATACCGCACGATCCGGTTGGTATAGGTGGTGCGGGTGTTTTCCAGCATGTCGGCGACAAAGGCGCAGCGGCCATGTTCGGCCAGCAGGTAGAGCCTGAGAAACGGCTGGCCCAGCAGGCAGGGCAGCAGCCAGACCCAGAACAGAAACGGCGTGACGAAAAGGCTGGCAATGACGCCGGCGTAGATCAGCAGCATCCACCGCGCCTCGGTCCTCACCCGGTGATGCGTGCGGTTCGGCACATAGGCACCCGGATCGCGGCCTGATGCGTTGCAGAATATCTGTTTCAGATTGGCGTACCAGTATGGCAGGCCCGTGACATGGAGGATGTAGGCGCGGATGCTTTCCGGCTTGGCGCCGGCCGTCAGCTCGGGATCCTTGCCGGGAATGTTGGTATGGCGGTGATGGGCAAGGTGGAAATAGCGAAACCACTCGAATGGCAGGAATATCAGAACACCGCAGATGCGCCCGACCCATTCGTTGACGGATTCACGCGCAAAGGGTGTCTTGTGCGTGGCTTCGTGTTCCAGCGTGAAAAGAAAACACAGGGCGATCCCCTGCGCCAGCAGCGCCAGCTGCCAGAGCGGCAGGCCAAGCCCGATCCAGAGGGCAAGGCCCAGGATCAGCGCGCCGTGACCGGCCAGATGCCACAGACCGGCCGCGTCCGATTTCCGGTTCAGCGCGGCAAGCGTATCGGGCGGCAGCGTGGCGATGAAGGCCTTGTGATCCATCCTGGGTTCCCGTCTCCGGCGTGCGCACGGATCATATCAGCCAGCGTCGGGTTCAACCACCGTGCCGCCCGACAGAGGCCTCAATTTCGACGGTAGCGGCGGCGGAAACCTGCCCCGAGCCCGGCAAGGGCGACGGCGCTCAGCAGCAGACCGGCGCTTGATGGCAGGGGGATGATGCTGGGTCGGGTTGCCACAACCGCGATTGCACCGCCATTGGCGTTTGGCCGCCATCCATCGAAATACCCGGTTTCAAAGTCACCGTTCAGCAGCCCCGGCATCACCACGTTGTCGAGCTGGATCGTCACGTCAGGGCCGCCGCTCAGCCTGAAATCCAGAAGCGCACGCGCCGGCAGCGAAGAGCCAAAGAGTGCAAACGGATCGATGTCGTTGATCATCGCCAGCCCGTTATCAATCGCCGTGAAGCTGCCCAGCAGGTTGTTGCCCAGGAACACTTCGAGCAACCCGTCGCTTTGCAGCAGATTATACTCGAAGGACAGGTCGAACATACCCCGTGGCACATCAACCAGGGTCGACAGGCTCATCGTGCGCGATTCGCCCAGTGTCGACAATTGCGCCAGCGCCTCGGGCAGGAAATTGAGCTTGATCCGCGAGGCTTTGACGATCCGCGAGGTGCCATTGGTAAAGCGGACCGCAAAGGCGAACGTGCCCGCGCCGTTGACCGCATCGGCGGGTGCCAGATCCACCGCAAGCACGGTTCTGTTGAGGATCTTGTCGCCGGGTCCGACAACCCGGTTCTTGACCGGATCGGCGCCGACAAAGATCGCCTCGCCCGATCCGGGCGTATCTAGCGTGGCCTTGAAGACCAGGTTCTTGTTGTCGCCCAGCGACAGGTCCGAGAAAGAGCCGAAGGCGCCATCGGTCGAGGCAAAGGTCGAAAACACGGACGGGTCGGACCCTGCGGTACCCAGAAAGGCCAGGATCTCCTCGCCGCCCAGATCGCGCTCGGCGATGACCGCGGTGTTGATCTGATCGTTGATGTTCACGCTGCGGAACGCGTCATACTGACCGCTCGTGTCGATCCACTTGACCGAGTTCTGAAAGCCGATCAGCCCGGCGCGCACCTCCTGTTCTCCGCCATAGGTCAGTACCGCCATCTTGAAACCGTTGCCGCTTTGATGAAAGCTGTCGTGAAATCCGATCTCATCATCTTCGGCAAAAATCTGTCCGGTGCCGCCACTGCCGTAGGACACGGTTGAATTGGCGCTGCTGCTGAGCGTCGAGAACATGACGCTGCCGCTGCCGCCAAACAAAGCGCCCTCTTCGCTGACGCTGCAGTTTCCGCGGCAGCTTGCAGCGCCAATGGGGATCGTGACCGGGTTGAGGTTACGGTCGTCACCGGTTGTGTTCTGCCCCGGTTCCGCGATCAGAACCAGCGGCCCGCCGGTGGCCTCGACCCGGTAGATACGGTCCACCGGAAAGCTGCCGGGCACCGTCTGGCGTGCCATGAAAGCGACGAATTTACCGTCGTCGCTGATACCGGGCCCCACCACGTTCAGCGGCGTGACCGGATCGCCGGAATCCAGCAACGTGGTCTTGTTCAGGGCCGCGTCGACCGCGATGATCCGCTCGTCGGTGGCGAAATCCCGGATGTCGAGAAAAACGACGGTGCCGTTATCGGCAATGGTCGGCTTGGCATTGTCGTAACCAAGCTCTTCGCCGATCAGATGAAGGCTCTGGAATTTGTAGGACGCCGCGCTGGCTGTCGTGGCGCAGGCAATCAGCGCGCCGCATAAGAATGTAGTGCTGCGAAAAACAGGCATGAAATCCCCCCGGAAAATGCGTTCAATAAAGCGCAGAATACCATAAAACAGGGAAGAATGGCAGCGACCGGCGGGCGAGCGGGCCTTTAGGCGCCCGCGTCGATGATGGCGCGGGCCAGTATCGGCACTGTTTCGCGGTTTAGCCCGGCGATGTTCATGCGGCTGTCGCCGATCATGTAGATGCCGTGATCGGCGCGCAACCTCTCGACGATTTCGGGGCTGACGCCCAGGCGAGAGAACATGCCACGGTGCTGCGCCAGAAAGCCGAACCTGTCAGATCCCGACAGCCGGCGGAGCTCGTCCGCCAGTTGCTGGCGCAGGGCCAGCATCCCGGTACGGACCTCCTCCAGCTCGGCCTGCCAGTCGGCGCGCAGGGCTTCGTCCTGCAACACCATTGTCACCAGCCGGGCGCCATGATCGGGCGGAAAGGAATAGGTCAGCCGGTTGAGCGAATTCAGGTTGTCCTGCGCCACGGCACGCAGACCGGTATCCTGCGCCACCGCCATCAGGATGCCCGTGCGTTCCCGGTAGATGCCGAAATTCTTCGAGCAGCTGCCGGCGATCAGGGTTTCCGGGCAGATGGCGGCCACAAGGCGGGTGGCGGCGGCGTCCTCGTCCAGCCCGTCGCCAAAGCCCTGGTAGGCGATGTCGATCATCGGCACGGCACCGGTGCGGTTCAGCAGGTCGATCACCGCCTGCCATTCGGCCATCTTCAGGTTGGCGCCGGTCGGGTTGTGACAGCAGCCATGCAAAAGCACCAGGTCGCCCGGGCGGATCGCGGCCAGGTCTGCCATCATGCCGTCAAAATCCACGCCGCAGGTGGCATCGTCGAAATAGCGGTAGGTCTGCGTGTCGATCCCGAGATATTTGAGGATGCTGACATGGTTGGGCCAGGTCGGGTCGGAAACCCAGACCCGCAGACCGGGATTGGCCATGCGCGCCAGTTCAAACGCCAGCCGCACCGCGCCGGTACCGCCGGGCGTTGCTGCCGCAGCAACAGTATCGGCGGCAACCGCATCGCCCAGCAGCAGGTTGCGCATCGCCTCGGTGAAGCCCGGATCGCCGGCCAGCGCCACGTAGCTCTTGGTGGTCTCGTCCTGCCACCATTGCTGCTCGGCCGCCTTGACCGCACGCATGATCGGGGTGTGGCCCTTCGCATCCTTGTAGACACCGACACCAAGGTCGATCTTGTCCTCGCGCGGGTCGGCGCGAAAGGCCTGCATCAGCGCCAGGATCTTGTCGGCGGGCTGTTCGGTCAGGGCGCCCAGCATCTCAGCTGTCTCCGGTCGCGACGGGCAGGGTCGGATAGGCGCCCCATTCGGCCCAGGACCCGTCATATAGCGCGTGATCGGTCTTGCCGATGCGCTCGAGCGCGAGGTTGAGGATCGCCGCGGTGATGCCCGATCCACAGCTGGTGATCACGGGTTTTGCCATGTCCACACCCGCCGCGGCAAAGACGGCGCGCAGATCGTCGGGCGATTTCATCGTGCCGTTCCGGTTCAGCAGGTCGGTATAGGGCACTGATTTCGAACCCGGGATGTGGCCGGCGCGCAGCCCTTCGCGCGGCTCGGGCGCCTCGCCCCGGAATCGCGCGGCCGCGCGGGCGTCGAGGATTTCGTAGTTCCCCAGTTTCGAGGCGGAAGAGACCTGTGTGACATCCTTGACCATCTGGTTCTGGCGGCGAACCGTCATGTGACGGTCCCGGATCACCGGGGGAAGATCCTCGGTCGGGCGCTCCTCGGCCATCCACTTGGGCAGCCCGCCATCCAGAACGGCGATGTTCTCCTGTCCCATCAACTTGAACAGCCACCAGACCCGCGCTGCGGACATTAGCCCGTGCTGATCGTAGACCACCACCTGATGGCCATCGCCGACGCCCATCGCCCGCAGCCGCGACATGAATTTTTCCACCTCCGGCACCATATGCGGCATCTCGGAACGGTGATCGCTGATGTCGTCAATGTCGAAAAACCGGGCATTGGGGATATGCGCCGCGTCAAAGGCGGCCTTGGCGTCGCGGTCATCGGTCGGCAGGAACCACGTGCCATCCAGTACACGCAGATCAGGATCTTTCAGATGCGCGCCCAGCCAGTCGGTTGAAACCAGAATTTTCGGATCATCAGACATGCCACGCCCTCTCGCCTTGGTCGGCTATGGTGCTACACCCGTGCGCAGCCCGCTTCAAGGGGCTGCTCGGGTGTCGGCCCGGGGACCACGCGGGCCGTGAAAAGTGTTTTTCCTTTTTGATCACAATCGACGCATTTTCGCCCCCCTGCCGCCGCAATTTCTAAACCAGTTCTCCCTAAATGTGGCGCGCGGGAGCAATGACATCTTGGGAGACACACCTGTATGAGCACTCTTTCCTTCACTCTTCACGGCGACGTAAATGTCAGCATTACCGTTACTGAGCTTGATGACGGAACCCTGAAATTCGATCTTGAGGTTCTGGACGATACTGGCTCGATCGGCGATCTGAACGCCATCTTCTTCGACCTGGCGGGCGATATTGACCCAACCGGGCTGGCAGCGACGGGTGACGATGTCACCGGGATGAAATTCAAGGAAGAAGGTGTCACCAAAATCGACAACTATACCAACATCAACGGTGAAGTCGTCAACGAATACGGCAAGTTCGACTCCGGCATTCAGTTCGGCACCGCCGGCATTGGCGAGGATGACATCCGAGAAACAAGCTTTATCCTGTCGCACAGTGACATGGCCCTGACAATCGACGCACTTCTGGGGCAAGATTTTGCCGCACGGCTGACCAGCGTCGGCGCCGAGGACGGATCACGCGAAGATTCCCTGAAACTGGGCGGCGAATCGCCGACGGAGCCGGATCCCGACACCGATCCTGAACCCGATCCAGTTAACGTTGCCAATGACGATGTGCTGACTGTGTCGGAAACCGAGACCTTTAGCAGCGGCGGTAGCACCGACAATCTGGATAGTGGTGCATCTTCCGTGCTGGAAAACGATACAACGGACGGTTTCGATTACACCGGCGTTGTCACGGGCACCAACGAAAGCCCCGACAATATCGGCGAGATTGTGATCGGATCCAATGGCGGGCTTCTAATCATGTATGAGGACGGTACGGTTGATTTTTCCGCCAATGGCGAATTCGATGACCTATTCGACGGTGAAGTGGCACAAACCGAATTCACCTACGAAATCGAAGGCGGCGACACCGCCACCCTGACCGTCAATGTCTGGGGCGAGGACGAAATGCTGCCGGGCTAGGAGTGACATTGTTAAGGCCGGGAAGAATCTTCTGTTATTAAGCAGTGCTGGTCCCGGCCGACCGGCTGGTGAACTACTTGGCCATGGCGTTGCGGATCAGGCCGATGACGGCCAGAAGGACGCCGCCCCCCACGCCACCCGAGGCGGCCTGGCCGATGAGCGCGCCGAAATCGGTGCCGCCCGCGCCGCCCGTTCCCAGTGCCGAGAGGATCTGACCGCCAAGCCCGCCCCCGACGATTCCGGCTACCGAGTTCACAAGCACGCCGAGATTTGCGTTCTTCAGAAGGCCACCGGCGATATTGCCGCCGACGGCCCCCGCAATCAGGCTGATCAATAGTTCCATTTACATGCCCTTCCTGTCGTGTCCCTGGCTGAATTTTCTGGCCGCCACAGGGCGACCCATGCCATCGGTACATGGTCAGGCTAGCAGAACGACCGGGGCCAACCTAAGGGGAAAAACCGCTCTGGCATTCCCCGGTTTTATTCGCCATGGCGCAGCAGGCGCTGTTTCTGACGGTTCCAGTCGCGCTTGGCCTCGGTCGCGCGCTTGTCGACATTCTTCTTGCCCTTGGCGATCCCGATCTTGAGCTTGGCCAGCCCGCGATGGTTGAAGTAGAGGACCAGCGGCACCAGCGTCATGCCCTTGCGCTGCGTATCGCTCCAGAGCCGTGACAGTTCCTTTTTCGACACCAGAAGCTTGCGCCGGCGCTTTTCGTCGTGGGTAAAGGTCTTGGCCTGGTCATAGGGTGCGATATAGCTGTTGATCAGCCATAGCTCACCTTCGTCCACGGTCGCATAGCTCTCGGCGATGTTCGCACCGCCCGCGCGCAGGGATTTGACCTCGGACCCTTCCAGGATGAGGCCGCATTCGATGTCGTCCTCGATGGCATAATCATACCGTGCCCGCCGGTTCTCGGCGATCACCTTGTAGTTCGGGTTGTCCTTCGGCTTGGCCATGGGTGTTGTCCTATCGGGGCGCCGGATGCCTGTCCAGCGGCCCGCCTACATAGTCGGTCGCGGCATGGGTTCCAAGCCCGCGTTTCAGGCGCGCAGATCTTTTGGGGACCCCATCACAACGTAAGAGGTGATCGAGGCGACCTGGGGCAAGGTGCCTACCACATCGGTGTGGAACGACTTGTAGGCGGGCAGGTCCGCGACCTCGATCCGGAGCAGGTATTCGATTGATCCGGTGATGTTGTGGCATTCCACCACTTCGGGCGCCACCGCCATCGCGCGTTCGAAGGCCTGCTGGCTGGCCTTGGTGTGCGAGTTCAGGCCGACAGCGGCGAAGGCGACGAAACCAACCCCCATCGCGGGGCGGCTCAGGACCGCGCGATAGCCCTGAATCACCCCGCGCTTTTCCAAGGCGGCGACGCGGCGCAGGCAGGCCGAGGCCGACAGCCCGACCCTGTCGGCCAGTTCCAGATTGCTGATCCGCCCGTCGCGCACAAGTTCGCGCAATATATTTTCGTCTATCTGATCCATTGCCGCATCTTATTGCATATTTGTTAGGTAAACGCAAAAATTCGCAATTCAAATGCGTTTGCGACGCCGTAGAGTTGCCAGCATGACTATTGAATTACTCTCCGCTCTCGTCGCCTTTGCCTTTGTGACCGTCATCACGCCGGGGCCGAACAACCTGATGCTGATGGCGTCAGGCGCCAATTTCGGGTTCCGCCGGACCTTGCCGCACATGCTGGGCATCGGCATCGGGTTTCCGGCGATGATCCTGCTGGTCGGGATCGGAATCATGGGTCTGTTTGACCTGTGGCCGGTCAGCTACACGATTCTCAAGGTCTTCAGCGTGGCCTATCTGCTTTACCTCGCGTGGAAAATTGCCAATGCCGCGCCGCCGAAGAACGCGCAGGCCGAGGGAAAACCGCTGACCTTCGTTCAATCCGCCGCGTTCCAGTGGGTCAACCCCAAGGCGTGGAGCATGGCGTTGTCGGCCATCACCCTCTATGCCAGCAGCCGCGACCTGCCAGCGGTTGTGTGGGTCGCGGGCGTCTATGTCTGCATGTCGTGCCTCAGCACGACGGGCTGGACCGTGTTGGGCCAACAGATGCGCCGGATCCTGAAAAGCCCGGCCCGGCTGCGCGTCTTCAACTGGGCGATGGCGGTGTTGCTGGTGGCCACGCTGATCCCGGTCTTGTGGCCGTCACAAGGTTGACCCCCTGGAGGGCGGGATGCCCAGGATTCTGACGTTTTTTCATACGGCGGTTGTGCATAGCGAAACCTTCGACGCCCTGCGCGACAGGATCGCGCCGGGGGTGGCGATGCACCACAATATCCGCTCTGGCTGGCTGCAGCGGGCACAGCAAGGCATCAGCCCGGAACTGGCCGCGGAAATCCGGCGCGAAGTGGCCGGGGCACGCAGGCCGGTGATCTGCACCTGCACCACCATCGGCCCGATGGCCGAAGCCGCCGGCGCAATCCGCATCGATCAGCCGATGATGCAGGCCGCGGCGCAGTCGGCGGGCCCGGTCCTGATGGTCTATTGCCTGCAAAGCACCCTGTCCCCCAGCCGGGAGCTGCTGCGGACCGCCATGCTGGCGGCTGGCAACGCGGCGCCGGTACATGTCTTGTCCCTGTCGCATCTCTGGCCGCTATTCGAGAATGGCGAGAGCCAGGCATTCGAGATGGCGATCGCGCGGGCGGTTGCCGAGCATGTGCAATCGGGGCCGGCACCGGGCTGCGTGGTGTTGGCGCAGGCCTCGATGGCCGGTGCGACCAGCTATACCCGGGGCCTGCCTTGCCCGGTCCTTGCCTCGCCTGAGCTTGCGATGCGGGCCGGGCTGGCCTTGTTGTGATTGCAAATCCTCACCGGCGCGGCCATATATCCCTGCGGGACAGTTGGAGGGCGTAATGACCAATTACCTCGACTTTGAAAAGCCTTTGGCCGAGATCGAAGGCAAGGCGGAAGAGTTGCGCGCGCTGGCGCGGACCAATGAGGATATGGATGTCGAAGCAGAGGCAACGGCACTGGACAAGAAAGCTGCGAGCATCCTGCGCGATCTCTACAAGGATTTGACGCCCTGGCGGAAATGCCAGGTGGCGCGCCACCCGGAGCGCCCGCATTGCCGGGATTACATCGAACAGCTGTTCAGCGAATACACCCCCTTGGCAGGTGATCGGAACTTTGCCGATGACCTGGCCGTGATGGGCGGTCTGGCGCGGCTGGACGATACGCCCGTCGTGGTGATCGGTCACGAAAAGGGCGCCGACACCAAGAGCCGGATCGAGCGGAATTTCGGCATGGCCCGCCCAGAGGGGTACCGCAAGGCGATCCGGCTGATGGAACTGGCCGACAAGTTCGACCTGCCGGTGGTGACGCTTGTGGATACGCCCGGTGCCTATCCGGGCAAGGGCGCCGAAGAGCGCGGTCAGTCCGAGGCGATCGCCCGGGCCACGGAAAAATGCCTGCAGATCGGGGTGCCGTTGATCTCGGTCGTGATCGGCGAGGGTGGATCCGGCGGGGCGGTTGCCTTTGCCTCGGCCAATCGCGTGGCGATGCTGGAACATTCGATCTATTCGGTGATCTCCCCCGAAGGCTGCGCGTCGATCCTGTGGAAAGACGCCGAAAAGATGCGCGAGGCTGCCGAGGCGCTGCGCCTGACCGCCCAGGATCTGACCAAGCTGGGAGTCGCGGACCGGATCATCAGTGAACCGACGGGCGGTGCGCATCGCGACCCGAAGAAAGCGATCGAATCTGTCGGCAAGGCGATTGCGGCCATGCTGAAAGAGCTCAGCGGCAAATCGCGGGACGACCTGGTCAGGGACCGGCGGAAAAAGTTCCTGGCGATGGGCGACAAGGGGCTGGCAGCCTGATCAGGGCCTAGCCCACCAGCATTTTCAGCCCCTGTGTCACGTCTGACCTGACCGCCAGGCGCAGGCCGGGTTCATCCCCGGCCTTGAGCGCGCCGATGATCAGCCGGTGGTAATGCGGCGGATCCTTGCGCGAGAGTTTCCCGTAAAGCGCACGCATCGTGGGGCCAAGCTGCAGCCAGACGGTTTCGGCCATGGCCAGCATCGCCGGCGCCTGCGCCCGCAGGTAAAGCGTACGGTGAAACTCAAGATTGCGCCGAATATACGCCACCGCGTCATGGCGGACGATATGTTCGGCGATCAGCCCGTTGATGCTCTGCAGGCGGTCGATCAGCGCGATATGGGCACGCGGCAGGGCGCGGCTGGCCAGCTCAACCTCGATCAGGGCACGCAGCGCGGCCAGCTCTTCGATCCGTTCATTGCCAAGCTCAGGCGTGGAAACCCGTCCCGAACTCGAGAGTGTCAGTGCACCCTCGGCGGTGAGGCGGCGAATCGCCTCGCGCGCCGGGGTCATCGAGACGCCGAACTCTTCGCCGACGCCGCGCAGGGTCAGCGATTGGCCGGGGGCAATCTCGCCATGCATGATGCGGGTCCGCAGACCGCGATAGACGCGGTCATGGGATGACGGGGACGGATCGGGCCGATTGGTTATCAACATGGAGTGTACTTGTGATCACAAAAAACCCGGGCGTCAATCGCCGAAACGATACCGGTGCAGCGCGGCACCTTCCGTGCGCAGCCATTGGCGCGGGCCACGGTAGCCGGGCATCAACTGCTCGACCAACGCCCAGAAGGCGGGGGAATGATTCATCTCCTGCAGATGCGCCACTTCATGCGCGGCGACATACTCCAGCACCTCGGGCGGGGCCATGACCAGCCGCCAGGAATACATCAGCCCGCCCTGAGCCGTGCACGAGCCCCAGCGTGAACGAGTGTCGCGCAGGGTCAGGCGGGTGTAGGCGCGGTCGATCACGGCCGCGTAACGATCGGACGCGGTTGCCAAGCGATCACGCGCCAGCGTCTTGAGGAAGGCCTGCAGGCGCGTTGCCGCGCCCTCTTCGGGGCCGGGGACACGCAACACCCCGCCATCGCGCATCACACGCCTGCCGTTGCCGCGCGCGATTCGCAGTATCTGCCCCTCGACCGGTATTTCACCCCCCCAGCCCACGGGCACCAGACCGGGCTGGCCCTGCAACTGCGCGCGCAGCCAATCACCCTTGGATCGGGCGAAATCCAGCGCTTCGCCTTCGGAAACCCCCCGCGGCAAGGTCAGTGTCACCATGCCGTCAAGCCCCGAGACGCGCAGTGAAATCCGCCGCGCTCGCGGCGACCGGCGCAGGGTGAGTTCCACCGGGGGGTTGCCGGGAAGAAGATGTTGGCCCATATGGCCTCCTGAATAACCTGTCGCCTCGGGCTTCAAAGCCTTTGACACCTGCCGCACGTTATGGCAGGTGGCGCGGATCGTCGACAAGACCAGAGATTTGAAAGGGATGACCCATGCCCAAGGAAGAATGGGGCGTAAAGCGCCTGTGCCCGACCACCGGTAAGCGTTTTTACGACCTGAACAAGGATCCGATCATCAATCCCTACACGGGCGAGGTGTTCGAACTGGAGACCGGCAAGAGCCGTTCGATCACGGCCGATGCCGAGGATGCCGAGACCAAGAAGATGAAGGACGCCGATGTCGACAGCACCGATGATGTGCTGGACGATGATGACGTCGATGTCGATCTGGGGGATGATGTCCTGGACGATGACGATGACGATGATGTCTCGCTGGACGATATCGCCGACGTTGCCGCGGATGATGACGACAGCTGACAAGCACGAAGGCGGGATTTTCCACTTGATCCCGCCCGCCGCTTTGCCTAATTAGCGGCGAACCGACCCGACGGGTCGCATGGTACGGGGCCTTAGCTCAGCTGGGAGAGCGCTTGCATGGCATGCAAGAGGTCAGGGGTTCGATCCCCCTAGGCTCCACCAAACTATCTTTGAAAAGAGCCAGATAGTATTGCCTTTCTCGTCAGGGGATTTGCCCGTGCCGCGCAGGCGGGTGCTGTCTTGCCTTAGATATTTCATGCTGCCTCGATCCATGGCCATGGTATGCAGATCATTGCGCAGCCCTTTCCCTTGTCGAATCCGAGGATGGCCCATGAGCGTCCATTTCTTCGTCGTGAGGGGCGGCACCAGTGCGGGCAAGCCAGTCTCATCCAAGAGCTCGCCCGCCGCGGCTTCCAAACGGGTCCCGAACCCGGCCGCGCGGTCAACCGCGAGGTTGAGCGTAAGAGCGGGCGCATCAGGTGGTATGTCTGCGCCAAGTCAATGAGCGGTTTTCCAAGAGCCATATCTCGGTGGTTGAATTGGCAGCGGCGAGCAGGCGACTACCAGGCGTCGAGGCCGTGATACAGCTTGATCGCGGCGCGCTGCCGCTGCCTTTGGATCCGTGCCAACATGATTTTCAGGCGAAGCGACGTTTCCTGAGCTGATCTCAAAAGAAGCCGGCCAATGCGCCGGCATTTTCATATCCCGCCAGAGGCAAACCTATCTGACGAAAAAGACACATCTGGGTCGACATCGGAATTTTGCCCCACCGATTTTCCCGCCGCTATGATGCCTTTCACGTGCAATACACGCTGACTGAGATCAGAATTCAGGCGTGAATTGATCGAACGCTGACCCAAGGCACCGGTAGCCCAACACGACGGAAAGGCTCAGTCCGTCGGGATACGTGCGATGACCTTTATCTCAAAATCGAACCCGGACAGCCAGTTGACCCCGATGGCGGTCCAGTTTGGATAGGGGGCAGCCGGAAAGGCGCGGGTCTTTGCAGCCAAGACAGTTTCCAGTTGCGATTCGGGATCGGTGTGGAAACTGGTTACATCCACGATGTCGCTCAGCGTGCAGCCCGCAGCCTCGAGCACAGCCTTCAGGTTCTCAAAGGCCAGGTCAACCTGCTTGGCAAAGTCAGGTTCGGGCGTGCCATCCTCCCGCGTTCCGACCTGCCCCGAGACAAACAGCAGATCGCCGGAACGGATGGCGGCGGAATATCCATGTGTCTCGTAGAGCGCATGGCGGTTGGCGGGAAAAACGGGTTCGCTGCGGGGCATGGGTGTTGACCTTTTCGTGTGGCTGCATGGGTTTGATTTGGATACGATCCGTATGTGGATATTTGGCATACGTCACGTATGTCAACCGGTGATGCAGTTACAATATTGTGAAAGGTAGGAAAATGAATCCGACCCGGGCGGAAATGATGCAAGCGACCCGCTCCAAGCTGATCGGAGCGGCCCGCAAGGCGTTTGCCGAGAAAGGGTTTGCGGACACATCAATGGATGACCTGACTGCGGCCGTGGGTCTCACACGAGGCGCGCTCTATCACAACTTCGGCGACAAGAAAGGTCTGTTGGCCGCGGTGGTGGATCAGATCGATGCCGAGATGGCGGCACGGGCACTGGACGAAGCAGAACGCCAGGGCGGTTCCCTCTGGGACATGCTGATTGCCGAAGGCACGGCCTATATCGAAGCCGCGCTTGAACCAGAGGTACAGCGCATTGTTCTGCTTGATGGGCCGGCCGTTCTGGGCGACCCGTCGCGCTGGCCAAGCCAGAACGCCTGCCTGGATGCGACCAGGCGCAGCCTAGAAACCCTTGCCGGCGAGGGCGCGATCAAACCCGTCGATATAGAGGCCGCCGCACGCTTGCTGAACGGCGCAGCGCTGAACGCTGCGCTTTGGGTGGCGGCGAGTGAACATCCGGCAGAAGTGTTGAAGAGTGCCATCGAGACTTTCAAACAGCTTGCGTCGGGGCTGTTGGCCGAGTGACGCCGCTGACGGTGAACCGCTAAGCCTCTGGCAGAAAAGTCTCTTCCTGCTCTGCCGGGCTGGAATGTTCTGCAGGGGGCCGCGGGTCGGGCGCGTCTGAAAACCTTACCGGTGTCGCGCGTTTGCGGGCGATACCTACCTCAAAGATGTCAAACCTGTTGTAGCCTGCGGCCAGATCGTGGAATCGTTTGGGCTCTACGCAGTCAGCCAGGTTGATGTCGGCATAGATCAAACCCTCGTCCAGTGTGGTCTCTCCGATCAACTGACCGGTCGGGTCGACGAAAAAACTTGGCGCGCGGTTGCAATTGTCAATCAGCCCGATCAGCGCGGCGTCATCGCCTGCGGCGAGCTCCGTCGCGCGCGTGTCGAACGGAGAGGCCACGACGATGCCAAAACACTTGGCCTCGAAACAATGACCGGCTGCCCGGATATGATTTGCCGCGCGGTTGTTGTAATTCGCGGTGTCTTCGGGCGGGCGGGTCGGCCAGATCGGGGGATAGGTCGAGATATGCACCTGTTCTCCCTGGGCAATCAGGCTGTAGCGCGACAGCGGGTTGGTATTTTCGCCGCAGATCAGCGTGCCGACCCGACCACATCCAGTCTCGGTTACTTTCAACCCGGCACCGTCCCCTGGATCCCAAACCAATTTCTCAAAGAATGTCGGCACCAGCTTTCTGTGGTGACAGGCAATCTGTCCGGTTTCATCGATCAACAGGTTCGAATTCCACAGACTGCCGATGGAGGCGGGATTTCGCTCTGACAGACCAAGCGACACGATGATGCCGTGGCGCGCCGCCGCTTGCCTGATCATGGTCACCTCCGGGCCATCCACATAGACCGAAGCCGCCACATAGCTGGCAAAATGATCGTGCGACCGGATTGGTGCGTGCAAGGCCGCCCAGATCGGAAACCCCGGAAGGAAGGCTTCGGCAAAAGCCACGATCGCAGCACCGTTCTGCGCCGCTTCGCCGATGACCGAGACGGCCTTCTCGGCGCTGGCGACGGGGTCGAGATATACCGGGGCGACATGGGCAGCAGCCGCTTTGAATTGGTGGGTCTCAAACATTCTCATTCTCCATTTGCTGATGCAATGTCGACGAAAGCGAGGCAAAACCCAATTGTCATTTGCGAAAGCCGCTGTGCTGTTTTTGACGGCTGGCCGAGCGCTAAGAACCGTTAAGGTAGTCGGCTTCTTCCTCGAACAGCTGCGCAAGGAATTTCTTGAGCGCAACGATATGCGGCAATTGGCGAAGATCCTGGTGCACGGTCAGCCACAAACTGCGGTGTACGGACAGTTCGTGCATGATCCGAGTAAGGCTATCATGCTCAGACAGTGCGAAATGCGGAAGCGCGACCATGCCCAGGCCCCCGCGGGCGGCACTGCGCTGTGCAATCATGCTGTTGCTCCAGAAAGTGATCTGCGGGTGACGAACCATTTCCTCGAGCCACCGAACGGCGTCCAGTTCAACGAACTGATCAAGATAACCGACGTATTTGTGCTGGTCGAGTTCGGCCTTCGTCCGCGGCGTTCCGTGAACTTTCAGATACTTTTTTGCGGCATAGAGACCGATCCCGAACGTGCCGATTTTCTGGGTGGCCATCTTTTCGCCCTGCGGCCTGAAGAAGCTCAGGAACATGTCTGCTTCCCGGTGGCTGATCTGAACTTGGCGTGAGGTTGTCAGGAGTTCAAGCTGGACGCCGGGATAACTGGACTGGAACCGCGCGAGGCGGGATGCGAGAAATAGCGAGGCGATGCCTTCCATCGTCGCGAAACGGATGATGCCGCTGGTGTCGCCCTTGCCGGAAAGATCGCTTCTCAGGTTGCTGACACCATCGGCAACTTCTGCGGCGCGCCGCAGAACCAGGTGTCCGAATGTGGTCAGGACAAGCCCCTCGCGATTGCGCTCAAACAGCGCCGCATCAAGCGTATATTCAAGGCGCGACAGCCTGCGGGATACGGTGGAATGGCTGATCGACAACTCGCGTGAGGCCGCGCTGACGCTCTGACAACGGGCCGACACAAGAAAAACCTTTAGATCGTCCCAGTCCAGCTTGGCAAGCGGATCCGTCATCGCCATTTTCCTTTCAGGAAAATCTAGCGGATCACATGGCAGCGGGCAATACAAGGCCGGTATCACGCAAGAAAGATCCGCGGATGTCTCCGCGGATCGTCAGGATGCAGATCGACTTGTAATTAGGCGGTTCCGGTTTGCCCGCGGGTTTCCGGGAACCGCTCGGCCATGTCGTCCTGAAACTCGCTGCGGCGGGCCGGGTCAACGGGGTCGTCACGGAGCAGGGAGCCGCCGAAGAAAACCACCGTGCTCACCAGCAGGCCCCACAGCGGTGGCCCGATGTGACCGGGATTTGCCAGGATCCCGAATTGCATTGCCACCATCACGCCCCAACCCAGCAGCATTCCCCAAAAGGCGGCCGGCTCTGAGGCCTTGTTCCAGAACAATGCGCCCAGCAGGGGCAGAAGGAACGACAGCGCCATGCCCACGCCGATCGACGCCAAAGGCGCGATAAGAGATCGCCCCTGCGGAGAAAAGGCAAACGCGACCAACGCCAGCACAAACGCAATCTCGAAATAGCGCGCCAGGCGCATCCGCTGACGGTCATCAACGCTGCTCACGCTGGGAACTAGGTCTTGCGTGAAGCTCGAAGTGGCTGAAATCATCTGGCTGTCGAGGGTCGACATGCCCGCCGCGAAGACCGCAATGACCAGAACCACGCCCATGGCCGGAAGGTACTGGGCATAGATTTCCGGTACCAGCGCATCAGAGGTCTGACCCCCGGACATGTTGACGTCCATGCCAAGTGACATCATCCCGATAACCGCGCCGGTGAAGGTGACGACGAACAGGGCGAGGAAAGATGTAATCGCGGCACCCTTGACCAGGGTTTGCGGGCTGTCCGCCATATAGAGACGCTGCCAGAGATGCGGTGTCAGTACCCAGCCAAATGTCCAAAGTGTCATCAGCGTGATGTAGCGGCCCGCGCCGCCATCAAAGGCGAACAGCTCCGGTCGTGCGGCGGTGGCGGCGGCCCAGCCTTCGGTCCATCCACCGGCCCAGCGGATCACCAACAGCATGGTGCCAATCAACAGCAGGGCAAAGATGAACCCCTGAACGACATCTGTCCAGACAACGGCGCGGCTGCCGCCGACAAAGGAATAGACACCGACGCATACCGCAATCAGCAGCACGCCCGCGTTGAACGCGATCAGACCGCCTGAAATCGAATTGAGCGCGATGGCAATGCCGGTGATCTGAATCGCGGAATAGGGAAACAGAACCGCAATGCAGATCAGGCCTGTCAGGATGCGAATGCGTCTGCTGCTGTTATAGTAGGCCGACAGGAGATCACCGGGTGTGATGAAGTTGTATTTCTTGCCCAGCGCCCAGATACGCGGCCCCAGGATCATCACCATCACCGGGCCCATGGCGTTGAAGAACCCGAAAAGTAGCCAGTTCACCCCGATCTTGTGAAAAAATCCCGGCCCGCCAAGGAACGCGAAGGTCGAGAACCAGGTGGCAAACATCGTGCCCACAAGCATCAGGGTGTTTGCGCTGCGACCCATCAGGAACCAATCCTCCGGGTCGTTGTGCTTGTTGGTCCTGTAGGCCCGATAAGCGATGTAGAACATCACCGCCAAATATAGCGTGATACCCAGCAGGGTGACGAATGTGGTCATTGTCCCATCTCCCCCGCGCGGGTCGCTTCGATGGCCACCCAAGCGCGCCCGCGCGTGAGGTAGTAGACCGCGCCCAGAAGGCAGTTCAACGTGAAGACGGCATAACAGTAGAACACGGTCAACGGCATTCCCACGGGGCCCGGTTCAGCACTGTTTCCCAGGACATCGAACACCGGTAGCAAGGCAAGGATGACGTTCAGGACGGCCCAGCCCAGGAACAGTCGTCCCAAGCCGCTCTTGGGGATCACGCCTAAAGACGGATAGCGGTCGGATTCCGAAATCCGGATATCTCCGGAAGAAAGTGACGGGTTTGACATGTTGAACTCCCTGATTGGTTCATTTTTTGATTTTGTAATTGTCGGCCGCCCTGCGGGACTGGCCCCGCAACTGGCCCACATCCCGAAATCGTTGCACAGGTCGGCCCGTTTCGCAGGGTATTGATTGCACACAGGGCTGTGCAAAATTCGGCACCCCGACACTGACCTCCGAGGGTGGGTTGTCAGTCCGGCATTAGCGCGGGAAGCCGGCGCAGGCGAGGGACCGCGAAATCCAGAAAGCTTCGCAGTTTGGTCTGCGGTTTGCGGCCCTGTGGGTGGATCAGGTTAACCGGCAATGGTTCGGGCTCATCCTCTTCAAGCGTCACAGCCAGCGTTCCGGCGTGCAGATCCTCGTCGACCTGATATGACAGAACCCGGCACAGGCCCCAGCCCAGCCGGGCCACTTCGATGGACGCTGCAACGCTGTTCACGGTCAGTGCCGGCTGTGATCGAACCGCGTGCCGTTCGCGCTTGAACCGCCATTGCTGCGAAGCATTGTGCGTGATGATGACGCGATGATTGTCGACCAGATCGGACGGCGCCTGGGGATGTCCGAACCTCTTGAAATAGGCGGGGGCGCCGCAGATGATCTGGCGCACAGTGCCCACCCTCACAGCCAACAGTCCTGACGAGGGCAGATCACCGATCCTCAGCGCGATATCATACCCCTCTTCAACCAGGTTGACGGGGCGGTCGATCAATAGCAGATCGACCCTTACATCAGGATACATGTCGAGAAACTCGGCGATGAGGGGGGCGACATATAGCCGTCCGAACTCCTGCGGACAGGTCACTCGCAGCAGTCCGGCAGGTTTTTCGGCAGCGCCAGTAACGGAAACCTCTGCCGCGCGCAGCTGCGCCAGTATATCCCGGACATCCTCTGCGAAGGCGCGCCCGTGGTCGGTCAGCCGGACACTTCGGGTGGTGCGTGTGAACAGGCGAACACCCAGCTGTTCTTCCAGCTCGTTCACCGCGCGGGTCGCCGAAGAGGCGTTCACATTCAGCGATTTGGCCCCGGCGGTGAAGCTTTGCGCGTCGCTGACAGCGATGAAAATCCCAAGAGCACGAAGGCGATCCATGCCAATCTTATTATTCCAGTTTCTGCAATAATGAAATTCAAATCTACCCCATTAAACTCATTCTAGCCATCATTTAGATTGCAGATACCGACTGACCGGTTGAACAATCGAAAGGATCAAGTTCATGCCCCGCGCCGAAGACACCCAAAGCAACGCCCCCGTGAAATTGTACAGAAACCCGAAATCCGGCCACTGTCATCGGGTCGAACTGATGTTGTCACTGCTTTCTGTTCCGTATGAATGCGTCGATCTGGATATGTCCAACGGTGCGCACAAGGCGCCGGACTACACGCGGATCAGTCCTTTGGGGCAGGTGCCGGCGATTGACGACAACGGTGTCACACTGAGCGATTCCAACGCGATCATTACCTATCTGGCGGATCGTTACGACAACCTTGACGATTGGTTCGGGTCCACGCCAGCGGAGCGGGCAGAGGTGCAGCGATGGCTTTCGATCGCGGCGGGCGAGGTGTTCCGCGGCCCATGTTCGGCCCGTCTTGTCACGGTGTTCGGCGCGCAGCTTGACCACGATGCGGCCAAGGCCACGGCCCACAACCTGTTCAGGGTGATGGACGAACATCTTTTGAACCGTGAATGGCTGGCAGCGGGCCGTTGCACATTGGCCGACATCGCCGGTTACAGCTATATCGCACACGCTCCGGAAGGAGGCGTGCCCCTGTCCTCTTATTCGAACATCCGCGCCTGGCTTGAGCGGATAGAGGCGCTGCCCGGTTTCGTTGGCATGGCGCGTTCGCCCGTGCCTGCCTGACGGAAACGTACCGCACCACCCTTGCGACGATAGTCAAAGGCAGACCTGCTATGGACCGGCCAACCACCCCCTTCCACCCGGGCGAGATCGAAGCTCAGAACCGCGCCGATGTCGCACAGCGTGCGGACAAGGCCAAAGGGTTCATTCGCGATTTCATGCCGCAACAGCACAGGGACTTTTTCGCCGAGGCGCCTTTCCTGGTTGTTGCAGGTGCGGATGCGGCCGGGCGGCCCTGGGTTACGATCCTCGAGGGCGAAGACGGCGCGATTGGCAGTCACAGTGACCGAAGCCTTGAGCTGACAGGAACGCTGCTGCCGGGTGATCCCCTGCAGCCGGCGTTTCGGCCTGGTGCCCCCATCGGAGTACTGGGGATAGAGCTTGCCAGCCGCCGCCGGAACAGGGTCAATGGGCGCCTTCGGCGGGGCGGGTCCGGGCTTGTCCTTGACGTGGATCAGAGCTTCGGCAACTGCGCCCAATACATTCGCGAACGCGATTGGCACCGGGTCGCCTTACCGCGCGCGGGCACCGGGCCCAGCTCTGCCCGCGCGCGTCTCAGCTTGGACCAGAGGCGCTGGATCGAATCCGCAGACACCTTTTTCATCGGTTCCGGTCATCTGTCAGGGCAGGGTCGCAAGAACGACGGGTTCGATGCCTCGCATCGAGGAGGGCGCGCCGGCTTCGTGCAGGTCGACAGCCTGGGCAGATTGCGCTTTCCGGATTACGCGGGAAACAACTTTTTCAACACCATTGGCAACTTGTTGCGCGATTCCCGTGTCGCGCTCCTGTTTGTCGATTTCCCCAACGGTAACTTGCTGCACCTGACAGGCCGTGCCGAGATCATCTGGAACGGGGATCAAAGCCCGGACCCCGGCGCCCGGCGTGAGGTCCTTGTCACGGTAGATCAAGTGATCGAACGCTCCGCGGTCCTGGCGTCGCGGTGGCGGGTGCCACCAAGCACAGGAACCCAGCTGGAAATCCGGGACAAACTGCGCGAAAGCGATGACGTTACCTCGTTTTATCTGGCACCTCCGGGAGGCGAGGACCTTGTACCCGGCAAACCCGGTCAGCACTTGGCCGTCGCGCTGGACATCCCCGAGCTACCCGGGCGCGTCAGACGCACCTATTCGTTATCCGGGCCTGCGAACGGGCAGGTCTATCGGATCAGTGTCAAGCGGGAGCCCGACGGCATCGCATCGCGTTTCCTGCACGACAAGATGAAGCCCGGTGATCTGATCGAAACCCGGCCACCGGCCGGCGCATTCATCCTGCCGGAAGGGCCGGCGCCGCTGCTGCTGATCAGCGCCGGCGTGGGCGTCACACCCATGTTGGCCATGCTCCACGCCGCTATCAAGGATACACCCCACCGACAGGTATGGTTTCTGCACGGAACCCGGAACGGCGATACGCATGCCTTTCGACAAGAAGTCGCAAGCCTGGCTGCCCGTTCCGACCAGGTGCAGAATCGTGTGTATTACTCAGCGCCGCTGCCCGAGGACCTGCAGCGCCGCTGGCACGACACGCACGGGCGCATTACTACGGACGACGTGATCGCTTTGGCGGCAGGACCGGAGGCGGATTACATGATATGTGGGCCGACGGGGTTTACCACTCATTTGATCCGCGGACTGGAACGGTCAGGCATCGCTTTGAATCGTATTCACCATGAAACCTTCGGGCCGGCCGGCTGAATGCACAATCGCATCGCCGTGCTTTCGCACAGCTCATCGGGAGTTCAACGAGCTTTGGAACAGAAGCCCGAAAGGGGTGAAATCCAACCAGACGGTTCACTGTTAGATGGGACGGTGCCCAACCAAATTCCAACAATGTCTGCCATCCAGCACTCGGTTGACGTTTCAAGGCGTTTGAATTCAAAGATCAGGTGAGACATTCAGCAACCCGTGCGCCGGGCATGTTGAACAATTACCGGTGTTTACTGAGATGGTTTTGATCCTTCCGGGTTCCGGAAATCCCGGTCGCCGGTATCCAGCGCTGTTGCGCCATATGCGCATCTAGATTTCCGCGGCAGCGATTTCAGCCTCCAGCTGTTTTTCCGCCGTTGCCCGGCTGCGCGACAGGCCGGCCACAAGCGCATAGGCAACCGGGGTCAGGAACAGTGTGAAGATGGCGGCCAGGCCCAGCCCGCCGAACACGACCCATCCGATCGACGCCCGCGCCTCGGCACCCGGCCCGCTGCCGAGGATCAGCGGCAGCCCGGCCAGAACCGTCGAGGCGAGCGTCATCGCGATCGGCCGTAACCGTGTCCGAGCCGCTTCGAATGCCGCGTCGGCAACATCCGCCCCGCGATCGCGAAGCTGATCCGCGAATTCAACCAGCAGAATACCGTTCTTCGCCATGATGCCGATCAGCATGAGGACACCGATCTGGCTGTAAATGTTGATCGTGGTGCCGGTCAGCCAGAGGGCATAGATCGCGGCGCAGACACCGAAGGGTACGGTCACCATCACCACCGCGGCGCTCGTCACGCTTTCGAACTGCGCGACCAGGACAAGAAAGACAACGACCAACGCGATGACATAGGTGACTGCAAGCGCGTTGGAGGTTTCGTCGAGCGCCGCCGCTTCGCCCAAGAGCAGAAGCCCGATCCCCTCGGGCAGCGTCTCCTCGGCAAGCGCCCGGATACGGTCCACCGCCCCTCTCAACGTCAGTTCTGCCGCGACCGAGGCGTCGATCTCGACGGCGCGGCGCTGGCCGTGACGGTCAAGCTCGGCGGCGACACCTTCTTCGGAAAAACTGACAAGTTGAACCAGCGGCACCAGGTTGCCGGTTTCCGCGCGGACATAGAGATTGAGCAGGTCCGAAGGGTCACGCACGGCGCCCGCCGCCGATTGCAGGATGATCGGCACGGCCTGGTCACCGATGGTGATTTCGCCGATCTCGTCCTCGTCAATCAGCGCGCGGAGGGTCGACGAAAGCTCGGACATCGGCACGTTGAGATCGGCCGCGCGCGAACGGTCGATCGTGATGGACAGCTGCGGTTGTGTGGCCTGGTATTGGACGCGGATGCCTGAAAGCCCGGGCAGCTCTTCCATCCTGCGGGCAAATTCATCGGCGGCTTCCGCGATGGAAGGGTAGGTCGCGCCGGTCAGAGCGATCGTGATGCCGCCATCGGAACCACGGCGCAGATTGAGGCTGTTATCCGACTGCACGCGCGCCTGGGCACCGGCAAGCAGCGCAAGCTTTGGCCGAAGGTCGGCCTCGATCACTGCTTGCCCGACATCGCGGTCGTCCCAGGGGATCAGCCGCGCGCCCACCTGGCCGCGATTGAGATCGTAGCGCCCGGTAATCGAATAAAGTCCTTCGGCAATCCCGCGCTCGACCCAGGGCCGGAACATCGCCTCGACGGTTTCGACCTGCCGATCGGTGAAATCAAGCCCGGTTCCGTCCGGCCCCTGCATGCGGACCGTGACCATGCCCCGATCTTCGGCGGGCACCAGCTCCTCGCCCAGCCGGTCATAGACCAGCAAGGATGATCCGGCGACGATGCTTACGCAAGTCAGCGTGATCAGCGGTGCTGCCAGAAGCGGGCGAAGCAGTGTCTCATAAAGCCGCAGGAACCTGCCGCCCAGCCATCCTGTCACGCCGCCGGTCGCCCCCAGCGACCCAAGCTGCGAGGCGATCATCGGGCAGACGGAAAGCGCAACGAATGACGAAAGTGCGACGGTGATGGCAAGGACGAAGCCGAATTCACCGAAAAGGCGGCCGGCATCAGAGGGCAGGAATGAGAGCGGTACAAAAACCGCGATCAGCGTGATCGTGGTGGCGATCACGGCGAAGAAAACCTGGCGCGCGCCGATCACCGCCGCCGCCTTCGGCCCCATCCCGTCCGCCCGCCGGCGCTGGATGTTTTCCGTCACCACGATGGCATCGTCGACGACCAGGCCGGTCGCCAGGACCAGTGCCAGAAGCGTGATCAGGTTGATCGAGAAACCCAGCAACCAGATCGCCGCGACCGAGCCGACAAGCGCCACCGGGATCGTTACCGCTGGGATCATGGTTGCGCCAAGCCTGCCAAGGAACAGCCAGATCACTCCGACGACGATCGTCAACGCCAGGCCCAGGGTAATGAGCACTTCGCGGATTGCCCCGCGAATGAACACGGCATCATCCGACGTGACTTCGAATCGCAGATCGGGAAACCGTTGTTCCAGCCGCTGGATCGCCGCCTGCACCTGATCAGAGATACGCACGGTATTCGACTGGGCCTGCCGGACGATTCCCAGGTTCAGCACCAGCCTTTCGTTCAGCCGCGCGAAGCTTTCGGGGGTGGCCAGGCCGAAATAGACATCGGCCAGGTCACCAAGACGCACAGGGTCGCGAATGATGAGTTCCTGAATGCGCGCGGGTTCGGCGACGGTGGCGTCAGCCCGGACGAGCACTTCGAGCTGGCCGGCTTCGAAACTGCCGACCGGAACGTCGAATTGGGCGTCGGACAACACGCGCACGACCTCGCCGATCGACAGGCCGAAGGCGGCAAGGCGTTCGGGTTTGACCTCGACACGGATGACCCGGTCACGGTCGCCGAACGCGGCGATTTCGGCGACACCGTCAACCGCGGTCAGCTCTGGTGCAATCTCGTCGTTTACGCGGCGGGTGAGCACGTCGATCGGATCGGATTCGCTCCAGACAGCGACCTGCATGATCGGGCGCGCGTCCTGTTCGGCCTTGACGACAAAGAGATCCTCCACCCCTGCGGGCAGGCGCGGGACGACACGGCTGACCGCCTCACGTACGTCGTTGGCGGCTTCGGCCAGATCGCGGTCGGGGCGGAACTCCACATGCAGGCGGAAATTCCCCTCTTCGGAGGACGAGCGCACCGCCTGCACGCCGGCAACCCGGGCGACGGCGCTTTCGACGAGAGACGTGACCTCGGCATCGACGGTCGTCGGGGACGCGCCCGGATAGATGGCACGCACCGACACGACCGGCCGGTCAATGTCCGGCAGTTCGCGAACCTCGACGCCGAACAATGCGGCTATCCCGGCAATCACGATCAGAAGGTTCATGACGGTTGCCAATAGCGGCCGGCGCACAGACAGGCCCGCAAGCCCCCCGGTGTCGGTCTTGTTCATGCCGGACCCGCGCCGGTATCGTTGAGGATCCGTACGGCTTTGCCGGGTGCCATGCGTTGTGTGCCCTCCACGACCACCAGATCGCCCTCCGCAAGAGGTCCGTCAATCAGGATCGCGCCGTCGCTCCGGCGGATCATGCGGACCTCGACCCGTTCGGCCATCCCCTCCTCGGTCACCCGCCAGACATGGAGAGTGCCGCGCGAGAACAAGACCGCCAGTTCAGGGACGACGGGGTAGACGTCGCCCGGCAATTCCAGCCGAACCGTGAAAGAGGCACCCGGTTTCAGCACGTCCTCGGGATTCGGTAATGTGACACGGACCCTGACCGTGCGGCTCTGCGCCGCGATACGGCTGTCGACCGCGGTGACCGTGCCTTCGAATTCCCGGCCCGGCGCGGCCGGGGTCGTCGCGGTGACCACCGTCGTCGGCCTTATGCGCGAAATCAATGCCTCGGGCAGGTCGAACTCGACCAAGAGGACGCTGCGGTCGTCAAAGCTGGCGATGTCGGTATCGCTGTCGATCCAGGCGCCGGCTTCGACCTCGGACAGGCCCGCAACACCGTCAAAGGGTGCCCGTAACACGCGGTCTTCCAACGCGTCACGGGCGCTTTCCAGTTCCAGCCTGGCAATTTCGGCGGCTGTCACCACCTCGTCCAGACGCGCAACAGCGGCCGCGCCGCTTCCCTGAAGCCGGGACACGCGATCCCGGATGCGGATCGCCTCGGCGAGGCGGGTTTCCGCAAGCTCGACGGCCAATTGCTGCGCAGATCTGTCAAGACGCAGCAACACATCGTCCCGCGCGTATCGCTGGTCGGCAACCAGAGACATCTCGGCGATCTTGCCCGCGGTCTCGGTGCGCAACATGACCGAGCGCACGGCCCGACCGGTTCCGACGGCTTCAAGCACCACATCGTCTCGCGCGGTCGAAACCCGCGCGACGATCACCGGCACCCCCTGGTCGGAATTGCGGCTTGCCTTAACGGGCGCCGGGCCAAGGCCCAGGATGGCGGCAATCTGGGCGCGCTGATGCCACGCTCCGCCCGCGAGCGCGAGCAGCAGCACTGCGACGGCAAGTTGCTTCAGAAAGGATACCTGTGTGCTCATGCGAACAACTCTACTCCACCTGTTCCAAACTAGATCAGTTCAGATTTCTCCGCCAGTATAGTCGGCAGGACAGCGTTTCGCCTGGTTCTCAGTGCTTGGCTTTCCAGCGAAAATGCCGCGTTTCAATGCAAATATGTGTCTGAAATGAGCGAAGGCCACCTCATCGGGCCATCGCCCCGGCGCGTTGTTATCTGTTGCCGGACCGGTGGCGCACTTGCGAGCGAATGCGGGGGATGCCCAGACCGCAGCTTTTCGCCGGTGGCGGACATGCGCACGGGGCGCGGCATGAATCGGTGATATTTTACAAACGTTGCACCATATCAAAAAGTATTTTACATTTGTAAGATGATTGGGAGAATCGGATGCGTCTACGTGACATCGTTGCGCCGAAGCTGGCCTCGTTGAGCCCGAAACTGCAGCAAGCGGCGCTGTATGTTGTCGAGCATCCGGAGGAGGTCGCGACGCGGTCACTTCGTCAGGTTGCACGGGCCACCGATATGTCGGCGCCCACCTTCTCGCGTCTGGCGGAAGAACTGAGTTTTGCCAGTTACGAAGAGCTGCGCGAGGCTTGCCTGTCGCAATTGAGGCAGCAAGAGCAGAGCTTTGCCGCCAAGGCCAGGGCATTGCAGGACCAGGCGGCGCGCCAGGACGAGGGAGGCGCCTTTATCGTGCATCAGGCGCAATCCACCATCTCGAACATCAACCGCCTCATGAACTCGGTCGATCCCGAGCAGATCGAAACCGCTGCCAACAGGCTTGCTTGCGCCCGCAAGGTGATCCTGGTCGGAATGATGAGCTCTCGTCCTTTCGTGGATTACCTGGCCTACATGGCGTCGATGGGGTTTGATTCCTGGCGCGTGCTGGGCGGCGAGGCGGGGGCGGATGCGGCCCTGCTGAGCGATATCGGCGAAGACGACGTTGCGTTGGTGATCTCCAAGGCACCCTACGCGACCCAGGCCATTCGGGCGGCCAGCTATCTGAAGGGTGCGGGTGCTCATGTCATCGGCGTCACGGACAGGATAGATTCGCCACTGAGCGGCCATTGCAATACCGTGTTCCTGGTGTCGACCGACACGCCGCAATTCTTCACGTCGCACGCGGCCACGCTTGTGCTGCTGGAGACACTTATCGGGCTTGCGGTGAAGGCCAGTGGCCCGCAGGTCGGCCAGAGAATTGCCCGGATCGAGGCCAGTTGCCACGAAATGGGTGAGTATGTCTCGAATACAAATCGAGTTTCTTGAAACAAGGGAGATGAAAATGCTCAAGAGCCTATTTACCGGAGTCACGGTGCTGGCGTTGTCGGCTACCGGCGCAATCGCTGATGCGCTCGATGATATCGCCGCACGGGGCAAGATCGTTGTCGGGGTCAAGGCCGACTATGCGCCGTGGGGGATGCGCGATGCCGATGGCAACCTGATCGGGATGGAACATGACATGATCGACGATTTCGTCACGCGTGTCAGTGACGCCGTCGGCAAGCCGATCGAACTTGAGAAAGTTGTGGTGGTTGCATCGAACCGGATGCAGTTCCTGGAGCAAGGCAAGGTGGACATGTTCATCGCCACAATGTCCAACAAGCCGGAGCGCCGCGAAGTCGTCGGCATCGTCCAGCCGGATTACTATTCCTCCGGCGTTGCGGTTCTGGCCCACAAGGATTCCGGGATAGACGGCTGGGAAAGCCTGGAGGGCAAGAAAATCTGCGGTATCCAGGGCGCATGGTACAACAAGGATCACGGGTTGAAGAACGGCGCCGAGATCGTCGCCTTCAAAGGCGTGTCCGAGGTTGAGAAGGCATTGCTGGATGGCCGTTGCGACGGCTGGATCTATGACGACAGCGCATTCATTCCCCGCAAGGTCAACGAGCCCGAGAAATGGGCGGATTACAGCATCGCCACGCCGACCGTCGATGACGCTCCGTGGGGCGCGGCTGTTCCGCTGGACGAGGTGGACGGTCGTCTTGGCAAGCTCCTGTCGGAGGCCATTATCGATTGGCACAAATCGGGCACGCTGGTTGAGCTGGAGGCCAAGTTGGGCATTCCCCCGACCGCATGGCTGGCCAAGATGAGCGAGGCGTGCAAGGCGGGTGAAAAGATCTGTAACGACGCCTACGACGACGAATGATGCCATGACCCGTGGCCGCCGCAACATGGTGCGGCGGCTGCCCTCTCTAACCAACGCTGGGACAGAAAATTGGAATTCGTCTGGGATTGGTTCCTGTGGCTCAATCAGGAACATGGAATAAAACTGACGATCTTTTACGACGATTGGGATCGTGGCCGGTTCTTCAGGGGGGTATGGACGACGATCCACCTCTCATTCATCTGCATCGTCCTGAGCGTCATCATCGGGATCATCGGGGCGTGGCTGCAGATGTCGCACCTCGTCTGGATCCGGCGGATCGTGCAGGGCTACATTCAGTTCTTTCGCAACACACCGCCGCTGATCCAGCTGTATTTCTTCTATTTCGCCGTCGACGCAGCCTTGTCCAGCCTGGCGGGGATACGCGGCGGGGTGCTTGACAGCTATGGCTGGGCGGTGGTGTCGCTGTCCTTCTTTGCGGGTGCGTTCAACGTGGAAATTTTCCGCGCCGGCGTCGAGGCCGTTCCACGCTCGACGGCAGAAGCGGCCGAGGCGCTCGGCTATACCCGCAGACAGGTCTATCAGTATGTGACCCTGCCGCTGGCCTTCCGGGTCTGCCTGCCGGCCCTGAACAACAATCTTATCAATCTGCTGAAGACCACAACGGTGGCCTACGCGATTGCAGTCCCCGAAACGCTCTATGTCGCCAACCAGATCTGGTCGGACGAATATAACGTTCAGGAGATGATGAACGTGGTTTGGGTGCTCTACATCGCGCTGGTGGGTGTTCTGGTCTGGCTCATGCACCGGTGGGAACGTTCGATCAAGGTTCCGGGGTTCGGGCAATGAAGGGGCCGGGAATGAAATCTTCTTTCGAGCTCAGGAATACGACCGATCTTCCGGTCATGCTGCCCTTTACGCCCGCGGGCGGTGGCACCTGGAACACGGGTGACGTGGTGCGGTTTTCCTTCCGGCCACAATTTGCCTGGGCGCTCTTCGTCGTGCTCAGCTGCTGGCTGTTCGTCGATGCGGCCTATGCCCAGGTACAGGGTGATCCCGAGCAGACGATCCTGCAGACGTTGATCAAGTGGACGCCGTTGATGCTGTTCGGGGCGCCGGGTGAATTCGGCGGCTTCATACTCAATATCGCCGTCAGCTTCATTGCCATGGCATTGGGTACCTTCCTCGGCCTCTGGCTTGGCATCGGGCAGGTTTCGCCCAACAAGCTGATCCGCCGCACCTCATGGGCGATCACGCAGCTATTCCGCAATTCGCCCTGGCTGGTGCTTCTGTTCTATTTCATGCTGCTGTTGCCCTTCACGGTAGAGATCGCCGGGACGCAATATGACATTCCCGGCTGGACCAAGGCCACCTTTGCCCTGTCCCTGCCGATCATGGCCAATGTGTCGGAAATCGTTCGGGGCGCCATCGCATCGATTCCGACCGGCCAGTGGGAATCGGCAGAAAGCCTCGCGTTTACCCGCACCCAGACGATGTGGCAGATCATCCTGCCGCAATGCGTCAAGCGGATGATTCCGCCCTGGATGAACTGGTATTGCATCCTGACCATGTCGACGCCGCTGATCTCGATCCTTGGTGTCAGCGACGGCATGACCCTGACACAGGATGCGCTGGCCGCCGAAGGGCGCAGCGAATTCCTGATCCCGATGTATCTGTGGCTGATGTCCTGGTTCTTTATCTACAGCTATCCGATCGCCCAATGGACGCGGCGCCTGGAACGGCGTTTCGCAGTCAACAACTGAAAGTCGATGCCATGAATGTCTCAGCCTGGACCCCCGATCAGCCGATTGTATCGTTGAAAGACGTGCACAAATCCTTTGGCGATCTCGAGGTGATCAACGGTGTTTCCATTGATATCATGAAAGGTGAAGTGATCTGTATCATCGGCCCGTCCGGGTCAGGGAAATCAACACTGATCCGATGTATCAATGCCCTGAACGATATCCAGTCGGGGTCGATCACGGTCGAGGGCCAGGAAGTCAACTCGCCCGACCTCGACAAGCTTGCCCTGCGCAAGAAGGTCGGCATGGTTTTTCAGCAGTACAATCTTTTCCCGCACAAGACCGCGCTGGAAAACGTGATGATGGCGCCGATCAAGGTGTTGCGGCGCAATCAGGCAGATGCCGAAAAGACCGCGCGGGCGCTGATCAAGAAGGTCCGCCTGGAAGGCAAGGAAAACAGCTATCCCGGAGAGCTTTCGGGCGGGCAGCAGCAGCGCGTGGCCATCGCCCGTTCGCTGGCGATGAATCCCGATGTCATGCTGTTCGACGAGGTGACAGCGGCGCTTGACCCCGAAACGGTCAAGGAAGTTCTGGTCACGATCAAGGAGCTCGCGGCGGATGGGATGACCTGTATCCTCGTCACCCATGAAATGGGTTTTGCCCGCGAGGTTGCCGATCACATCTATTTCACCGACCGCGGTGTTATCGTCGAACACGGGCCACCCGACACGTTCTTTGACAAGGCATCTGATCCGCGCACGCGCGAGTTCCTCAGCCAGATCCTGTAGGACCGCCGGCAAACACAGTCTGGAGACACCGACAATGGCCAGGCAACCGAACGCCGCGCCGGATAGCGGCACCAGGCCCGCGCCGAACAGGCTTCGGGACAGGGATGACCGGGTGATCCAGTTCGTCTTTGTCCTGGAGCCCGGATTCACGATGCACGCGTTCTCTTCGGCCGTCGAGGTGCTGAGATTGGCAAGGAAGTTCGGCGGTGCGGGGGCACCGGCATATTCGGTCGCGTCCCTCGGGAATGAGCCGGTCCATGCGTCGAACGGGATTGCCGTCATGGTGGACCGCGACATCGACGATCTGCCGCGCCGGGCAATTCTGGTGATCGTGTCGGGTGCCGATATCCACGTTCGTGCAAACCCCAAGCTTGTAGCCAGGTTGCGCTGCTGGCACCGGCAGGGTCATCCGATCTGGGCGATTTCCTCGGGCGTGGTTCGCCTGGCGCAGTCCGGCCTTGCCGATGGCATCGCCGTATCAGCCCATTGGGAGGACATTCCCTATCTGAAAGAACATCACCCACGGGTCGGTGTATCCGCTTCGCTCTTCATCGGAAACAGCAGGCATCCGACCTGTTCGGGGGGCGGGGCGGCCGCTGATCTGATGATGGATTTCATTGCGAGAGAAATGACGGCTGAATTGGTCCGCGACATCGCCTCGCGCCTGGTGATCGACGGCGCCCGCGACGGGCGGCTCAGCCAATCGCTGCCGGTTCAGCTGCGATTTGAAACACAGAACCCAAAGGTTCTGGCTGCGCTCGAGGCGATGAACGGCAATATCAGGCTTGCGATCTCAACACGCCAGATCGCTGATCGGGTGGGCATCTCGCTTCGCCAGCTTGAACGCCTGTTCAACGCTGAATTCGGAAAACCCCCGGCCGAGGTCTACCGCGAATTGCGGTTCGGCGAAGCCCGGCAGAACGTCATCGCAGGCCGCCGGCCCCTGAATGAAATCGCCTGGGATTTCGGCTTTGAACCGGCACAGTTCGCGCGCGGCTACAGGCAGGTATATGGCGTCCTGCCTTCAGTTGACCGCAAGGCCCGGACCGCGCCGATGTCGCATTTTTCACGGCAAAACGGCGACCTCTCCACCTCATGCAGTTTGGCCAGACGCTAACTGTACCGGGTAGAGGAGACAATCGCATGGCAATTCACTCTCGCATCATCATCATCGGCGGCGGGATCGTCGGCGTTTCGACGTTGTATCACCTGGCGAAAGCGGGCGAGAAGGACGCGCTCTTGCTGGAGCGCCGCGAACTGACCGCCGGTGCGACATGGCACGCCGCCGGCAATGTCCACACCCAAAGCGCCTATGCCAATCTTTCGGCTCTTCAGGCCTATTCCCTGCGCCTCTATGACGGCCTGGCCGAAGAGGTGGGCCAGGAGGTCGGAAGCCATGTCGTGGGTGGCTTTTTCCTGGCGCAGACCAAAGAGCGGATGGAAGAATTCAAACATCTTGCCGGGAAATTCCGGGCGCTTGGTCTTGAATACGAACTGGTAACACCGGCCGAGATCAAGGCGAAATATCCGCTTCTCAATGTTGCGGATCTCGAAGGGGGGGCCTGGGATCCAGAAGAGGGCTATGTCGACCCCTATTCCGTGACCATGGGGCTGTGGGCTGGGGCGCGCAAATATGGCGGCAGGATCAGGCGGAACTGCCAGGTAGACAGCATTTCCCGTCTGCCTTCGGGAAATTGGCGCCTGACGGCAGGCGACGAGGTTTTCGAATGCGAGATCATCGTCAACTGCGCCGGTTTCTGGGCCAATGAAGTGGCCGAGATGGTCGGTACCCGGCTGCCGATCACCAATATGGAGCACCAGTACCTGGTGACCGACACCATGGCCGAGGTCGCGGCGCTGGACTACGAACTGCCGATGATCCGCGACTGCGACAGCCAGTATTACCTGCGGCAGGAAGGTGCAGGGTTGTTGCTGGGACCGTGGGAGCAGGAATGCCGACAAGCGTGGTCGCAGCATGACGGGCGCGCGCCGTGGTCGTTCGGCCAGGAACTGTTCGAGGATGACTGGGACCGGCTCGGCGATGGGCTGGGTGCGATCTTCCACCGTGTACCGGCGCTGGAAAACACGGGGATCAAGCGCGGCGTCAACGGGGCGATCAGCTTTGCCCCGGATGGCCGCCCGATGATTGGTCCGATGCCGGGCGTGCCGGGGTTCTACGTGGCCTGCGGTTTCCTCGGCGGTATCGCGCAGGGCGGCGGGATCGGCCTGGCCATGAGTCAGTGGATCCTCGAAGGCGAAAGCGAACTTGATCTGCACTTCATCGACGTGGCCAGGTTTGGCGACTGGACGACCCGGGAATTCGCACGCGAGCGTACCCACGAGATCCTGCCGATCCGCTACGAACTGATCTATCCCGGGATCGAGCGCAAGACGGGCCGGCCGCTGAAGACCACGCCGATCTACGGCGATCTGCTGGCGCGGGGTGCGGTCATGGGTCAGGCCTACGGGTGGGAACGCCCGCTCTGGTATGCGCCCGCCGGGGTCGAGCCCGTGGATCAACCGAGTTTCAAACGCCCCAACTGGTGGGAACATGTGGGTAACGAAGCAAAGGCGATGGCCAGCGGATGCGGATTGTCCGAAATGTCGTCCTACGGCAAGTTCCGAATTTCCGGTCCCGACGCGCAAGCCTTTCTCGATCATATCGGTTCGGCCCGGGTGCCGACCAAGCGCGGTCGTGCGGCCCTTTCCCTGATGCTCAACGACCGCGGCGGGATCGTTGGCGATATTACCATCGAGAACTCCGGCGACGGATCGTTCTACTGCGTCGGCGCGACCCTTGGCGTGGCGCTTTACCAGCGCTGGATGGAAGACCACCAGGGCGGGTTCGACATTCGGATCGAGAACCTCACGGATCAGATCGCCGCCCTCGGGATTGCGGGGCCCAGATCGCGCAAGCTGCTGAATCGCCTATCGGGTGGGGCGTTCGATGACTTCCCCTTCATGACGTCGAAACTCGTGGAAATCGGGCGGGTGCGTTGCCGGGCGATCCGGATTTCCTTTTCGGGTGAGCTTGGCTGGGAACTGCACTGCCCGATGCCGAACCAGAAAGCGCTGTTCGATGCGTTGATGAAAGCGGGCGACGCCCATGACCTGGTGCTGATGGGCGCTCGGGCGATGGGTATGTTGCGCCTTGAAAAAGGGTATCGAAGCTGGGGCGCGGAAATGACCACCGAGATCACGCCCCATGCCGCATCGCTGGAACGGTTCTGTTCGCGGACCAAGGACTATATCGGGCGTTCGGTCGTGGACGAGCAACGAAAGACACCACCCGTCAAACGGTTCGTGACGCTTGAGCTGGACCAGGCCGCCCCACTATGCTGGGGCACCGAACCGATCCTGAAGAACGGTGAACTGATTGGCTACGTCACGTCCGGCGGCATGGGGTGGCGCTGTGGCAAATTGCTTGCGGTCGGCTGGGTCGATGCCAGCGACGTGGCGCCGGGAAGCACGCTCGAGGTTCAGATCCTGCTTAACACGTTTGCCGCCACCGTGGTCGCCGACCCGGTTTATGATCCTGAAAACAAAAAACTTCTGGGGTAATCTGCATGTCCAACCTTCCCTCGCAAGCGTCAGTTGTCGTGATCGGCGGCGGTATCATGGGATGTTCCACGCTTTATCACCTGTCGAAGATGGGCGTGACGGACGCCATTTTGCTGGAACGCAACAAGCTTACAAGCGGCACCACGTGGCATTCAGCGGCACAGGTTCGCGCACTCAGGCATTCGCGGAACCTCACGCGGATGATTCAGTATTCGGTGGATCTCTATTCGCAGCTCGAAGAAGAGACCGGTCAATCGGTGGGCTGGATCCAGAAAGGATCGCTGTCCATCGCCACCAACCCCGATCGCCTGACTCATGTAAAGCGCCAGGAGGCATTGGCACATGCCTACGGGATAGATGCGATGTCGATCAGCGCCGACGAGGCGCGGGAGCGCTGGCCGCTGATGAATGCCGACGATGTCCTGGGGGCGGTCTGGTCGCCCGATGACGGGCGTGTTTCGCCCTCAGATGTTTGCGCGGCGCTGGTCAAGGCAGCGAGGGGGTTGGGGGCCCGGCTTTTTGAAGACACCGGTGTCACCGGTATCCTGACACGGAACGGTCATGTGAAGGGTGTCGAAACCACCCAAGGCACGGTCATGTGTGACGCGATTGCCCTTTGCACCGGGCTCTGGTCGCGTGAAGTCGGCGCGATGGCGGGCGCGGAAGTGCCGGCGCTGGCCTGCGAGCATTTCTACCTTCTGACCAAGCCCATTGACGGGATCAGGGGCAACACCCCCACCCTCAGCGACCATGACAACCACCTCTATATCCGCGACGACAGCGGCGGATTGCTGGTGGGCTGTTTCGAACCGATGGGAAAGCCGATCGAACCCGGTGTGTTGGACGAAGGTTTCGAGTTTGGCCTGCTGCCAGAGGACTGGGATCATTTCGAACCGATGATGACGAACGCGCTGCACCGCCTGCCCGCGCTGGAAACCGCCGAGGTCAAGATGCTGCTGAATGGCCCCGAGAGCTTTACCCCCGACGGTACGTTCATGCTGGGAGAGACCGCTGAAACCCGGGGTCTGTTTCTGGGCTGTGGCATGAACTCGGTCGGGATTGCGTCGGGCGGAGGTGCGGGCATGAACCTGGCCCATTGCATCATTCATGGCCGCACGGCCTATGATCTGTCCGAGGCGGACGCCAAGAGGTTTGCCCCCGTTTTCAACAACATGGAACATCTGATGGCGCGCGCCCCCGAAATTCTGGGCACCCATTACGACATCGCGTTTCCGGGAAAACAGCTCTCGACAGCCCGCGATCTGCGCGCCCTTCCGCTGGACGCCGAGTATCGGGCCGCCGGGGCGCATATGGGCCAGTTCTATGGCTGGGAACGGCCGCTCTATTTCGGCAAGACGAACGAGCCGCGCATGACCTTTGACAGGCCGGACTGGTTTGAGAACGTGAAGGCCGAGGTCACCGCGGCCCATGAAAAGGCCGCCATTTTCGATGCCTCGTCCTTCGGCAAGATCGAGGTCGAAGGCGCCGGTGCCGAAGCCTTCTTGTCACAGGTCTGCGCGGGCCACATGGGGCGCGCGCCGGGCTCGGTGATCTACACGGCAATGCTGAACGAACGCGGCACGTTTGAAAGCGATCTGACCGCGCAACGCCTGGCCGCGGATCACTATCGCCTGTTCGTCGGCACGGGCGCGATCAAGCGTGACATGGCATGGCTGCGCCGCCATTCCGAAGGCTTTGACGTTACCCTGACCGACAGTACCGGGAAATACGCCGTGCTGGGCCTGATGGGGCCAGATGCGGCGCGGATCGTGGCCGAATGCGGCGCGCCTGAATTGAACGACTTGGGGTATTTCAAGGTCGGCCCCGCGCATATCGCGGATAGACGTGTCCGGGCGGCGCGGATGTCCTATGTGGGCGAGGCGGGATGGGAAATCACCTGCCTGTCGGAAAACGCAAACGCCGTCTATGCCGCTTTCGTCGCGGCTGGCGCGCGTCCCGCGGGCCTTTTTGCGCAGACATCAATGCGGATTGAAAAGGGGTTCTGCGCCATGGGTCATGAGCTTGACGGCGATGTGACGCCGATCGCGGCAGGGCTTGATTTCGCCACCCGGAAATCGGGTGGTTTCATCGGTGCCGAGGCATTGGCCGAACGCCGCGCCGCCGGGGTCGGACCGGGTGTCGTCTCGCTGATCCTGGATGACGAAAACGCCGTGCCGCTGGGGCATGAGCCGATCTATCGCGACGGCCGGATCATTGGCCAGACAAGCTCGTGCGCGTTCGGCTACCGTATCGGGAAGCCCGTTGCCCTTGGCCATGTGAAATCGCCTGTCGCACATGGCACCCGCGTGCAGATCGACATCGCCCGCGATCTTTATGACGCCACCGTCACGATCGGCCCGCTTTTCGATCCCGATGGCGACAGGATGAAAGGCTAGCCCTCCGGTCCCCAACTGGCATGATGTGCGTGACTCAAGATGCCGCCGAGCGTGGCCGGCTTCGGCGCAGGATCGCGGGTAGGCTGCGGCGCAATTCTGCCGAAGGGTCCAATGCCCGTATGTCTTACCAACATACAAATCACCATTCCCGAGCCTATTGCAGAAAACGCCTGCCTGAGGGGATCAATCGCTTGATGGCTCCCTTGGGATCATCAGGTCATTCAAATGGCGAAAGTGGATCATTTTTGATGTGGCCGTTTCCGTTCTGCGCGGTGCGCCGCCGTTGTAACCTGTTGCACAGCTACGGCTTATTAAGTTTCCGACCCTTACTAGTTCGCACGCGTTTTCGTCTGAACCCGGAAATGTGATAGGATTGCCCCGTTTAAACGTTTTGGGGAATGGTAATGGAAAAAGAGAGCAACAAAACGGAAGAAATGGACGCCGGACGAAGACAGGCGTTGTTTACCGGAACGGCCCTGATTGCCGGAGGCGTCGCTTTGACGATTGTTGCCGCCGAGCCGGCCTATGCCGGCGGTGACGGTGCGGAACGAAGGTCAAAGAAGAAGAGCGCGGGAAAGAGGAAAGCCAAGAAGAAAGCCTCGAGAAAGAAAAAGAAGAATGGGTTCTGGGGGCTCTTCAAAAAACAACAATAATCTGCCCGGTCGCGCCTTTCTCTTCGAATGTTCATCAGCCCGACATCTGCAATGCCGCAGCGGGTGCAGTTGCGGCGAATGTCACTTGTGCCAGAGGACTCCGAGCAGGTTGGCAAAATCATCTGTCCACAGCGCGTCCTGCGTGTGGTTATCTGGCCATTCTTCCGCGTGTTCTCGAAGCGCGCGATGGATGCTTTCACTGGCCGTCAACAGCATCCAGTCGTTCGGGTCTTCGCCGTCTCCGTTACCGGCATCCGGAATCCAGACCGAATCCATTTTCGACTCTTCGGCAAGGGCACGAACCACGGGGCGCAGATCAAAATGCAGATTGCTGATGTGAAATGCTATTATCCCGTCGGCTGACAGGTGCCGCCGATAAAGCTCGAGCGCTTCGATGGTTAGTAGATGCACCGGAATGGCGTCCCCGCTGAAAGCGTCCACCACAAACACGTCAAAAGCGTTCTCGCGCCCCGCGGCAAGCTCTCGTTCCAGGGTAATGCGCCCGTCGCCATGCGATATGTCCACCCGCGTCTTTGCGTCAGCGAGATAGGTGAAATATTCCCTGGCGATTTTCGTGACTTCGGGATCGATCTCGTAGAACCGCAGCGTGTCGCCCGGTTTGGCATATGCCGCAATGGTCGCCGCGCCGAGGCCAATCACACCCATTCGAATGCCGCCGGACAGCCCGGTTTGTTCAAGGAACGCGCGCTGCGCAGCGATCGCAACGCCGATTCCGCTGTCGGGGCCGTAATAGGTGATCGGCGCCTTTCGCGCATCCCCGTGCCGAAACTGGTCACCATGTCCGATGCGCCCATGATAGAGTGACCGGATGTGATCTGGTGTATCCACGTCATATTCATACACACGCAGAATTCCAAAAAAGCTTCGGCGTGTAACGATACTCTCTTCCTGCTGAAGCCTGACATGCGCGGCAAGAAAATAGGCAATGACAAGGCACGCAGGCAACAGAACCGCGCCAAGCGGCACTTTCCGAAATCTTGCGTGCAGGGTCGACCCGCCTTTCGCCGCGCGATAGGACAGCAGCAGAATTGTCGCGACAAGGCTGGCGTGAAATTCCCAGTAGCCCAGGAAAATCACGGGGGCGATCAGGTTGACGAAAATACCGCCAAGCGCGCCGCCAACCGAGATGGCAAGGTAAAAGGATGTCAGGTTTTCCGTGGCGGGCCGCAATCGGTAGATTTCGCCGTGGCAGACCATGCAGCAGGCAAAAACCACCGTCGAGTAAACCAGTACCTGAACGCCGAGATAGACCTCAAACTCGGAGTTGTCCTGGTGCAGAAGATAGACAACGGATGAAATCGACAGGATCAAAACTATTGCCCAGACAGAGCGCAGGTACCAGCCCGGACGGCCGAACGCGACGATGAAAGAGGCAAGGTAAAGTGTCAGCGGCAAGATCCACAGAAGCGGTACGACAGCCACGTCCTTGCACAGCTGGTTGGTTGTCGACAGCAAAACCACGACCCCGACCGCTGACAGCAGAACGATCATCACCCGATCATTGCCAGGCATCTGCGCGCGCGGGACGGTGGCCTTGCTGAGCCTGCGTTCGGTTTTCGCGTTCCCGAGTGTAAGGATCGCTGACCCCGCGCACGCCATCGCGAAGGCCGCGTAGACCGCGGACCAAAGTACCGTTTGATCGTTCAGCCCGACAGAGGGCTCGATCACGAATGGATAGGACAACAGGCCGAGGAAGGACCCCGCGTTGGACAGCGCGTACAATCTGTAGGGAGAACGGCCGGGTCGGGCATATGTGAACCAAGCCTGCATCAATGGTGCGCTGGCGGCGAGGATCAGAAACGGAAGGCCGATTGTTGACACCAGCAGCAGTGAAATTTGCGGCAAGGGTGGTCCGTGACCATCGGGTTTCCATGCGTCCGAGGGTGTAATCGGCAAGAACAGAAGGGAGACGGCTAGCAGCACGATATGTAGTGTCACCTGCCATTTCCGGCTCAGGTAGGTCACGATCAGATGGGCGTAGACATAACCCGCGAGCAACATCAGCTGAAAGAATAGCATCGCTGTCGTCCAGACAGCCGGAGAGCCGCCGAACCAGGGCAAGATGAACCGGGCGACGATCGGTTGGACCTGGAACAAGAGGAATGCACCAAGAAATATGGCGATGATTAACGCGGGCACAAGAATCCCCAATGTCGCGGCGTCTGCGTGCCGACCCGGTATCGAACCACAACAATACATCAAACGGACCGGCCGCCAAACATCGCGCTTCTGGTCAGAACATTAACGTAGCTCTGTTGCAACTGGCTCGAAACACCAGGTGCGAGGTAGAATACCGGGCTTCTGCGCTAGATACCGGAGCTTCAACGATCACCGGCTACGGGACCAAAGGCGCCCCGGCCCAACAAGACGTTGCATTGATTGATGGGATTGGTGCCCAGGAGAGGACTCGAACCTCCACGTCCATACGGACACTAGCACCTGAAGCTAGCGCGTCTACCATTCCGCCACCTGGGCAGGTGTCGTGAAGCAGGCGTTTATCGCTGGCTTTGGTCGGAGTCAACGGCGATTTTCGGTTTATTCCGCATCGCCATATCAACTTGTCGAAACCCGCGCGTGCGGGTAGGAAGATGGGGAAAGTTTTCAGCCCGGAGGCTCTGTCATGTCCAAGCTTGTCACCATCTATGGCGGATCGGGATTTGTCGGGCGGTATATCGCCCGGCGCATGGCCAAGGCAGGGTGGCGCGTGCGGGTTGCCGTGCGCCGCCCGAACGAGGCCATGCATGTCAAACCCTATGGCGTGGTCGGCCAGGTCGAGCCGTTATTCTGCAATATCAGGGATGACGAAAGCGTGCGCAGGGTGATGCAGGGGGCCGATGCCGTGGTCAACTGTGTCGGCACCTTCGACCGCAAGGGGCGCAACAATTTCGATGCGGTGCAGCACGAGGGGGCCGAGCGGGTGGCGCGCCTGGCCGCCGCCGAGGGCGTGGAACAACTGGTTCACATCTCGGCCATCGGCGCCGATGCACAGTCCGACAGCCTCTATGCGCAAACCAAGGCCCATGGCGAAGCGGGCGTCGTGCAGCATTTTCCCAACGCGGTCATCCTGCGCCCGTCGATCATGTTCGGGCCCGAGGACGGGTTCTTCAACCGGTTCGCGTCGATGACCAGGCTGGGCCCCGTCTTGCCGGTTGTCGGTGCCGAGACAAGGTTTCAGGTTGTCTATGTGGATGACGTGGCCAAGGCGGCCGAGATGGCTATCAAGGGCGAAGCTGCCCCCGGCATTTACGAGCTTGGCGGGCCGGACGTGAATACTTTCCGCGAATTGATGCAGGAGATGCTGGGCGTGATCCGCCGCCGCCGCCTGATCCTGAACATTCCGTTCTGGGCCGCGCGGATAATGGCGGCGATGATGGAACTGGTCCAGACGATTTCGCTTGGGCTGATCCCGCCGCAGATCACCCGCGATCAGGTCAAGAGCCTGCGGGTGGACAATATCGTGTCGCCGAATGCCAAGGGCTTGGCCGATCTGGGTATCGAGCCCACAGCGACCGAGGCGGTTCTGCCGGATTACCTGTGGCGGTTCCGCCCGGCGGGTCAGTACGAAGCGATCAAGGAATCCGCCGAAAACCTGCGCGCCTGACCTAGCTGTAGGCAATCAGCAGCAGGATGCCACCAAGGGCGATCCGGTAGAGCACGTATGGCGTGTAACTGACGCTGTGCAGGAGCCGCATCATCAGCACCAGGGCAAGCAGCGCTGCGATGAATGCCAGTGCCGCAGCGATGGCGCAATCACGCAGCAGGCCCATATCCGCGTCCAGCGCGACTTTGCTGCCCAGAAATACGCCGCTTGCGATGATGGTCGGAATTGACATCAGCATGGCCAGCTTGGCGGCGTCGTGCCGGTTGTAGCCCAGAAACCGCGCGCCGGTGATGGTGATGCCTGATCTTGACGTGCCCGGGATCAGGGCGATCGCCTGCCAGACGCCCATTGTCATGGCATCCGCGATGCTCCAGTCCCCGGCTTTCTTGACCGTGTCCCCGTTCTGGTCGGACCAGTAAAGCAGCACACCAAAGACCAGCATCGCCCAGCCGATGACCTTGAGTGACCGTAGTGCGTCATGGAGGCCGGTCAGATTGAGGATAAGACCGAAGGCGACGACCGGGACCGACGCGATCAGCAACAGCATCGCCAGTCGCGCGCCCGGCGTATCGGCGCGACCGGTGGCAAGGCGCGGCAGCCCGCTCAGCGCCAACCGAACATCCGACCAGAAGTAGAGAATGACCGCGAAAAGCGTGCCGACATGCACGGCGACATCAACGGCCAGCCCCTGATCCTGATATCCGGTGAGGTGCGGCAACAGTATCAGGTGGCCCGAGGACGACACCGGCAGGAACTCGGTCACGCCCTGAATGACGGCAACCAGAAACAGATGGAACAATGTCATTCGGCGGGCCCTGCTCTTCCTCGGTGCCAGCTATACCCGAGCGGGAATCAAAGGGAAGATCGTATTTGGGTCCGGATCGGTCATAAATTTCCTGCAAAAAGCGGCAAAATCCCGCAGGATGTATGAATTAATTGGATTATAGGTCACATTTTATGACTTTATTTTCGATAAACGTTCCCGTAGACAGGTCCGACACGATGAGAAGACGAGAATCTGGAGACCCCGCCGTGGCGAAGCAACCGATGTTGAAATTCATAAACGTTGAACGCGATATGCCCGACAAGAGGGCCGCGGATGAACGGAACAAGGATTTCCACGAAATCTATGCCGAATATGCGGCTGCCAAGGCCGCCGAGCAGGCCAGCCGGTGCAGCCAGTGCGGTGTGCCATATTGCCAGTCGCATTGCCCGCTGCACAATAATATCCCCGACTGGCTGCGCATGACCGCCGAGGGCCGCCTGAAGGAAGCTTACGAGCTGAGCCAGGCCACCAACACCTTCCCCGAAATCTGTGGCCGGATCTGCCCGCAGGATCGGCTTTGCGAAGGCAATTGCGTGATCGAACAATCCGGCCACGGGACGGTCACCATCGGCTCGGTCGAGAAATACATTACCGATACCGCATGGGACGAGGGCTGGATCACCCCGGCGGCCCCGGCGCAGGAACGCCCGGAATCGGTTGGCATCATCGGGACCGGCCCGGGCGGGCTGGCGGCAGCGGATGTCCTGCGGCGCGCCGGCGTTCAGGTGGTGGTTTATGACCGCCATGACCGCGCCGGTGGGTTGCTGACCTATGGCATTCCCGGTTTCAAGCTGGAGAAGGACGTGGTGATGCGCCGCATCGACCAGCTGGAGCAGGGCGGCGTGGAATTCGTGCTGAACTGTAATGTCGGCGAGGATATCCAGTTTGACGAACTGCGCAGCAAACACGATGCCCTGGTCGTCGCGACCGGGGTCTACAAATCGCGCGAATTGCAGGGGCCCGGTTCGGGCGCCGGCGGCATCGTTCGGGCGATTGATTACCTGACCGCCAGCAACCGGATGAGCTTTGGCGACAGCGTGCCCGCCTTCGACAGCGGAGAGCTGAACGCCGAGGGCAAGCGCGTGGTCGTGATCGGCGGCGGCGACACCGCGATGGACTGCGTGCGCACCGCCGTGCGGCAGGGCGCGACATCGGTGAAATGCCTCTATCGCCGGGATCGCGAGAATATGCCCGGAAGCCAGCGCGAGGTGCAGAATGCCGAGGAAGAGGGTGTCGTTTTCCAGTGGCTCAGCGCGCCCAAAGGGTTTGCCGGTGATCCGGTCTCGGGGGTCATGGTTCAGCAGATGCGCCTGGGCGCACCGGATGCCAGCGGCCGCCAGAGCCCCGAAGAGATCGAGGGGGCGATTGCCGAGGAACCGGCAGACCTGGTGATCAAGGCGCTGGGGTTTGAGCCCGAAGACCTTCCTGGCCTCTGGAAACAGGATGATCTGGAGGTGACCAGCTGGGGCACGATCCGGGCCGAATACACCACCGGGCGCACGGCGATGGACGGGGTTTTCGCCGTGGGCGACATCGTGCGCGGCGCGTCGCTGGTGGTCTGGGCGATCCGCGACGGGCGCGATACGGCGGCCGCGGTTCTGGACCATCTGAACGCGGCGCAGGCCGTCGCGGCGGAGTGAGAGAGTTGCGCGGTGCGTACTCCGCACACGCGTGAAACAAAGGGATACGCCCCCAGCCACGGTGAAAAACGCTGGCAGGAACCGGGCGACAAGACAATGGGATTGGGCAGCTTGGCTGCTGCGGGAATTGAAAGAACGGTCAATGGCAGATGCCGGTGAAATGACAGGGGGATGTCTGTGCGGGGCGGTGCGGTTCACGCTGCACCAGCGCCCGGCGAATATCGACGTGTGTCATTGCAGCATGTGCCGCAAGTTCAGCGGTGGGATCGAGCTGGGCGTGGACGCGGACCCGGACAGTATCGACTGGCAGGGCGAAGAGAACATCCAGATCTACGCCTCGTCGGACTGGGCCGAGCGGAGTTTCTGCCGGATCTGCGGATCGGGCCTGTTCTGGCGCACGCGGCGCCGGCTGGGCAATGGCGAAACGCTGTTCGGTCTCTGTGCCGGGGCCATCGACGATCTGGGCGATCTGAAGCTGACCAGCGAGATTTACATCGACCACAAACCGGCGGGTTACGCCTTTGCCGGGGCGACGGACAAGAAAACGCAGGCCGAAGCGGAGGCGGAATATGCCGCGCCCGCGGATGGAGGAAAGAATGACCAAATTCGACACTAACTGGGCAAAAAACCACGAAAACCAGCGTAAATGGCTGGCCGAAAACGGCATGTATTCGGAAGAGGAAGAGCATTCGTCCTGCGGGGTCGGGCTGGTGGTCAGCGTCAATGGTAAGCCCAGCCGTCAGGTGGTGGATGCCGGGATCGATGCGCTCAAGGCGATCTGGCATCGGGGCGCGGTGGATGCGGATGGCAAGACCGGCGACGGGGCCGGTATCCATGTGCAGATCCCGGTGCCGTTCTTCTATGACCAGATCCGCCGCACCGGTCACGAGCCGCATCAGGACGAGCTTGTCGCCGTGGGCCAGGTGTTTCTGCCTCGCACCGATTTCGGCGCCCAGGAAACCTGCCGGACAATCGTCGAGACCGAAGTATTGCGCATGGGCTATTACATCTATGGCTGGCGCCATGTGCCGGTGGATGTGACCTGCCTGGGGGAGAAGGCCAACGCGACGCGGCCCGAGATCGAGCAGATCCTGATCTCGAATTCCAAGGGTGTCGACGAGGAGACGTTTGAGCGCGAGCTTTATGTTATTCGCCGCCGGATCGAGAAGGCGGCCACCGCGGCCGGTGTGAATGGCCTTTATATCGCGTCGCTCAGTTGCCGCTCGATCATCTACAAGGGCATGATGCTGGCCGAGCAGGTGGCGGTGTTTTATCCCGACCTGATGGATGAACGCTTCAAATCGGCCTTTGCGATCTATCACCAGCGTTATTCCACCAACACCTTCCCGCAATGGTGGCTGGCGCAGCCGTTCCGGATGCTGGCGCATAATGGTGAGATCAATACGCTCAAAGGCAACCTGAACTGGCTGAAGAGCCACGAAATCCGGATGGCCAGCGCCGCCTTCGGCGATATGGCCGATGACATCAAGCCGATCGTGGCTGGCGGATCGTCGGATTCGGCCGCGTTAGACTCTGTTTTCGAGGTACTGGTGCGGGCCGGGCGGTCGGCGCCGATGGCCAAGACCATGCTGGTGCCGGAAAGCTGGTCCAAGCAGGCCGAAGAACTGCCGCAGGCGTGGCGCGACATGTATTCCTATTGCAACTCGGTGATGGAGCCGTGGGACGGCCCCGCCGCCCTGGCGATGACCGATGGACGCTGGGTTTGCGCCGGGCTGGACCGGAACGGGCTGCGGCCGATGCGCTATGTGGTGACCGGTGACGGGCTGGTGATCGCCGGGTCCGAGGCCGGAATGGTGCCGATTGACGAGGCCACGGTGAAGGCCAAGGGCGCGCTCGGCCCCGGCCAGATGCTGGCCGTGGACATGCAGAAGGGCAAGCTGTTCCGCGATGCCGAGATCAAGGACAAGCTGGCCCGAGCGCTGCCCTTCGGCGAATGGGTCGGCAAGATCAACGAGATGGACGAAAAGCTTGCCGACGTGACCGAGGCGCCGATTCACACCGGTGCCGAGCTGCGCCGCCGTCAGATCGCCGCCGGCTACACGATCGAAGAGCTGGAACAGATCCTTGCGCCGATGGGCGAGGACGGCAAGGAGGCGATTGCCAGCATGGGCGATGACACGCCCTCGGCCGTATTGTCCAAGGGCTATCGCCCGCTGAGCCATTATTTCCGGCAGAATTTCAGCCAGGTGACAAACCCGCCGATCGACAGTTTGCGCGAGGCGCGGGTCATGAGCCTGAAAACCCGGTTCGGCAACCTCAAGAACGTGCTGGACGAAAGCAGCAGCCAGACCGAGATCATCGTGCTGGACAGCCCCTTCGTGGGCAATGCCCAGTGGGACGAGCTGATCAAGCAGTTCGATTCCGACGTGACCGAGATCGACTGTACCTTCGAGAAGGGTCGAGGCGCTTTGCAGGCGGGTTTGGCGCGTATTCGGGCCGAGGCCGAGGATGCGGTGCGCAGCGGTGCCGGGCATCTGGTGCTGACCGATCGTGGCGTCGGCGCCGACCGGATCGGGATGCCGATGATCCTGGCCACCAGCGCGGTGCACAGCCACCTGACACGCAATGGCCTGCGCACCTTCTGTTCGCTGAACGTGCGGTCGGCGGAATGTATCGACCCGCATTATTTCGCCGTGCTGATCGGCGCCGGGGCCACGGTGGTCAATGCCTACCTGGCCGAGGACAGCCTGGCCGACCGGATCGAGCGCGGTTTGCTTGAAGGGTCGCTGACCGAAGCGGTGGCACGCTATCGCAACGCGATCGACCAGGGGCTGCTCAAGATCATGTCCAAGATGGGCATCTCGGTGATCTCGAGCTACCGCGGGGGCCTGAATTTCGAGGCCGTAGGCCTGAGCCGGGCGATGTGCGCCGAGTATTTCCCCGGCCTTACCAGCCGGATCAGCGGCATCGGCACCAGCGGCATCCAGACCAAGCTGGAAAAGGTGCACGATCAGGCCTTCGGGCGCGGGCAGGACATCTTGCCGATCGGCGGGTTCTACAAGGCGCGCAAATCCGGCGAGACCCATGCCTGGGGTGCGCAGACCATGCACATGATGCAGATGGCCTGCAACAACTCCAGCTACGAGCTGTGGAAACGCTATTCGGCGGCGATGCAGTCAGCCCCGCCGATTCACTTGCGTGACCTGATGGCGATCAAGCCGATGGGCGAGGCGATCTCGGTTGACGAGGTGGAAAGCGTGACCGCGATCCGCAAACGGTTTGTCACGCCGGGCATGAGCCTCGGCGCGCTGAGCCCCGAGGCGCACAAGACGCTGAACGTGGCGATGAACCGGATCGGCGCGCGCAGCGACAGCGGCGAGGGGGGCGAAGACCCGGCGCATTTCACACCCGAACCAAACGGCGACAACCCGTCCGCCAAGATCAAGCAGGTGGCCAGCGGCCGCTTTGGCGTCACCGCCGAATACCTCAACCAGTGCGAAGAGCTGGAGATCAAGGTGGCACAGGGCGCCAAGCCCGGCGAGGGCGGGCAATTGCCCGGCATGAAGGTGACAGAACTCATTGCGCGGCTCAGGCACTCGACCAAGGGCGTGACGCTGATCTCGCCGCCGCCGCATCATGACATCTACAGCATCGAGGATCTGGCGCAGCTGATCTATGACCTCAAGCAGATCAACCCGCGCGCCAAGGTGACGGTCAAGCTGGTGGCGCAGTCGGGCGTGGGCACGATTGCCGCGGGCGTGGCCAAGGCCAAGGCGGATGTGATCCTGATCTCGGGCCATAATGGCGGCACGGGCGCGAGCCCTGCGACAAGCATCAAATATGCCGGCCTGCCATGGGAGATGGGCCTGACCGAGGCGCATCAGGTGCTGAGCATGAACAACCTGCGCGAACGGATCACGCTGCGTACCGATGGCGGGCTGCGTACCGGGCGCGACATCGTCATGGCGGCGATGATGGGGGCCGAGGAATACGGGATCGGCACCGCGGCGCTGATTGCCATGGGCTGCATCATGGTGCGGCAATGCCAGTCGAACACCTGCCCGGTGGGCGTGTGCACGCAAGACGAATCCTTGCGCGCAAAATTTACCGGCAACGCCGACAAGGTGGTGAACCTCATTACCTTCTACGCGCAGGAAGTGCGCGAGGTGCTGGCCAGCATCGGCGCACGCAGCCTTGATGACGTGATCGGGCGGGCGGATCTGCTGACGCAGGTCTCGCGCGGCTCGGCCCATCTGGATGATCTGGATCTGAATCCGATGCTGATCACCGTCGATGGCGCGGCGGATATCGTCTATGACCGCGAACGCGGCCGCAATGAGGTGCCCGACACGCTGGATGCCGAGATCGTGCGCGACGCGCAGCGGTTCCTGGAGGATGGCGAGAAGATGCAGCTCTCCTATGCTGTGCAGAATACTGACCGGACAGTGGGCACCAGGCTATCCTCGCACATCGTGCAGAATTTCGGTATGAACAACGCGTTGCAGCCCAACCACCTGACGGTGAAGCTGGCGGGCAGCGCCGGCCAGTCGCTGGGTGCTTTCGCGGCACCAGGGCTGAAGCTGGAAGTCGCGGGCGATGCCAACGATTACGTCGGCAAGGGTCTGAGCGGCGGCACCATCGTGGTGCGTCCGCATATGTCGAGCCCGCTGGAAGCTGCCGAAAACACGATCATCGGCAACACCGTGCTCTACGGCGCCACTGACGGTTATCTCTTTGCTTCGGGCCGGGCGGGCGAACGCTTTGGCGTGCGCAACAGCGGCGCGAAAGTGGTGATCGAGGGCTGCGGCAGCAATGGCTGCGAATACATGACCGGCGGCGTGGCCGTCATCCTGGGCCGGATCGGTGCCAATTTCGGCGCGGGTATGACCGGCGGCATGGCATATCTCTATGACCCCGAGGGCCGTGCCGGCAAGCTCATCAACACCGAAACCCTGGTGTCTTGCCCGGTAACCGTGGATCACTGGATGGATGAGCTCGAAGAGCTGATCGAGCGGCACGCGGCGGAGACTGGCAGCCTCAAGGCGCAGAAAATCCTGCAATACTGGGATGTCGAAAAAACGCATTTCCTGCAGGTCTGCCCGCTGGAGATGCTGAACAAGCTGCCCGCGCCGCTGGGGATCGAGGATCAGGCGATGCCGGCCGAATAGGAAAATTCTCTGCGAATTTTTTGTTGAATCCTGGATAGAAACCCAAAACCTGCCTCAGTTCGAGCAGGTTTTGGTCAGGATTTTCAGGTAGACGGTTTGGTGAAACCAGTGCGGGGTTTGCGATGCCGACAACCTATAACGACCAGTTCTTTGTCATGGATCCGGGTAACCCGCCTGTTGGCGGCACGGCACTGACCGTTCAGAACTTCGATTTCATTGACCAGAACGATGATGGCATCATCGGCACCAGCAATGGCGACACGTTCAACGGGCTGACGATCACGCGCGTCTGGGTTGGCGACACGATCACCGTCAATATTCCCGGGCAGGGCATCGTGACGATCACCGGCGTGACATTCTATGTCAGCGGCGGGCCGGCGGTGTTCACCCCCACCGACGGTACGGTGCTGGAAGATGCGACATTCATCAGCTCGACCTTCGTCAATTCAAGCACTCAGATCCCGGTCGGCAGTTTCGGCCCACCCTGCTTTACCCGTGGCACGCTGATCGCGACGCCCGACGGCGATGTCGCGGTTGAGGATCTGTGCCCCGGCGACATGGTGCTGACGCTTGACCATGGGCCACAGCCCCTTCTGCTGGTCAGTCGCAACGTGTTTCCCGCGACCGGTCGCAACGCGCCTGTGCAGATCCAGAAGGGTGCCTTGGGCAACGATACCGATCTGCTGGTATCGCAGCAGCACCGGATGCTGATAGGTGACTGGCGTGCGCAGATGTATTTCGGCGTGGAACAGGTTCTGGTGGCCGCCAAGCATCTGTGCAATGGCGACACGATCGCCATCGCGCCCCGAGACGAGATCGAGTATTTCCATCTGCTCTTTGACCGTCATCAGATCGTCTGGGCCGCGGGTATCCCGTCCGAGAGTTATTTCCCCGGACACGCGGCCAATCAGGCCGATCAGGAGACCCGTGCCGAGATTGACCGCCTGTTCCCGGATCTGGGCAAGATTGCCGCGGATGCCTGGGTGACGGCGCGCCCGGTCGCCCGGCAGTTCGAGGCGTCGTTGCTGAACTGACGCGGCGCGCGCGTTCCACGTAAATCCGCTTTTGCCGTGGCAAAGGCCACGCTATAGGTGGCCGCGATGGCGAAGCAAAGAACCAAAGGCAGATCAGCGAAATCCGTGCGTCGCTTCCGGCCATTGGCTTGGGTGCGCCGCTGGGTGCTGCGTTTCGTGGCGATCTCGGTTGGCGTGGTCCTGCTGGTGGTGGCGGTGCACGGCACGGTAGAGCCGCCCCGAACGTTCTACATGGGTCAGGAAGAACGCCGCCTGGGCCGGATTGACCATATCTGGGTGCCGCTCGCGGATGTCGCGCCGGTCATGGCACGGGCATTGGTGGCGGCCGAGGATGCCAATTTCTGCGGCCATTGGGGATTTGACATGACCGCCATCCGCACGGCCATCGAAGAGGGGTACGGGCGCGGTGCCTCGACCCTGAGCCAGCAGACCGTCAAGAATGTCTATCTGTGGCACGGGCGCAGCTGGCTGCGAAAGGCACTTGAGGCGGTGATTACCCCGCTGGTCGAGCTGGTCTGGACCAAGCGCCGGATCATCGAGGTGTATCTGAACGTGGCCGAATTCGATGAAGGCATATTCGGGATCGAAGCGGCGGCAAATCACTATTTCGGCGTCCCGCCGGACCGCCTGAGCGCGGTACAGGCAGCGCGACTGGCGGCGGTGTTGCCCGACCCCAAGGGCCGCTCAGCCAGCAAGCCGGGTCCGGACCTGCGGCGCCGGGCTGCCCGCATCCAGGACGGGGCGGCCACCATCCGCCGCGATGGGCGCTCGGCCTGTTTCGAGGATTGAAATGTGGCCCCGTTCCGGGCATTGAGGGCAGACCCGTCATAAGGTTCGAATTTTCATGGCCAAGCTCTTTCACGTTCCGCTCTCGCCGTTCTGCCGCAAGGTGCGCCTGTGCCTGGCCGAGAAGAAGATCGAATGTGAGCTGGCCGAGGAACGCTATTGGGAGCAGGACCCGGATTTCCTGCGGCGCAACCCGGCCGGCAAGGTGCCGATCCTGCGGATCGATGGCAAGACCATGGCCGAAAGCACGCCGATCTGCGAATACCTTGACGAGAAATACCCCGAACCCGCCTTGCTGCCGCGCAGCGCCGATGCCCGCTACGAGGTGCGGCGCCTGGTGGCGTGGTTCGATGACAAGTTCCATCACGAGGTCACGTCGAAGCTGCTTTACGAGCGGGTCAACAAGAAGGTGATGGGCCAGGGCTATCCCGACAGCAGCAACATCAAGCAGGGCGCCAAGGCGATCAAGTATCACCTGGACTACATGGCCTGGCTGCTGGATCACCGGCGTTGGCTGGCCGGCGATACGATGACATTGGCAGATTTCGCCGCCGCGGCGCATTTCAGCGCGCTGGATTACATCAGCGATGTGGACTGGCACCGCAGTGAGGTGGTCAAGGACTGGTATGCCAAGATCAAGTCGCGGCCGGCGTTCCGGGGGATACTGGCGGATCAGGTCTCGGGGTTTCCGCCGCCGGCGCATTATGCCGATCTGGATTTCTGAAAGGGGGCGCTGCCCCCCGGCCTGCGGCCGCCCCCCGGAGTGTTTCGGGAACGGTGAAAGATGAACGGGCTGAAAGACAGGCTGGTCGGACAGGCCCTGGCAGAGGGGTTCGACCTGTGCCGCATCTGCCGGCCAGGCGATGTGGGCCAGGTGCCGGCGCGGCTGGCGGCGTTTCTGGACAAGGGGTATCACGGGCAGATGTCCTGGCTGGCCGAGCGCACCCATTGGCGCGGCGCGCCGCAGCGGCTGTGGCCCGAGGCGCGGACGGTGATCGTGCTGGGCGAAAGCTATACGCCGGAATGCGATCCGATGGCGACGCTGGCACAGGGTGATGTGGGTACGATTTCGGTCTATGCCCGCAACAGGGATTACCACGATACTGTCAAGAAACGGCTGAAAAGGCTGGCGCGCTGGCTGATTGCCGAGGCGAATTGCGACCCTCCCGCCCAGGTGAAGGTGTTCGTCGATACCGCGCCGGTACCGGAGAAGCCGCTGGGGCAGGCGGCGGGCCTGGGCTGGCAGGGCAAGCACACCAACCTTGTCAGCCGCGATCTGGGCAGCTGGTTTTTCATCGGGTCGGTCTTTACCACGCTGGAAATCGAGCCTGATCTGGCGGAAAGCGACCATTGCGGCAGATGCCGGGCCTGTCTGGACATTTGCCCGACAGATGCGTTTCCAGCGCCTTACCAGCTGGATGCGCGCCGCTGTATCTCATATCTGACGATCGAGCATCACGGCCCGGTGGCCGAGGATTTGCGCCCGCTGATGGGCAACCGGATCTACGGGTGTGACGATTGCCTGGCGGTCTGCCCCTGGAACAAGTTCGCGGTGGCGGCGCGCGAGGTGAAATACCATGCGCGCGATGACCTGATGGCGCCGAAACTGGCAGAATTGGCGCGGCTGGACGATACCGCTTTCCGGTCGTTTTTCTCGGGCAGTCCGATCAAGCGTGTCGGCCGCAACCGGTTCGTCCGCAATGTGCTTTACGCCATCGGTAATTCCGGGGACACGACGTTGCTGCCGGTGGCGCAGGGCCTGTGCAATGATCCGGATGCCACGGTGGCGGATGCGGCGCGTTGGTCGGTGATGCGGTTGAATTCTGCCGCAAAAGGGCTGGATCGCCCCGCAAAACCCGGTAAACCCGAAGACCGGGATAGGTAAGAGGATTGGCCTCATGGCGTTGTTTTTGGGTGTGGATACGGGTGGCACCTACACTGATGCGGTACTGATCCGCGACGAGCAGGAAGTGATCGCCAGCGCCAAGGCGCTGACCACCCGGCATGATCTGTCGATGGGGATTGGAGAGGCGATCGCCGCGGTATTGGCCGAAAGCGGCGCCAAACCGTCCGACATTGGCATGGCGTCGCTGTCCACCACGCTGGCGACCAATGCGCTTGTCGAAGGACAGGGTGGCCGCGTTGGCCTGATCTATGTCGGGTTCCGTGAGCGCGACCTTGAGGCGCACGGGTTGCGCGAGGCGCTCGGCGGTGATCCGGCGCTGGTGATCGGCGGCGGGCACAATCATGCGGGCGGGCAGGCTGCGCCACTGGAAAAAGACGCACTTTCGGCATGGTTAGAGATTGAGAACGGTATTTCTGCCTATGCCGTTGCCGCCCAGTTTGCCACGCGTAACCCGGCGCATGAACTGGAAGTGTCCGAGATGATCCGAGAGGTCACAGGGCGGCCGGTCTCGTGTTCGCATCACCTTTCGGCCCGGCTGAACGGGCCCAAACGGGCGCTGACGGCGCTGTTGAACGCCCGCCTGATCGGGATGATCGCCCGGTTGATCGACAAGGCCGAGGGCAAGCTGGCCGAGTTGAATATCGACGCGCCGCTGATGGTCGTGCGTGGCGACGGAGCGCTGATTTCGGCAGAGCAGGCGCGGGAGCGGCCGATTGAAACCATTCTCAGCGGACCGGCGGCCAGCATCGTGGGTGCGCGGTGGATGACGGGGGCGGATCACGCCTTGGTCTCGGATATCGGCGGCACCACGACCGATGTGGCGGTCCTGCGCGGCGGGCGTCCGATGATCGATCCGGCTGGCGCGCAGGTGGGCCCCTGGCGGACTATGGTCGAGGCGGTGGCGATGCGCACCACCGGGCTTGGCGGCGACAGCGAGGTGCATGTGATCGACGAGGGGCTGATCGGGGGTGTTTCCCTGGGCCCGCGGCGGGTGGTGCCGGTCAGCCTGATGGCGGTCGAGGCGCCGGAGATCGTGCATCACACGCTGGACCAGCAGTTACGCAGCCAGACACCGGGCGAACATGATGCGCGGTTCGTGCGTGCCGTCCCCGGCATCGAAACCGGCGGGTTGGCGGAGCGGGACGCGGCTCTGCTGTCGCGGGTCGGCGAAGGGGTTCAGCCCATCGGTGCCATGCTGAAGACGCGGATGGAGGCGCAGGCGCTGAAACGGCTGGTCACACGCGGTTTGGTGCAGGTCTCGGGCGTCACGCCATCGGATGCAAGCCACGTGCTGGGGCGCCTGGATGCCTGGGACGCGGCTGCGGCGCGCAAGGCGCTGGAACTGATGGGGCGCAAGCGGACCGGATCGGGTAACATGCTGATGCCGGAGGTGAACGGCATGGCGCAGATGATCGTCGACCAGCTGACTCACCAGACATCTTTGGCCTTGTTAGAGACTGCATTTGGCGAGGAAGAGCTTGATTTCGGCCTGCCGCCCGGGCAGTTGGCGCGGCATGTGCTGATGCAGAGGGGGCTCGATCATCATCGGGGGCTGGTGCGATTGGAAACGGGGGTGAACGTACCGGTGATCGGCCTCGGTGCGTCCGCCGGCAGCTATTACCCGGCGGTTGGCGATCGCCTTGGCTGTCAGATGATCCTGCCGGAACATGCGGGCGTGGCCAACGCCATTGGGGCGGTCGTGGGCCGGGTGACGATCCGGCGGACGGGGTCGGTGACGTCACCATCCGAGGGGCGGTTTCGCGTGCATCTGGACAGTGGACCGGAAGATTTCACCGATGCCGAGACGGCGATGGCGTCCCTGCAGGAGGCATTGGAATACGAGGCGCGTCAAGAAGCTGAAATGGCCGGTGCCGAGGATATTCACATGTCGGTGATGCGTGATGTCAAATCGGCCCGGGCCGAAGCGCGCGAAGTGTTCCTGGAGGCCGAGATCACGGTCGAGGCGACGGGCCGGCCGCGGATTGCCGATTGACGTTGGCGGCGTCCCGCTGCTGACAGGAACTGGCCCATGGCAGTGGTACGCTCAGGCGCGGTGGCGGGGTTTACGGACTTGGGTGAGGGTAACAGAATAGGCTCTGTTTCAGCCAAAAACACAGGCGGGAGGGATAAATGACTGACAAGGGCACCATTTTTCGAGAGCTGCACAAGCCGGGTGATCCATTCCTTCTGGTCAATGCCTGGGATCGGGGATCGGCGCGCATGATGCAGGCCATGGGGGTCAAGGCGATCGCGACCACATCTGCCGGGCATGCGTTTACGCAGGGTCGTGTGGATGGCGGAACGCTGACCCGCGATGAGGCGCTGGCGCATGCGCAGGATATTGTCAGCGCCGTAGCTGTCCCGGTGTCGGGCGATTTCGAGAACGGGTTTGGTGAAGCGCCCGACGTGGTGGCTGAAACCATCCGCCTTGCGACCGAGGCCGGCCTTGCAGGGTGTTCGATCGAGGACACGGCACTGCCTGCCTTTACATCGTATGATTTCGACCTGGCGGTCGAGCGTATCCGCGCAGCCGCCAGCGCGGCACGGGCGCTTGCCAGTGATTTCGTGCTGGTCGCCCGGGCCGATGGCGTGATGCTAGGCCAGTATGATTGCGCCGAGGCGATCCGGCGTATTCAGGCGTTTGAAGCGGCCGGGGCCGATTGTGTCTATGTGCCGGCGCCGCCGGGTGTCGAGGATCTGAAACGGATCATCGGCAGTGTCGGCGTCCCGGTAAACGTGCTGATGTCGGGCGCATTTTCGACCCTGACCATGCCGGAACTGGCCAAAATGGGCGCGGCACGCCTTTCCACAGGGGGATCGTTGGCGCGGGTGGCCTATAGCGCGGCAATCAGCGTCGCAGAGGGTATGTTGAAGGGCGATTTCACCGGGCTGGCCCGCGCCGCGGCAGAGGATGACATCAACCACTTGCTGACCAAATAAACCCGATGACCAGTAACTTGCGCGATCGGACATCGCACAGAAGGCAGGCCTTTTGTTGTGCCTGCCCGGAAATATTGTCGATTCTGGCCAAGATTTGCCGCAAATCGGAAAGTCAGGCCGCGCGCAGCAGCTAAAGAACCGCAAGTTTGGCGAGTCGTACCCGGAGCGGGCGGCCAGGCACCCAGCAACCCGGAGGGCCATCCGATGCATGCGGAAGACAGACCGAAACGCTATGTCTTTTTGCTGATCCCCGGTTTTTCGCCGCTGGGCATGACCTGCGCACAAGAGACCCTGGCCCTGGCCAATCGTTTTGCCGGCGGCACGCGGCAATATTACGAATGGCAGCTGGTCAGCGAAGACGGCGCGCCCGTGACCAGTTGGAATGGCCTGCGGGTCAGTGTCGATGCCGGGCTGTTCGACCTGCATCGCAACGATACGCTGATTGTCTGTGCCGGGGTCGATGCGGCAGCCGGGAGCAGCCGGAAAATCCTGAACTGGCTGCGGCGCGAAACCCGCAAGGGCATTGATTTCGGCGCGCTGAGCAGCGGCGCCTGGACACTGGCCGCGGCCGGGTTGCTGGCGGGTAAGCGGGTCACCACCCACTGGGAATATGCCAGCGCCATCTCGGAAACCTTCCCGGATGTCGAGATGCAGGATTCGATCTACATGGTCGATGGAAGGGTGTTCACCTGTGCCGGCAGCGCCAGTTCCATGGATTTGATGCTGGACCGGATCCATTCCGATTACGGCGCCGAGCTGGCAACCTGGGTGGCGGATCAGATGATCTATACCGCGCCCCGATCCGAGAGCCATTCGCAGCGCGTGTCGATGGCGGGCCGGATGGGCGTGCGCCACACCAAGCTGATTCAGGCGATCGAGGTCATGCGCGCCAATACCGAAGATCCGATCCCCCCCAGCGAGGTCGCACGCGAGGTCGGGCTTTCGACCCGGCAGCTGGAACGGCTGTTCGCCCGCTACCTGAATACCTCTCCGAAGAAATACTACATGGGCCTGCGCCTGGAGAAGGCGCGTAATCTGCTGATGCAGACCGAATTGTCTCTGATGGAGATCTGCGTGCTGTGCGGCTTTCGCGCGCCGTCGCATTTCTCCAAGACCTATCGCAAGGCGTTTGGTGTCGCGCCAAGCCGGGACACGCGCGGATCAAGCCTGCTGTTTTCCGAGAAATAAGCCGCTCTTTGGCGATCTTTTGTCGTTTTTGGGCATAGTAGAACGTCGCGTTTCGCAATGTGGCGACGTGCCGGATGGCGCATCCTGACGGCAAGCGCATCCTGATCGGAGACGACCATGACCACAGCAGAGATTATCGACAGCGGCAATGCGGTTGCGCTGACATCGGGCGGACGGACCTTCCGGTATCATGCCATCTGGTTGCGCGATAATGCCTGGGATGCGGCCACGCGGGCACCGGGCAACGGGCAACGGCTGATCGCGCTGCGCGATATTCCGGCACGGACGCGGGTCAGCTCGGCAGAGGTGCATGGCGGGAAAGTCCGGATCAAGTTCCTGCCCGAGGGTTGCCATATCGACTATGATGTGCGCTGGCTGATGGACCATTCCTACGATTGCCCAAACAAGCCCGAATTGGGCCGAGTTAGTGACGATATCGAAACATGGGATGGCCGCTTGGCAGACCATATTCCGCTGGCGGATTTCGGGCAGGTCAGCAGTGACCGCGTCGCCTTGTCCGACTGGCTGGGCGGTGTGGCGCGGTTTGGTTTTGGCAAGCTGACGGGTGGGCCGGTCGAGGAAGGGGCGCTGTTTCGGGTGGCCGATCTGTTCGGATATGTACGCGAGACGAACTATGGCCGCCATTTCGAAGTGCGGACCGAGGTAAACCCGACGAACCTGGCCTATACCGGGCTGGGCCTGCAGGCGCACACGGACAATCCCTACCGCGACCCGGTGCCGTCGGTTCAAATCCTCTATTGCCTGGAAAATTCTGCCGAGGGCGGGGAGAACATGGTGGTGGACGGCTTTGCCTGTGCGCAACGTCTGCGCGACGAAAGCCCCGAAAACTTTGGCCTGCTCAGCCGCTATTGCGCGCGGTTCGAATATGCGGGCGAGGATGGAGTCTGCTTGCGGTCGCGTCGCCCGATGATCGAACTGGCCCCGGACGGCGAGCTGATCGCGGTGCGGTTCAACAACCGATCCGCCGCCGCGATCACCGACGTGCCCTACGATCAGATGGAAGCCTACTACACCGCCTATCGTCACCTGGGCGAAATCATCGACGACCCGGCGATGGAGGTCACGTTCAAACTGGCGCCGGGGGAATGTTTCATTGTCGACAACACCCGCGTGCTGCACGCGCGCAAGGGTTATTCCGGCGAGGGGTCGCGCTGGCTGCAGGGGTGCTACGCGGATATGGACGGGCTGCGGTCTACCCATGCCGCGCTGGTGCAGGAATTGGGGCTGGCAGCGCAATGAGCCACCTAAATCAGACACTAACGCAGGCGAATATCGTTGACTTCCTGGCGGATATCTTTGACCGGCGCGGCGGCGAAGAATACCTGGGTGAGCCGGTTACGATGGCACAACATATGCTGCAGGGCGCCACGATCGCCGAACGCGAGGGTCAAAGGGAAGAGATCATCGTTGCCACGCTTTTGCATGATATCGGCCATTTCACATCCGAGTTCGGCACCTTCAGCATGCACGACACCGAGGACCGTTTTCACGAGGAAGCCGGCGCACGGGTGTTGGAGAGGTTCTTTCCCACCCTGGTGACCGATTGCGTTCGCTACCACGTGGCCGCCAAACGGTACCTGTGCGCGACGCGCCCCGAATACCTGGCCCTGCTCAGCGAGGCGTCGGTTCATTCTCTGAACCTGCAGGGCGGTCCGATGACCCCCGGCGAAGTGGCCGAATTCGAGAAGAACCCGAATGTCGAGGATATCGTTGCGGTGCGGTATCTGGATGACGCGGGCAAGGAGCCAGACATGGAAACGCCCGGTTTCGCACATTTCGCACCGATGGTGCAGCGGGTGGTCGACCGGCATTGTGGAGAAGAGACATGAATGCGCCCGAGTATATTTTCGAAGCCAGCAGCAAGCCGTCCCTGCCCTTGCACGAGGTGCCGCTGATCCGGGCGACGCAGGCCAGCCTCAAAGGGTATGGCTGTCTGGTGGACGATCCCGACCAGTTCGAGATCGAGATCACCCGCTGGCCGCAACAGGGCTGGCGCCCGATCGACGACGGCACCGGGGATGAGGGCGGCTATGTCGAGGGCACGTTTGTCTGTGACTGGCGCGGTGACGTGCTCTATGGCGAGAACGAAGCGGTCAAGGGGCACTACGTGCTGGGCTGGTCCACCGATCCGCAACAAGCGCAGGCTGACCGGCAGACCGCCCCGCGCGATCAGGTGTTGCTGTGGCACATGAATTACCACCCGGATGGCGGACAGCTGTTTTTTCCGCTGGACCGCAAACCGTTCATCGTCCCCGCCGCCCTGCCCGGCGACAACCTGACGCCCGATAAGGTCGTGGCCTTCTGGGGGGATGGCAGCCAGGGCATCTACATCCATGCCGGGATCTGGCACGAAGGCGTGTTTCCGGTGGAGGATACGCAGCGGTTCCTGGACAGGCAGGGCGCGGTCCATGCCCGGGTCAGCGCGGATATCGGCAGCGAATTTGGCGTTTACCTGTCCTGCCCCTTGACGGTGGACAAGCTGAAAGAGATCTGACAGCCGAAGAAGTTGGCATGGGGTTTCCCGGCACCATTCCCTGTTTTTGGCATGAATAGTGTCTGTTCGGCTGATCGAGCCTTTTGGATAAATCCGAAATGCAAGGGCGGCGATTGACGGCGCCCGAGGCATTGGACACTGTCTGGCAAGGAAGGATTACACCATGAGCCCGATCAAGGGCATCGCGCTGAAACTCTGCTCGGTCGTGTTGTTCATCACGATGGTATCGCTGATCAAGGCGACGTCCCAGCACGTACCTGTCGGCGAGGCGGTGTTCTTTCGGTCATTCTTTGCGATCCCGGTGATTCTGGGATGGGTCATCGCGCGGGGCGAGTTGGCGACCGCCCTGAAAGTCAAATCGAAACTGGGGCATTTCTGGCGCGGGTTTGTCGGCAGCCTTGCCATGGGGATGAGCTTTGCCGGCCTTGGCCTGCTACCGTTGCCCGAGGTGACCGCCATCGGCTATGCCGCGCCGTTGCTGACGGTGATATTCGCGGCCATGTTCCTGGATGAAAAGGTGGGCGTGTTTCGCATCAGCACCGTGGCGCTGGGCCTGACCGGGGTCTTGATCGTTGTCTCTCCGCGGCTCAGCGTGATCGGCAGCGAAACGATCGAAAGCGCCCAGGCGCTGGGGGTCATCCTGGTGCTGATGGGGGCGGTTTGCGCGGCGCTTGCGCAGATCTATATCCGCAAGCTGGTGCAGGTCGAAAACACGGCGGCGATCGTGTTTTATTTCTCGGTCACCTCGGCCACGCTGTCGTTGCTGACGCTGCCGTTTGGCTGGGTGATGCCGACGCCGGGCGAATTTGCCCTGCTGGTGCTGGCCGGATTGCTGGGCGGGGCGGGACAGATTTTCCTGACCTCGGCCTACCGGTTCGCCGATGCCAGCGTGGTGGCGCCGTTCGATTATGCGTCGATGATCTTTGCGCTGGGCATCGGGTTCTTTGTCTTTGGCGAGGTGCCGACCGGCACCATGCTGCTGGGCGCGGCGATCGTGGTGCTGGCCGGGTGCATCATCATCTGGCGCGAACGCCAGCTGGGCCTCAAGCGGGGGCAGGCGCGGTCGGTCAAGACGCCGCAAGGCTAACCGCCGGTCACCATCGCCATCGCATAGACCGGCCACAGAGCGGCGCGGCGGAAGCGGCCCAGCGGAAAGCGTCTGGGCGGGGTCTGCATGATCTTCGGATAAAGGTTTCGTGGTACCCTGTCCTGCACCAGATCAGCCAGCAGAGCCCCGGCATAGGTTCCCATCGCCACACCGTTGCCGTGATAGCTGAGCGCGGCAAACGCCCCGGGCATCCCCGGTATCGGCCCGGCAAAAGGGGTCAGATCGCGGGAGATCGACAAAAGCCCCTGCCAGCTATAGGGCGTTTCGACGCGTGCCCAGGCGGGAAACATGTCCTCGAACTGCTGGCGGACCACTTGGTACATCCTGGCATCGGCGGCGGCCGAACTGAACAGCCCGCCACGCATGCCGAACAGCATCTGCCGGTTGGGCATCAGGCGAAAGTAATGCAGCAGGAACCGGTCGTCATAGGCCATCTGGTGAGTGGTCCAACCCTGCGCAGCAAGCTCGGCCTCGGTGAGCGGGCGGGTGACGATGACGTTGGACTGGGTGGGCAGGTACCGCCCCCGCAGCCAGCCCGGCAGGTCATCCGAGGAATAGCCGTTGGTGGCGACAATCAGACGTTTGGCCGTGACGGTTGCCCGGGGCGTGGTGAGGGTATATGCGCCCTGCCGGTCGATCCGTTGAACCGGTGATCCGGTGAAGATCCGCACCCCTGCCTGCCCGGCCGCGCCGGCAAGGCCGATAACGTATTTCAACGGGTTCAGCGCAAATCCGATGGGTGTGGTGATCGCGCCGAAGAACGGGCCATTCATGCCCTTGGCGGCCAGATCCTGCTGTGGGGTGATCGTGGCGGTGACGCCGTAGTCGCGTTCGATCAGCCTTGCCTTGGCGTCGAACGCGTTCATCGCCTTCCGGGTGTGGGCCAGCAGGGTTTCGCCGCGGGAATGGGTATCGCAGCCGATCGCGAACCGTTCGATCAAACCCGCCGTCAGATCGACGGCGCGGTGTTCGGCTGTGCGAAAGTCGCGGCGGGCGGGTTCGCCGTAGAGCTTGGCAAGCATGCTGTCCGACGCGGCCGAACCGCCCAGGCAACAAAAGCCGCCATTGCGCCCGGATGCGCCCCAGCCGAGGTCTTGCGCCTCAAGCACCACGACATCGCTGCCGGCCTCGGCCAGATGCAGCGCGGCAGAAAGGCCGGTGAAACCCGCACCGATCACCGCCACGTCGCAGGTGATCGCGCCTTCCGCTGCCGGGAAGTGCGGCGGGGTGGCGGTGGCCGGCCAGTAACAATGCTCTCGCGGGCCCTGGCCATAGGTATAGGCGGGAAAGACGCGGCTCATGCGGCGACGGCGGCACGTTCCTCTGCCTGCTGGCGCAAGGTGGCGCGCTTGGTGATCAGCGAGGCGGTGATGACGCCCACCGCCACGACGCTGATCATGATGGTCGACAGCGCGTTGATCTCGGGGCTGACGCCCAGGCGCACGGAACTCCAGATCTTCATCGGCAGGGTGGTGGCCGAGGGACCGGCGGTAAAGCTGGCGATGACCAGGTCATCAAGGCTGAGTGTGAAGGCCAGCAGCCAGCCCGAGATCACCGCGGGCGCGATGATCGGCAGGGTGACCAGCCGGAAGGCTTGCATCGGCGAGCAGCCCAGATCAAGCGCGGCTTCTTCAAGCGAGCGGTCGAAACTGACCAGCCGCGAGGAGACCACGACGGAGACATAGCACATCGAGAAGGTGGTATGCGCCAGCACGATTGTCAGCACGCCCCGGTCCAGGCCGATACCGATGAAGAGCAGCAACAGCGACAGACCGGTGATCACCTCGGGCATCACCAGCGGCGCATAGATCATGCCCGAGAACAGCGTGCGCCCGGCGAAACGCCCGGCCCGCACCAGCACCAGCGCGCCCATCGTGCCCAGAACCGTGGCAAAGGTCGAGCTGATGACCGCAACCTTGAGAGTGACCCAGGCGGCGTTCAGGAAGGCCTCGTTCTGGATCAGCTCGCCATACCATTTGGTGGAGAACCCCGCCCAGACCGTCACCAGTTTCGACTCGTTGAAGCTGAAGATGATGAGGATCAGCATCGGCAGGTAGAGGAAGGCGAAGCCCAGCGTGAGCGCCGTTGCATTGAACGAGGTGAAGCGTCTCATCCGTCGGCCTCCCGGCTCTTCTGCTCGTTGCGCTGGAAGAGGATGATCGGGATGATCAGGATCAGGAGCAGGATCACCGCGACGGCGCTGGCCACCGGCCAGTCGCGGTTGTTGAAGAACTCCTCCCACAGCACCTTGCCGATCATGAGGGTTTGCGAGCCGCCCAGCAGGGAGGGGATCACGAATTCGCCCAGTGTCGGGATGAAGACCAGGAAACACCCGGCGATAATGCCGTTCTTCGATAGCGGCACCGTGACCAGCCAGAACGCGGTCAGGCGGGAACAGCCCAGGTCTTCGGCGGCTTCCAGCAGCGAACCGTCAAGCCGTTCCAGCGCCGAATAGATCGGCAGGATCATGAAGGGCAGGTAGGTGTAGACGATGCCGATATAGACGGCGGTGTTGGTATTGAGGATCGTGAGCGGCTCGGAGATCAGGCCCATACCCAGCAGAAGCTGGTTGAGGTAGCCCTCGCTGCTGAGGATGCCCATCCAGGAATAGACCCGGATCAGGAAGCTGGTCCAGAACGGCAGGATCACCAGCATCATCAGTGTTGGCCGCCAGTGGTCCGGTGCGTTGGCCATGCCATAGGCGATGGGATAACCCACCAGCAACGCCAGGAAGGTGGCGATCACCGCAATCTTGAGCGACGACAGGTAGGCTTTCCAGTAAAGGTCGTCGGTTGTCAGGAATTCGAAATTCTCGAAATCCAGCTCTGCCCAGAATTCCTTGATCCCCTGCCAGCCATTGCCCAGGTCCAGCGTCGGTGTATAGGGCGGGATGGCCAGCGCCGTGTCGCTGAGGCTGATTTTCAGCACGATCAGGAACGGCACCAGGAATAGCGCCAGAAGCCACAGGTAGGGAACAAGGATCAGGGTGGCGCGACGCATCGGTCTACTCCTTCAGCAGGACACCGGCGGTGTCCGTCCAGGAAAGCCAGACGTCATCTTCCCAGGTGAAAGAGCGGCGTGAGAGGCGTCGGGTATTGGCGGTCTGCGATTTGACAATCTGGCCGTTGGGCAGCTCGACATGGTAGGTCGACAGGTTGCCCAGATAGGCGATATCGAGGATCTTGCCCTGCACGGCATTGGCGGCATCCACCGGCTTTTCGGCTGTGATAGAGACTTTTTCAGGCCGGATCGCCAGGTGGCAGGACTGCCCCTTTGACAGCTGAATGTCGGATTTGGCGTGCAGGATCGGCAGACCTTCGGCAAAGGCGATGTCATAGCCGTCGCCCGCGGGTGTGGCCTTGCCGCTGATGATCGTCACATCGCCGATGAAATCGGCCACGTAGACGGATTTCGGCATCTCGTAGATATTCGCCGGCGTGTCGGCCTGGATGATGCGGCCGTGATCCATGACCGCAACGCGCGAGGCAACGGTCATCGCCTCTTCCTGATCGTGGGTCACGATCACGAAGGTGGTGCCGGTTTTTTCCTGAATGTCCATCAACTCGAACTGGGTGTCCTGACGCAGCTTGGCATCCAGCGCACCAAGCGGTTCATCCAGCAGCAGGAGCTTGGGCGCCTTGGCCAATGACCGGGCAAGCGCCACGCGCTGGCGCTGACCGCCGGAACACTGATGCGGTTTGCGGCGTGCAAATTTTTCCAGGCGGGTAAGCTTCAGCATCTCGGCCACGCGGGCGTCGATCTGATCCTTGGGCATCTTGTCGCGCTTGAGGCCAAAGGCGATGTTTTCCCAGATATTGAGATGCGGAAACAGCGCGTAGGACTGGAACATCATGTTCACCGCGCGCTTGTTGGGAGGGATGGGCGCGATGTCCTGACCGCCCAGCAATATGGTACCTTCGGTCGGTGTCTCGAATCCCGCCAGCATCCGCATCAGCGTGGTCTTGCCGCAGCCCGACGGGCCCAGCAGGGCAAAGAATTCCTGTTCGTAGATGTCAAAGGACTGGTTGTCGATGGCGACGAAATCGCCAAATCGCTTGGTTACATTCCTGAACTGAATAAGCGGTTTCTGGTCCGGATCATTCCACGGTGCGAAAACGGTCTGTCCCATCCCTGTCCCCCATGATGAGAAAGCGGCCGCGCAACAGTTGCTGCGCGGCCCGAAGCCTCAGGTGCCTGACTTGATCTTGGTCCAGAGGCGCGTGACGACGCGCTGGACCTTGGCCGGGTAAGGCGTTGTGGTGAACAGGTTGTTCAGCGTTCCCTCGTCCGGATAGATCGCCGGGTCACCGATCACATCCTCGATCAGGTGCTCCTGGCTCGCCTTGTTGCCGTTGGCGTAATAGACGTAGTTCGACGCATCCGCCATGTTCTGCGCGTCCATGATGAAGTTCAGGAACTTGTGCGCGCCGTCGGGGTTGGGTGCATCAACCGGAATTGCCATCTGGTCGAACCACATCTGCGCACCTTCCTTTGCGGCGTGGTAGGCGATTTCAACGCCGTTTTCGGCCTCGGCGGCGCGATCGCGGGCCTGCAGGATATCACCCGACCAGCCGACGGCGACACAGATATCCCCGTTGGCCAGAGCGTTGATATATTCCGAGCTGTGGAATTTCTGAATATAAGGCCTGATCGGCATGAACACTTCTTCGGTCTTGGCGATGACGTCGGGGTCGTGGCTGTCGGGATCTTCACCGATGTATTTCAGCGCCATCGGGATCATCTCGGCCGGGGCATCAAGGAAGTGCACGCCACATTCGGCCAGCTTGGACATGTTGTCGGGGTTCAGCACCAGTTCGAGGCTGTCGATGGGTGCGTCCTCTCCCAGGATTTCCCGTACCTTGCCGACATTCGCGCCAATGCCCGTGGTGCCCCACATGTAGTTGATCGAATAGGCATTGTCGGGGTCGTACTGTTCGGTGCGCGACTCTACCACGTCCCACATGTTCTCATGGTTCGGCAGTTTCGACATGTCGAGTTTCTGGAACGCGCCCGCGGTGATTTGGCGCTGCAGGAACGTGCCCGACGGCACAACCACATCATAGCCCGAGCCGCCGGCAAGCATCTTGGTCTCGAGCACTTCGTTGCTGTCGAATACGTCATAGATCAGATCGAGGCCGGTTTCCTGCTCGAACTTCTCCAGCAGCGCCTCGTCGATATAGTCAGACCAGTTGTACACCCTTACCTCTTCGGCATGGGCGGTGAGCGCGCCCAGGGCGAGGGTGGCGGTGGTCAGAATCAGCTTCTTCATGTTTTTCTCCCGTTGGTCGGCAAGTCGATTGCCGTGCGCGCGCATTTGATCAAAAAAACCCGCGTCTGGCAATATGGTAATTTTTTCACGCAAGCCTTAAGGTCGCAAGGCAAGACAACTGGAGTGATGAAATTAGCCGATGGCGACAAGGAAACAGGCAGGGAAACCGGTGGTGGGCGGGGTTGGCGAAAACCAGCTGCCGACGCACGAACTGATCTATCGCCAGTTGCGCGAACTGGTCCTGTTCGGCGATCTGGCGCCGGGCCAGGCGGTGACCATCCAGGGGTTGACCGAACGGCTGGGGGCCGGCATGACCCCGGTGCGCGAGGCGATCCGCCGGCTGATTGCCGAAGGGGCGTTGGAATTCCAGGGCAACAGGCGGGTCTGCGTCCCGCAATTGTCGGCGGATAATATCAGTGAACTAATCGTTGCGCGCCAATGGCTTGATCCGCATCTGGCACTGCGCGCGACCGAGCGTATCACCCTGGACGAACTGGATGATCTGACAGTGATGGACGGCGAATTGGACAGCGCCATTTCGGGGGGTGATCTGCGGGCCTATCTTGAGCTGAATTACCGGTTTCACAGACGTCTATACGAGATTGCCGACGCGCCGATTCTGGCCGAGCTGGCGGATGGGCTGTGGCTGCGGTTCGGGCCATCACTCAGGGTTGTCTGCGGCCGGATGGGAACGCAAAACCTGCCGGACAAGCACAAGGACATGCTGGCGGCGATGCATGCGCGCGATGCCGAGCGTGCCGCACGCGCCATTCGTGAAGATGTGATCCAGGGAATGGAACAGGTGCGCCGCTCGCTCGAGCTGTCGGCGGCGGCGCACTGATTCGATTGACATCAAATAATTTGATCATATTCTGGGGGCGAATGTTGGACGCTTGTCCTGACTCTCCCTGATTCCCGGTTTCGAAAGGCCTGACCATGAACATGATCTCGAACCATATGCCGACGGCTGAACTGCAGGCGCTGGATGCGGCGCATCACATGCACCCTTTCACCAACAACGATGAACTGGCCGGGAAGGGCGCGCGCGTCATCACCCGCGCCAAGGGCGTCACCCTGACCGACAGCGAGGGCAACGACATTCTGGATGCGATGGCAGGGCTGTGGTGCGTGAACCTGGGGTATGGCCGGCCGGAACTGGCCGAAGCCGCCGCACGCCAGATGCAGGAACTGCCCTATTACAACACCTTCTTCATGACGACCCATGTGCCGGCCATCGCGCTGAGCACCAAGCTGGCCGAACTGGCGCCGGGCGATCTGAACCACACGTTCTTTGCCGGGTCCGGGTCCGAGGCGAACGACACCAATATCCGCATGGTCCGCACCTACTGGGCCGAACTGGGCAAGCCGGAAAAGAAGGTGATCATCGCGCGTCATAACGGGTATCACGGTTCGAGCGTGGGCAGCGCCAGCCTGGGGGGCATGAAGCCGATGCACGCGCAGGGGGGGCTGCCGATCCCGGGAGTGCATCATATCGGGCAGCCGCACTGGTACGCCGAGGGCGGCGACATGACGCCCGAGGAATTCGGGCTGGCCCGCGCCCGCGAACTGGAAGACGCGATTCACGAACTGGGCGAGGACCGCGTGGCCGCGTTTATCGCCGAACCGATCCAGGGTGCCGGCGGGGTGATCATCCCGCCCAGCACCTATTGGCCGGAAATCCAGCGGATCTGCGACAAGTATGAAATCCTGCTGATTGCCGATGAGGTGATCTGCGGCTTTGGCCGTACCGGCAACTGGTTCGGCAGCCAGACCTTCGGCATCCGGCCCGACATCATGACCATCGCCAAGGGGCTGAGCTCGGGCTATGCGCCGATCGGCGGGTCGATCGTCAGCGACGCGGTGGCCAAGGTCATGGATGCCTGTGAGTTCGTGCATGGGTATACCTATTCCGGCCATCCGGTGGCCTGTGCCGTGGCGCTGGAAAACCTGCGCATTCTCGAAGAGGAAAAGATCGTCGCGAAGGCCGGGTCCGAGACGGCGCCTTACATGAAGGAAAAATGGCAGGGGCTGGCGGATCATCCGCTGGTCGGTGAAGCTGTGATTCAGGGCCTGATGGGCTCGATCGCGCTGACGCCGGACAAGGCCAGCCGCGCGGCATTCGCCGCCGAGGCCGGAACCGCCGGTCTGATCTGTCGCGAAGCCTGTTTCGAGAATTCGCTGGTGATGCGCCACACCGGGGACCGGATGGTGATCTCTCCGCCGCTGGTGATCACCAAATCCGAGATCGACATGCTGGTCGACCGCGCCTGGAAGGCGCTGGACATCACCTACAAGAAGTTGAGCGATGACGGGCTGCTGAAAGCCGCCTGACACGAACTTTGGCGCGTAACCGGAGCTACGCGTCAATTTCCGTTGCTGCGCCCCCGATATGGGTGATGTCGGGGACGCGCTGCTTGACCCCGAGGGATGGCAGGGCTGGGGAATCACCATTGCCTGACGCAGATGGCCCGGGATCGCGACATCCCTGCGCGCGGCTGATCCCCTTGCCGCCTCAGTCCTTGACGAACATCTTGCGCGGACGGTTGCAGAAGGTATGTGCCGGACCGTCCTCGGTAATCAGGATCGATTCGGTGATCTCAAGCCCCCAGTCATCCATCCAGAGCCCCGGCATGAAATGGAAGGTCATGCCCGGTTCCAGCACGGTTTCATCCTCGGCGCGCAGGCTGATCGTGCGCTCGCCCCAGTCGGGCGGATAGCTGAGGCCGATGGGATACCCGCAGCGCGCGCCACGTTCGATCCCGGCGCGTTCAAGCGGGGCAGCCAGCGCGTTGGCGATGTCGCAGGCACGGTTGCCGGCGCGGGCGGCCTCCAGCCCGGCTTCGAGCCCCTCGGTCAGCGCGGCCTCGGCTCGCAGGATCGTGTCGCCGGGTTTGCCCAGGAACAGCGTACGGCAGAAGGGCGCGTGATAGCGCCGGTAACAGCCGGAGATTTCAAAGAAGGTTGCTTCGCCCTTCTGAAACTCGCGCCCGTTCCATGTCAGGTGCGGGGCCGCGGCATCCGAACCCGACGGCAGCAGCGGCACGATCGCCGGGTAATCGCCCCAGGCGCCATCGACCCCGCGAATGCCGTCGCGGAAGATTTCGGCGGTGATCTGGTTCTTGGGCACGCCCGGCTCGACCCGTTCCAGAAGCCCGTCGATGATCTTTTCCGAGATTGCCGCCGCCTTGCGGATGCAGGCCAGCTCCTCATCGGATTTGACGGCGCGCTGCCAGTTCACCAGCGCGGTGGCGTCCACGAATGTGGCGTCGCCCAGCTCGGCCTGCATCACGGCAAAGGCCTTGGCCGAGAAATAATAATTGTCCATCTCGACGCCGATCCGCCCGGTCGCGCGGCCCATGTTCCTGAGCCGCTGCGCCAGGTCCTGCATCGGGTGGCGCACGGTGGATTGCACGAAATGATCCGCATAGCCCTGAACGCGATCGTCATCCATCCACACGGTGCGCACGCCGCCATTGGCATCCTGTCGCCTGCCCCACCAGATCGGATCGTCATCGGGAAAGATCAGAACGCCCTGATGCACGTAGAACGACCAGCCGTCATAGCCGGTCAGCCAGTTCTGGTTCGACGGGTCGGTGACGAATAGAACGTCGATTCCGGCCTTGTCCATTGCCGCGCGAGTCTTGGTCAGCCGCCGCTGGTATTCGCCCTGCGAGAAGGGGAGGTCTTTGTGGATCATGGTCAAACCTGTTCATTTACCTGTGGCCCATATTGGCCGCTGTTCGGCAGACTGCCCCAAGAATTGCGGCAAAGCACGTCGTTTTCGCACAAGCAGCCCGCCGGTGCGTTGACCTTATGTCAAACCTGTCCAAGAGTGTGCGGCAGTTCTGGAGGAAAGAGATGCAGCTGACGCTGGCAGATATTCACGCGGCGGCCCGGGTGATCCGTGGAGTGGCGGATGCGACGCCGCTGGTGCCGTCGCCGTTCATGACGGCCCGGACCGGGGCGGATTTTCTGCTGAAGCTGGAAAACATGCAGCCCATCGGCGCGTTCAAGTTGCGCGGCGCGATGAATGCCGTGGCTGCGCTGGATCCGGATGTGGCAGGTGTGACCTGTTGTTCCACCGGGAACCACGGGCGCGGCGTGGCCTTCGCGGCGGCACAAAGGGGGCTGCGCGCGGTGATCTGCATGTCGTCGCTGGTGCCGCAGGCCAAGGTCGACGGGATCAAGGCGCTGGGCGCTGAGGTGCGCATTATCGGCACCAGCCAGGATGACGCGCTGGCGGCCTGTCAGCAGTTGGTGGCTAAGGACGGCCTGGTCGAGATTTCGCCTTTCGACGATCCGCATGTTATCGCCGGCCAGGGGACGATCGGGCTTGAGATCATGGCCGCGCGCCCGGATGTCGACACGCTGCTGGTGCCGGTCTCGGGGGGTGGTCTGGCCTCGGGCGTGGCGCTGGCGGCCAAGGCGATCAAGCCCGGCGTCAGGGTGATCGGCATCAGCATGGACCGCGGCGCGGCGATGTATGCCAGCCTGAAGGCCGGCAAACCCGTCGAGGTCGAGGAACATGCCTCGCTTGCGGATAGCCTGGGTGGCGGGATCGGGTTGCAGAACCGGCTGAGCATGGCGATGTGCCGCGACCTGCTGGACGATCTGGTATTGGTCAGCGAAGAGGACGTCTATCATGCCATGCAGGCGCTGTATTTCGAGGATCGCATCGTGGCCGAAGGGGCTTGCGTGGTAGGGCTGGCGGCGGTCATGTCCGGCAAGGTCACGCCAGAGGGGCCGACCGCCACCACGATCACCGGGCGCAATCTGGATATGCACATGTTTACCCGGATCGTGACCGGACAGGACATCACGCTTGGCGACATCACGGTGCCGGGCCGGCCCTACGAGGCCGCATCGTGATGCGGCTTGCCCGCCTGCCGGGATGTCCGCCCGCGGGCTGCAGCATGGATGCACCGGCGCGGGGCATGGCCGGGGCATGAAGCTGGGCATCTATCAGTGTATCGCGGCGGGCCGATCCCCAGAGGCGCGTCTGGCCGTGCTGGAGCAGCATCTTGAAGGTCAGGAACTGGACCTGCTGGTCTGTCCCGAGCTGTTCCTGTCGGGGTACAATGTCGGGCGCGACATCGACCGGTTGGCCGAGCCGCCCGATGGCCCGTTCGGGCGCAAGATGGCGGCGCTGGCACAGAAATACCGGTGCGCGATAGCTTATGGCTATCCGGAGCGGGCGGACACGGGCCTGTATAATTCGGCGGCGCTATACGATTCCGGCGGTCTGCTCTTGGCCACCCACCGCAAGCAGCTGCCATCGCCCGGCAGTTTCGAGGAACAGGCATTTGGCCGGGGTGACGGTGTGACCTTTGCCGACATACGTGGTTGGCGGGTGGCGATGATCATCTGCTACGAGGTCGAATTTCCCGAAACCGTCCGGCAGGCGGCGCAGGGCGGGGCCGATCTGGTGCTGGTGCCCACGGCCCTGGGTGCGGATTGGGGGGTGGTCGCGCAAAAGATCCTGCCGGCGCGGGCGTTTGAGAATGGCGTCTGGCTGGCCTATGCCGATCATGCGGGCGCGGAAAACGGCGCGCGCTACTACGGTGGCAGCCGGATCGTTGCGCCGGATGGCGCGGCGGCGGCGGTCGCCGGTCAGGATGAGGTGCTTATCATCGCCGAGATCGACCGGGACAAGGTCCGCATGATGCAGGCGCGCCTGCCGTATCTGCGCGATTGCGGGATGTTGTGAGATGCGATGTTGAAACTTGATGAACGAGATATTGCCATTCTGCGGGTGCTTTCCGAGGAGGGGCGGGTCAGCAACGCGAAACTGGCGGAACGCGTCGGCCTGTCGGCCAGCCCCTGCTGGGAGCGGGTGCGCAAGCTGGAACAGGCCGGGATCATCGAAGGCTACCGCGCGCGTATCAGCCTGAAAAAGCTGGCACCGGTGATGACCATATTCGTGACCGTGGAACTGACCGACCACACTGCCGCCGCCTTCCGCGTGTTCGAAAGGCATGTGCAACAGCTGGCGGAGGTGACGGCGTGCTGGGCCCTGGGGGGCGGTTTCGATTATCTGATGCAGGTGGTGGTGCGGGATATTGATGCCTATCAATCGCTGATGGACGCGATGTTGGAGGCGAATGTCGGGCTGGCGCGCTATTTTACCTATGTGGTGACCAAGGATGTAAAAGGGTCGTCCATACCGCCGCTGGATCAGATCTTGGGCTGAGGGTGGCGGCGCAGAAGATTCTTCTGCACATGCCTGCAAGTTCGGATACACGATCTGGTGATGCCGGTGCATCTTCGCGCCTGGACAAGACGACTTGGAATCAGGGGCAGACCATGCTGAGAAACGATCAACTGGCGGAATGGGATCGCGACAATTTCTTTCACGCTTCGACCCATCTGGCGCAATTCGCGCGCGGCGAATTGCCCAACCGGGTGATCACCGGCGGCAGCGGCTGCCATATCGAGGACCGCGACGGCAAGCGCCTGCTCGATGCCTTTGCCGGGCTCTATTGCGTCAACGTGGGCTATGGCCGCGAGGATATCGCCGAGGCGATTGCCAGGCAGGCGAAGGAGCTGGCCTATTACCACGCCTATGTCGGCCACGGGACCGAGGCCAGCATCACGCTGGCCAAGATGGTGCTGGATCGCGCACCGGCAAACATGTCCAAGGTCTATTTCGGGCTTTCCGGTTCGGACGCGAACGAGACCAACGTCAAGCTGATCTGGTATTACAACAACATCCTCGGGCGGCCCGAGAAGAAGAAGATCATCTCGCGCTGGCGGGGCTACCACGGCTCGGGGCTGATGACGGGCTCGCTCACCGGGCTGGAGCTGTTCCACAAGAAATTCGACCTGCCGCTGGCGCAGGTGATCCATACGGAGGCGCCGTATTACTTCCGCCGCGACGATCTGGACCAGAGTGAAGAGCAGTTCGTGGCCCATTGCGCCGCCGAACTGGAGGCGCTGATCGAGCGCGAAGGGGCCGACACCATCGCCGCCTTCATCGGCGAGCCGGTGCTGGGCACCGGGGGCATCGTGCCGCCGCCCGAAGGGTACTGGCAGGCCATCCAGGCGGTGCTGAAGAAACACGACATTCTGCTGGTCGCGGACGAGGTGGTGACGGGGTTCGGCCGCCTGGGTACGATGATGGGCTGCGATCATTACGGGATCGAAGCCGATCTCATCACCATCGCGAAAGGGCTGACATCGGCCTATGCGCCGCTATCGGGCAGTATCGTCAGTGACAAGATGTGGAAGGTGCTGGAGCAAGGGACGGACGAGAACGGCCCCATCGGTCACGGCTGGACCTATTCCGCCCATCCCATCGGAGCGGCAGCAGGGGTTGCCAACCTGAAGCTGCTGGACGATCTGGACCTGATCGCAAACAATCGCGACACCGGGGCCTATTTGAACAAGACCATGACCGACGCGCTGGGCGATCATGCCCATGTGGGCGACGTGCGCGGAGAGGGGATGCTCTGCGCCGTGGAGTTCGTCAAGGATCGGGACAGCCGCCGTTTCTTTGCCGCGGAGGACAAGATCGGCCCGCAGATTGCCGCGGCACTGGCCGCCGAGGGGGTGATCGGACGCGCCATGCCCCAGGGTGACATACTGGGATTCGCGCCGCCCTTCTGCCTGACCCGGCCCGAGGCGGACGAGATCGTGGCAAAAACCGTCACCGCCGTGCAGGCCGTGCTGGGCTGATGGACCGGATCGGTCCGATTTGCCGGCGAATCAGGCCCTTGCCGTGCAATGCCGGCATCGGCCGCCGGTCCTGGCGACTAAATTCCTCTTTCAGTTCAGTGAAGAGAACTAATTTCATCGCAAGGTCGCGAATTCGGCTAAAAATGCCGTACTCTGCTTGCATCGCGTCCGATTTGACGTTTTAGTTTGGCGCGAACGCGGGAAAATCGCGAATAAACATAACGGGGAGCTCCAATTGGCAGAGCCAGCAAACAACGATGCGTTCGTTGAATTTGAACGTGTGCAAAAAAGCTATGATGGCGAAACGCTTGTCGTAAAAGATCTCAACCTCGCGCTGCCGAAAGGCGAGTTCCTGACAATGCTCGGGCCGTCCGGTTCCGGCAAGACCACCTGCCTGATGATGCTGGCCGGTTTCGAGACCGCCACCCATGGCGAGATTCGCCTGGCCGGGCGCGAGATCAACAACATCCCGCCGCACAAACGCGGCATCGGCATGGTGTTTCAGAACTACGCCCTGTTTCCGCATATGACGATCGCCGAAAATCTCAGCTTTCCGCTGGAAGTGCGCAAGATCGGCAAGTCGGAGCGGGAAGAAAAGGTCAAACGCGCGCTCGACATGGTGGAAATGGGGGCATTTGGCGGCCGTCGCCCGGCGCAGCTGTCCGGCGGCCAGCAACAGCGGATCGCCTTGGCGCGGGCGCTGGTGTTCGAGCCCGAACTGGTGCTGATGGACGAACCCCTGGGTGCGCTCGACAAGCAGCTGCGTGAGAAGATGCAGTTCGAGATCACCAACCTGGCGCATGATCTGGGCATCACCACCGTCTACGTGACCCACGACCAGACCGAGGCGCTGACAATGTCGGACCGGGTTGCGGTCTTTGACGACGGCCGCATCCAGCAGATCGCCCCGCCAGATACGCTCTATGAAGAGCCGGAAAACAGTTTCGTGGCCCAGTTTATCGGTGAGAACAACACGCTGATGGGCACGGTCAAGGAGATCAAGGGTGATCTGGCGCTTGTTGAGCTGGACGATGGCGAGGTTATCGACTGCAAGCCTGTCAATGTCAGCAAGGTGGGCGAACGGACCCGCGTGTCGATCCGGCCCGAACGGGTCGAATTCAACAGGAGCCGCCTGAAGGAAGGCGCGCATACGCTGAAGGCCGAGGTGCTGGAATTCATCTATATGGGTGATATTTTCCGCACCCGTCTCAGGGTTGCCGGCAATGACGAATTCATCGTCAAGACCCGGAACGCGCCGGATCAGATACGGCTGGAACCGGGCACGCAGCTGGAAATCGGCTGGCTGCCGCAGGATTGCCGGGCGCTTGATGCGTAATAGATTTGGAATATCGCGTCCCTTCTCAACGCGATGAACAGCGGGTGCCATGGTCAAGCCCGTGGCCGGGCCCCGAAGATGAGAGTGACGGGTATACTTTAGGGAGAAACCAGTATGAAACTTACCAGAACTCTGCTTGCCACGACGGCTCTGACTGTCGCAGCGGGCGCTGTTGCCGCCCAGGAAATGACCATCGTGTCATGGGGCGGCGCCTATTCGAAATCGCAAAAGCTAGCCTATCACGACCCCTATTCGGAAAAGACCGGCGTGACCATCATCAACGATGACAGCTCGGCCGAAGCGGTTGCGAAACTGCGGGCGATGGACGAAGCAGGCAACATCACCTGGGATGTGGTTGACGTTGTGGCGGCAGACGCGATCCGTCTGTGCGACGAGGGGCTGGCGATGGAAATCGACGCCGACACGCAGCTTGCCGCAGCACCCGATGGCACGCCCGCATCCGAGGATTTCGGTGACCTGCTGGTCAGTGATTGCTTCATTCCGCAGATCGTCTATTCGACCACGTTCGGCTATCGCACGGACATGGTCGGTGACACACCGCCGACCGATATCTGCGCGGTTTTCGATCTGGAATCCTATCCGGGCAAGCGCAGCCTTGAGAAACGTCCGATCAACAACATGGAATGGGCGTTGCTGTGCGACGGTGTCGCCAAGGAAGACGTCTATGACGTTCTGGCCACCGAGGAAGGTCAGGATCAGGCGCTGGCCAAGCTCGACACGATCAAGGATCAGGTTGTCTGGTGGAATGCCGGTGCGGACACGCCGCAGCTGCTGGCCGATGGCGAGGTCGTCATGGGCTCTACCTATAACGGCCGCCTGTTCAGCGTGATCGAAGAGCAGAAGCAGCCCGTGGCCATGCTGTGGGACGCGCAGGTGTTCGATCTGGACGGCTGGATCATTCCCGCCGGTCTGAGCGAAGAGCGTAAGCAGCGCGCACTGGACTACATCATGTTCGCCACCGACACGCAGCGTCTTGCGGATCAGGCCAAGTACATCTCGTACGGTCCTGCCCGCAAATCGTCGGCTCCGCTGGTTGGCAAACATGCCGATCTGGGCATCGACATGGCACCGCATATGCCGACCGACCCGGAAAACGCCAAGAACACGTTCCTCTATAACTACGAGTTCTGGGCGGATTACCGCGATGACATCGACGCCAAATTCCAGGCGTGGCTGGCGCAATAAGCCGGTTTGAAAACAAGGAGGGGGCCGCGTGCCGGCCCCTTCGCTGCCCGGCCAGCAAGGCGTGGGGCACAATAATAAGACGACGGGGATGACATGAGTGACACTGCAGAGACCGGCCCGGTTCTGGCCGCGGATGGCACACCGCTGAAACGCAGCCTGGCGCGGGCGCTTCGTGTGCAGAAGATGCGTGCCTTGCTGCTGATTGCACCGCTTCTCATCTTTGTTCTCTTTACCTTCGTCGTGCCGATCGTCGAGATGCTTTTCCGATCGGTCGAGAACGAGATCGTCGAAAACACGCTGCCCCATACCACAGAGGCACTGAGCGCCTGGGACGGAACCTCTGATCAGGTGCCATCGGAAGAGGTCTTCCAAGCGTTCTATTTCGACATGTTCGCTGCCGCGGAACTCAAGCGGCACACGAGGTTGGGTACACGGCTGAACTACGAAGAAAGCGGGTTTTCGTCGCTGTTCCGTCAGAGCGGCAGGAAACTGGATGATATCGGCAAGGATTACCGGAAAGCCTTCGATAACGTCGATGAAAGCGCTGTCGAGCCGGAAACCTGGTATGAACTCGTGCGCGGTGCCGATGGCGCGCCGCGCGCGGATGACCTGGTTGCGCGCGAGCGAAGCCGGCTCTCGACGCTCAGCGATGCCGGTGTCCGCGGAACGCTGAGTTTTGCGCCGTCGGCTGAAATTGCCGAACTGCTGCCGCTGACCGCCCGCAACTATACCATTTTCGCGCTCTATACCGAGCTGGTCGAGGGAAAAGAGGCCGTCAAGACCAAGCCGTGGGAATCGATCTATGTTGCGCTTGCCGCCGATCTGGCCGCTGCCGATGTTGCCGGCTACGAGGGTCCGCATGCGCAGCTGCTGCGCGAACTGGCCGCAGATCCAGAAGCGTCCGCCCCGCCGGTGTTCAGCGCGGTGTTCGAGGATATCGACAAGGAATGGGTCAACCCCGCAACCTGGCGCACGATTCAAACCCATGCTTCGCCCTATACCGGCGGTTATTTCCTGAACGCGGTGGACATGCGCAAGACGCCCGAAGGCGCGCAGGCGCAGCCCGAGGACAAGCAGATCCTGGTCAAGTTGTTCGTCCGGACGCTCGTCATGTCGCTGGCCATCACCGGTTCGTGTATCCTGCTGGGCTATCCGGTGGCCTGGATCCTGGCGAACCTGCCCACGGCCAAGGCCAACCTGCTGATGATCCTCGTGCTGTTGCCATTCTGGACATCGCTGCTGGTGCGGACCTCTGCCTGGAAGGTCATGTTGCAGCAACAGGGTGTCATCAACGATGTTCTGGTCTGGATCGGGCTGGTCGATGACGCGAACCGGCTGATCATGATCAACAACCAGTTCGGCACGATCGTGGCGATGACACATATCCTGCTGCCCTTCATGATCCTGCCGATGTATTCGGTGATGCAGACGATCAACCCCACTTATCTGAGGGCTGCGAAATCCCTGGGCGCGACCAACTGGACCGCCTTCTGGCGGGTCTATTTCCCGCAGTCGGTTCCGGGGATCGGCGCGGGATCGATCCTCGTCTTCATCCTGGCGATCGGCTATTACATCACGCCCGAGATCGTCGGCGGAACCAAGGGTGTCTTCATCTCGAACCGGATTGCCTACCACATCTCAAGCTCGCTGAACTGGGGTCTTGCGGCCGCGTTGGGGACGATCCTGCTGGCGGCGGTTCTGATCCTCTACTGGGCCTATGACAAGATCGTGGGCATCGACAACGTGAAGCTGGGGTAACGCGATATGGGTCTGCCAATCTATGCAACATTCGGCCAGCGCGTCTGGTACTACACTTTCCGGGTCATCTGTGCACTGATCTTCATCTTTCTGATCACGCCCATCCTGGTTGTCCTGCCACTCAGCTTCAACGCCGAGGATTTCTTTACCTTCACGCCGGAAATGCTGCGGTTTGACCCCGAGGGCTATTCGCTGAAGCACTACAAGGATTTCTGGAACAACAACGAATGGCAGCGGAGCTTCAAGAACTCGCTGATCATCGCGCCCATCGCCACGATCATCTCGGTCTCGCTGGGCACGCTTGCGGCCATCGGTCTGTCGCAATCGCATGTGCCGTTCCGCCGGGCGATCATGGCGATCCTGATTTCGCCGATGATCGTACCGCTGATCATCTCGGCCACCGGCATGTTCTTCTTCTACAGCCAGGTCGGCAATTTCCTTGAGGGAACGCTTGGCTTCAACAAGAACTTCGTGGGTTACGTCAAGGTCGTGCTGGCGCACGCCGTGCTGGGCATTCCGTTTGTCATCATCACCGTGACCGCCACGTTGGTGGGCTTTGACCGGTCGCTGACACGCGCGGCGGCCAACATGGGCGCGGATCCGGTGACCACCTTCTTCAAGATCCAGATGCCGCTGATCCTGCCGGGCGTGATTTCCGGCGGCCTCTTTGCCTTTATCACCTCTTTCGACGAGGTGGTGGTGGTGCTGTTCGTCGGCTCGGCCAGTCAGAAAACGCTGCCCTGGCAGATGTTCACCGGATTGCGCGAACAGATCAGCCCGACGATCCTGGCGGTTGCCACGATCCTCGTGGTGATCTCGATCGCGCTTCTGACCACGGTCGAGCTGCTGCGCCGCCGGTCGGAGCGTTTGCGGGGCATCAGGCCAACCTGATCAGCTTTTTGCCCTTACCGTATTACTGAAAAACGGGCGCCCGGCGCACGCGTGTTGCGGTGCGCCCCTCGCGCAGCCCGAAATCGGTTTCACCTGCAAATCGGCAAGACAAGCGGAGGCTGTTTCGGCAGCGACCGTCTCCATTCATTGATGATCGGCTGAAGGGTTCGTTTGGGCCAGAACTTGGGAGAGCGGATTGCCTCGAGGCACGCAGCATTCCAATAGAGCCCAGAGCGCGACAGGGAACGCCCCTTCTGCACCGCCTTTGCAACGGCGTTGATATCACCGGATTCCGGGTAGATGTAGAGCGTCGTCGGATTGTCCTCCACCAGCGCAAGTATCTCCCTGGACGCGGTCTGTGACCAGGTCGTGCAGCCATTGCTGCGGCCGCTGGTGTAATCCACCAGCTTTCCGTAGGGGACATAGCCTTCGTCGTCGGCATGGGGGCTGCCTGGATTTCTGAAGCGGCATTGCCATTTCAGGAACACGGCCGGATGCCCGCCGATGGCCCGCTCTCGGGCATTCTGTGTATCGCCTTCGCCGTCAAACAGCAGGAACGTGCGATAGAACGGCACCCGCTTGCCGGATTGACGATGATAGCCTTTGAAAGACGTTCTTGTTTCCGCCGTCACATAGGCGCCGCCCATGGTCAGTTTCGACCCCTCGGCGTTGCTGAAGTTTCTTGCGCATTGCCGTCCGTTCGAGAAATTCGCGCGTTGCAGTTTTCGGCCGTTGCCATAACCCGACGAAACCGCGCGGAAAGTCTTGCTTGCTTCGCAGATGATGTAGAACCGGCGCCCGGGTTTGCCGACCGACATGCTTGGGCGCGTTGCATCCTTGGCCAAGTAGCACGGGTTTCTGACTTCGCCCCGGCGATACTTCCGCTGGTAAAGCTCACGCGCCCTCTCCAGGACCACCGGGGCGATCTGGCCGTCACCGGTGCCGACATGCTTTTGCAGCCAGGCCGGAATGTTTGTCGACTGTGCCGCCGCGGGTGTCGGCGGCGACCCCGACAATACGGTCATGAACATGACGGCAAAGGCGGGGCGGAGCGCGTTCAACAGCACCGGGCAATTCTCCTGCAAGATTATCCTCGGGCTCAGCATATCACAAATCGCCGGCAAATGGTGAGCATGTTGCAGTGGGCATCCGATCCCGGGGCTGCATTTCTATCTGTCCGGCGGCCGCACCCTTTTGTGAGCGTTGTCGCGCTCCAGGGCACGCGCCTCGCTGCGCGTCAGACGCGCGACGGTTTGCGAGGCCGACAAGCCTTCGCGTTGCGCTCTGTACCATATCCTAGCGCAGGATCGCGGTGACCAAGGCAGCGCCGCGGTTGTCAGCCAGGCGCGAAGCTGCGGCGGAAGAGTGTCCAACAGGCGCATCGGGTCATCCTGGCGCCGCCGGCGTTTCAGGTTCGTAGCCCCGAGATTGCCGTTCATATCTCGAACTCCGGGTCGATGACCGGATCCAGGACAAGGACAAACCGCACCTCATTCGTGCCTTCGATCGGCGGCGAGCGATGGAGAAGACCCGAGGGCGGGTCGCCTGGCCATAATGTCCCGCGCAGGATCATGGGCATTCCTGCCGGGACCGTGAAGACGCGGGCCGGATCGGCGCCGTCCGTCGATATGCCGTATTGCGTTCCGGTGCCGCGATAGGTGCAGATCAGCCGCGCGGTGACTGCATCAATATGGAACTTGCGGCAGGCGTTCGTGGTCACACGCTCAAGCCTCAATCGCAGATAGCGTGCGCTCATCAGTTCCGCGAAGAGACCCGACAGCGTCGCGATGTCGTCGATCAGCATAGCGCATTCCTTGGCCTCCGGCGTACCGGCATTACTGCAAAGGCCGGTCAGCGCCCGGTGCATGTCCTGCGGGCGCAGGATGACCCGGGCCTGTGGCCAGTGTGCCGGGTCCAGTTCGCCGAGAAATGATTGCAGTTCGGGTGCCAACTGGCGGCGCCAGATCGCCGCAGCGCAGCCGGGACTGTGGATGGTGGACAAATCTTCTGCCCTCGCGGCAATCCCGACCCCTGCCGCCGCACCTTCGACAATCTCACGCTGAAAACTCATGCCGCGGCCTCCGCGCGGCGCCAGATCGGGAACGGGTCCGGCAGATCGGGCAGCGCATCGGGCCCGGGCGCGACATGCTCAGGCACAAGCGCGGCGTCGAGGCGTGCCTTCAGCGCGGCCCAGTCGATACCGGCACCGATAAAGACAACCTCCTGACGCCGGTCACCCCAGGGTTCGGACCAGTGATGCGCGATGTAATTCCGTGCGCCATCGTGATCCGGCCATCGTTCCCTGGGGACCGATGCCCACCATGTTCCCATCGGCGTCACGCTGGACAGAGCGCCCGCGAGGGAAAATTCAGCCACCCAATCCGGGCGTGTGGCGATCCAGAAATGCCCCTTGGCCCGGATGACGCCCGGCAGGTCGCCGTTGAGCAGGGCCATGATCTTTTCCGGCTCGAACGGTTGGCGCGCGCGATAGACGAAAGATGCCACACCATATTCCTCGGATTCGGGTACGTGATCGGCAAAGCCATAAAGCTCCTTGGCCCACATCGGATGCTCATGGGCCTTGTCGAAATCGAAAAGGCCCGTGTCCAGAATGGCATCGGCGGGCACATCAGAATGATTGGTTTCGATGATCCGCGCATCGGCGTTCAGGCTGCGGATGATCTTGCGCGCCGCGTCAGCGCGCTCGGGGCCGGCGTCCGCCACCTTGTTGAGGATCACCACATCGGCGAATTCGATCTGGTCGGTCAGCAGATGCACCAGCGTGCGTTCGTCTTCGTCGCCCATCGTCTGGCCACGGTCGTGCAGGAAATCATGGCTGGAATAGTCCTGCAGCAGATTGACCGCATCAACCACCGTCACCATGGTATCCAGCCGCGCCACGTCCGACAGGCTTTGGCCAGCCTCATCGCGGAACTCAAAGGTTGTCGCCACGGGCAACGGTTCGGAGATGCCCGTCGATTCGATCAGCAGATAGTCAAACCGGTTTTCCGATGCCAGCTTGCGTACTTCTGCAAGAAGGTCGTCGCGCAATGTGCAGCAGATGCACCCGTTGGACATTTCGACCAACGTCTCGTCGGTCCGGCTAAGCTCGGTATCGGCCCGGACGAGATCGGCATCGATGTTGACCTCGGACATGTCGTTGACGATGACGGCCACGCGGCGGCCCTCACGGTTGTTCAGAACACGGTTGAGCAGGGTGGTCTTGCCAGCGCCCAGAAAGCCCGAAAGCACGGTCACGGGAAGGCGGTTATCGGTCATGGTAAAGCTACTTTCTTGTTATCGTCGACAGGATATTCGGCGGGTTGGGAGGCGCGCAGCATGTCGAAGCTGCGTTGCAGTTCGGGTCGCGTTAGATCACGCGCAATCACCACGATGCGCGAGCGGGTATCACCGCTGGGCCAGTCCTTGAGCTGCACGGGCGGGTCAAAGATGTGCTGCACGCCATGAAAGACAAAAGGCCGCTCGATCCCCTTGAGGAACACAATCCCCTTCACCCGCAGGATATCAGGCCCCTTCAGCGCAATCAGCGTGTCGAGCCAGAGGTCGAACGGGGCGTCCGGCAAGGGGTGATCCAGCACGATCGACACCGACTGGATGCGCGTGTCATGCGGCGAAGCCGCCGCGGATCCTGACATGGGCGCGAGGCCGGACAGATTGGCCAGCGGATCGGGCTTCGGCGGCGTCAGCCAGGTCAAGGCCTGATAGGCATGTGCGTCGTGCCGCAACCCGCTGAGGCCGAACAGCCGTGGCGCGGGCACATTGCCGTGGTCTGCCAAGACAATGCGCGCGGTCGGATTAAGGCGGCGCAAGCGATCCTGGAATTCTCGCGCTTCGGACTGTGTGACAAGGTCGATCTTGCTGACAACGATCAGGTCCGCCATCGCCACCTGGGAAACGGCCTCGAATTGCGCATCAAGCGTGGCGGGCCCCGCCGCGGCATCCGCCAATGTGACGACACCGTCCATTCGCAGGGCCGCCGCCAGGGCAGGATCGACAAGCAGCGTCTGCAGAATCGGCGCCGGATCGGCAAGGCCGGTTGTCTCGATCACGACACGGTCAAAGGCGACGGCCCCCGTGCCACGCCTTGCCAGCAATTCACCGATGGTTCTGGACAGATCGCCGCGGATGGAACAGCACAGGCAGCCCGATTGCATCAGGACGATGTCCTCGTCCGCGGTTGCGATCAGGTCATGGTCCAGACCCGCCTGGCCGAATTCATTGACCACCACGGCGATGCGACCAGCAGCCCCGTCTTGCAGGATAGAATTCAGCAGGGTCGTCTTGCCCGCCCCGAGAAACCCGGTGAACAGGGTGACGGGAAGGCGCAGGTCTTTGTCGGTCATGGATTCATGCTCCGGGTGGGCAGCAAATGAAATGATATGTTATCACATAACACTTAGAATGTGCAAGACAGCGATTCCGGAATCAACCGCTCAGGCCAGCAGGGTGAGGAAGCTGAATGTCACGATCACGCCACCGCCGACAATGTGAAGGAATGCGGACATCAGCAAGGCGCTGCTTGATTCCGCGCCCTGCCCCAACAATGCGAGGCGGCGGGCCACCGTACCGCCCCCTGCCACGATCAGGTTGAAGGCCGCCGTGCCCAATCCCATGGTGAGAACCGCCAGGCAGCCTGCGGCGAACGCATCGAACCGCGCGGCGATGACCAGCACGAACAGGGCGCCGGTGCAGGGACGAATGGCGATACTGCCCACCAGGGCCGCGGCATCCCGGAAGGTTTCCAGTGACGTGACATCCTGAACCGTTGGGCCATGGGCATGGCCACAGCCGCAGGCGTGGGTTTCGGCCGGTACCGTCAGCCTGCCGAATGACCTTGCGCCGCGCCAGATCAGCAGGGCACCGATGGCGCCGATCGCCGCAATGCTGAGCGGTGCAAGCCAGGTTTCCGTGAGCTCTGCCGTCTCACCCGACCCCATGCGGGCGCCGAACACCAAAGCGCCGACCAGCAGGATCGCCGTCGCGGATTGTGCCAGGCTGGACGCGAGAGTGAGAGTTGCGAGCCGGCGAAAGGTTGCGCCGCTCGCAAAGGCCGCCCCGCCCAGAAGCACCTTGCCGTGGCCCGGTCCGATCGCGTGCACCACGCCGTAGGCTGCCGTGGAAATGCACAGCAGCCACAACGCTCTCGGCTCTCCGTCCCGGATGGCCTGCAGGGCGCGCGCCATCGCATTCTGAAACCCGCGCTGCTGTGCGGCGGCCCATTGTGACACTTCAGCCCACGGTACCAAGGTCCAGATCAGTAAGCCGGCGGCCAGAACGGCGAGGCAGGGTATGATCCAGCCTAGTCGCACGACAGCGCCACTTCGTCGGAAAACAGCCTGCCGACATTGGCCTGCTCTGGCGATTCCTCACGTGACAGGGTGCCAAGGGTAACCAGAAGATCACCGGTAACGGCGTCCGGTTCAAAGGCATAGATCGAGGCCTCGCACGTCTCGGGCAACAGGCCAGGCTCTGCGATCTCAATCACCGTATAGGCATAATAGTAATTGGGGTCATAGATCCTCAGAACGATATCCTTGCCGGGAACAGCGACGGGTTCCGCGAGCGGCAGGTCGAACCGGACGGTAATCCGATCGTCACGGTAATCCGCCTGCGCGCCCACCGGTTTGAGATGCGGATGCACCGTCTCGTTTACCTCCAGGTAGATATCGCCGACATAGTCATCCGCCCATTCGGTTTCGCCGCGCAGGATGGCGGCGTAATCCTCGTTGTCGAGCGCGCCATCCTTGTCACGATCCAGATCAAGCACGTCGAACAGAAAAAGCGTCGTGAAAGGGTCATAGGTCCACGAGATGTGGAGCCCGGTCAGCAGTCCGTCCTCGTTGATGTGAAAGCCTGCCTTGGCATCGACGAAAATATGCGGATGGGCCGATGCCGCCCCCTGGGTGAGCACGAGCGAAATCATCATAAGTGCAGTACGATACCACAAACCAGCCACCCCTCTTCAAAGATGGTGCAAGCTGCCATGACGAGGTGAGCATCACAAGCAATCTGCCAACGTGTCGGCGAGGTTTCGCAGAAGATTTGGATAGAGTCCTGGACCAGGTTCGATCCCGGTGCCAAGCGGGTCAAGTATCGCGGACTTGGCCTGGGTTCCACCCATCACGGTGGCCACGAGATTCGGGTTGAACTGCGGTTCGGACAGCACGCAGGCGATGCCTTCATCGGCGACGCGGCCCTGGATTTCCGCGATGCGTGCCGGGCTTGGGTCCGACGCATCACCAAGCGAGATTGCGCCGGATGCCGGAAAATCGAACGCGGATTCGAAATACTGGTAGGCGTCGTGGAACACGACGAATTTTCCACCCCTGACCGGGTCAAGGGTCGCCTCGATCTCGTCCGACAGCGCCGCCAGTTCTTGGCGGCCTGCGGCGGCATTGGCGTAGTATGTCCCGGCGTTCTCCGGATCAGCGGCGGAAAGGGCAGCGGCGATGGCGTTCAGCCAGACGGCAGCGTTCTGCGGGGAAAGCCAGACGTGGGGATCGTGCTCTGCGTGGTGGTGACCATCGTGTCCGCCGACATGGTCATCGTGGTCGTCATGCTCGTCACCGTGTTCGTCATGGGCGTGCCCGTCATGTTCATCGCCATGGTCCGCTTCGTGGGCATGATCGTCATGTTCGTGACCGTGATTCTCGTCGTGGTCATGTTCGTCATGATCTTCGTGCCCGTGACCGTGATCATGCGACTCGAACAATGCCCCTTCACGGAAGGGCAAACGGGTTACACCATCCGAATCCAGCAACCCGATCACTTCGGCATTGCCTGCCAGAGTTTCGATGGCGTCCTTCATCCACGGGGTCAGATCTTCTCCGACCCAGAACACCAGCCCAGCCTCCTGAAGGGCGCCGGCCTCGGATGGCCGCAAGCTGTATTCATGCGGGCTTGCTCCTTGTGAAATCACCAGGTCCGGTGCGCCCAGCCCATCCATCACGCGCGCCACCAAGGAATGGACCGGGGCGATGTCCGTGGCCACGCGGGGCACGTCCGCAAGCGCTGTGGTACTCAACAACGTTATCGTGGCGCCAATTGCTAACAGCTTTCTGGACATCGAGCTCTCCGTGTGATTTTATAACGTTACACTCCCGATAACTGAAATGCTATAACATGACAAGTCACGGCGCCCACGACACAGGTAAAGCTAGCGATGCGCTCGGATTCGAGCAGCACGACCATGACGCGTGTGTGCAGAAAGGCATGGCCGCGGCCCAGGCGCGCTGTGCCCAGGAAGGATTGCGGTTTACCTCTGTTCGACAGAAAACGCTGGAGATCCTGTTGCAGGAGCATCGTGCGCTTGGCGCCTATGAGGTTCTTGACCGGCTGAGAGAAGACGGGTTCGGATCACAGCCGCCCGTCGCGTATCGTGCGCTGGAATTTCTTGTGGCCAATGGGTTCGTCCACAAGATCGAGCGGTTGAATGCCTTTGTCGCCTGCGCCAACCCGGGCACTTCGCATTCACCGGCCTTCATGATCTGCCGCGAATGTGAATCGGTCGCGGAAACGCAGTCGATGCCCGCGCGCGGCGCATTGGGCGATGCGGCCAGGGACGCGGGATTCGTGATTGAGCGTACGGTCGTCGAGGCCGAAGGCTTGTGTCCCACCTGTGTAGAAAAGGCCGCTCCATGAGCCTGATCTCTGTCGAAAATCTGAGTGTCAGCTACGGAGCGCATCGGGCACTGCATGATGTCAGCCTGGTTGTCGAACCGAACGAGATCGTGACCATCGTCGGCCCGAACGGGTCGGGAAAGACGAGCCTGTTGCGCGCCATCGTCGGCGCGATTCCTGCCGCGCGGGGATCCGTGAACAAGAAACCGGCGTTGCGTGTCGGCTATGTGCCGCAGCGCCTGCACGTGGATCCCACATTGCCGATCACGGTGGCACGATTCCTGCGCCTGCCGCACGGCGTGGATACCGAGGTGCTCAACACGGCGATGGAACGCGCTGGCGTGCCGGATATCGCGTCGCGGCAGATGTCTCAATTGTCAGGCGGGCAGTTGCAGAGGGTTCTGCTGGCCCGCGCCTTGGCCAATCGTCCCGAATTGTTGCTGCTGGACGAGCCGACGCAGGGGTTGGATCAACCCGCCTCAGCCGCCTTCTACCGCCTGATCGAAGATGTGCGCCGCGAAACGGGATGCTCGGTGCTGATGATCAGCCATGAATTGCATGTCGTGATGGCCGCCTCGGACCGGGTCATCTGCCTGAACGGCCATGTCTGCTGTCAGGGCTCGCCCGACATCGTGTCATCGGCGCCGGAATACCGGGCGCTGTTCGGCAGCGGCACCGGTGGTGCCCTGGCGCTTTACCGGCACGAGCACGATCATGCCCACGATGCGACCTGCGATCATGGACATTCCCCCAAAGAGGCCGCCGAGTGATGCTAGACGATTTCATGATGCGCGCGACACTGGCCGGCGTCGGCGTGGCTTTCGCCGCTGCCCCCTTGGGCAGTTTCGTGGTCTGGCGGCGCATGGCGTATTTCGGCGACGCGACCGCTCATGCCGCCATTCTGGGTGTTGCGATCTCTCTGGCCCTGTCGATGTCCATCTTCGTCGGTGCGGTCGCGGTCGCGCTGGTCATGGCCCTCACCGTTTCGGCGCTGTCCGGGCGGGGCTATGCCATGGATACGCTGCTGGGCGTTCTGGCGCATTCCGCGCTGGCATTCGGTCTGGTGGCGGTATCGTTCCTGTCGGGCGTCCGCATTGATCTGATGGCCTATCTGTTCGGGGATATTCTTTCGGTTTCGCGCGGCGACCTGGCGATCATCTGGGGTGGTGCAGCGCTTGTCGTGGGGCTGATCGCGTGGCGGTGGCACGGCTTGCTGACGGCCACCCTTAACGAAGATCTTGCCTATTCCTGCGGGATAGATCCCAGGCGGGAAAAGCTGGTTCTGACACTATCCCTGGCGATCACCGTCGCCGTCGCCATCAAGGTTGTGGGTGTGTTGCTGATCGCGGCCATGCTGATCATTCCCGCGGCAGCGGCACGACCGCTGTCGCGTACACCCGAAGGCATGGCCATGACCGCCGCGGCCATTGGCGCAGCCTCGGTGATCATCGGCCTGAGAACCGCGTATGTTGTCGACACGCCGGCCGGTCCCACGATTGTCTGCGTTGCTGCCCTCTGTTTTGCTGCGGCAAGTATGCTGGGCAGAACCACCCGCCTTGGCTAGATGGCCCGGCGGGCGCCGGACGCCCGCCTAGATTAGTTCCTGCAATCCGACCGATTGCTGCAGCGGGCTTCGCCCTTCGGGATTATTCGCGCACCAGTTTCTCGTAGGCTTCCGAGATTTCGCGCGCCATGTCGCCGACTTCGAACGTATAGTCGCCGATCTGGCCCACCGGGGTGACCTCGGCGGCGGTGCCGGTCAGCCAGCACTGCTCGAACCCTTCCATTTCCTCGGGCATGATGTGGCGCTCATGCACCTTGATCTGGCGGTCCTCCAGCATCCCGATCACGGTCTGGCGGGTCAGCCCGTTGAGAAAGCAATCCGGTTTCGGCGTGTGCACCTCTCCGTCCTTGACGAAGAAGATATTGGCGCCCGTCGCCTCGGCCACGTAGCCGCGGTAATCCATGAACAGTGCATCCGAGCAGCCCTTTTCCTCGGCGGCATGTTTCGAGGTGGTGCAGATCATGTAAAGGCCCGCCGCCTTGGCGTGGACCGGGATGGTTTCAGGGCTGGGGCGTTTCCATTTCGAGATGTCGAGTTTCGCGCCCTTCATCTTGGCGTCCCCGTAATAGGCGCCCCATTCCCAGGCGGCGATGGCCAGATGCACCGGGTTGCGGCGCGAGGCCACGCCCATGTCTTCGCCGGCACCGCGCCAGGCCACCGCGCGGACATAGGCATCTGACAGGCCGTTGGCCTCAAGTACCTCTTTCTTGGCAGCTTCGATTTCATCCACGGTGAAGGGAATCTCGAAATCCAGTTCACTGGCTGAAAAATGCAGACGCTCGGAATGTTCGCGGCTTTTGAAGATCTTGCCGTTATAGGCACGCTCGCCCTCGAACACCGAACTGGCATAATGCATGGCATGGGTCAGGATGTGCGCATTGGCGTCGCGCCAGTCAATCAGCGTGCCATCCATCCAGATCTTTCCGTCACGGTCGTCATAGCCAGCCATTCTTACTCTCCTCTTCCGGCCATCTTTTCATTTGTTGCGCAAACTATGTCCGAAACGGACATAAAGTTACGCTGAAACTGCGATTCGCTACCAGTTTGAACTTGGAATGTCAACAAAGCTGACTTATTATGACACCTGTGCGGGAGATTTGTGAACGGAGTATGCGATGCCCGAAGTGCAAGGTGGCGAGAACCTGCTGTTTCTGACCGATGAACAGCTGCGCCAGGGGATCGAGGCGATGTTCTTTGCCTATCGCGGCTTCACCGCGGACCCGGATCGCATCCTTTCCGGCATGGCCTACGGGCGGGCGCACCACCGGGCGGTTCACTTTATTGCCCGTGCGCCGGGGACAACGGTCAACAATCTGCTAAACATACTCGGGGTGACAAAACAGTCACTGAATCGCGTGTTGCGCACCCTGGTCGAGGATGGCCTGGTGGACAGCCGTGTCGGCAAGAGCGACAAGAGAGAGCGGAATTTGTACCTGACTGACGAGGGGCTGGAGCTGGAACGCAAGCTGAGTGATGCGCAACGGGCGCGAATGCGCGCTGCCTATCGCGCCGCCGGGCCCGAGGCCGTGTCCGGTTTCCGTCAGGTATTGGAGGCAATGATGGACGCGGACATGCGCCGGCAGTATTACCAAATCAGGGATTCCAAGTCATGAGCGATCCGGCGCCGCACCTTCTGATCGTTGACGATGACGAGCGCATCCGCGGATTGCTGCGCAAGTTCCTGGCGCGCCAGGGGTTCCTGGTCTCGGTCGCGCGCGATGCCGCCCATGCGCGGCGCATCCTGTCGGGGCTGGAATTCGACCTGATCGTGATGGATGTGATGATGCCCGGCGAGGATGGTGTTGCCCTGACCCGTAGTCTGCGCGATGGTGAAATTACCACGCCGATCCTGCTGCTGACCGCCAAGGGCGATACGGATGACCGCATCACCGGGCTTGAGGCCGGAGCAGATGATTACCTGCCCAAACCGTTCGAGCCCAAGGAACTGCTGCTCAGGATCAACGCGATCCTCCGGCGGATGCCCACGCCCGAGCCGGAAAATACCGTGCCCAAGGTGCTGCATATGGGGCCGATCCGGTTTGACATCGAACGTTCCGAACTGATGCAGGGTGATCAGGTCGTGCGCCTGACTGCCACCGAGGTTCAGCTGATGCGCATTTTCGTCGAGAACCTGCGCCAGCCGGTCAGCCGCACCAAGCTGGTCGAAGATCTGGGCCGTGACGGCGGGCAGGCGCAGGAGCGCGCGGTGGACGTTCAGATCACCCGTTTGCGCCGCAAGCTGGAGACCGACCCGAAACAGCCGCGCTACCTGCAGACGGTGCGCGGCGAGGGTTACATGCTGGTCCCGGACTGAGGCGGGGTTGTCAAAGGTCACCCCATACCCGGTGCCACCGGGGACCGCGCTGAACGCCTATGCGCAGAAACCGGGCTATTACACCGATTGCTTCGCGGTTGAGGTCGACGGGACCGTCGATTTCGCAGATTATGTAGAGGCCTTCTATACGACGCCGATCTTCAAGGCCGAACGCCTGGTGTTGCGCGTCTTTGCCGGACTGCGGTCAAGCGATCTTGACGCCAGGCAACTGGCCTTGGGCAAGCTTGACCGGTTTGCCGCATGGCAGGTGGCAGAACGATCTGACCGGCAGCTCCTGATGAAAGCGATAGGGCGCACTTCTTCGTGGTTCATGACCCAGGACTGTGGCACGGCGGATGGTCCGAGAACCCGGTTGCTCTTCGGCTCGGTCGTTGCGCCGAAAGGCCCGGACGGCGCGGCGCAGCCGGCAATGGGCCCGCTGTTCACGGCGCTGTTGGGTGCGCATCGTGTCTATTCCCGGCTATTGCTGGCGGCGGCGCGGCGACGCATCCTGAGCTTCAGGCGGTGAAGCGCGTTGCCGACAGGGTAGCGACATAGGACGCGTGATTCACCGGCCGCAATCCGCACCCGCGCAACATGGCGCCGGACGCGGCATTGCTCGCGGCGGCAAATCCCATCACCCGCCCCGCGCCCAGGTCGTCAAGGGCTACTCGGATCAACTCTGCCGTTACCCGCCGCCCCAGCCCGTGGCCGCGCATGTCCGGATCGCAGGTGATCAGTCCCAGCCAGGCGCAATCATGTAGGGGCGAGAACCTGTTTTGCAGCATCCCGACGAATCCCGCGGCGGCGATCTTGTCGCGCTCATCAGCAATCAGGACCGAACGCGTGTTGCAATTGGCTCCGGTCAGGACCGCCGCCGACAGGGGCGAGATGGCGTTATCGACAAAGAAGGACTGCAGAGCTCGGACCGATGTTTGATCAGCTATGCGGCAGCCAAGACCCGCCGGCATCTCATGTGTCAGCAGATCTGTGGCGATCGGACGAAGTGCCGCGCTATCGTTGCAAAACCCGTCCCAGCCGTGGACCGATGCGCCAAGGTCGCGCGTTTCGGATTTGATCCTTTCGAGCCCGTTGCGATCGACCCAGCGAAAGGAAAACACGCCGTCTTCCAGCAGGTGTTCGCGGATGATCTTCCAGCCCAGCCTGTCCGGATCGTCCGAGGCGATGAGCCGCCCGGACAGGCAGGCGCCGGGGGTGTTCATCATCCAGGCTGTCAGCCGGTCGGATTTGCGTTGCAATTTCTGTTGGGCTTCGGTTCCGAAATAACCGCTCAATCTCGTGCTCCCGCAGGTGAACCCCGGAATGACGCTAGCAGATAGAATCCTTGAAGTCTTGCCGCCGCAGGCGTAGATCATCCTCATGACACGGATTTTTGACATGGATGATCGCGCGCGCCTGCCCTGGCGGTTCTTCGGCGCGACGATGACTGTGCTGGCCCGCCTATAGGGCGCGGCAACCCTGTCGATTCCGAACATCATCTAACATATGGGAGAGGGCAAATGTCCCCCAAGACACTCTATGACAAGATCTGGGATGCCCACCTGGCGCATGAAGCCGAGGATGGCACCTGCCTTTTGTATATCGACCGCCACCTCGTGCACGAGGTGACCAGCCCGCAGGCCTTCGAGGGGCTGCGCATGGCGGGTCGCACCGTTCACGCGCCGGACAAGACGATCGCGGTGCCGGACCACAACGTGCCCACCACGCCCGACCGTGTCAAAGGCATCGACAACGAGGAAAGCCGCATCCAGGTCGAGGCGCTGGACCAGAACGCCAAGGATTTCGGCATTCACTATTACCCGGTGAATGATGTCCGTCAGGGCATCGTGCATATTGTCGGCCCGGAACAGGGCTGGACCTTGCCGGGCATGACCGTCGTCTGCGGCGACAGCCACACCGCGACGCACGGGGCATTCGGCGCATTGGCGCACGGGATCGGCACGTCCGAGGTCGAGCATGTGCTGGCCACCCAGACGCTGATCCAGAAGAAATCCAAGAACATGAAGGTCGAGATCACCGGCAAGCTGCGCCCCGGTGTCACCGCCAAGGACATCACCCTGTCCGTGATCGGCGAGACCGGCACCGCCGGCGGCACCGGTTACGTGATCGAATATTGCGGCGAGGCCATTCGCGATCTTTCCATGGAAGGCCGGATGACTGTCTGCAACATGGCGATCGAGGGCGGTGCTCGTGCCGGGCTGATTGCGCCGGATGAAAAGACCTTTGAATACGTCAAGGGCCGCCCGCACGCGCCGCAAGGCGATCAATGGGAGGCCGCGCTGGCCTGGTGGCAAACGCTTTATTCCGATGACGGTGCCCAGTGGGACAAGGTGGTCACCATCAAGGGCGAGGACATCGCGCCGGTCGTGACCTGGGGTACTTCGCCCGAAGACGTCTTGCCGATCACCGCCGCCGTCCCCAGCCCGTCGGATTTCGAGGGCGGCAAGGTCGGTGCGGCACAACGCTCGCTTGATTATATGGGCCTGAAACCGGGCACGCCGCTGAGCGAGGTCGAGATCGACACGGTGTTCATCGGCTCCTGCACAAATGGCCGGATCGAGGATCTGCGTGCTGCTGCCGCAATCCTGAAGGGCAAGAAGATCAAGGACGGGCTGCGCGCGATGGTCGTGCCCGGCTCGGGCCTGGTGCGGGCACAGGCCGAGGAAGAGGGGCTGGCGGACATCTTCAAGGACGCCGGGTTCGAGTGGCGCCTGGCGGGATGTTCCATGTGCCTGGCGATGAACCCCGATCAGTTGAGCCCCGGCGAACGCTGCGCCGCCACCTCGAACCGGAATTTCGAGGGCCGCCAGGGCCGGGGTGGACGCACCCACCTGATGTCACCGGCGATGGCGGCGGCGGCGGCAGTGACCGGCCACCTGACCGACGTGCGCGAGATGATGTGATGTCAGTCGGGCGCGGCCATTTTACGGCTGGTTATCAACAGGGCGAGGACATTGGCCAGGATCAGGCCGATGCCGCCCAGTTCGAGCAGCCAGTTGATCCTGATCCCGGCAAAATCGCTTTTGATCAGGATGTCGAAATGGTGAAAGCCCACGGCCCGGATCGCGACGAAGCCGGTCAGAAAGACCAGCCCCAGCACCGCGCACCAGGTCCGGCGCAGATGCCGCCGCATCATCACGCCAAGCGCGACGAGGAACACGATGCTGCCCGCCAGCAGGCCGAGGATGAAGCCGGTCTGTACCCATTTGCGGTTCTCGTACCAGCCCTGCGCCTTGGACAGACAGCGGGCAAAGGCGGTAAGCGCGGATTGCAGATCAAGTTGCTTGTTCACGGTCAGTGCCGCCAGCAACAGCGCCAGCATCAGCCAGAAAACCCGCTCGGGACGGCCGCCGGGGCCAAACGCAAGCCTGGCGGTCAGGACCGCCGTGACCGCATAGGCCGCCACCGTCACCCATCCCATCACCGATGGATCGCCGATCGTCGGCGACCACCTGTCATCGAAACAGGTCCAGACATCGGTTACGGGTTTCATTCTGGCACTGTCCCTGACCTGCGCGGATTGCACGCGTATGGATACATGAACCGCCAACCCTGTCAAAACTCCGAGTGGCAGGCCGGGTTGGACCGCAAGACACGTCCTTCAACGACAAGGAGCAATACCAATGGATAAGTTCCAGACCCTGACGGGGATCGCGGCGCCGATGCCGCTGATCAATGTCGATACCGACATGATCATCCCCAAGCAGTTCCTCAAGACGATCAAGCGCTCGGGCCTGGGCGTGAACCTGTTCGACGAGATGCGCTATGACGGCGACGGCAACGAGATTGCCGATTTCGTTCTGAACAAACCGCAATACCGCGAGGCACAGATCCTTGTGGCGGGTGATAATTTCGGCTGCGGATCAAGCCGCGAACACGCGCCCTGGGCGATCAAGGATTTCGGCATCCGGTGCGTGATCGCGCCCAGCTTTGCCGACATTTTCTTCAATAACTGTTTCAAGAACGGAATCCTGCCCATCGCCCTGCCGCAGGAAACCGTCGATGTCCTGATGAAAGACGCCGAAAAGGGCGCCAACGCCCGGATGGAGGTTGACCTCGAGGCGCAGACGATCACGACTTCGGACGGGGAGGTCATCAGCTTTGACGTGGATCCGTTCAAGAAACACTGCCTGATTGAAGGGCTCGACGATATCGGGCTGACGTTGGAGAAGAAGGCGTCGGTTGACGCGTTCGAGGCGCGCGCCGCCGAGGCACGCCCCTGGGTCTGACGCGATACAGCCTGTGATTGTATCAGCGCCGTCCACCGCGGGTGGGCGGCGTTTTCAATCCGCCCGGATTTGTCGCACTGTTGCCACCGTCTGAACGCGGTTTGTAGGCAAAAAATCAGCGGCCACAACATCTTGTGTGCCCCTAGGCATATGCCGCGTTTCCGTGCCCAAATTGATGCAATCTCGCACCACTAATTCCATCAATTCGCCTTAAACCTGAACTCATATTAACCATGACTTGAGCCGCAGAATGAAAGAAGGCAAAAATTGGGCACAAATGAGGCAGGCCGCCACAATGTGCGGGATCAAGTTGGAACAAGGGCGCAGCATCGCACTGCGTTCGACCAGTTTGAAGGGAATGGACAGTGATTTCACAAGTGACGAGTGCGTTGACACGTGCGATGCTGGTGGCGCTCCTTGTAGCGACCCCTTCGCTGCTGTTGCCGTCGACGGCGGCCGACACGGCGCAGATCGTCGTTGTGCTGGCCATCCTCGCCTCTTTCATGACCTTCATCGAGTATTACGGCCGCTATCCCAGCATCATCGAATTCCGGTTTGCGCCGCCGTTCAACAGGCTGAAATTCCTCGGGCTGGCGCTGACCATCCTGTTCCTGTCCCTGATCTGCCGGGGCAAGACCGACCCGACTAACCTGACGATGTTCCTGACCCAGCTGGGCGATGGTCTGGGCGAGGCGATTGATTTCCCCTATTCGCCGGTTCGGATGGTGGTTCTGATGATGCCGGCGGATGCCGATGCCGAACTTATCGCCTCGGTCAGGACGGCGGCGGGCATTTCCTACATGGTGTCGCTTCTGATGTTCTTCATCTTCCTGACGCTGGTGCGCCTGTTCGGCTGGCCCGTCCGCAACGGCGCCTTCAACGTCTGGGTCAACCTGCCGCTTTTCGACCCCACCGGCGGCGGTGACGTGCTCAACCGGCTCAAGCGGGATGCGGGCCTTAACATTGTGTTAGGAAGTTTGCTGCCATTCTTGATTCCGGCGACCGTCAGAATGGCGTCGGATATGGTGGATCCGATCTCGATCGCAAGCCCGCAAACCCTGATCTGGACGATGACCGCATGGGCGTTTCTACCTGCAAGCATGTTGATGCGCGGCATTGCCATGAGCCGCATCGCCGACATGATCGAGGAAAAGCGCCGCCGTGCCTATGCCAAGGCCGAGGCCGACGGGCTGCAGCGCGCCTGATCGCCGCATTCGCGGCATTCTGGCTGGCACAGGCCGCCACCGCCGCCGACACCATCAGGATCGCCACTTTCAACACAGAACTGGACCGTGACGGGCCGGGCCTGCTGCTGCGCGATATTCTGCGCGGCGAGGACGCGCAGATAGAGGCGGTGACGCAGGTGATCGCGCGCAACGCGCCGGATATCCTGGTCTTGCAGCGCGTCGATTATGATCTGGAACTGCGCGCCCTGACCGCCCTGCGTGACGCGATTGCGACGCGCGGCCTGGACTTTCCCCACCTCTTCGCCCTGCGGCCCAATACCGGGATGCCCACCGGGCTGGACATGGATGGCAATGGCCGCGTGGCAGAGCCGCGCGATGCGCAGGGCTATGGTGAATTTGCCGGCCAAAGCGGCATGGCCATATTGTCCCGCTTCCCGCTGGAGGCACAGAGGGCAAAGGATTTCAGCGCGTTCCTGTGGCGCGATCTGCCGGGTGCATTGTTGCCCGAGGTCGATGGTGCCCCCTTTCCGTCCCCCGAGGCACAGGCGATCCAGCGGCTGTCCACGGTCGGGCACTGGGTTGTGCCGGTCCTGGTGGGTGACACCACGCTTGACCTGCTGGTCTTTCACGCGTCACCGCCGGTTTTCGACGGGCCCGAGGATCAAAACGGCAGGCGCAATCATGACGAGTTGATATTCTGGCGGCATTACCTGGACGGCAGTTTCGGGCCGCCGCCCGCCGGCGCGTTTGCCCTGGTTGGCGGCGCAAATCTTGACCCGGCCGACAGCGACGGGCGGCGCGAGGCCATCGCGGCGCTCCTGGCCGATGACAGGTTGCAGGATCCCCGCCCGATGCGACGGGGCGCCGCCGAAACCGATCCGCACCACACCGGCGACGCGCGGCTGGATACGGTCCATTGGCCGGCGCCGGGTCCGGGGGCGCTGCGGGTGGATTACATCCTGCCTTCGGCCGGGCTGACGGTGGCCGCGTCGAGCGTTTACTGGCCCGAGGCGGGAACGGCCGACGCCGCGCTTGCCGCGACGGCCAGCCGCCATCGGCTGGTCTGGGTCGATCTGCTGCTGGAACGCGAGTAGGCTGCGCGCAGCCGGGGTTTCTTGACCATTCCCGGCGGGCGCGCTAGGCGGTTGGCAACGTAGGTTCAGCCAAGGAAACTCCGACATGAGCACCCCCTCGCTTCTTATTCTGCCCGGAGACGGGATCGGCCCCGAAGTGATGGCCGAAGTCCGCAAGGTGATCGACTGGTTCGGCGCCAAGCGCGGTACCGATTTCGATGTCAGCGAGGGACTGGTCGGCGGTGCGGCCTATGATGTGCATGGCACGCCGCTGCATGACGATACGATGGCCCAGGCGCAGGAGGTGGACGCGGTTCTGCTGGGCGCGGTCGGCGGGCCGAAATACGACGACCTGGATTTCTCGGTGAAACCCGAACGCGGGCTCTTGCGCCTGCGCAAGGAGATGGACCTGTTTGCCAACCTGCGCCCGGCCCAGTGTTTCGATGCGCTGGCGGATTTCTCCTCGCTCAAGAAAGACGTGGTGGCGGGTCTGGATATCGTGATCGTTCGCGAACTGACCAGCGGCGTCTATTTCGGCGAGCCGCGCGGCATCATCAACGAGGGTAACGAGCGCGTCGGCATCAACACCCAGCGTTACACCGAATCCGAGATCGAGCGTATCGCCCGCGCCGCGTTCGAACTGGCCCGCCGGCGGAACAACAAGGTTTGTTCGATGGAAAAGGCCAACGTGATGGAATCGGGCATCTTGTGGCGTGAAGTGACACAGCGCGTGCACGACGCCGATTACGCCGATGTCGAGCTGAGCCATATGTATGCCGACAATGGCGCGATGCAGCTGGTGCGCGCGCCGAAACAGTTCGACGTGATCCTGACCGACAACCTATTCGGTGACATCCTGTCGGATTGCGCGGCGATGCTGACCGGCAGTCTCGGGATGCTGCCCTCGGCCTCGTTGGGCGCACCGATGGCCAATGGCCGGCCCAAGGCGCTTTACGAGCCGGTGCATGGCTCGGCCCCCGATATCGCCGGCCAGGGCAAGGCCAACCCGATCGCCTGCATTCTCAGCTTTGCGATGGCGTTGCGTTACAGCTTTGACATGGGGGAAGAGGCAAGCCGGGTCGAAACCGCTGTCGAGAAGGTGCTGGCCGACGGGATGCGCACCGGCGACCTGCTGGGCGCGGAGGGGGGCAAACCATGCGCCACCACTGAAATGGGCGACGCCATCATCGCCGCGCTTGACGCCAGCCTGTGATAGAAACCCGCCCTTACGCGGCAGAGGACCAGGAGGATTTCCTGACCCTCTACCGCGCCTGCCTGCGGCATTACGATATCCCGCCGGCAACGGCAGAGCAGGAGGAACGTATCCTGGCGCTGCTGGCGTCGGGGCGGCATATGTCCTGCCTTCTGGCCCATGACGGAGCGCGGCCCGTGGGGTTTGCCACCTGGGCGCTGACCTTTCCGGCCGGGGCTGGCGTGGCGCTCTACATGAAAGAGATATTCGTGACCGGAGCCGCGCGGGGTACAGGCGCCGGTCGGGCATTGCTGGCCGGCCTTCTGGACATCGCGCAGGCCGAAGGCTGCGTCAGGTTCGACTGGCAGACCGATGGCGACAACAAAAATGGACAGGCCTTTTACACGGCGATCAACGCGCCGGAGAAGGCAAAGAAAACCTATCGGATCATGGCCGCTGAGTTTCAGGATTTCATCGACCGGCTGACCTGAAACGCCAGCGTGGGTCGCGCCGCGCGATAGGATTAGCGCTTGCACCCTGGGATGGCTCTGCTAGGCGGTATCTGCGCGACACCGTTACGATTGGATCTTATCATGCTTCGAAAATCCCTCGCCATTCTCATCTTGATCGCGCTTGCGGGCGCGGCCCCCGCCAAACCCTTCAAGGAGCTGTTCCCGCAACTTGCCGCCGAGCTTGATGCCGAGACGCTCGCCTTGCTGGACGGGATGGATTACCGGACCGGGGCGGTGACGGTCGGCGACGACCTCGCGCGTTTCGACCTGGGCGAGCGGTATTATTTCCTGGATGCGGACGATGCCCGCCATGTCCTTGTCGAGCTCTGGGGCAACCCGCCCTCGCAGGCCACGCTGGGCATGGTGTTTCCCATCGACAAGACGCCACTGCATGACACCTGGGGGATAGAGGTCTCCTACGAGGATATCGGCTATGTCTCCGACGAGGATGCGGCCGATTATGACTATGACGCCCTGCTGAAGACCATGCAGAAGGACACCCTGGCCGAGAACACGATTCGCGCCGAACAGGGCTATGCGCCGATTCGCCTGGTCGGGTGGGCCGACAAGCCGCGCTACGATGCCGATGGCCGCAAGCTTTATTGGGCCAAGGAGCTGTCTTTCGGCGACATGGAGACCAATACGCTCAACTACAATATCCGCGCCCTGGGCCGCAAAGGCGTATTGGTTGTCAATTTCATCGCCGGGATGGAACAGCTGGAGGCGGTCCGCGCCGCCACCCCGGATGTGCTGGAGATGGTCAGTTTCACGCCGGGGAACCGTTACAGTGATTTCGATCCGTCTATCGACACGGTCGCCGCGGTCGGCATCGGCGGCCTGATCGCCGGCAAGGCGCTCGCCAAGACCGGGTTCCTGGCGGTCGCGCTGGTTTTCCTCAAGAAATTCTGGTTTGTCGCGCTCATCCCGCTGTTCTGGCTGAAGAACCTGATCTTCAGGCGCCGCGGCGGCGATAGCTGACCGCCAGCGCCGGGTGCATGACGGGGCTTGCCAAACCGTGCCGCCTCGTCTATCCGGCACCTCACGGTCGGAGTGTAGCTCAGCCTGGTAGAGCACTGTCTTCGGGAGGCAGGGGCCGGAGGTTCGAATCCTCTCACTCCGACCAATGATCCATGTGAATCGTCAGACAGGTTTGTCCTTCCGGGGGCGATGCTGATCCGATGTGGATTGCGGGCAATTGTCTGGCCGCGGACCTATTGGCAGCAAGCTGAAGTCACGGCATCTACCCGGAACATGCCGCTCACGGCAGGCCAGGTCAGGGCGTGACCCCTTGGCGGTGTCTCATACGACCGACGCCTTGAGCAGCGAAATGGAATAGAGATGTTCCGCCTGCATGGCGCGCAGGGCGTCGACACTCAGCGTCTCCAGCACCTCACCATCCTTCATCACGGCAAGCCGGTCGCACATATGGCTGATCACCGGCAGGTCATGCGATACCATCAGATAGGTCAGGTCATGTTCGTCGCGCAGATCCGTCAGCAGGTTGAGGATCTCGGCCTGCACCGACACATCCAGCGCCGAAGTCGGTTCGTCCAGCAGCAGGATATCGGGCTCGCCGGCCAGCGCCCGGGCGATGGCGACCCGCTGACGTTGGCCGCCCGACAGCTGGTGCGGATAGCGGAAGCGGAATTTGCGGCTCAGGCCCACATCGTCCAACAGCTGGGTGATACGTTCGTCGACCCCCTTCAACCCGGCCAGGTAAAGCGTTTCGCCAAGAACCTGATCGACCGTATGGCGGGGATGCAACGAGGCGTAGGGATCCTGAAACACCATCTGCACGCGCCTGTAGAACTCGCGGTCGCGCCTGCCCGGGGCCAGTGCCTGGCCGGCGATTTCGATCCGGCCGGACCAGTTGGGGGCCAGTCCGGTGATCGCCCGCAGGATCGTCGACTTGCCGGACCCGCTTTCGCCCACCAGGCCGAAACTTTCGCCTGGTTGTACCGCCAGCGCCACGTTCCGGACCGCGTTGACCAGATCACGCCCCTGGCCATACCAGACATTCAGGTCACTGATCGCGATCATGCTCATGCCGGGCCCTTCTGACCGGGCGCATCGGCCCAGGCGGCATCGCGTTTCAGAACATCGAGATGTTTGCGCGGCTGGTCAAAACGCGGCAACGAGTTGAGAAGCCCCTGGGTATAGGGATGCCTGGCCTCGTGCAGCTTGCCCGCGTCGCAGGTCTCGACGATCCGGCCGGCATACATGATCAGCACCCGGTCACAGAAATCGGCCACGAGGTTCAGGTCGTGGCTGATGAAGATCAGGCCCATGCCGCGCTCGCGCACCAGCCTGTCCATGATATCGAGCACCTGCCGCTGCACGGTCACGTCCAGCGCCGAAGTGGGCTCGTCCGCGATCAGGATCTGCGGGTTGGGAATCAGCATCATCGCGATCATGATCCGCTGCCCCATGCCGCCGGACATCTCATGCGGAAAGGCGCGCATCACCCGCTCCGGATCGCGGATCGACACGGCCTGGAGCATCTCGACCGATCTGGTCCAGGCCTCGGATTTCGAAACGCGGTTATGGACCAGGTAAGCCTCCATGATCTGGTCGCCGATCCGCATCACCGGGTTGAGCGAGAACTTGGGATCCTGCATCACCATCGAGATCTTTTCACCGCGGATGTCGCGCATCGCCGTTTCCGGCAGGTCCAGCAGGTTGCGGCCCTCCAGCGTGATGTGATCTGCTTCGACGATCCCCGGCGGGCGGATCAGGCGCAGGATGGCGCGCCCGGTCATGGATTTGCCCGACCCGCTTTCGCCGACGATCCCCAGGCGCTCTTTGCCCAGGGTAAAGGACACTCCGCGCACGGCCTCGAAAAGGCCCTGCCGGGTCGGGAACCTGACCCAGAGGTTTTGCACGTCCAGCAGGGTCATTGGCTGTTGCCTTTCGGATCCAGCACGTCGCGCAGCCCGTCGCCCAGGAGGTTGAAGGCGAGGCTGACGGTAAAGATCGCCAGACCGGGCACAGTGGCCACCCACCAGTGATCAAGGATGAACCGCCGCCCGCCCGAGATCATCGCGCCCCATTCCGGGCTTGGGGGCTGTGCGCCCAGCCCGAGAAAGCCGAGGCCGGCGGCTGCCAGGATGATCCCCGCCATGTCCAGCGTCACGCGCACGATCAGCGACGAGATGCAGAGCGGCCAGATATGCTTGGTGATGATCCTGAGCGGCCCGGCACCCTGAAGGCGCACCGCGCTGATGTAATCCGACGACCGGATCGTCAGGGTCTCGGCCCGGGCGATGCGGGCATAGGGGGGCCAGGCCGTGAGCGAAATGGCCAGCACCGCGTTCTCGATCCCGGCGCCAAGCGCCGCTACAAAGGCCAGCGCCAGCACCAGCCGGGGGAAGGCGAGAAATATGTCGGTGATCCGCATCAGCACGATATCCGCCCATCCGCCCAGATAGCCCGACACGGTACCCACCAGCAGCCCCGCCACCGGTGCAATCAACGCCACCAGCGTCACGATATAGAGCGTGATCCGGCTGCCATAGATCAGCCGGCTGAGGATATCGCGGCCCAGGCTGTCAGTGCCCAGCAGGTGCCCTTCGGTGCCGATGGGCTGCAACCGGTTTGCCAGGTCCTGCGCATAGGGGTCATGCGGGGCAACCAGCGGCGCGCAGAAGGCGATGAGGACCAGGAACACCAGGATGCCGAGGCCGAACATCGCCATCGTGTTCGAGCGGAAGTTGAGCCAGCCCTTGTAGAGGCTGGCCAGCCGGGCCTGCCGGCGAGAGGTGGGCGCATCGCTGAGAAGCCACTGGCGCAGGGTTGTGTCGCTCATTTCGACCTCGGATCAAAGATGCGGTAGAGAAGGTCGGACAGGATGTTTAGGCAGATGAAGATCAGTCCGACAACAACTGTCCCGCCCAGAACGGCATTCATGTCCGCGCTCAGCAGCGCGGTGGTGATATAGCTGCCGATGCCGGGCCAGGAAAAGATGATCTCGGTCAGCACCGACCCTTCCAGCAGGTTGGCATAGGAAAGCGCGATCACGGTGATCAGCTGCACCCGGATGTTGCGGAAGGCGTGGCGCCAGATCACCGCGCGTTCGGACATGCCCTTGACGCGGGCGGTGATGATGTATTCGGCGCTCATCTGTTCCAGGATGAACGACCGTGTCATCCGGCTGATATAGGCCATCGAATAATAGCCCAGAAGCGAGGCGGGCAGGATCAGATGGCTGAAGGCGTTGCGGAATACGTCCCAATGGCCTGAGATTGCGCTGTCGATCAGGATCATGCCGGTGCGGGTGGGCACGATATCCTGATAAAAGATATCCAGGCGGCCCGGCCCGCCGACCCAGCCGAGAATGCCGTAGAAGATCAGCAGGCCGACAAGGCCCAGCCAGAAGATCGGCATCGAATAGCCGACAAGGGCAACGACACGGGCGATCTGGTCGATCCACGAACCGCGCCGGACCCCGGCAATCACCCCGAGCGGCACACCGATCAGAACGCCGAAGATGGTGCCCAGCGTGGCCAGTTCCAGCGTGGCGGGGAATACCCGCGCGATATCCTCGGACACGGGCCGCGCGTTCAGCAGCGACATGCCGAAATCGCCGCGGACCACGTCGCTGATGTAATAGAAGAACTGCACGATCACCGGCTTGTCGAGCCCGAGCTGCTCGTAAACCGCATCGTAGGTCGATTGCGAGGCGCGTTCGCCGACAATCGCCAGCACCGGGTCGATCGGCATGACCCGGCCGATGATGAAAGTCACCAGCAGCAGGCCCAGCATCGTCACGGCGATCGACGCCAGGCTGCCGCCGGCGGTTTTCAGAAAGGGTGCGAAGGACGCGGGTCTGCGTCCTTCGCGATCATTTTCGGCCAGGGCCATTTATTTCGTGACCGGCCAGTAGGATACGGCGGTGGTTGCGCCACCCAGGTTGAGGTTCTCGACATTGTCGCGCATCGCCGCCTGCTCGATCTTCTGGAACATGACAACGAAGGGCGAGGTTTCGCGGAATTGCGCCTGGATGTCGGCATACATGGCCGCGCGCTTGTCGCGGTCGTTTTCGATCACCGCAGCGGATGTCATCTCGGTCAGCCCGCCGGTATCCCAGGAATTCCGCCAGGCCAGCAGACCGGTGGCCTGTGCCTCGTCCGAATTGTCGGGGTTATAGGCGAAAGTGCCCGCGTTGGTATGCGGGTCCGGGTAATCCGGGCCCCAGGCACCGACATAGACATCCAGTTCGCGGGCGCGGTAGCGCGCCAGGATCTGCTTGGCGGTGCCCACGGTGATGTTCAGCTTGATGCCGACCTGCGCCAGCGCGTTCTGGAAGGTCTGGGCGATCTCGATCCGCTCTTGCGCCTCGCGCACCCCGGCCTCGATCTCTAGCCCTTCGGGAACCCCGGCGGCGGCCAGCATTTCCTTGGCCTTCTCAACGTTCAGGCTGAACGGGTTTTCATCCACGGCGCCCAGGAACGTGCGCGGCAGGAAGTTCTGATGCGTCACGTACTGCCCGTTGAGAAAGCTGTTCTGCATCCCTTCGTAATCGACCAGGTATTTCATCGCCTGGCGCACCTCGGGCTTGGAGAGTTCGGGGTGTTTCTGGTTGAAGGCCAGATACATCAGCCGCCCGCGCAGCTCGTCATAGACCTTGACGCCCTCGGCCTCGCGCGCACCGGCGATATCCTCGGGGTTCAGGTTGCGGGCCACGTCCACATCGCCGCGCTCCAGCAGCAGGCGCTGGCTGGCGCTTTCCTGCACATGGCGCACGATGACGCGCTCCATCGCCGGGGCACCCAGATGGAAATCGGGGTTCGATTGCAGTGTCACGCTTTCATTGGGTTTCCAGCTGACCAGTGAATAGGCACCGGAACCGGCCGAATTGGTCTTGAGCCAGCTGTTGCCCATGTCACCGTCGACCTCATTGGCCATGACGGTCTGCTTGTCGACGATCCCGCCGATCGTGGCCGTCAGACAGTTCAGCACGAAGGATGTCGCGTAGGGCTTGTCGGTGGTGATTGTGACGGTGTTGCCGTCGGCCTTGATGGTTTCATCGGCATTCTCGGCGGTAAACCCGAACTGCGTCAGGATGAAGGCCGGGGTCTTGTTCAGAATGACCGCCCGGCGCAGCGAGAACTCGACATCCTCGGCGGTCACCGGATTGCCGGAGTGAAAAGTGAACCCGTCCCGGATCGTGAAAGTGATGGACTTGCCGTCGTCGCTGACGGTCCAGCTTTCCGCGATTTCCGGCTGATAGCCCGCGTCCAGGTCTGCCGGGTCGAAATTCACTAGCTTCATGTACACGTTGCGGATCACGTCCGACCCCGCGAACTCGAAGCTTTCGGCCGGGTCCAGCGTGGTGATATCGTCAATCCGGTTGGCAATGACCAGCATGTTCGGCGGCGTCTCTGCCCCGGCCATCGGCACCGCCGTGACCGCGACCGACAGCCCGAGCGCTGCACCGGCCATCAATCTGCTGAAAATATTCATCTTCTTTCCTCTCCTGTTGGTTATCTTCTGCGGTTTTCCCGTGTGTCAGGCCCCCCAGGTCCTTTCCAGCACACGCAACCAGTTTTCGTGGCACAGTTTGGCGATGAGGGCATCATCATATCCGTGCACTTTCATGGCCTGTCTCAGTTTCGGCAGCCCCGCCACTGTGGTCAGGTCTTGTGGCACCACCGCACCGTCATAGTCGGAACCCAGCCCGACGCGGTCCTCACCGGCGATGTTGATCATGTGATCAAGATGTTTCAGCACCTGGCTCAGCGGGACATCTGCCAGCATCTTGCCGTCCTCGCGCAGGAAGGCAACCGCGAAGTTCAGCCCGACCATCCCGTCACTGTCGGCGATGGCGCGCAGCTGATCGTCGGTCAGGTTGCGGGAATGCGGACATATGGCATGGGCATTGGAATGTGTCGCCACCAATGGTTTTTCCGAATGCCTGGCCACGTCCCAGAAACCGGCCTCGTTCAGGTGGGACAGGTCCACCATGATGCCCAGCTGGTTGCAGCGGCGGATCAGCCGCAGCCCCAGATCGGTCAGGCCGTCACCGGTATCTGGCGACGAGGGAAAGCGAAACGGCACACCGTACCCGAATATCGTGTCGCGGCTCCAGACCGGCCCAAGCGATCGCAGGCCCGCCGCGTAGAGCACGTCAAGCATGTGCAGATCGGGATCAATCGCCTCCGCGCCCTCGACGTGAAAGATGGCGGCGATCCGGCCGGCGGCAAGCGCCGTGCGGATGTCGGCCACCGTCCGGCAGATCACCAGGCTGCCCTGGCGTTCCAGCTCCAGCAAGGTTGCCACCTGCGAAAGCGCCACGGTCTGCGCGTATTCCAGCGCCACCGGGTCCGGCAACGGCAGGTCATAGGATGACCTGGTCATCTCTTCGTATTTGTCGTCGCCATCGCCCGGCGAAGGTACATAGACCGCAAAGAACCCGCCGCCGAATCCGCCGGTCCTGGCCTTTGGCAGGTCAATTGCGCCATCGCGCCCATCGGCGAAACTGTGCGCCTGACCAGGGCCGCCAGCGCGGAACAGCTTGCATAAAACATCGTTGTGGCCGTCAAAAATGACAGGCTCGTCGCACGCCATAGAGCGGCCTTTCCACTGTTTACGAACATTGGCGACGATAACATCATGCCCGACTGTGCCAAGGTAAAAATGCGCGGGCAGGTTGCAGTGTCTGGCGCGCTGCTGGTGATGGCTCTGTTTTGCCGGCACTGCATGCCCTCTGGCGAAAATCCAGACAGCGTCATGCCCGGGCTCTGCGATACCCGTTCGAGCGGTTTTCTGATCCGGGGCCGTGGTAATCCGCTCACAAAAAGAACTGGAAATCAGGGGTTAACCGAATCATCTCGCGCATTATAGTGGGCTTCGTGGGTGTAACTGGGGAGCTGTTTTTGGCGTATCTCGAGAAAACAAGAAACGATGTTTTCATCAGCTATTCGCATGTCGACAACGCCGAAGATCTCGATGGTCAGCAGTGTATATCCCTGATCGTCCGTCAGTTGCGCTCGATCCTGCAACAGCGGCTCAGCCGTGAGGGCGTAGAAGTCTTCTGGGATGCCTCGCATCTGAAGGCCAATCAGAAGCTTGACACCACGTTGATGGAAGAGGTCGAACACTCTGCCATCATGGTGGCAATCGTGTCGCCGGCATATCATTCCGGCGACTATACCATCGCCGAGCTCGAGGCGTTCCTGAAACAGCCCGGGGCCGAAGACAGGCTGTTCGTCTTCGAAGTCTTGCCGTCAGGCGGTGATGACGCGCAGCATCCCGTGCTGAGGGAACACAAGCGGTTCGAGTTCTGGCACAACACGGGCGCAAGCGGCGCAACACCCATGACGCTGGATCCGAAGCTGGACCGCCAGATGTACATGACCGCGCTGACGGATTTCTGCACGCAGCTGAAAGACCAGCTTGTGCGGCTCAGGCGGCAGGAACAGGGTGTGGCGGCGACCGAGGTCGCGGCGCCCGTCGACCCGATCGCAACCGTGCTGCTGGCGCAAACCACCGACGATCTTGAATATCAGCGCGGGCAGGTGCGCAGTGCGCTGGCCCAGTTCAACGTCCGCGTCCTGCCACAAATGGATTACCCGCAAGGCGGCGTGGAGTTTCGCAAGGCCTATAGCGCCGATCTGGAACAGGCCGATCTGGTCGTTCAGCTTCTGAGTCAGGCAAGCGGACGGATGCCTGCCGACATGCCGGACGGGTACATGACCTACCAATGCACGGCGGCGGAAAAGGCGGGCAAGACCCTGTTGTGCTGGCGCCATCCCGAAACCGACACCACCAATATCGACAACCCGGTTCACAAGGCGCTTGTCAGTGGCCCGAACGTGATGGCGAGCGGGCTGGAATCGTTCAAATCGCTGATCCTTAAGGAGATCGAGAGCCAGAACAAGGAACCGCGTCCCACGCGCAACTCGCTGATCTTCATCGGGGCTGACCGGTCGGACATGCCGCTGGCCGAGGAATTGCTGCAGGCGCTGTCGAAACGCGGGCTGCCGGTTGCCGTACCCATTTACGAGGGGACGCCCGAGGAAATTCAGCAGGATCTCGAAGAGAACCTGATCGACAGCGATAGTGTCGTTTTCGTGCATGGCGATGCGCCGACGACATGGGTGCGCGGATTCCTGAGGCGCATGGGGCGCAGCCTGGCCGCCCGGCAATCACCCCGCGAATACCAGGCACTGGTAAAGGCGCCCCCGCCGAAATCCGAGGGGCTCAACCACGCGTTCCCGAATCTGGAAGTTATTGATTGCTCAGAGAAATTTGATGTAGACCACATCGTTTCAGTGGTGGAGTCCCGGCTTTGATCGGAGGGATGGACCGTCTGCCCTATCCGGGTCTGCGCGCGTTCAACCGCGACGAGGCGGACTTGTTCTTTGGCCGCGATGCGGCGGTTAACGAGCTGATACTGCGCCTCAGCCAGACGCGGTTTTTGGCCGTGCTGGGCGCGTCGGGCACCGGCAAATCCTCTCTGGTTCGGACCGGGCTGCTGGATGGGCTGGAACTGGGCCTGCATCCGGCCGGTGCCAATTGGCGTTTCTGTGACATGGCGCCGGGCGGTCAGCCGATCCGAAGCCTGGCGCGGGGGCTGCTTCAGGTTTCGGCTGGGGACGAGGGTCGGGAGGACCCCTCGGAAGATGATATCGAATCCCTCGAATGGTTTTTGCGCCGCGGCCCGAGGTCGCTGATCGAATGGCTGGACGAAGGCCATTTGCCATCTGACGTGCAGCTTCTCTTGCTGGTGGACCAGTTCGAAGAGCTATTCAGGTTCGGCGATTACGATGACCGCGAGGAGGCAGAGGCCTTTGTGCAGCTTCTCATCCATGCCAGCCGCGAGGATGCGGGGCGTATGCATGTCGTCATCACGATGCGCTCGGAGTTCCTGGGTGCCTGCGTCCTGATCCCCGACCTTGCCGAAACCATAAACGCGGGCACCTACCTGACCCCGCGCATGGATCGCGAGGGCTGCCGCAAGGCCATCGTCGGGCCGGCCCGCATGTTCGGCAGGGATGTCGAACCCGCCCTGGTCAACCGGCTGCTGAACGATCTGGCGACCTTTGCGCCGTTTGATGAACAGGGTGGCGGCGACCAGTTGCGTGCCTTGTCGCGCCGGGCGGACCAGCTGCCGGTGATGCAGCATGTGCTGAACCGGATCTGGCGCGAAGAGGTTGTCGGCAAGGACGCCCAACACCTGAGCTACGACAAGTATGAAGACCTGGGCGGCATGAAGGGCGCGCTGAACCAGCATGGGGGCCAGGTCCTGGATGAGCTGGGTTCGGACAAGCTGACGGCCTGCGAAAAGATCTTTCGCGCCCTGGTCGACGGTAATTCGATCATCACCGCAAGCCGCCGCCCGGTCGCCCTGGGGCGCCTGGCACAGGAAACCGGCCTGCCGGTCGACGAGGTGCGCGCGATCGTCGAAGTCTTCCGCAGCGAAGAGGTCAATTTTCTGCGGCCGCCGCCATCGGTCCCGCTAAGCGACGATTCCGTCATCGACATCAGCCACGAAAGCCTGATCCGGCAATGGTCGAAGCTGTCCGAATGGATGCTGGACGAAGCGCGGGCCGCGGCGGTGATGCGCCGCGTTGCCGATGCCAGGAGCCGGTACGAAGCCGGTGAGGGCGACCTGTTGTCGGGGCTTGATCTGGCCAATATCACCAGCTGGTGGGAACACGATCAGCCTTCGGCCGACTGGGGGCAGCGCTATACCTCGGATTTCGAGGGCCTGGCGGCCTATCTGCGCAGGTCGCAGGAAACCGAGGAAGCGCGCCAGAAGGCGCGGCAGGAGAAAGATGCAAGAGAGAAGCGCACATTGCGTTTCTTTCTGGCGGCGACGTCGGCAACGGCAATCGCCGCGGCGTTCTTCTTTTTCGATGCGCAGGCAAAGCGCGACGAAGCCATCACGTTGCGCAATACCGCCGAGGTCAATGAAGCGCATTTCCTGGCCGTGACGGAATCATTGGCGACGGGCCTGGTCGAAACCCTGGATACGGATGACACGATCCCGGTGGCCAGCAAATACAGCCTGATCCGTGACACTGAAGCGGCCATCGCGGCGCTTGCAGAGAGCCGCGCGGATGACGTGGAATTCGTCGACCAGCGGGCGACATTCCTTCTGGCAAGCCTTGATGCCCTGCGTGCCGGCGGCTTTTGGAACGAAGCCGAGGATTACGCAAGACAGCTTGAGGCGTTGCTTCTGGAGAAACCGGCAGACTGGTCGCCGGCTCCGGTACTGGAGATCAGAAGTTCAATAGCCCTGGCTGATTTCCACCGCGTCTATGCGCGCCTGGAAAGCGCGGATCGCTGGTTGCAGCGGGCACAGGAGCAGAACGAACTGACCGACCCGGAAACGCCGGGTTACCTGGCGCGGCAGGCGCAAATTCTTCTGGCCGACGCTCAAATCGCGAAACAGTGGCACCTTCACGAAAGGCTGCTGGACACGGCAAGAAAGATCTGGTCCGAGTTTGATCGGCAAATGGCGATCATCGAGGCGCCCCAGGTTTCCCGAAACCGCCAGCGTGATCCGGCAGCGTTCGGGCAAAAGCAACTGGCGCTGGCGGAACTGGCCCATACCGTCGTGATGGCAAACGGGTTTGCGGCGAACACCGTGCGCAAAATAGATGCTGATACGCGCTATGGGGTTGATTATCCGCAGTTGCAGATCAGCGCGCAGCGCGCCGTTGATTTCCTTGAGCGCGTTGAGGGATTCGACGAGGGTGAATTGGGCCTTGCCGAGATCATGCTCAACGGGATGAAGGCCGCGGAGTCCAACGACAATGACAACAAATCGCTGCGCGCCGTTGAATTCATGGACAGTGCCGTGCGGATCGCCGAGACGCTATGCGCCCTGGATACGACCAACCGCCGGTACCGCAGCCGGTTGCTGGGCGCCCTTACCCTTCGCGCAAATTACGCAATCGACGCGGGACAGCTGGGCCAGGCAAGCAGGGATCTTTCCGCAGCCAACGATTTGTTGTTGGAGTTGCGCGCGGCGCGGATGCCAAGAACGGAACGCATCTCTCGTGAACCTTGGTTGCGGTATTACGAGTGGCAATATGTTGTCGCTCGCGATGGGGACAAAGGCAACGCGAAAGCCATCGCACGGCAGCAGCTGCATGACAGCGTGGCGAGCCTGAACGATGATTCGTCTGTCGACAGCCGGCTGCTTTCAGAAGCCAAGATGCTGGCCGCCTATGTCGATCTCTTCATGCTGACCCGGGATGAGGTCAACTACGCCGATATCCAAGAAACGATCCGGGCCGCAATGAGCGCGCATCCCGTGGCTGACAGCCCGCAATCGAATGCCTATTTCAACCTCGCTCAACGTCAGTTTCTTCATTACCAGCTGATTTTTGCCGGCGCCAAACGTCTGGGCGAGGAGGAATGGGCTCGTGCCTACGATCTTGGTTTTCGCGAAGCCGACGCCTTGCTGAAAATCGCGCCCGGCGAATACCGCTGGACGAACAATCAGACGAGCTATCTGTGGTCATCTGCCGAGGCAACCCGCGGCGCGGGTAAGCAAGCGGAAGCGATTGAACTTTATCGTGATGCCTTCGACAGCGCGATGAACGCGGCAGGGTCGAAAGGCATTCGCGAAAGAGAGTATTTCCGGTCGATCGAGAATGCGGTCAAGCTCATGCGGAACGTCGTCGGCTTGGGCGAGGAACTGCTGGACGAGACGGATGTCGCGCGGCTGGACGACCTGGTTGCGAAGCACGTGGCCGATACAGACAGGTTTGACTCGCTGATAGAAAACAAAAGGCAACTGGAAGCGTTGGCGAAAGAAGCCAAGGAGCTGTCAGAAAAAATGTCCGGCTCTGCGGACGAGGGGGCGCAAGGCATTTCTCGGGGCCTGCGCGAGGCCTCGGTTCTGATTTCAGAAGCTGTCGACCAGGCCGTTTTCGCGGAAGCTGCTAGCACGAAAGTTGCACGCAACGACACCGGAGAGGTCATCGGCGCACTCGCTCGCGAAAAACTGCGTGAACTGACCATGGACGAGTTGGAAGGCGAAGCGATCTTCTGGGTGCGCCCGCCGCTTTACGAAGCCGTCTGGCACACTCTTGAAGGGGATGCGTTCAATGGGATGCTGGACACGATCACCGCAGGTGTGCCCGGGTTTGATGTGTCCGAGGTGAGTTACATCCGGTCTACCAGGTTGAGTTTCTATGACGATGGCTATCTGGTCGAAATGCAGTTGGGCGTAGGGGATCAGGCAAGGCTGATTGCCTTTCTGGTGACCAATGGAGACAGTGTTTTCCGTTTGTCGGGGACATCACCGCCGATCCACGAGGCCAATGCCAAAACCCCAATCGTTCTGAACACGCAAGAGCAGGTCGCAGCATATCTGCGGTTCTTTACGCATTACGTGAACGGCGACGAGGGCAGTTTCTCTATCGTGGAGAGCACGGCAGATATTCCCTTCTCCGAAACCGCCGGAGAAGAAGAGTTTGATCGCGCGCAGGCGGTGATGCGGCCATTCGCGATCTGGCCCCATCCTGAGAATCCCGAGCTCTGGCAGGCCTCTGGCACTGTCTACTATGGGCGCGCATTGTTCCACGCGATTTTTGAACTGCAACGAACAGGCCTGATTGAAATGCTGAACGATCAACCTGTTATCGCCGATCTGGAGGCCAGCCTGATCCGCATATCCGACCGTGAACAGGGTGTCCGCCTGAATGGCGAGGAAGCCGGCAAGTCAGTCGCCTTTGAACGCATCGGACTGAAACGGCATGAAACGCGGGTGGATCGAATTGTAACTGTGATTTCGTCTAGCCGGAACATGCCCGAGGCCGCCGCACGCAAATTGCGCGACGACCATATCGGTTTCCTTTTGCACGAGCTTTACGAAAAGGAATCCTCGGACCATGCCAGGGACCGCAACAACGTTGCGTATGAATTGCTGTTGGCCGATGTCGACCCGGAGGTGGCGCTGAACTTGTCAGAGCTGGTGCGAAAGGACGCGCCGGATGATCCCAATTACGCTGATACATATGGCTGGGCGTTGCTGAAATCCGGCCAGACGGACAAGGCTATCGATATCCTGGAGCAGGCGAAAAGCGAGGCGCCGGACAGTGTCGAAATCATCGCCCATCTGGCGCAGGCTTATCGGGTCGCTGGCAGGTCCGGAGACGCGAAGAAAATGCTGGATACCGCCGAAGCCTTTGAGCTGAAAGCAGATCTGGCAGCATTCCTCCGCAACGAACGGAATCTGCTTGCCCAACAAGAGTGACAAACAAGGGCGGCCCGGTATCCTTGACCGTATCGCCTTTGTCAGCGGCCGCCGGGAACGCCCAGCATCACATCTGGATGAAGACCGCCGGTTTTTCTTCAAGGCGCGCAAATATTTGAAGGGTACCAATCTGATAATGGTGCCCCCACACGGACTCGAACCGCGGACCTACTGATTACAAATCAGTTGCTCTACCAGCTGAGCTATAGGGGCATTCGATGGCGCTGTGGTGTCTGCGTCCAAGGAAACGAGACCATTGGCCCGATCGCCGCAGGAATCGAGCGGGTTTTAGCGGCATGAGCGGCGCATTGCAATACTGTTGGAACGCCCCTTTTCTGATTGCCGGTTTCCGGTTCCGTCGGATCAACCGAGGTTTAGGGGTAGTGACATTCCGCTTCTCGCTTGCGATCCGCTGGTTCAAAGAGAATTTCTTGTTGGGTAAGCCGGGATATCATCAGATGGCGTCGCCTCAGACCGCGCCGCCGCCTTATGGCAGACCTGTACAGCGCTGGCGTTAACTTGCAGCATCTTGCGGGCGAACCCGCCATGCGCGACATGACGATCACCCTCTTGCCTCGGGCGATGCCGATGCTTGGTCTTGGATGTCGGTATGCGTCACCGAAAACATTGGTAATGGTCAGGCCAAAACATTTCGGACGGCGTGAAATGGCGCCGATGCACACATTCCCTTTTGCTGAACGCGCTGTGACTGTCACGAAATTCTGCCACAATCTCGCCATATTCAGCACAGCTGAGGATCGAGTTCGGCGCAAATGTGGCAATCGCAGACGGTTGTCACCGTAGGATCGGGCCCAGGTGTGGGTATCTGGGGTGCCGGCAGCCGTTCCCGGTCGTGCCGCAGCATCTTTTCCTTCCGGTTAAGGCATTGGTTTAGAAAGATTATGGGACAATAAAGAATCCCACTCATAATCATTTCAAAATATAGGAAAAACGTCTGTTCGGGCCGTGGATTCGCCTGATTGCGTAACCAGCTTCGCCGCGGATTCGCCGCCGTGTCCTCCGATATTTCCGGCAAGGAAGTTTCTGGAGCCCCAAATGGTACAGTTTACGTCATCATCGGTTTTTGCCAATGCGCTGGTCGGGCCTCTTGCCGGCATCAGTGATCTGGATGCAGCGCTGTTCGGTGACCAATGGCGGTTATTCGCGACCAGCAGGATCGAAAACGAGATCAGTGTGTTCGACGTCATGGCGGGCGAGCTGCAGGAAAGCGCTGCGGAGGTTTTTGCGACCGGCGAGGGGCAGATGCCGGCAACCGGGCTGGAGATCGTTTCAACCGGTACCGATACGTTCGCGGTATTTTCCGGGGGCGGCGACGTACTGCACAATGCCTATGATATCGACGTTACAGGCAGTTTCGGTGAAGGTTTCGCGCTTGCGCCGACCTCGGGACTGACCAGCGCGCTGACGGCGATCGTGTCGGCGCAGTTGGAAGGGCTGAGCTTGTTGGCGACGGCCCAGGGCGGGCAGTCCGGTTTCTCTGTTCAATCGGTCAATGAAGACCTCACACTTGCACATGTCCAGTCGATCACGGTCGAAGGGGGCGAGATCGTGGATATCGAGATGATCGAGGTCGGTGGCACCGGGCTGACACTGGCCATCGACCGGGCCGGCAACGAGATCCTGTCTTACCGCGTGGCGAATGACGGGACGCTGACCTTTGCTGATACGCTTGGCGTGATGGATGGGCTTGGGCTTGTCGCGCCGGAAATCCTGCGCGTTGTCAACATTGCCGGACAGAGTTTCGGCATCGTTGCCGCCGGCAGCAGTTCGTCAATCAGCGTGTTCGAAATATCCGATACCGGCGAGCTGATTGCGCGCGATCATGTGATTGACGGGCAGGGCACCAGGTTTGCGTCAATTTCCGAGCTTGAAATTGTCGAAACAAACGGGCGTGCCTTCGTTCTGGCGGCGGGTGCGGATGACGGGTTTACGCTTCTCGAACTGTTGCCCGATGGCCGCCTGATTCACCACGCCACGATCGCCGACAGTGACGCGGTGACATTGCAGAATGTTTCGGGCCTGGCTGCACAGGTGCAAGGCAATGTCCTGCATGTTTTCGCCGCCAGCGCGACCGAGACAGGCCTGACAGAACTGACGTTTGACCTGGGTGTGGCGGGTGTCGTCGAAGTTGGGGGTGCGGATGATGACATCTTGACGGGCGGGTCCGGGGACGATGTCCTGTTTGGCGGTCACGGGGCCGGACATGACGTTCTTTCCGGCGGCGACGGCGGCGATACTCTCATCGCCGGGCAGGGGGCGGACCGACTGATCGGCGGGCAGGGCGCGGATGTCTTTGTGTTCGGTGATGCGCAGGATGGGGGCCGAATCGATGATTTCAACGTGGCCGAGGATTTGCTGGATCTGTCCGGCTGGTTTCTCCTGCATGATACTTCGCAGCTGAATTTCGTGGCCTACGCCGACCGGGTGGATATCTCGTTCGGGGGGTACATGGTAAGTGTGAGGTCACATGATGGCGGCACCCTTGAACCGGCCGAGCTGATCGAACGTATCACGATCAATCCGAGCCATTCGATTATCACCAACGCGCCCCAAGCTGCCGATCTGGACAGCGAGCATTACGGCACGTCGGGCAACGATGTTCTTTTTGGTCATGCCGGTCAGGACATATTCTACTCCGCCGGGGGCAGGGACGTCTTTGTCGGAGGCGGTGAGTTTGACATCGTGTCCTATGAAAACGCCACATCGCGTATCAAGGTAGACATGATATTCGGCAGGCGGGAAAGAGGCGATGTGGCCAAGGATCAGTTCTTTTCGATCGAGGGGATCGAGGGAACCGATTTCGGCGACACGCTGATTGGCGATCACGGTCAGAACTGGTTTGACGGGGGCGAGGGTCGTGACTTTATCGCCGGACGTTCGGGCGACGACGACCTTCGAGGGGCCGCCGGAAATGACAAGCTGTTGGGCGGCTGGGGGCATGACACCCTGTCTGGCGGCGAGGGCGCTGATATCCTGGTCGGTCATAGTGACAATGATCACCTGAACGGTGACGCGGGTAACGACCGCCTCCGCGGGGGTGGCGGCGACGATACGATTATCGGGGGCGCGGGCGATGACAACCTTGGTGGCGGGTTCGGTGCCGACACATTCTACTTCACCGAAGGCAATGACTGGATCAAGGATTTCTCAACCAGATTTGACCTGCTGTATATCGACGATGCGCTACTGAGTGACCCGACAATGTCCGCAGCTGAGATTCTGAGTACCTATGGTGAAGATCTGGGCAGAACCGTTCGGCTGAACTTCGGTGAAGATGAATTCGGAAATGACCAGATGATCACTCTCCATCGGGTGCGCAGTCTTGATGATCTGAGCGACAGCCTGTTTGTCTTCTAGCCTGATCGGTGGGTGCTCAACCCACCTTGTAGCCCCAGAACGCTGTCTCGTCGGCCTGGAAATAACCTGAGGCGCCGCTGAACATACCCTGAAGCTCGACCGTATCGCCAGCGGACAGAACGGCTGTTGCCTGGGTGTTCACGAAGGTGATCCCGTCGACATGATCCCCGGTGATCCCGCCGAAGCTGCCGGCAAGCTGCGAGGTTCCGTTCTTCAGCACTCGCGCATTGATGCGTGCCGCGCTGCTGGTATCTTGTTTGAACAGAAGGTGCCCGCCGAACTGATAGAAGCCGTCCGCCGGCGCGGTAAAGACGTTGGTACCGGCGTCAAAGCTGGCCTGATCGTTATAGGCCAGAGTGTTGATGGCAATTTTCACCCAGGTATCCGCTGCGCCGAAATTGTCGAAATTCGTGCTGCCGGAAAACCGTGGCAGATTGGGCTGGCTGACAATTCCCGTACCGGCATCAATCTCCAAACCGTCGCGGAAATTGGTGCCATCGAGCGTGACGGCAATACGCAGGTTGTCGCTGCCAAAAAGGCCCAGAACCGCGCGGGTGGCGAAATCGGTCTGCAGCACGAAGCCCGCATCACCGCCGGGTGTTTCCTTGTTCAGGGTTTGAACCAGATCGCCGCTGCCGCTGTCGGCGGCATATCGCGCCGTCCAGAGCGCGGCATTCAGTTTGGCGGAAAACGGCGCGCTGGCAGTGTCAACACCGATACCCAACCCGGTCAGGTTTTCCAGCAGGCTGCCGCCGACCGCCTGCCAGGCCGTGCCGTCAAAGGCCTTCAGCAGCCCGGTGTCGATGACGAAGATCCGCCATCCGACCCGCGGCGCGTAAAAGACCCAGGTGTCCTGTTCATAACTCGCGATCTGACCATCCTGTCCTGCCCATTCATTCTGTCCGCCGGCGGGCACCAGATAGCGCGCCCCTTCACCGGTGTCGGTGGGCGGCGTGTCGATCACGTCCGAAACTACGGCCAATTGCGTCACTACATCGAGGATCCGCAGCGCCTCGTTATGGGTCACGTGTTTCTGCGATTGCGAGGGGGACAGGATGGGCAGGTTAAGGTTGGGCAATTGGTCCGGCATGGCAGAATCCCTGTTTCAAAACTCAGCCGAAAAATGCGGACCAAAGTTTGCCGATCCCTGTGCCCGCCGCCCCTGCTTTTAATCTTTTCTTTAGTCTCGCCATCAGTTGGCGAGAACGGCACCGGATTTCGCTCTTGTCCACTTGCCATGTTCGCTTGTACGCCAAAGGGGTGACTCACCTGCCCGGGCTTGTTAAACGGCCCCAGCAACGCACCTGCGGAGAGTAGATTGGAAGTACAGGACACAAATCTCGATGGCGTCAAAATCCTGATACCGCGGCGCTTTGGCGATGAGCGCGGGTTCTTCTCGGAAAGCTGGAGCCGCCGGGTCATGGCCGAGCAAGGACTGAGCCATGACTGGGTGCAGGACAATCACTCGCTCTCCGCGAAAAAGGGCACTGTCCGGGGGTTGCATTTCCAATCGCCGCCCCACGCGCAGGACAAGCTGGTGCGCTGCGGGCGCGGCGCGCTCTTTGATGTCGCCGTGGATATCCGCAAGGGCTCGCCGACTTTCGGGCAAGCGTTCGGCACGGTGCTCAGTTTTGAGAACGGCAGGCAGCTGCTGGTGCCCAAAGGCTTCCTGCACGGGTTTGTGACCCTGCAGCCGGATACCGAGATCATCTATAAATGCTCGGACTACTACGCGCCCGATTGCGACGGCGCCGTGCGGTTCAATTCCCCGGGGCTGGAGATTGACTGGCCACTTGACGGCATTGATCCGGTGCTCAGCGAAAAAGATGCCGCCGCCCCGTTATTTGCCGATTTCGACAGCCCCTTTCTTTTCGAAGGACCCTCCACATGAAACTGATCGTAACGGGCGGTGCGGGGTTTATCGGATCGGCGGTGGTGCGGCAGGCCGTGCGCGACGGTCATCAGGTGGTCAACCTGGATGCGCTGACCTATGCCGCTTGTCTGGATAATGTCGCGCCGGTCAGCGATGATCCGAATTATGCGTTCGAGCATGTCGATATCCGTAACCGCGCCGAGCTGGACCGCGTGTTCGGCGCCCATCGGCCCGACGCCGTGATGCACCTGGCGGCCGAAAGTCACGTGGACCGTTCCATCGACGGGCCCGGCGATTTCATCGAGACCAATATTACCGGCACGTACAACATGCTTGAGGCGGCGCGCGCCTATTGGACCGCCCAGGGCAAGCCCCACAGCTTCCGCTTCCATCATATCTCGACCGACGAAGTGTTCGGCACCCTGGGCGATGAGGGTCAGTTTACCGAAGAAACCCCCTACGCCCCCAATTCGCCCTATTCGGCCTCGAAAGCCGCCAGCGACCATCTGGTCCGCGCCTGGTCCGAGACCTACGGTCTGCCGATCGTGATGACCAATTGTTCGAACAATTACGGGCCCTATCACTTCCCGGAGAAGCTTATCCCGGTGGTGATACTGAATGCGCTTGGCGGCAAACCGATCCCGGTTTACGGCAAAGGCGAAAACGTGCGTGATTGGCTTTATGTCGAGGACCACGCCGATGCGCTGCTGACCGTGCTGCAAAAGGGCGAATTGGGCCGCAGCTACAATATCGGCGGCGAGAACGAGGCGAAGAACATCGACATCGTGCGCATGATCTGCGCCATCCTTGACCAGAAGCGCCCGGCTGCGGCGCCCTATGCCGACCAGATCACTTTTGTAACCGACCGTCCCGGCCATGACCTGCGCTATGCAATCGACCCGACCCGCATCGCGACCGAACTGGGCTGGCGGCCATCGGTGACGCTTGAGCAGGGGTTGGAAAAGACCGTGCAATGGTATCTGGACAACGAGGACTGGTGGCGGGCCCTGCAATCGCGCGAGGGCGTGGGCCAGCGTCTGGGCAAGACCGGCTGAACCGGGGCGGCAGGGAGTGGTTGAATGACAATTCTCGTCTTCGGTAAAACCGGGCAGGTGGCCACTGAATTGGCGCACCTGCCGGGCGTGACGTGTCTGGATCGGGACCAGGCCGACCTGACCGACGCCGCCGCCTGCGCGGCGCAGATTGCCGGATCGCGCCCCGAGGCGGTGATCAACGCCGCTGCCTATACCGCCGTCGACAAGGCCGAGTCAGAAGAGGACGTGGCCACGTTGATAAATGGCGCCGCCCCCGGTGCGATGGCGCGCGCCTGCGCCGATCTGGATATCCCGCTGGTCCACATCTCGACCGATTACGTCTTTTCAGGCGGCGGAACTGCCCCTTGGCAACCGGGGGATGCGACCGGCCCGCTTGGCGCCTATGGCCGTTCGAAACTCAGGGGCGAAGAAGCTATCCGCGCTGTCGGCGGTACCCATGCGATCCTGCGCACCAGCTGGGTCGTTTCGGCGCATGGTGCGAATTTCGTCAAGACCATGCTCCGTCTGGGCGCAGAGCGCGACCGCCTGACCATTGTCGCCGACCAGATCGGTGGCCCGACCCCCGCCCGTGACATCGCCACGGCCTGTCACCGCATGGCGCGGGCCCTGATCGCCGACCCCAAGAGGTCCGGCACCTACCATTTCGCCGGCGCGCCCGATGTCAGCTGGGCCGATTTCGCCCGCGAGATTTTCGTGCAGTCCGGCATTGCCTGCGAGGTTGCGGATATTCCAAGTACGGACTATCCGACACCCGCAGCAAGGCCGCACAATTCGCGCATGGATTGCTCGACCCTCGAGGCCACTTTCGGCATCGCCCGCCCTGACTGGCGCAGCGGTCTGGCCGACATCCTGCGCGACCTCGAAAAAGGAACCCCTTCATGACTGAACGCAAAGGCATCATTCTGGCGGGCGGCTCGGGCACGCGGCTCTACCCGATCACAAAAGGCGTGTCGAAACAGCTGTTGCCGATCTATGACAAGCCGATGATCTACTATCCTCTCAGCGTGCTGATGCTGTCGGGCATACGCGAAATCGCGATCATCACCACCCCGCAAGACCAGGACCAGTTCAAGCGGATGCTGGAGGATGGCAGCCAGTGGGGGCTGAACTTTACCTATATCGCGCAACCCTCGCCCGATGGGCTGGCACAGGCCTTCATCCTGGCCGAGGATTTTCTGTCCGGTGCGCCCTCTACCCTGGTTCTGGGCGATAATATTTTCTTTGGTCACGGCTTGCCCGAGTTGCTGGAAGAGGCCGACCGGAAGGAAACCGGCGGCACGGTCTTTGGCTATCAGGTGGCCGACCCGGAACGCTATGGTGTCGTCGATTTCGACAAGGATGGCACCGTGCGCGAAATCGTGGAAAAGCCTGAAATACCGCCGTCGAACCACGCCGTCACCGGGCTTTACTTCGTCGACGGTACCGCGCCGGAAAAGGCCAGGCAGGTCAAACCCTCTGCCCGTGGCGAGCTTGAAATCACCTCGCTGCTCGAGATTTACCTGCACGAGGGTACGCTGGACGTGCAGCGCATGGGCCGCGGCTATGCCTGGCTTGATACCGGCACCCACGGCAGCCTTCTGGACGCGGGCAACTTCGTTCGCACGATCCAGAAACGCCAGGGCCAGCAAATCGGCTGCCCCGAAGAGATCGCCTATGAGATGGGTTTCATCAGCCGGGGCGAACTAATGGCGCTGGCCGAGAAATACATGAAGAACGACTACGGCAAGTATCTGAAAAAGCTCTAATCTGCTCGTGTTCCGCAGTTGGTTACAGCCGCATTCGCATGTCAGCTGTGCGGACTTTGCCGACATTGATCCCTAATTTGCCAAGAGCTGCTTTTTGTGAAATTCAATGCGAGACAGATAAAGAAATGCATAGGAAAGTCGTGACAAAATTTCCTGTTTCAAAAATCCGCCCTTTGCAAGCTAAGCTCGCCCTGGGAGCATCGGGCAAGCCTTCAATCGAAGTGAGTTTTGCACCTTTCACTTTAACGACATCTGAAAAAGAAGGTTCTGAATTGCTGGATTTCAACACAACGCTTCAAGCTGACTTCATAAATTTACCGACGACAGAACTATCTCGATTGCAAAACAAAACCTTCGATTTTCCGGCCAATCCTAAGGATGGCTACATTGACGCGTCATTCTACTTTTCCAATGTCCATAACCCAGTCGATATTACCAAATTTGTGTTCGGTGATTTCTGCGACGGGAAAGTTCCGCTGACAATGGTCACTAAGTGGGTCATGACATACGAAAACACGGGCTTTGAGGACTTCGACTTAACATTTTCGGTATCACTTAGTGGATAGCAGCCACCTAAGAGCGGCCATTCGTACATCCCGCAGCATTTGACTCTTTGGGCTCGAAGTGAACATCCAGCCGTTAGGGCAGATTGGCTAAATCCTTGCTGGCTGGCAGGCTTCCGCTGGTTCGTCCTTTGATTCCCTGGCGCAATTTCGATGCGGGTCACCCTTTCGCGCCCTGTCCCCGCTCATAGACATCTTCCAGGCGCACGATGTCGTCCTCGCCCAGATAGCTGCCGGTCTGCACTTCGATCAGGACCATCGGCACCTTGCCAGGGTTCTCCATCCGGTGCACGGCGCCAAGGGGGATGTAGACGCTCTCGTTTTCCGAGATCAGCTTGACCTCGTCATTGATCGTCACCTTCGCGGTGCCCGCCACCACGATCCAGTGTTCGGCCCGGTGATGGTGGCTTTGCAGGCTCAGGATCCCGCCGGGTTTGACCACGATGCGCTTGACCTGGAACCGGTCGCCCAGGGCCAGGGTTTCGAACATGCCCCAGGGGCGCTGATCCCAGGGAAACTCGGTTGCCTGCTTGGCCTCCTTGCCCTTCAGCTGGTCAACCACCTTCTTCACGTCCTGTGCGCGGGATTTGTCCGCGACCAGCACCGCGTCGCGGGTCGAGACAACCATCACGTCCTTCAGGCCCAGGCCGACCAGTTCCACGCCATCATCCTCAGCCCGCAGCAGGCTGTCGGTGCAATCCACGGCCATGGCCGAACCGTGCACCGCATTTCCGGCGCCGTCCGCCGCCATGTGCCGGCTGACCGAATCCCAGTCGCCCAGGTCCGACCAGCCACCGGCATAAGGTACGACCACAAGGTTATCGGCCTTTTCCATCACCGCGTAGTCGATCGAGATATCCTCGACCGCCGCCCATGCCTGCGGATCGATGCGGAAGAAATCCAGATCGGGCGTTGTCTTTTCCACCGCCGCGCGCACCTGGTCCACCAGCTGTGGGGCGTGGGCGTGGAAGGCGGCCATGATGGCTTTGACCGAGAACAGGAAGATCCCGCCGTTCCACAGGTAATTCCCGCTTTCCAGCATCGCCTGTGCGGTCTTGCGGTCGGGTTTTTCGACGAATTGCGCCAGCGGGATCGGGTCCGAGGCAGTTGATGGATCGGCGGTCAGTTCCAGATAGCCATAGGCGGTCTCGGGCCTGTCCGGCGCGATGCCGAACGTGACCAGCTTGCCGGCCTGGGCCGCCTTTTTGCCCATCTGGACGGCGGCCGTGAACGCGGCATTTCCCGGAATGATGTGATCCGAGGGTGCCACCAGCATCAGCCCGTCCGGATCGCGCGCCTCAAGCCAGAGCGCGGCGGCCAGGACGGCGGGGGCGGTGTTGCGCCCCTCGGGTTCGATCAGGACGGTGCCATCGCCGACGCCCTCATCGCGCAGCTGTTCGGTGGCGATGAACCGGAAATCCGACCCGGTGATGACAACCGGCGGCGCGTATTCCGGCCCGGAAAGACGCCTGGCAGAGGCCTGAAACAGGCTTTGGTCGCCGACCAGCTTGGTGAATTGCTTGGGATAGCTCTTGCGCGACAGGGGCCACAGGCGCGTACCGGAGCCGCCGGCAAGCAAAACTGGGGTAATCTGGGTCAACTGTGATCTCCCGGCCAGGAATACATCTGTTAGGCGCACGCATAACATGAAATTTCGCGGCGCACAGCATCTGAACCCGCTGATATGGTTAATATATGGCGATTTCTTGAAGTCTCGGCAGCGCCAGAATTCAACTATGGGCGCCGTGCCTGCGGCGTATTTGACCGGGGCGTCCGGGTATCGACAGATCGGCGTCTGCGCGCGGAGTCGATGCGATCAGCTTGCCCTTGGCGATCACATGCAGCCGCGTGGCACGCAGGCGCACCGCCTCGATCGGGTTGCCCGCATCCAGCACCACCAGCGAGGCCGTGGCGCCCTTGTGCAGCCCGTAATCTGCCAGGCCCAGGATTGCCGCGCTTTCGCTGGTGACCATGTCGAAACAATGGCGCATTTCGTCGGGGCTGGACATCTGCGCCACGTGCAGACCCATGAAGGCCACATCCAGCATGTCGCCGGTGCCAAGGCTGTACCACGGATCCAGCACGCAATCCTGTCCGAAACCCACGCGAATGCCCTGAGCCCGCATTTCCTTTACCCGGGTCAGGCCGCGCCGCTTGGGGAAGGTGTCGTGCCGGCCCTGAAGCATGATGTTGATCAGCGGGTTGGGGATTGCCGATACCTCTGCCTCGGCCATCAGCGGCAGCAGTTTCGAGACGTAGTAATTGTCCATCGAATGCATCGAGGTCAGGTGAGACCCGGCGACCCGGCCTTGCAGGCCCAGACGCTGCGTCTCATGGGTCAGGGCCTCGATATGGCGGCTCATCGGATCGTCGGTTTCGTCGCAATGCATGTCGACCATCAGACCGCGGTCGGCGGCGATCTCGCACAGCTCCTTCACCGAGGCGGCGCCATCGGCCATCGTGCGTTCGAAATGCGGGATGCCGCCAACCACGTCGACGCCCATATCCAGCGCGCGGATGGTGTTTTCCCGCGCCGTCGGGTCGCGGTAGAACCCGTCCTGCGGAAAGGCCACCAGTTGCAGGTCGATGTAGTGCTTGACCTTCTGGCGCACTTCCAACAGCGCCTCGACCCCCAGCAGTCGGTCATCGCAGGTATCCACATGGCTGCGGATGTGCAGCAAGCCCATGCTGGCCGCCCAGTCGCAGTAGGCGAGCGCGCGCTCGACCACCTCGTCCTGGGTCATCACCGCCTTCAATTCGCCCCAGAGCCCGATCCCTTCGAGCAGCGTGCCCGAGGCGTTGATCCGCGGAATACCGTAGGATTGGGTGGCATCCAGATGAAAATGCGGATCGACGAAGGGCGGGCTGACCAGATCACCGCCGGCATCGATAACCTGTGCGGCCTCGGCCTCTATCCTGCCGATCTCGGCGATCCTGTCGCCGTTGATCGCGATATCCGCCACCGTCCCGTCGGGCAGCGTGCCGCCTTTGACAATCAGATCGAACATCAGCGTTCTCCCTTGTTGAACGGCACCATCAGCGCGGCCGGTACCTCGGCCCGGCGCGACATGACGATCAGCGCCAGGATGGACAGGAAATAGGGCATCATCAGGAATATCTGATAGGGGATGTCAGCCCCCAGCGATGTCTGCTGGACCCGGATCTGCAGGGCATCGAAGGCCGCGAACAGGATTGCGCCCAGCAGGGCCTTGCCCGGTTTCCACGCGCCAAAGACCACCAGCGCGATGCAGATCCAGCCGCGCCCGTTGACCATCTCGAAGAAGAAACTGTCAAAGGCGGACATCGTCAGGAACGCGCCGCCCACGGCCATCAGCCCGCTGCCCACGATCACCGCGCCCATGCGGATGCCCGTCACCGACAACCCCTGCGCCTCCACCGCCGAGGGGTTCTCTCCGGCCGCCCGCAGCGCCAGCCCCAGCGGTGTTCGATACAGCACCAGCGACACGACGACCACCAGGATAAACGCCAGATAGGTCAGAGGTGTCTGCGCGAAAAGCGCCGGACCGATGAGCGGAATGTCGGAAAGGATGGGGATCTCGAACGGCTGGAACGCCTCGATCTTGGGTGGGCTGGTCACTTCGGGCAGGGCCAGCCTGTAGGCGTAATAGGTCAATGACGTGGCCAGCAACGTGACCCCCAGCCCGACCACATGTTGCGATAGCCCGAACGGCACTGTCAGGGCCAAATGGATCAGGCCAAACATCATCCCCACCGCCATCGCCACGCAGACCCCGCCCCACAGGCCCATGCCGGAATAGACCGCCATCCACCCGGCAAAGGCACCCGCCACCATGATCCCCTCGATCCCAAGGTTCAGCACACCGGCGCGTTCGCAGATGAGCTCGCCCAGCGTGGCAAAGATCAGCGGGCTGGCAATGCGGATCGCGGCGGTCCAGAAACTGGCGGAAAGGAGAATCTCGAGGATATCCATCCGGCTACTCCCTTACCACCCGGAACCGTGTCAGCAGGATCGCCAGCACCATCAGCAGCAGCGCCGTCGCCAGCATGATATCGGCCAGGTAGGTGGGTACGCCCACCGCGCGGCTCATGCTGTCGGCGCCCACGAAGATACCCGCCACGAACAGCGCCGCGGCAATCACAGCCAACGGGTTCAGCAACGCCAGCATCGCCACGATGATCCCGGTGTAACCAAAGCCGGGGCTGAGGTCCAAGGTCAGGTTGCCCTTCAGCCCCGCCGCCTCGGAAAACCCTGCCAGCGCGGCCAGCCCGCCCGACAACAGCGCCGTCTTGATCAGCACCGCGTTGACGGGGATGCCGGCGAATTGCGCTGCCTCGCGGTTCAGACCCACGGCGCGCATTTCGTAGCCCAGCGTCGTGCGCCGCTCGATCACCCAGACGACCCCGGCGGCAATCAGCGCAAGGGCAAAGCCCCAATGCAGCCGCAACCCGTCGAAGATGCGCGGCAGCCGCGCCTCGGGAATGAGCCGGGCGGATTTTGGCCAGCCCATGCCCATCGGGTCTTTCAATGGCCCTTCCAGCAGCATCGAGATGAACAACAGGAAGATGAAGTTGAACAGGAGTGTGGTCACCACCTCGTCCACGCCGAAGCGGACCTTCAGCAGCGCCGGCACCAGCAGCACCACCGCGCCCGCCAGCATTGCCAGCACCGCCAGCGTCGGCAGCAAAAGCCCCGAGGGCCAGCCAAGCGCCCCGGTGCCCAGCACCACCGTCACCAATGCGCCCGCGTAGAGCTGCGCCTCGGCGCCGATGTTCCACAGCTTGGCGCGGAAGGCGACCGCCACGGCCAACCCGGTGAATATCAGCGGGGTGGCCCGGTTCAGGGTTTCCAGCAGGGCGAATTTCGACCCTGCCGCGCCTTTCAGAATCAGCCCCAGCACCGCAAAAGGATTGGCCCCCGCCGCCATCGCCAGCAGCGAGGCGATCACCACCGTTGCCGCAATCGCGGCAAAGGGCAGGCTGATCGAGCGTGCCAGCGTCGGGTTGGCGATGGGTTCAAGACGCATGGGCCACCTCGTCGTCAAACCCATGCCCCGCCATCCACACGCCCAGTTCGGCCGGTGTCATCGTCCCGCGTGGAAATTCCGGCGACAGACGCCCTTCTGAGATTACATGGATCACGTCCGAAAGCGTCATGATCTCATCCAGATCTTCCGAAATCAGCAGCACCGCCGCGCCATTGTCCCGTGCCTCCAGCAGCCGCGAGTGCACATAGTTGACCGCGCCGATATCCAGGCCACGTACCGGCTGGTTGGCCAGGATGATGCGCGGCTCGGCCTCCAGCACCCGGCCCAGGATCAGCTTTTGCATGTTGCCGCCGGACAAGAGCCTGATCCGCGTCCCGGGCCCGGGGCAGCGCACGTCATAGGTGTCGATCACGCCGCGGGTGAATGCCTCGGCCCGGCCCCAGTTCATCCAGCCCCGGCGGCTGAAGGGTGCGTCGCGATAACTCTCCAGGATCGCGTTTTCGGTCAAGTCGAAATCGGCAATCGTGCCGGTCTTGTGCCGGTCCTCGGGAATGCGGGCGATGCCGCTTTGCACCGCCTCGCGCGGGGTCCAGTGAGGGTGGTTTTCATCCGCCAGAGCCAACGTGCCGGCTGCCGGCTGGATCAGCCCGCCGATCAGGTCCGCCAGCGCGGCCTGGCCGTTGCCCGACACGCCCGCCAGCCCGGTGATCTGCCCCGCGCGCAGCGCCAGCGTGACCGCCTTCAGCCCCGGCGCGTTGCCCTGATCGGGCGTCACCACCCCTTGCAAACTCATCAGGGCCGCTCCGGGCTCGGAGGGGGCGACCTCGGGCGCGGCCACGTCCGAGCCGACCATCAGCGCCGCCAGCCTGTGCTTGTCCATGTCCTCGGTTCGTGCCTCGGCAACCAGCTTGCCATGACGCAGGATCAGGACCCGGTCGGAAATTGCCATCACCTCGTGCAGCTTGTGCGAAATGAAGACGATCGACAGCCCCTTTGCCACCGCCTCGCTCAGCGTCTCGAACAGATCATCGGTCTCTTGCGGGGTCAGAACCGCCGTGGGCTCGTCCAGGATCAGGATGCGGGCATCGCGGTAAAGCGCCTTGAGGATCTCGACCCGCTGCCTTTCCCCCACGGTCAGCGCGCCGACACGGGCATCTGGATCGACCGACAGCCGGAAATCCTGTGCCAGTTTCAGAATCTTCGCCCGGGCCGCCGCCCGGTCCAGCCCCGGACGCCACAGCGAGCGCGTGCCAAGGGTCACGTTCTCAAGCACGGTCATGTTATCGGCCAGGGTGAAATGCTGGTGCACCATGCCCACGCCCGCATCCAGCGCCGCGCGCGGATTGCCCGGCGGCAACTCGGCCCCGAACACTTCGACCGAACCGCTATCGGCGGTATACTGGCCAAACAGGATGTTCATCAGCGTGGTCTTGCCCGCGCCGTTTTCCCCCAGCAGGGCAATCACCTCACCCCGGCAAAGCGACAGGCTGACCGCGTCATTCGCGGTCAGCGCGCCGAAGGTCTTGGTGATGTCGTTCAGGCGAAGGACGACGGGCGCATCGTCCTGCAATCTGTCCCGGCCCGTCATTTACGAAGATTTCGGCTCTTCGTCATTGATCGTTACCGCGAAGGCGCCCGATTTGATTTCCTCGGTGCGCTGGGCCACCAGGTCCAGCGCCTCCTGTGGCACCTTGCCCTCGAACGTGCCCAGCGGCGCCAGCGAACAGCCGCCCTCCTTCATGAAGGAATAGATGCCGTAATCGGCGGCGGCGAAGTCACCGGCCTGGACTCTGGCAATGGCTGCGTCCAGCGTCGGTTCAAAGTGCCAGATGGCCGAGGCGACCACGGTTTCCGGATAGTCGCCCTGCGTGTCGATCACGTTGCCGATCGCCAGGATTCCCTTTTCCTGCGCCGCATCCGAGACGCCGAAACGTTCAGCATAGAGCAGGTCAGCCCCGTTTTCGATCATCGCAAAGGCGGTTTCCTTGGCCTTGGGCGGATCGAACCATGAACCGATGAAGCTTACCTGGAAGCTGATATCCGGGTTCATTTCATGTGCGCCGGCCATGAAAGCGTGCATCAGGCGGTTGACCTCGGGGATCGGAAAGCCGCCGACCATCCCGATATTGCCGGTCTCGGTCATCGCCCCCGCGATGATACCCGACAGATAGGACGCGTCCTGGATGTAATTGTCGAAGACCGCGAAATTCGGCAGCGCCGGGTCTTCCTTGAAGCTCGACCCCATGAGGAAGGCGATGTCGGGATATTCGGCGGCCACTTCGCGCGCCTCCTGCTCGGCGCCGAACACCTCGCCGATGATCAGCTTGTGACCCTGCTCGGCATATTCGCGCATCACCCGCGTGTAGTCTGTATTGCTGACATTTTCCGAGAAGGTATAGCTGATGTCGCCCCGGTCCTGCGCCGTCAGGGCAGCCTTGTGAATTCGGCTGACCCATTGCTGTTCGACCGGCACGGTATAGATACCTGCGGTCTTGATCGGATCCGCCGCCAACAGGCGGGACGGTGCGGCGGCAATCAGGCTGGCCCCCGCCGTCGTCCCCAGAAAGGCGCGCCGCGACATCGGTGCAAATGGTGTCCGTTTCATATAATTTCTCCCGGTTTGTTATTGTTTTACCAGTCGGTAAAATTTAATGCGCGAAATTGCAAAGAAAATCGATTCCGCGCGCCATCGTTATAGGCCCTACGCCGCGGTCTGCCTATGTTGAATGATCCGGCGCGACGCGTGCCCAAATTTTCAGCAGAACTGGTGAACTCCGCTGTTGGCGTCAGCTTGGTGATGGTTTTACACTCAACCACAATTTCCTGCCCGCGGGAGCAACCGGAAGATGCCGATAAAACCGAAAAAGAACAGACAGGGCAGCGAGTTGCTGACACCGGAGCAGGTGGACACCCTGACCAACCTGTCGGAAGAACTGCGCCGGCTGAACCGGCACCGTTTCATCCGAATGCACAACTCGCTCTGGCGTTTGCTGACCTTCAATTTCATGCGCGGCCTGGCCTTTGGTCTGGGGTCGGTCATGGGCGCGACGGTTCTGCTGTCGATCGTGGTGTACTGGCTGGCGCAGTTCGAATGGGTGCCGCTGGTCGGTGACTGGCTGGGTCAGCTTGCCGATGAAATCGACCCGAAAAGGCCCGATCATTAAGGCTTCTTTTACCACTGTCATGAGATCAGATTGATTACGGGTGGCGAATATGGCCAATTGGGCCGGGGGCAGCTTTGGGATCGGTTCAATGTTGTTACTCGCAGGCCTCATGGGCATTCTGGCAATTGGCGCGACCGCGCTTGTCTGGTTCGAGACCGCACCGCGCCCGGCCGACGAACAGGGTAACGCCGCTGCTGCGGACACCCCCGACACCGATATTTCCGATGACGAGTCCGAATACGTGACCGACATGGGCGGCAGCCTGGCCTGCGCCGCCCCGCCGGTTGATCCGGCGGCGATTGCCCGTGATGTGGATCGTCGGCTCCGTGGCGGTCCGCGTGATGGTCAGGACGCGACCTGCGCCTCAATTGCGGAGCCCGGGATGACAGGCGCAACATCGCGTTCTGCCGGGCTGTCCCTGGATGAAGGCGCGGTTGGCGCCGAGTTTGAAAATGACGGTCTGTTGCAAGCCCATCAGGAGAACGTCACCGGGTTTTCGCCTCAGCGGGATAAGCTGGTCGTCGTTTTTGACGATCAGGTCGACCCTGACCCGCGGCTGGAACTGCAACGCGATGCGGCCGATAGCGCCCATACACATGTCGCCCTGAACGGTGTCAGGATCGCGACGGTGGACGTGGTCGACGGGCTCACGTTGGACCACATCACCCTCGTGCCGGAAAGCAGCCTTGGCAACCCGGCCTATGCCCCGCCACAAAATGCCGCTGCCTGAACAAGGGCGCTGCGATTTTCGCTTTTCTTTCCGCGGAATATCTCTTATACGCGCGCATCTCCCGGGGAATCCGGGGGATTTCTCCACGGACCCTGCTGGACGACATCCCGGCTTGTGCCCTGAACCCTTTTGAAGAAGGAGACCCCGATGTCGATTACTGTCGAAGAGAAAGCCCGCGTGATGAAGGAATACGCGACCAAGGAAGGCGACACCGGTTCGCCCGAAGTTCAGGTTGCCATTCTGACCTCGCGGATTACCGCGCTGACCGAGCATTTCAAGACCCATAAGAAAGACAACCACGGCCGCCGTGGCCTTTTGAAGATGGTCGCTCAGCGGCGCAAGCTTCTGGATTACCTGAAAGGCAAGGAAGAGGCCCGCTATCGCGACCTGATCCAGCGCCTCGGCATCCGCCGCTAAGCTGAAATCCGAACCGAATTCAGACCGCGCCCCGCATTTTGCCCCGGGCGCGGTTTTCTTTTGTACGAACCTGCTGCATCAGGCGCGACCCTGCGCAGAAACCAATCACCCCGTGTGAGGCCGACAGGTTGATGCAAGAGACTGGTGCGTGAGTCGCAGGCCATCGGTGTTTCCGCCCCTCGCCCTGCCAGAGCCGCCTTGCCCCCCGCGCAGACCCTTCCTATAACCACCCGAGTCGGAACGGAGTGGCGGATGAGCTTTTCACAATCCCATCTTCTGGGGATCGAACCCCTCAGCCCGACCGATATCACCACCATTCTCGATCTGGCCGGCAAATATGTCGATCTCAACCGCCGCGACATCAAGCATTCCGATGCGCTGGCGGGGCTGACGCAGATCAACATGTTCTTTGAAAACTCGACCCGCACCCAGGCGAGTTTCGAGCTTGCCGGCAAGCGCCTTGGTGCCGATGTCATGTCGATGGCGATGCAGGCCAGCTCGATCAGGAAAGGCGAGACGCTGATCGACACGGCGCTGACCCTGAACGCGATGCACCCCGACCTGCTGGTGGTGCGGCACCCGCACTCGGGCGCGGTGGACCTTTTGGCGCAAAAGGTCAATTGCGCGGTGCTGAACGCGGGCGACGGGCGCCACGAACACCCCACCCAGGCGCTGCTGGACGCGCTGACGATCCGCCGCGCCAAGGGGCGGCTGCATCGCCTTTCGGTCGCGATCTGCGGTGACATCGCCCATTCGCGCGTGGCGCGGTCGAATATCCTGCTGCTGGGCAAGATGGAAAACCGCGTGCGGCTTGTCGGCCCGCCGACGCTGATGCCCAGCCAGATCGACGAGTTCGGCGTCGAGGTCTATGACGACATGCGCGAGGGGTTGCGCGATGTCGATGTGGTGATGATGCTGCGCCTTCAGCGGGAACGGATGGATGGCGGGTTCATCCCCTCGGAACGCGAATATTACCACCGCTACGGGCTCGATGCGGAAAAGCTGGGCTATGCCAAACCCGACGCCATCGTCATGCATCCCGGCCCGATGAATCGCGGCGTCGAGATCGACGGCGAGATCGCCGATGACATCAACCGCAGCGTCATCCAGGAACAGGTCGAGATGGGCGTCGCCGTGCGCATGGCCGCAATGGATCTGTTGGCCCGCAACCTGCGCGCCAGGCCGAAGGGCGTGATGGCATGAGCGAGCGTTTCGAAGTCGCCGAAAACGAGCGCGGGATCATTCGGCTGTTCAGCGTCGATCTACCGCCCGAGCAGATCAGCGCCTTTGCCGAAAAACCCCTTGGCGAAGAAAACGATGATACGCCGTGGCCGCTGAAGGAGGCGCTTGGCGCGCAATATCTCGATTTGGATTTCATTGAACTGTTCCCGATCACCAACCTGACGGGTCTGGGCCTGCCGGGATACATGGTCGAAGGGCTTGGGATTGCCGAAGAAGACATTGCCGAAGATCATGCGCGCCTGTCATCTCTCAAGGGGCATATCCTGATCGTGGTCTCGTCGGCATTCGGCGGGTTCGCGCAGACATTGTCGCCGCGTGCCCCTCTCAGGTGGATCGGCACCTATACCGAAGAGACCGCGCCGGTGCAGTTTCAGCCTCTTCCGTCCGAGACCGCGCGCGGGAATGTCAACACCGACACGAAACCGCGCCCGTCGAACGCGGCCATGTCCGGGCGCGTGGCGATGGCCGCGCTGCTGGTTCTGGCGCTGCTGGTTGTGGTTCTGGTCTGGATCGCAGGATGAGTGGCCCGATGAAGAAGCTTTTTACCAACGCCCGCCTGATCGACCCGGAAAACGGTACCGACCGGTTGGGCGCGCTGCTGGTAAGCGGTGGCGCGATCGAGGAAATCCATTACGGCGATGTCCCTGAACCCGACGCGCAGGTGGTGGATTGCGACGGCAAATGCCTGGCGCCCGGGATTGTCGATATCGGCGTCAAGGTCTGCGAACCCGGCGAACGCCACAAGGAAAGCTACAGATCCGCCGGGCTGGCGGCGGCGGCAGGCGGGGTGACCACGATGGCCACACGCCCCGATACGCTGCCGGCGATCGACACGCCCGAAGCGCTGGAATTCGTCGCGCGGCGCGCGAACGAGGCCGCGCCGGTCAACGTACTGCCGATGGCCGCCCTGACCAAGGGGCGTGAAGGGCGCGAGATGACCGAGATCGGGTTCCTGATGGACGCGGGCGCCGTGGCCTTTACCGATTGCGATCATGTGGTCACCGACACCAAGGTGTTCAGCCGGGCACTGACCTATGCGCGCGCACTCGGCGCCCTTGTCATTGCGCATCCGCAGGAACCGGGCCTTAGCGCCGGGGCCGCCGCCACCAGTGGTAAATTCGCCTCGCTGCGCGGGTTGCCGGCCGTGTCGCCGATGGCCGAGCGCATGGGGCTGGACCGCGATATCGCCCTGCTGGAGATGACCGGCGCCCGCTATCACGCCGATCAGATTACCACCGCCCGCGCCCTGCCCGCGCTGGAACGGGCCAGGCGCAACGGGCTCGACATCACCGCCGGCACGTCGATCCATCACCTGACGCTGAACGAACTGGACGTGGCCGATTACCGGACCTTCTTCAAGGTCAAGCCGCCCCTGCGGCCCGAGGCGGACAGGCAGGCGGTCATTGCCGCCGTTCGCGACGGCCTGATCGACATCATCAGCTCGATGCACACTCCGCAGGACGAGGAAAGCAAACGCCTGCCCTTCGAAGAAGCTGCAAGCGGCGCCGTCGCGCTGGAAACCCTGCTGCCCGCCGCGCTCAGGCTCTATCACTCGGACGATCTGGACCTGCCGACGCTGTTCCGGGCGATGGCGCTCAACCCGGCGAAACGGCTCGGCCTCGGCTGTGGCCGCCTGGCGGCTGGCGCCCCGGCCGATCTGGTGCTGTTCGATCCCGACGCGCCTTTCGTTCTGGACCGCTGGAAGCTCAACTCGAAATCCAAGAACACGCCGTTTGACGGCGCCAGATTGCAAGGTAAGGTCAGGGCGACATACGTTGCCGGCACCTGTGTATTCGAGGCCCCCTGATGCCCCCCGTCGACACATCCTACCTGCTGCTGATCGTCTGGGCCGTGCTTGGCTACGGGCTGGGGTCGATCCCCTTTGGCATGGTGCTGGCCCGCGTGATGAACCTGGGCAATCTGCGCGAGATCGGGTCCGGCAATATCGGCGCCACCAACGTGCTGCGCACCGGCAACAAGACTGCCGCCGCCCTGACCGTGCTGCTGGATGGCGGCAAAGGTGCGGTGGCGGTTCTGCTGGCGCGCTGGATCACCGGCGAGGATGCGGCGCAGTTGGCGGGGCTGATGACCTTCATCGGCCATTGTTTCCCGGTCTGGCTTGGTTTTCGGGGCGGCAAGGGCGTGGCCACCTTCCTGGGGATCCTGCTGGCGCTGGTCTGGCCCGTGGGGATCGCCTGCTGCCTGACCTGGCTGGTCACGGCGGCGGTATCGCGCATCTCGTCGATGGCGGCGATCACGGCGGCGGCGTCCTGCACGATCTGGATGCTGTTTCTGGCGGACGGCTCCACCTTCCTTCTGGGTATCGTGCTGACGCTGATGGTGTTCTGGCGGCACAAGGCCAACATCAAACGCCTGCGCGCCGGGACCGAGCCGAAAATCGGCCAGAAGTGACACAGGATTTCCTGAAGGTCTTCGACGCCTTGCCGATGGGCACATTCACCGGAGTTTCGAACGGGCGCCAATACATCGTCACCCGGCAGGATTTCGCGGCGGGCAACAGCCAGAAGCTGATCGCCGAGGAACTGGGCGGAAACGGCTATATCAGCTTCAACCTCTACCGGCTTGCCTCGGGCATGCGCCTCTATCCCTGCGAAACGACCCAGGAGGAGGTCGTCGATTTTGTCGTCAATCTGCGGCCGCTCTGAGCCTTCGAAGGTCGGGCGTTTCGCCACGCTGTGCCTGCGGGAAGGCGAGGGCGCTCAGGCGGGCACCCAAATAGAACCGTATGATCTGCCGGCGCAAGGATAACGAACCCCTTCTGCCCTGCGCAATCGATCTCTTTGGCAGAAAACCGTTTTGCAGTATCATGCACGTCAGTCTTCTTTGGGGGGAGCAGACAATGGCCGAACTCCGCTTCGACACGGATAACTCGATCTATTACCTTCATGCGACGCCCGCCCGCGAAGGCGCGCCCACCTTCGTGTTCGTCAATGCCTTGACGGGCTCGACCGAACACTGGGAGGCCACGGTTGCGCCCGGGTTGCGACAACAGGGTTTCGGGACGCTCAGCTATAATTTCCGTGGTCAGGACAATTCGTCATTCGGTCAGGGCCTGGAGCTGACGAACGCGGTTATTGTCGGCGACCTGGTACGCCTTCTGAAAGATATCAAACCCGGCAGGCCGATATTGACCGGGCTGTCCATCGGCGGGCTTTATGCGGCGCAGTCAATCATGAAAGGCGCTGCGGCAAGTGGCATTGTCCTGCTGAACACGCTTCGGGAAATCAATCCCCGCATCGCCTGGATCAATGACGCGCTGCCGCATTACGTGGCGACCGGTGGCGCCGCGTTGTTTATGGGGTTGATGATGCCGCTGCTCACCAACCCGGAATTCGCGGCCAGCGCCCGGCCAAATTTCCTGACTGGTCCCTATGCGCCGCTGGACCCCGCGCATGGCCACGCCAATCTGATGCGCAACTCTGTCGAAACCGACTGGAATTTCCCGTGGGGGTCGCTTGACCTTCCGGTGCTTTCGATTACCGGTTTGCACGACCGTGTGTTTCGTGATCCCGAAGTGATCGACCGCCTGTTCGCGCTGTTGCCGGATGCGCGCCGGGAAGAATGGGAGGATGCCGGGCATCTCCTGCCCTTGGAACGCCCGGAAAAGCTTGTCGACAGCCTTGCCAAATTCGGTACGGAGATCGAGACGCGATGAACATTCCGGCCCGGTGGGCATCTCTGGCGGTATTTGTAGGTGTTTGCGGTCACGCAAGCTCGGAGTTCTTTGCGAAACTGACAGGTGTCGCCGGTCCCGAGGTATCTGTCTGGCGTTACCTTATTGGCGCGGCGGGATTGTTGGTGTGGGCGCTCTTGCGCAGCGATACGCGCGACCTCGTGACGCCGCTCCGTGATGATTGGCGCATGCTGGTACCTCTATCTTTGCTGGGGGTCTCGCTTGCTTATCTCTTCTTTCACTGGTCGCTGGATTTTGCCAGCGTGATCCAGGTCGCGACCCTGGTCACGACGATCCCGATTTTCGTCGGGTTGATCAACCTTGCGGTCAACCGAACCCCTATTTCCGCGGTAAAGATCATCACCGGCGCCCTGGCGGTCCTGGGTGTTGCGGCGTTGCTGACCGACGGGTACCTGGATGTGCTGACGGCCGGGGGCGAATCTCTTTTGGGTGTCCTGATGGCCATCGTCTGCGCGGCGCTGGTTGCGGGCTACTCGGTACTGGCCAAGCCCCTGATGACACGCCACGGCGGCATGCGTATCACGACGCTGGCAATCTGCATTGGCGCGATCGGGCTTTGGCTTGGCGTGGGTACATTCTGGGGGCAATGGGTGAATCCGCTGTCCCTGACCGACAAGCCGGCGGTGGCGGTATGGTCTCTTCTTGTCCTGGGGTTCTGGAACACGACGATCACGCAGCTTCTCTGGCTTGGGGGATTGGCTGCGGCGCCGGATATGACGCGCGCCTCTTACCTGTTCTTCCTCAAGCCGGTGATCGCGGCGGGACTTGCGATCATCTTCCTGGGCGACAGTCCAACCTCGCTTCAGGTGGCTGCGATCCTGGTGGTTTCGGGATCGGTCTTTGTCGAAGTTTTCTGGCCGCAAAGGCAAACCGCGTCGAAGCAGAGATGACCTGCAGCCGTCAGGCTGACGGCCCGGAATGCCCGCGTCGCCCCGCAAGCGCACTAGTGTCTCACCGAATGTCCGGTATCTCGAAAGCCCGCAGCTGCGTGTCCTTGCGCAGGTACAGGGGATGTTTGGCCGATCCGTCCTGGTTGACACCCAGGCACATCAGCGGTTTGCCCGTCGCCTGCATCGCGCGCAGTACGCGCATGACAACAGGATCGAACCGTTTGTGCAGCTTGCCATATGCCATCACCAGCGTTTCCGCTTCATTCGCCATCGCGATCAGCGCTGGTATGTTATCCGGGCTACAGGCAAGTTCCGGGTCGGCCGGGATGTCCCTGGGCGAGGTCGCGCGCCAGTCCAGCATGTTGCCCTTAAGATAGCGCGTATAGCCCCAGTCGCGGGCGAACATCAATTCGCGGTGACAGGTGGGGTCAGAGATATCCGCCGCCGCGACCGACGGGTTCATCCCGATGAAGAGGATCGGCCGGGCGGCCCCGCCATCCGCCGTCCAGTCCCGCGTCAGCGCCTGCCGGTACCGCCCGCAGGGGGAAAACGTGGCGCCGCCGATCACCCCGTCGGGCAGCTTCAGCCGAACCTTGCCGCCCGGGTCATGCGCCGCGGCGCCGCTCATGCGATGAACACCCGGCTCGGGTGCAGCTCGCCGGTCTTGTACCGGCCCACGGCAACCGCCCTGCCGTCCAGCGCGGCCCAGCATTCATCGCCGTATTCCACGTCGCTGGCGATAACCATGCCGGGATTGCCGTTGCGCATTTTCGCGGCGGCCTCCGGGCTGCAAGGCAGCATCGGCAGGTCTGCCAGACCCTCTTCGAGCGGGCGCAGAAAGGCATCCAGTTCGGGCGTATGGGCCAGCTGGTCGATCTGGTCGATGCCGATCCCGTCGGCGGCGTCGAACGGCCCGGACCATAGCCGGCGCAGCCACACGACATGACCGTAGCAGCCCAGCACCTCGCCCAGATCACGGGCGATGGCGCGCACATAGCCGCCCTTGCCGCAGGTCATTTCAATCGTCACATGATCGGCATCGGGCCGGTCGGTCAACACCAGTTCCTCGACCCACAAGGGGCGCGCGGCGATTTCCACCTCCGCCCCGTCACGTGCCAGTTTGTAGGCCCTCTCCCCGTCGATCTTGACCGCCGAAAACTTGGGCGGCACCTGTTCGATATCACCGACGAACCGCTGCAATGCATCCTTGATCGCATCGTCGCCGGGGCGTGTGTCGCTGGTTGCGATCACCTCACCCTCGGCATCGTCGGTATTGGTTGCCTGGCCCAGGCGGATGCAGAACTCATAGGCCTTGAGCGCGTCGGTGACATAGGGAACGGTCTTGGTCGCCTCACCCAGGGCCACCGCCAGCACACCGGTCGCCTCCGGGTCCAGCGTCCCCGCATGGCCGGCCTTTTTGGCCTGAAACGCCCAGCGCACCTTGTTCACCACGGCGGTCGAGGTCATGCCCGCAGGCTTGTCGACCACCAGCCAGCCCGAGATGTCTCGACCCTTGCGTTTGCGTCCCATCCATGCACCTTGCTTGCCTCTCAGATCCCGCGCGTTACCGCGTCGGAACCGGGGCGTCAATCATTCCGGCGGCGTGGCCACCACGCCGACCATCGGCCCCATGGGAAAGCCCGCGTCGAACCGCTCCAGCCCCGGCGCATAAAGACGCGAGATATTGCCGTCGAAATAGAGCGCCTGCGGCAGTTTCAGCCCGTCGCGGAACAGGCTGCCGAATTGGTGAAACGTCACCGGCTGATCTGAAATCGCGAAATAGGCCGTATCGCCGTTCGCGGTTGTTCCCACGCCGTTGCGGATGTAACGGCTGTCGCTGTCCGGCAGAAACCGGGGATGCAGCGCGCCGTCGATCACCAGCATCGGACCGGATTGGCTGGCAAAGGCGCAAGCGGGTTCCTCGGCAACGAATCGCGTGGTTTCGATGACATCGGCGCGGCCTTCCCGGATGCAAAAGACGCCGTTGGGCAGCAACCCGAAATTACCGGGACCCTCGCGCGTGATCACCGGCGCCAGCGCCCTGCCGCCTTCGGCGTAATGGCCCACCGGGCGGCGGTCTGTGTGGTACATGCCCGCGTTCATCGCGAAGGCAAGCTGCCCTTCATCCTTCAGCAGGTTCTCGACGCTGGTGAAGTTGCCAAGCGGCTTGCCGGTTTCGGGGTGGTTCAGAAACAGGCGCAGATCTTCGGCCCCGGTGTCCACCTCGCAAACCGTATAGGCGGCCCCCGCGTGGTTCAGCGCGCGGCAATCAACCGCCCAGGCAGGCCCCGCCAGCAGCACAAATGCGAGTAACCCGAAGAGCCGCATCACTCGTCCAGATCCCGGCGCACATCTTCCTGAGAGAACAGCCGCCGGGTTTCATCCATCTGGTCAAAAGTCTCGTCCAGCCGGAACCGCAGATCCGGGGCGTATTTCAGCTCTAGCTTCTTGCCGATGATCCGCCGCAGTTCGGACTTGTTGCGCGCCAGCAGGCCAACGATTTCATCCTGCCCTTTTCCGCCAAGGGGCAGCACATAGGCGGTCGCAACCTTTAGGTCGGGCGAGGTGCGCACCACGCCCACGGTCACCGACAGGCGGTTCAGGTCGGGATCATGAATGTCGCCACGCATCAGCACGTCGGACAATGTCCGGCGGATCAGTTCGCCGACGCGCAATTGCCGCTGCGACGGGCCGGGCCCGTCATGAAACTTGTTCTTTGCCATGAGGCTGCATCTAAGCCTTCACACCCGCTTTGCCAAGCGATGATCGACGATCCGTGATCCGGTCAACGGCCCCGGCAACGACTTTTCCGGGGGTTACATGGCGGCTCCAACGCGCGCGTGCTCCAACATCGTGCGCATTCGGGATATTCCAACGGTTGCCCGATGACAGGCGCAGAACACGACGCACGCGGCGCAATCCGTCGCGCCATCAAGCGGCGCCGGTTTTCATGTTGCCATCAGGCGGGCGCGAACAGGTCGTTGTACTGATCGCGCAAAATGTTCTTTTGAACCTTGCCCATGGTGTTCCGCGGCAGTTCATCCAGAACGATCAGTTCGCGCGGATGCTTGAAACGTGCCAGCGATGCCCGTACGGCCTCCATGATGGCGTCCAGATCGGGTGTGCTGCCGGGCTCGGGCACGACCACGCCAAGCACCGTTTCGCCGAAATCCGGATGAGGTACACCTACCACCGCGCTTTCCAGGACGCCGGGTTGCTCATCCAGCACCAGCTCGATCTCTTTGGGATAGATGTTGTAGCCGCCGGAAATGATCAGATCCTTGTTGCGGCCAACGATGTGGATGTAGCCATCTTCGTCGATCCGCCCCAGATCGCCGGTGATGAAGAACCCGTTTTCGCGCAGTTCGGCGGCGGTTTTTTCGGGCATCTGCCAGTAGCCCTTGAAGACGTTCGGCCCGCGCACTTCGATTTCGCCGATTTCTCCCTGCGGCAGTTCGCTGCCGTCATTGGGGTCGGTGATCTTCACTTCGATACCCGGCAGGGGCAGGCCCACGGTCCCGGCCCGGCGCTCGCCGTCATAGGGGTTCGAGGTGTTCATGTTGGTTTCGGTCATGCCGTAGCGTTCAAGAATGCGGTGCCCGGTGCGTTCTTCGAACTGGATATGCGTTTCGGCCAGCAGCGGTGCGGAACCCGACACGAACAGGCGCATATGTGCGGTCGACGCCCGGTCGAAACGCGGGTCGCCCAGCAGGCGCGTATAAAAGGTCGGAACCCCCATCATGGTTGTTGCCTCGGGCATGCGCGCCACCATCTCGTCAAGATCGAATTTCGGCAGGAAAATCATGCTGCCGCCCGCCGCCAGCGTGGTGTTCGTGGCCACGAAAAGCCCATGAGTATGAAAGATCGGCAGGGCGTGCAGCAGCACGTCGTCGCCGGTGAACCGCCACGCTTGGACCAGGGTCAGCGCATTGGACAGCAGGTTCTGCTGGGTCAGCATTGCGCCCTTGGACCGGCCCGTGGTGCCCGATGTATAGAGAAATGCCGCCAGATCGTCCGCGCCGCGGTCGACGGTGGCAAAGGTCGAGGGCATGGATCGCGCCTTGTCCGTCAGGCTGCCCGATCCGTCCGCGTTCAGCGTTTCCAGCTTTGCCCCCAGCTTGTCCACCACCGGTGCCAGGTCGGTTTCGCTCCGGCCATCGCAGACGATCAATGCCGCGCCACTGTTCTCGATGAAATAGGTCAGCTCATCCACTGTGTAGGCCGTGTTCAGCGGTAGAAAAACCAGCCCCGATTGCGCACAGGCCGCGTAAAGGGCCAGCGCCTCGGGTGACTTTTCGATCTGCGCTGCAACCCGATCACCCGCCTTCAACCCGATCTGTTGCAAGACATTCGCGATCCGGGCCGCGAGGGCCAGAAAATCCTGATGCGTGACGGTCGACCCGTCCAGCAGATGAAGAAACGGCGTCGACTTGCCGGCATGACGACCAAAGAGACCATCGTAGAGAGGGTTTGCCATTGTGTTACCTTTCTTCCGTCTGCGAGAGAGTGGCCGTATCGGCGAGCGCCTTCACTTTCGACGCCGCGATGACCTCGTTCGTGTTCACGAAACGCTCGTGGTTTTGGGCGACCTTCGGCAGGTCGTAGAGGTAGTTCACCATTGCGCCACCGGATTGGGCGATGCCGTTTTCCGACGTGTCCGCGTTGGCGTGGACCGCGTGAATGATCGCGCCGTTGCCAAGGTGAAACCGCGCCACCGGATCGAAGGGTAACCCGCCACGGCCTTTGGCATGCAGCAGGTAATGCGCGGCCAGGCTCTGCATCCTCTCGGGGTCGTCGGCTGACCACGCGTGGCCCTGTTCACCCAGCCACTTGGTAAGGCCGGGTATGGGCGAAAGCGTGACAAAGGTCTTCAACCCCGAAAGTTCGACGGAGAGGTCCGAGGCCACCTGTTTGATCAAAGAATTCCCGAACGAGATGCTGGCAAGACCGGCCTGGCAGTTCGAGATCGAATAGAACACGGCGGTATCGGCCTGACCCGCCGGCATTGCCGTGCGGTCCTCGGCCAGCAGCGCTTGTATCGATCCGGGTATTCCGGCGGTCAGCGCCACCTCGACAAAAATCAGCGGCTCATCCGGCATCGAGGGGTGGAAGAACGCGAAACAACGGCGGTCGGCCGGTTCCAGCCGACGCCTCAGATCCTCCCAGCTGTCGATTGCGTGCACGGCCTCGTAGGCGATAATTTTCTCAAGGATATGCGCCGGGCTTTCCCAGCTGATCGGGCGCAGAACCAGAAAGCCGCGGTTGAACCACGAGACGAACAGGTGGCGGAAATCCAGATCCAGCGCTTCCAGTTCCGGCGCACCCTTGCCAAGGCGCAGCAGGTCGGCGCGCATCCGGACGAGCGCGCCTGTCGCACCAGGGACACGGTTCAGACGGCGTATCAGCTCTTGCCGCGCCGGTTCGACCGCGGATGCAAAGGAACGGTAGGTCGCCTTGGAGGGATGTTTTTCATATTCATCCAGCGTCGTGCGGACGGTCTCGGGGTCGATGTTCATCGCGCTCGTGAGATAGGTGAAGAACGCCAGCTTGTCGGCGTCGTCCAGCCGCGCGAAACGTGACAGGATTTCCTCGGCAAGTGCCAGCCCCGAAGTTTCGCCCGCCGACCCGACCAGTGCATCACAGAGCTCGGGCAGTGGCTTGTCATCCATCGTGCCTTCACGCGATTCGCGCCGGTAGCGCCGTTCGAATACGGTTGAAAGAAGATCCGCAAGAAGTGTCATATCGCGGCCCCCATGACCACATCAGGCAACCAGGTCGCAAGACCCGGGAACAGGCAAAGCAGGATGATCGCCAGGATCATGCACGCGACGAAGGGAAGCGAGCCGGTCAGGATGGTCTTCAGCGAGATGTCCGGCGCGATGCCGTTGATGACATAGAGGTTCAGGCCAACCGGAGGTGAAATCAGCCCGATCTCCATGTTGATCGTGAGCACCACGGCAAACCAGATCGGGTCGAAACCGGCGGTGGTGATGATCGGCAGCAGGATCGGCGCGGCCATCAGGATCACGGCGACAGGCGGCAGGAAGAACCCGGCGATCAGCAGAAAGACGTTCACGGCACCCATCAGCACCCAGCGGTTCACATCAAGCGTTCCGATCCATTCGGCGATGGATTGCGTGATGAAAAGCGAGCTGAGCATGTAGGAGAAGACGCCGGCGGCGGCGATGATGAACAGGATCATCACCGATTCCTTGGTGCTGTCGCGCAGCACAACCCAGAGGTCGCGCGGATCCCAGAGCTTGTAGATCAGCATGGCGATGAGCAGGCAAAGAAGTGCTCCGACGGCGGCCGTTTCGGAGGGCGTCGCGATGCCGCCATACATGGCATAGAGAACCCCGAGGATGATCAGCAGGAAGGGCACGACTCGCGGCAGGATCTCGAACCGCTCCGCCCAAGTGTAGCTGCCCGAGCCAAGGCGCGTCGCGTCACCGCTGCGCCAGGTCGAATAAAGCGACCAGGCCATGAACAGGCCGACCAGCATCAGGCCGGGGATGACGCCGGCCAGGAACAGCCGGCCAATCGAGGTTTCGGTCGCGATACCGTAGACAATCATCGTGACCGAAGGCGGGATCAGGATGCCCAGCGTGCCGCCCGCAGCAATTGATCCCGCGGCGACCGCGTCGGGATAGCCGCGCTTGCGCATCTCGGGGATGCCCATCTTGCCGATGGCCGCGCAGGTGGCGGGCGACGAGCCCGACATCGCCGAGAAGAGGGCGCAGGCACCAAGGTTTGACACCACAAGGCCGCCGGGGACGCGGGTAAGCCAACGTTCCAGCGCTTCGTAGAGGTCAGCGCCCGCGCGGGTCGAGGCAATCGACGCCCCCATGATGATGAACATCGGGATCGACAGCAGCGCAAAATTGTCGAGCTTGCCAAACAGGATTTCCGGCATCAACTCCAGCGAGCGTGCGCCATCGAAGGCAATCAGGAAACCGGCTGACACGATCAGAAGGCCGATGGCGACGGATACGCCCGAGAAGAGAACAAGGATGGTGGCGATGGCCACGATCCCGCCAAGCAGAAGGGGGTCCATCAGCTCTACTCCAATCCAAAAGGTTTATCGATGCCGAGCAGGACGGCGATGAGGTCTGCGATCAGTTGCAGAAGAAAGAGGCCAAAGCCGACCGGGATCGCCAGGTAGGGAATCCACAGGCGCACGCCCCAGACAGTGTCGGATTTCCAGCCACGTTCCCAGGCGAAATGCCAGTATTCATAGCCGTACCAGAGCATCACCGTGACGATACCGATCGACAGGACCGAGGTCAGGATCGCCATGGCAAAACGGGCACGCGGCGGCAGCGATATCGGAACCAGGTCGACATTCACATGGCCCCGCAGACGCTGCACATAGGGCAGGCCGACAAGCGTGGCGGCGATCACCAGATAGATCACGGCCTCGGTCTGCCAGATCGTCGACTGGTTCAGGACGAACCGGACGATGATCATCTGACAGGTGATCGCGACCGCAGCGACGATCATGGCGGCAGAGCACCAGCCCGCCAGGGTGGAAATCGCGGCAACCGTTTTCAGGAACGGGTTATCGCCCGACCGTGCGGCGACCGCGGAGCTATGACCAGCCATATCGAATACCTCTGGGTTCAGGACATTGCGGAAGAGGCGGAGCAGGACCGGGTTCGGCTGCTCCGCCGACTTAGGGTGTCATTCGACGGCGAGCGCCTTGTCGAGCAGCTCCTGTCCGTCCGGAACCTCTTCGACGAACAGCTTGTAGGACGTCGCCTTGGCTAGCTCACGCCAGGCCTCGAAATCTTCCGCCGACATCTCGGCGATTTCGACACCGGCGTCCTTGAACACCTGAGCCGATTGCGCGTCCTGTTTCTTGGCTTCTTCCAGATAGAAGGCCTCGGCTTTCTCCGATGCCGCCAGCAACGCGTTCTGCTGATCTTCGGTCAGGCCTTCGAAGGTGGATTTGTTCATCAGCAGCGGCTGGTACATGAACCACAGAGCGACATCACCGGCGGGGGTGTAGCAGCTGACCTGTTCGTAGATCCGATACGATACGAAAGAGGAGGACGAGGTGTTTGCAGCCTGCAGAACACCGGTTTGCATCGCGTTGTAGATTTCAGACGACGCCATGGAGGCAATCGACGCCTCGGCGCCTGCCAGCATCTGTTCAAAGGATTTGCCAGCGGCGCGTGTTTGCAGCCCTTTCACGTCTTCGGGCTTGGTGATGCACTTGTCCTTGCCGGCAAATCCGCCCGCCAGGTAGCCGTGAACCAGCACCATCACGTCATCTTCTGCCATCTTCTCTTCTAGCGCCTGCATGAACGGCGATTCGGCCAGGCGCGCCGCGTGGTCGTGGTTTTTCACCAGGCCGGGCATCAAGGTCAGGTTGTAGGCAGGTTGTTGACCGCCGGCATAGCTCAGCGGCAGCACCGTCATATCAAGCTGTCCGCGGCTCAAGGGCTTGTATTGCTCACGTGGCTTGAACAGCGATTTCGAACCGAAGATCTTTATTTCCAGATCTACACCGGCGGCTGCCACCTCATCAGCCACCATTTGCGCCACCTGATGGCGGATGTCCTTGTTCGACCATTGGTGAGACAAGCGCAACTCGGTCGCTTGCGCCAAGGATCCTGTTGCCACCAGTGCAAGCGTGGCCACAGCAGATTTAAGAATGGATTTCATGGTTTCCTCCCAGCTTTCCAAACCCGGCGATTCCCGGGGGCACCGAAAGGGTAAGTGATTTGTGTTTTTTATGTCAAGTTTATTGTATACAAGAAATCAATTATTGAATTTTATATCTCCTCGTAATAATACAAAGAACATGGAGCAACGCCGTGCCGATAACATTGCCGAGGAACTTGAAGAGCTCATTTTCGATGGGACTTTTTCTGATGGCGAACGGTTGGATGAGGTCCGTCTTGCGCAGCAGTTCGGTGTTTCCAGGACACCACTTAGAGAGGCTTTTCAAAGGCTTGCCCTGTCGGGATTGGTAGAACTTATCCCGCGGCGCGGCGCGTTTGTCCGGCAGCCCGGACCGGTTGACCTGTTGGAGATGTTCGAGGTCATGGCCGAGCTGGAAGCGGTGTGCGGGCGGCTTGCGGCGATGCGCATTTCCGAAAGCGCCCTGCAGGATCTTCGCGGCGCGAATGACAAGTGCAAAAAGGCGGTTGATGCCGGAAACCCCGATTCCTACTACGCGGAAAACGAAAGGTTTCACCGAATCATCTATCACCAGTCCGGCAACTCGTTTCTGGAAAATGAAGCGGTGAAACTGCACAAGCGGCTCAAGCCGTTCAGAAGGCAGCAATTACGGTTTCGTGGCCGGATGGCGCAATCCATGGCAGAACACGAGGCGATCGTTCAGGCGCTGGATAGCGGCGATGCGGAAAGCGCCGCGAACGCCCTTCGCAGCCACGTGGCCGTGCAGGGTGAGAAATTCCATAATCTGATGGCAAGCCTGAAGAGTGCTTCCGTGTGAGCACAAGCCTCGACCTGGCAATGTCGGGGCCTTCCCGCGATCTGAACAAGGCCGTGGCAGTCACGAACGGGTGGTGATCTGGTGCGGCGGGACCGTTCCAAGAGCGAGCATGTGCATCTGCCGGGCCGGGACGGCCCCGGAATGGGCCGCCGCATCGGCGCGACGGGCGGTCAAGGCTGACCATCCTGTGTTGTGCTGATCCGTTTCAGGAATGTCCGATCCTCGCGCAGCAGGAACTTCTCGGCCTGGGCATAGGCATAGTTCTCCTGCCCCAGCGGATCTGCGGCCAGCCGGGCGCGATAAGCCTCGTAGTCGGCGAGCGATGCGATGTCGTAGATACCATAGGCCAGGGTGCTGCTGCCCTCATGCGGGGCGAAATAACCGATCAGGTCGGCGCCGTTGCGCGGGATCGCCTCGGCCCAGTTCCGGGCGTAGCGCACGAACTGCGCTTTCTTGGTCGGATCGATGTGATAGCGGATGATACAGGTAAGCATGGTGACCTCCTTTGGCAGCTGCCGCAACGTTAGCAGATTGCATGACGGGTATAATTCGTTTACCATCGAACCATGAAAGACGCCCCTGACATATCCCGCATCGCGTCCCTGATCGGGGATCCGGGACGCGCCAACATCCTGACCGCGCTGATGACCGGCAAGGCCCTGACCGCGACCGAGCTGGCCGGCGAGGCCGGCGTGACCCTGCAGACCGCCTCGGCCCATCTGTCAAAACTGCACGAGGGCGGGTTGATCCGGCCACGCAAGGAAGGGCGGCACAAGTATTTCTCGCTGGCCTCCGAAGACGTGGCCCATGTGCTCGAGGCGCTGATGGGCCTGGCCGCCGGCACCGGCCATTTGCGCCACCGCCCCGGCCCGCGCGACCCCGAACTGCGCCACGCCCGGATCTGCTATAACCACCTTGCGGGGGACATGGGCACACGGGCCTATGACAGCATGGTCGCCCGTGGATTTCTGCGCCGGGCCAATGGCGGGTTGCTGCTGACGGATGAGGGCCTCAGCTTTGTCGCCGGGCTGGGGATCGACCTCGACGCGCTGCCGCCCTCACGGGCCCCGATGTGCCGTGATTGCCTCGACTGGTCCGAGCGCCGCTCGCACCTTGCCGGACGGCTCGGGCGTGCGCTGCTCAGCCATATGCAGGATCATGGCTGGGCCAGGCGGATCGAAGGCACGCGGGTGATCCGCTTCTCACCCTCGGGCAGGACGAATTTCAACAACGCCTTTCCGACGCCCTGACCGCTGCGATGCCTTGCCGGGCCGTGTGGTCCTGAAACCCGCACAGGGAAGGTGCCCGTGCCGGCATCAGGCCAGATTGCGCGCCAGATAAGTCCAGTCTAGACTGCGGCGATGGCTATCTCCGTCGAAACCTTTTTTCTCGATCCCGACGCCCAAGGCACGCTGCAGGCGCAGATCCAGCAGATGATCGCGCAGGGCATCCTGTCAGGTCGGTTCCGCAAGGGTGAAAAGCTGCCCTCGTCCCGCAAGCTGGCCAGCCATCTGGGGGTCAGCCGGATCACCGTGACCCTGGCCTATACCGAGCTGCAGGCCAATGATTACCTCTCGGCCCGGGACCGGTCGGGGTATTACGTGTCCGACAACGCGCCGGAGCCGCCCGAGTTTTCCGCGCACCACCCGCGGCAGGACAGGATCGACTGGTCGCGCGCCCTCGGGCGGCGGTTTACCGGGGGCGTGACGCCGGAAAAGCCACAGGACTGGTCGCGCTATCGCTACCCTTTCGTCTACGGGCAGGCCGATCCGAAACTTTTTGATCACGGCAACTGGCGTCAGTGCGCCTTGCAGGCGCTGGGCCAGAAGGACTTCCAGGCGATGACCACGGACTACTACGATCAGGACGATCCGCAACTGATCGAGTTTGTCGCCCGCCACACCCTGCCACGCCGGGGAATTCTGGCAGACCCTGCCGAAATCCTGATCACGATGGGGGCGCAGAACGCGCTGTGGCTGACCGCACAGGTGTTGTTGACGCAACGCCGCACCGCCGCGATCGAAGATCCCTGCTATCACGCGCTGCGCGATATCCTGACCCAGTCGCGCTGCCATCTCGCGCCGATCACGGTCGACCGGGACGGCTTGCCCCCCGAGGCGCTGCCCGCACAGGCGGATGTTATCTTCACCACGCCAAGCCACCAGTCCCCGACCAATGCCACCATGCCGCTGAACCGGCGCAAGGCGCTGTTGAAAAAGGCGCGCGAGATGGACGCGCTGATCGTCGAGGACGATTACGAGTTCGAGATGTCGTTTCTCAGATCCCCGCTGCCGGCGCTCAAGTCGCTCGATACCGATGGGCGGGTGATCTACGTGGGCAGCTTCTCAAAATCCATTTTTCCCGGGCTTCGACTTGGCTATCTCGTCGGCTCCAAGGCATTCATCCGCGAGGTGCGCGCCCTGCGTACCAGCGTCTTGCGCCACCCGCCGGGACATATTCAGCGCACCGCGGCCTATTTCCTGTCGCTCGGCCATTACGACAGCCTGATCCGCAAGATGGGTCAGGTCTACGCTAAGCGTCGCCAGGCGATGGAACATGCGCTGGAGGATCTTGGCCTGCAGATTACCGGCCGGGGGTTGTTTGGCGGATCGTCGATCTGGATGCGCGCCCCGGATGGTATTGATATGAATGCGGTGGATGCGCGCCTGCGCCGCCAAAGCGTCCTGATCGAACCCGGGGTTCACTTCTTTCACGGAGAAAACCCACCGCGCAATTTCTACCGGCTGGCCTATTCTTCGATCCCGGCGGCGCGCATCCCCGACGGCCTGGCGATCCTGGCGCGGGAACTGGACAAAGGCTGATCTCGGCGCAGATCGCCGGCCGGCAATGAAACAGATTGCAATTTACAGGAAACCGGAATTTTTCTTTCGACGAGGGCAAAAGCGGCTTGCAAGACGCACATGTTTTCTTGAACCATTACATTCGATGTCCGGGGTTTCTGGACATACCGTAGCTGTCAAACTGGCCCTAACAGTGTATCCGTCTCGCCGCTACTTTCCGGCCAAATTTTCCCGCCCTTCATCAATTCTCCTGCAGACGAGGATCACCCCATGAAAATGACCACCGAGGAAGCGTTTGTCAAAACCCTGCAAATGCACGGTATTGAACATGCTTTCGGCATCATCGGATCGGCCATGATGCCGATCTCCGACATCTTCGGCGAAGCTGGAATCACTTTCTGGGATTGTGCCCACGAAGGGTCGGGCGGCATGATGGCCGACGGCTATACCCGCGCCACCGGCAAGATGTCGATGATGATTGCCCAAAACGGCCCGGGCATCGCCAACTTCGTGACCGCCGTCAAAACCGCCTACTGGAACCACACGCCGTTGCTGCTGGTCACGCCGCAGGCCGCCAACAAGACCATGGGCCAGGGCGGTTTTCAGGAAATGGAGCAAATGCGCATGTTCGCGGATTGCGTGGCGTATCAGGAAGAAGTGCGCGACCCAAGCCGCGTTGCCGAAGTGCTGAACCGGGTGATCATGAACGCCAGGCGCGCCTCGGCCCCCGCGCAGATCAACATGCCGCGGGATTTCTGGACTCAGGTGATTGACATCGACCTGCCGGCGATTGTCGAATTTGAACGCCCCGCCGGCGGTGTCGAAGCGGTGGCCCATGCTGCCGAACTGCTGTCGAACGCCAAGAACCCCGTGATCCTGAACGGTGCCGGCGTCGTGCTGTCCAAGGGCGGTATCGACGCGTCGATGGCACTGGCCGAACGTCTGGATGCGCCGGTCTGTGTTGGCTATCAGCACAATGATGCCTTCCCCGGCTCGCATCCGCTTTTTGCCGGTCCATTGGGTTATAACGGTTCCAAGGCGGCGATGCAGCTGATCAAGGAGGCCGATGTCGTGCTGGCGCTTGGCACCCGCCTGAACCCGTTTTCGACCCTGCCGGGCTATGGCATGGAATACTGGCCCTCGGATGCCAAGATCATCCAGGTCGACATCAACCCCGATCGGATAGGCCTGACCAAGAAGGTCACAGTGGGCATCATCGGTGACGCGACCAAGGTGGCCAATGGCATCATGGCGCAGCTGAGTGACACCGCCGGCGACGCCGGCCGCGACGAGCGCAAGGACCGTATCGCCAAGACCAAATCGGCCTGGGCGCAGGAACTGACCTCGCTCGACCACGAAGAGGACGACCCCGGCACCACGTGGAACGAACGTGCCCGCGCCGCCAAGCCGGACTGGCTGAGTCCGCGCAAGGCATGGCGCGCCATCCAGGCCGCGTTGCCGAAAGAGGCGATCATCAGCTCGGATATCGGCAATAACTGCGCCATCGGCAACGCTTACCCGTCCTTCGAGGAGGGCCGCAAATACCTGGCGCCCGGCCTCTTTGGCCCCTGTGGCTATGGCCTGCCATCGGTGATCGGCGCCAAGATCGGTTGCCCGGACGTGCCGGTTGTGGGTTTCTCGGGCGACGGTGCCTTTGGCATTGCCGTGACCGAGCTGACCGCCATCGGCCGCGAGGAATGGCCCGCAATCACCCAGATCGTTTTCCGAAATTACCAATGGGGCGCGGAGAAGCGGAACTCGACTCTTTGGTATGATGACAACTTCGTCGGCACCGAGCTGGACGAGCAGGTCACTTATGCCGGGATCGCCAAGGCCTGTGGCCTGCAGGGCGTCGTCGCGCGGACATCGGAAGAGCTGACCGCGGCACTGGATCAGGCGATCAAGGATCAGAAAGCGGGCAAGACTACGCTGATCGAAGCCATGATCAACCAGGAGCTGGGCGAACCCTTCCGCCGCGACGCGATGAAGAAACCCGTCCGGGTGGCCGGGATCGACAAGGCCGACATGCGCCCTCAGAAAACCTGAGGAAACATGGGGGACGCCGATTCCATACTGGTCATCAATGCCGGGTCGTCCTCGATCAAACTGGCGGTTTTCGACCCGGCCCTGACGGTAACACTAAACGGATCGGCCACCGGGATCGGCGCCCGCAGCGGCCGTGTGGACATTGCCGGCCGGCAGCGGGAACAGGCGCTGCCGGACCATGCTGCGGCGCTGCGTGTATTGTTGGAAATGCTTGCGAATGCGGGGTTCGCGCTCTCGGCTTTGCGCGCTGTTGCACATCGCGTCGTTCACGGCGGGACCGAACTGACCGCACCCCAAGAGATTACACCGGCCATCCGCAATGCCATCGAGGCCTGCACGCCGCTGGCGCCGCTGCACAACCCGAACAGTCTGGCCGCCATTGACACTATCGGCCAGATGGCTCCGGATTTGCCGCAGTTCGCAAGTTTCGACACCGCGTTTCACGCAACGAATCCCGAGGTGGCGACACGTTACGCGCTGCCGGACAGGACCGACACCAGCGGCATTCGCCGGTATGGCTTTCACGGCATCAGCTACGCGGCGCTGGTGTCGAATTGGCAATCGCATACCGGAACGCCGCTCCCGGCGCGCCTGCTGGCGCTTCATCTGGGGAATGGCGCCTCGGTCTGTGCCATTCGCGATGGGCAGTCGGTGGCAACCACCATGGGGTATTCGCCGCTCGAAGGTCTGACCATGGGAACCCGCGTCGGCGGCATCGACGGCAATGCCGTCCTGCACCTGGCCGCGACCATCGGCATCGCGGAAACCCATCGCTTGCTCAACCACGAAAGCGGCCTTCTGGGCCTGTCGGGGCTCAGCCAAGATATGCGCTACCTTGAGCAGGAGGGTGGCCGGGAGGCGCGGTTCGCCGTCGATCACTTCTGCTATTGGGCCGCGCGGCATTCCGGATCGCTGATCGCGGCGATGGAAGGCTTGGATGCGATCGCCTTTACCGGCGGCATCGGTGAAAACGCGACCCGGGTGCGCGAGGCGATTGCCCGTCAGCTGGCATGGGCCGGAGACGTCGATATTCATGTCATCCCGGCACAGGAAGAAAGACAGATCGCCAGTGATGCGTTGAATCTGATGGATCGGACGCAATGACCTGCGCCTTCGCGGCCGGAAGGGTAAAACCCATCGATTCCGCAGGACCAAGAAACCGGTCGCGGCACCATGAAATCTGCCTTAACCTGAACCGCGCCCGAACAGGAAACCAGTGATGACGTTCAATCAGCCCAAGATCGAAACCTCGCCCAAGGTCTCGGACGAGGTTCGCAAAACCACCTGTTACATGTGCGCCTGCCGCTGCGGCATCAACGTGCACCTCAAGGGGGGCAAGGTTGCCTATATCGAAGGCAACCGGGACCATCCGGTCAATCGCGGAGTGCTGTGTGCCAAGGGGTCCGCCGGCATCATGCAGGTCAATGCCCCGTCGCGCCTGCGCGCACCGCTGAAACGGGTGGGACCGCGCGGTTCGGGCGAATTCGAGGAAATCAGCTGGGACGAGGCGTTGCAGATCGCCACCGATTGGCTGGAGCCGATCCGCAAGGACAACCCCGAGAAACTGGCGTTCTTCACCGGCCGCGATCAGTCGCAGTCTTTCACCAGCTTCTGGGCACAGAATTTCGGCACGCCCAACTATGCGGCACATGGCGGCTTCTGTTCGGTCAACATGGCGGCGGCGGGCATCTACACGATGGGCGGTGCCTTCTGGGAATTCGGCCAGCCCGATTGGGACCACACCAAGCTATTCATGCTTTTCGGCGTGGCCGAGGACCATGACAGCAACCCGATCAAGATGGGCATCGGCAAGATCAAGGCGCGCGGTGCACGGGTCATCGGCGTCAACCCGATCCGCACGGGATACAATGCGGTAGCCGACGATTGGGTCGGGATTACGCCGGGCACCGATGGCCTTTTCATCCTGTCGCTTGTGCACGAGCTGATGAAGGCGGGCAGGATCGACCTTGATTACCTGGCGCGTTTCACCAACGCGCCGGTGCTGGTGAACGGGGATGAGAAATCGCCCGAATACGGGCTCTTCCTGCGCGACGCGGTGGGCAAGCCGTTGGTCATTGACCGCAAGACCGGCAAGCTGACCGCCTTTGACAAGCCCGGCGTGCGCCCCGACCTGCGCGCCACCCACCGCGCCGCCGGTGTCACGCATCGCCCGATCCTGCACCTGATGGCCGAACGGTACCTGGACAAGAAATATGCGCCCGAGGCCGTCGCGGAACGCTGCGGCATCAGGCCGGAAAAGATCAGGTCCATCGCCGCCGAACTGGCCCGCGTCGCGTTCGATGAAGCCTTTGAACTGGACCATGAATGGACCGATTTCCGCGGTGAAAAACATACCAGGATGGTGGGCCGCCCGGTCAGCTTTCACGCGATGCGCGGGGTCAGCGCCCATTCCAACGGCTTTCAGACCTGCCGCGCGCTGCATGTGTTGCAGATCCTGCTGGGTTCGGTCGAGGTGCCGGGCGGCTTCCGCTTCAAGCCGCCCTATCCCAAGCCGGTCAGCGCCCATCCCAAACCACATGTCGGCGTCAACCCGAGCGCGCCGCTCAACGGGCCGCATCTGGGCTTTGTCGAGGGGCCGGACGATCTGGCGCTGAAGGAAGACGGCACGCCGGCGCGGATCGACAAGGCCTTTACATGGGAAAACCCGATGTCGGCCCACGGCCTGATGCATATGGTGATCTCGAACGCCCATGCGGGCGACCCGTACAAGATCGACACGCTCTTCATGTATATGGCGAACATGTCGTGGAATTCTTCGATGAACACCAAGGGTGTCATGGAGATGCTGACCGACACCGATGACAACGGCGAATACGTGATCCCTCGGATCATCTATTCCGATGCCTATTCCTCGGAAATGGTGGCCTATGCCGACCTGATCCTGCCCGACACCACCTATCTGGAACGGCATGACTGCATCTCGCTGCTCGATCGACCGATCTGCGAAGCCGACGGCGCGGCGGATGCAATCCGCTGGCCGGTGATCGAACCCGATCGCGACGTGCGCGGGTTTCAGACGGTTCTGGTGCAACTTGCCAACAGGATGAAACTGCCCGGGTTTACCAACGAGGATGGCAGCGCGAAGTACCACGATTACGCCGATTACATGGTCAACCACGAACGCCGTCCGGGTGTCGGGCCGCTGGCGGGGTGGCGCATCGGCGAGAAGGGTTTGAACCACGGACGCGGCGCCCCGAACCCGTCACAGCTGGAAAGCTATATCGCCAATGGCGGATTCTGCGTGAAACACATCCCCGACGGGGCGAACTACTACAAACCGTGGAATGTGGCCTATCAGGACTGGGCGGTCGAGATAGGCCTTTACGACACGCCTCAGCCGTATGTCTTCGAGCTCTATGTCGAGACCATGCGCAAATTTCAGCTGGCCGCCGAGGGACACGGCGATCGTCAGCCACCCGACAACCTGCGCGAACGGATCAAGGCCACGATGGATCCGCTGCCGATCTGGTACGCGCCTTTCGAGGATGGCAATGTCGACCCGGTCGAGTTTCCGATCCATGCGCTAACCCAACGGCCGATGGCGATGTATCATTCCTGGGGCACGCAAAACGCCTGGCTGCGGCAGATCCACGGCCGCAACCCGCTCTATGTCCCGACCAGGATCTGGGAGGCAAACGGGTTCCAGGAAGACGATTGGGCCAAGGTCACCTCTGCGCATGGCGAGATTACCGTGCCCGTGGCGCATATGGCGGCGCTCAACGAGAACACGATCTGGACCTGGAATGCGATCGGCAAGCGCAAGGGCGCCTGGGCCCTGGGCGAGGACGCGTCCGAGGCCACGCGGGGTTTCCTGCTCAACCACCTGATCCACGAGCTGCAGCCACCCAAGGGCGACGGTCTGCGCTGGTCGAACTCGGACCCGATCACCGGCCAGGCGGCGTGGTTCGACCTGCGGGTGAAGATCGAAAAAACCGCCGCTCCGACCGAGAGCCTGCCGAGTTTTGACCCAATCGCATCCCCGGTGGGTCAGGGCCCCGAACAATTGACCTGGAAGGTGGGCAAATGAGAGCAACAATTTTCTTCAAAGAAAATTGCCCGGAAAATTCAAATTTTCCGGCTGCCGGAGGCACCCGATGACGCAGTTACCCGCCACCACGCAACGTAAGCTGGGTCTTGTGATCGACCTTGATACATGTGTGGGCTGCCACGCCTGTGTCGTGTCCTGCAAGGGCTGGAATACCGAGAATTACGGCGCGCCGCTTTCCGATCAGAACGCCTATGACGGTGCGGCTTCCGGCACGTTTCTGAATCGCGTGCACAGCTATGAGGTACAGCCACTGGCCACGTCCGAGATGCCGCACCCGGCCGCCCAGCTGATCCACTTCCCGAAATCCTGCCTGCATTGCGAGGACGCGCCCTGCGTCACCGTCTGCCCGACCGGCGCCAGCTACAAGCGCGTCGAGGACGGGATCGTGCTGGTCAATGAAAGCGACTGCATCGGTTGCGGGCTCTGCGCCTGGGCCTGCCCCTATGGTGCGCGAGAGCTTGATGCCGCCGAGGGGGTGATGAAGAAATGCACGCTCTGTGTCGACCGCATCTATAACGAGAACTTGCCGGAAGTGGACCGCGTGCCCGCCTGCGTGCGCACCTGTCCCGCCGGCGCGCGCCATTTCGGCGATTTCGCGGACCCGGAAAGCCATGTCAGCAAGCTGAGCGCCGAACGTGGCGGCATGGACCTGATGCCCGAGCAAGGCACCAAGCCGGTCAACAAATACCTGCCGCCTCGCCCCAAGGATCAGATGGACCGGGCCGGCGAGGTGGACGTGCTGGCCCCGTTTCTTGAACCGGTGGTGGAAGAGCCCAGGGGCTTCCTCGGCTGGCTCGACAAGGCACTGGAAAGGATCTGAGATGCACCCGGCCCCTTCGGTCATCGTCTTCACCACCCTCTCGGGTCTTGGCTTTGGCCTGCTGTTTTTCCTCGGTCTCGGGCTGCCGGATGTCTCGGGCTGGGTCGCTTTCGTGTTTTTCGCGATGGGTTTCGGCTTGGCGGTGGGCGGGTTGCTGGCCTCGACCTTTCACCTGGGCCATCCCGAACGCGCCATCAAGGCCTTCAGCCAATGGCGCAGCAGCTGGCTCAGCCGCGAGGGCGTGGCCGCCGTGGCCGCTCTTTTGGTCATGGGGCTTTATGCGGCATTGCTGATCTTTCTGGACGTGAAACTGGCCCCCTTGGGATGGATCGGTGCGGTGCTTTGCCTGGCGACGGTCTATGCCACCTCGATGATCTATGCCCAGCTCAGCACCGTGCCGCGCTGGAAAACCGCGTTGACGCCTGCGCTTCTGTTGTCGATCTCGCTGGCCGGTGGCGCGCTTCTGGCCGGCCAATTGGCGCTGGCCAAGATCCTGCTGCCGATTGCCGCCGTGATCCAGGTGATCTGGTGGGTACGCGGCGACACTGCGCTGAAACAGAGCGGCACCGACATGGCCAGCGCCACGGGGCTGGGAAATATCGGCAGCGTCCGCGCGTTCGAACCGCCGCATACAGGCACCAATTACCTGCTGCGCGAACTGGTCTTTGAGGTGGGCCGCAAGCACGCGGTGAAATTACGGGCCATTGCGCTGGTTCTGGGCTTTGTCCTGCCGGTTCTGTTGATCCTGATCCCCTTCGCGCATGCGTTGGCCCTGGTTGCGATCGTGCTGCACCTGATGGGCATCGCCGCATCGCGCTGGCTGTTCTTTGCCGAGGCCGAACACGTGGTCGGACTCTATTACGGGAAACGCTAGCGCAGCGCGGCAGGCAAAGGGTATGTCTGCCGCTTTGCGAACAGTCTCATCCTTGGCACTTTGCGCCTCGCGCGGCTCCGGTTGCTTGGCAAGCCCGGGCGCAAACCGGAAATCGTGATCTCTAACCAAGCTCGGCCAGTGAACAAGAAAAGGCGCCCCGAATTCGGAGCGCCCGTTCATTTGTTCTGCGAAGGCAGCGGTATTATTCGCCGTCTTTCTTCTTTTCTTCCAGCGGCAGTGCCACGAACCTGGCATCCTGATCGCGTACGACGCGCAGCAGGATGGATTTGCGGCCGGCATCCTTCGCCTTGTCCACCAGATCTTCGAATTCGGCGATTCCGGCGATCTTGAGCATGCCTGCGCCGGCTTCGGTGATCAGATCACCCGGACGCACGCCTTTTTCGTAGGCTTCAGAAAGCTCATCCACATCCGTGACCAGAAGGCCGGTCGTGTCTGCATCGAGGTTCAGCGCCGTGCGCGCCTCGTTCGTGATGGCGCTCAGCGAGAGGCCCAGCATTTCCTTTTGCTGAGGTTCCTCGGCATCATCGTCCTCGGTGCCCGGTTGGGCGGCGGGAACCGCGCCTTCCGCCGCTTCGCGGCGACCCAGTGTGACCTTCAGCGTCTGTGTCTTGCCATCGCGGAACACCTTCACGCGTACCGTCTTGCCGACCTCGGTATTACCCACCTGGCGCACCAGGCCGCGGGTATCTTCGACTTCCTTGCCGTCAAACGAGATGATCACATCACCGGATTCCATGCCGGCCTCGGCGGCGGGGCCCTCGGGAACATCGGTCACCAAAGCGCCGGCAACCTTCTCGAGGCCAATCGCCTCGGCTACGTCATCGGTCACATCCTGGATGCGGACACCCAGCCAGCCGCGGCGGGTTTCACCGAATTCCTGAAGCTGTTTGACAACCTTGGTGACGACGTTCGACGCCATCGAGAATCCGATGCCGATCGAACCGCCATTGGGGCTGAGGATTGCGGTGTTCACGCCGATCACCTCGCCGTCGAGGTTGAAGAGCGGCCCGCCCGAATTGCCGCGGTTGATCGCGGCGTCGGTCTGGATGTAATCGTCATAGGTACCGGACAGCGCCCGGTTGCGGGCCGATACGATGCCCGCACTGACGGAAAAACCCTGTCCAAGCGGGTTGCCCATCGCAACCACCCAATCGCCCACGCGCGCCAGATCGCTGTCGCCAAAACTGACGAAGGGCAATGGCTCTTTCGCATCGACCTTCAGCAATGCGATATCGGTCTTGGGGTCGGTGCCGATCACCTTGGCCTCAAGCTCCTTGCCCGAGTAGAATTCGACGATGATTTCATCGGCGCTTTCGATCACGTGGTTGTTGGTGACCACATAGCCATCCTCGGAAATCACGAAACCCGAGCCCAGGGCCGAAGTGCGGCGGGGGCGGTCGCCGTCTTCGTTCCGTTCGCGGAACTGGCGAAAGAAATCCTCGAACGGAGAACCTTCGGGAACGATGGGCGACGGGCCGGTGCCCTGTGCCATGACCGTCGATGTGGTGATGTTCACGACCGCAGGGCTGAATTTCTCGGCCAGATCAGCAAAACTGTCGGGCCGAGCCTGGGCCACAATGCTTTGTGCCAGCAGCAGCGCAAACGTCAGTGCCGTCAGCCAGAATGCGCGCAAACTGTTGATATTCTGCCGTGTTACCGGAACGGATTGAGCCTTCACGCGAAAATCTCCCTTGGTGTCCTCAAATTACCCGGCCACGAAGCCGGACCTGTCTATTGATATATTTAGGTGCCGATCCGCAGATCGCAAAGACCGCAACATCCGGTCACGTGCATGTGATGGTCTGGGGCAGCTTATCAGGCGCCAAGCGTTTTGGCGACCCAGACCATGATAAGCCCCAGAACGATGGCAAGACAGCCCAGGAGGCGGCGGCTTTCGATCGGCATGGCCCGCAGTGCCACCAACAACTGGTCAATAAGCGAAGGGGCCAGTGCATAGACCAGCCCCTCGACAATCAGTACCAGCCCGAGGGCCAGAAACGTGGTTTCGATCATTGCGCCTGCTGCGAACGGATGGCCGCGGCGCCCTGATCGGACCGCAGATAGTTGAAGAATTCGCTGTCGGGCGAAAGGACCATCGACGAATTCTGACCGGTGAGCGATTGCTCATAGGCCGCCAGCGAACGGTAGAACTCGAAGAATTCGGGATCTTGCGCATAGGCTTCGGCAAAGATCTTGTTGCGTTCCGCGTCGGCCTCACCTTCGATGATCCGGGCATCACGGCGCGCTTCCGACAGGATCTCCTCGTAGGTTCGGTCGGCGGTTGCTGTCACACGCTGCGCGGCCTCGCGGCCCCGGGCGCGTTCGTCGGTGGCCTCACGTTCACGTTCGGCAATCATCCGCTGAAGCGTCGCGTCAAAGTTCTGCTCGGGCAGATTGGTCTGGCGCAGGCGCACATCGACCACATCCAGGCCAAGCGCCGCGGCGCGGCTGTCGGCACGGGTTCTGATCTGTTCCATCAGGCCCGCGCGTTCAGGTGACAGGATGGTATTTGATGTCACGCCTTGCGAACCCAGAACCGCCCGGATCTGACCGTCAAGAATGTCGTTTAGCTGGATTGCCGCCTCACGCTCGCCGCCGGCCGCAAGGGCCTGCCTGAACTGCACCACGTCGGTGATGCGGTACAGCACGAAGGCGTCCACCTCAAGCCGCCGGTCATCGGCGGGGGTGACTTCGATAACCGGGGTTTCCAGCGACAGGATCCGGTCCTCGTAGCGGACCACCTCGTCCAGCAACGGCACCTTGAAACCCAGGCCGGGCTCGACCCGTACCTGCTTGATCTGGCCAAAGCGCAGGACCAGGACCTTCTCACGTTCATCGACGATGAAGATCGCCGACAGCACCGCGACCACGGCAACGATGAGAATCGGAATGAGGAGTTTGGTTTTTCCCATCAGTTTGCCCCCTGATTGCGGCGCAGTTCGTTCAGCGGCAGGTAGGGCACCACGCCCTGCGCACCGCCATTGGTGTTATTTTCAAGGATGATCTTGTCGACATCGCCCAGCACCTTTTCCATCGTTTCCAGATAGAGGCGCTTGCGGGTCACTTCCGGCGCTTCGCGGTACTCGGCCAGAACGGCCAGGAAACGGCTGGCCTCACCCACGGCGTCGTTCACGACGCGGGCGCGATACCCCTCGGCCGCTTCGAGCAATTGGGCGGATTCACCGCGCGCCTCGGCCAGTTTGCGGTTGGCATAGGCATCGGCCTGGCGCTCCACCCTGTCGCGTTCCTGCTCTGCCGCCTGCACGTCGCGGAAGGCGTCGATCACCGACACCGATGACGTGCGCCCTTCGGTGTCCGTCACGTTCACGCGCTGGCTGGGCGGGTCCACCTTGTTGAAGTTGACGCGGACGATGTTGATGCCGGTTTCGCGGTTGTCCAGCGTGGTCTGGATCAGCTCCTTGACCCGCGCCTCGATCGCGGCCCGGTCGCGGTTCAGGATCGGGGCCAGTTCGGATTGCGCGATAACTTCGCGCATCGCGGCCTCGGAAATCGCGCGGACCGAATCGTTGGGATATTTCAGCGAGAACTTGAAATTCTTGGCGTCCTTGATGTTCCAGACCACCTGGAAATCAATGTCGACGATATTCTCGTCGGTGGTCAGCATCAGCCCGTCATTGTCCCGGCCCGACCGGCGCACACCGATATCCTCGGTGCGGTTGGTGGTGACGTTGAAGACCTCGTAGGTGACCACCGGCCAGGGGGCAAAGTTCAGACCCTCGGTGCCGATGCCGGAAAATTCGCCCAGAAACAGCTCGATCGACTGTTCTTCGGGCTTGACCGTGTAGAAGCTGGCCATCCCCCAGGCAAAAACAGCCGCCGCAAGTCCCAGAAATATGGTGCCCCTGCCGATGCCGCCGCCATTACCGCCGCCGCCCGCACCGCCGCCGCTATTGCCGCCGCGACCGCCCATCAGCACACGCAACTGGTCCTGGCCTTTTTTCACAAGCTGTTCGATTTCGGGGATCTGCCCGCCCTCCGGCGGGCGCCTGCCGCCGCGATTGCCGCCGCGGTCGTCATCGCCGCCGCCCGAATTTCCGCCGCCGCCCCAGGGGCCGCCAGAATGTCCAGCCATGTATCATCTTCCCTTCTTATGCCGCTTTTCCAAGCGGTGTATCTAACCTGTGCCGTAAAGGCAAAATTTCAAGCTGTCCTGATCGGCTCCCGCATCGTGACAATCTCTTCGGACATGGTGGGATGTACCGCCACGGTCCTGTCGAAATCTTCCTTGGTGGCACCCATCTTGATGGCAATACCCGCCAGCTGGATCATTTCGCCGGCACCGGGCGCGACCATGTGGCAGCCAAGCACCTTGCGCGTCGCCTTGGACACGACAAGCTTGAACAGCACCCGGTCTGGCTGGTTGGCAAAGGCGGATTTCATCGGCCGGAACGAGGTGCAGTAGATTTCGACCGGCTCCTGTTCGCGGGCCTCTTCCTCACTCATGCCAACCGTGCCCATTTCCGGCTGGGTGAAGATCGCGGTCGGGATCAGTTCATGATCCACCGGCGTCGGATTGCCGTTGAACACGGTTTCGACAAAGGCCATGCCTTCGCGGATAGCCACCGGCGTCAGGGCAACGCGGTTGGTCACGTCGCCGATCGCGTAGATCGACGGCACCGAACTCTGGCTGTATTCATCAACCACGATCTCACCCCGCCGGCCGATTTTCACGCCGACCTCTTCCAGCCCCATGTCGGCGGTGTTCGGGTCGCGCCCGGTGGCGAAGAACACCGCGTCGAACACGTTTTCCGATCCGTTGGTCGCCTTGACCCAGACCGGTTCGCCGGTGTCCTCGGCGCCGGGCAGAAGATCTTGCGTGGTGCCGACAGGGGCACCCATCGCCGCATCTGAACCTGTGCCGGCGTGGCTGGCCGAATGATCTGCGGAGGCCGGTGCCATTTCCAGGATGTTGGTCCCCAGATGCAGGTCGATGCCCTTTTCCTGCATCGATTCGGCGATCAGCCCGCGTGCCTCGTCATCGAAGCCGCGCAGGATCTGCGCGCCGCGGTAGTATTGTGTCACGTTCACGCCCAGGCCATTGAGGATACCGGCAAATTCACAGGCGATATATCCGCCGCCAACGATCAGCACGGACTTGGGCAGCTTCTTGAGTTTGAAAATGTCGTCCGAGACCATGCCCAGATGCGCGTTGGGCATGTCCGGGCGCACCGGATGGCCGCCGGTCGCCACCAGAATGTGCTTGGCGGTAAAGCTCTTGCCGGTGCTGAGCTCGACGGTATGCGCGTCGGTCAGCCGTGCGCGGGCGTCGAAACTATCCACACCGCTGTTCTTCAGCAGGTTGCGATAGACCTCTTCCAGGCGGTCAAGCTCGGTATTCAGCTGACCCGAGAAGGCCGTCCAGTCAAACGCACCCAGCGAGAGATCCCAGCCATAGGCCCGCGCCTGATCGGGTGTGCCGGCGAATTCCGAGGCAAAGACCATCAGTTTCTTGGGCACACAGCCGCGGATCACGCAGGTGCCGCCATAGCGGTCCTCTTCGGCCAGCGCCACCTTTGCCCCGCCCGAGGCCGCCACCCGCGCCGCCCGGACCCCGCCCGAGCCGCCACCGATCACAAAGAGATCATAGTCAAACGCCATTCCGTTTCCTGCCTTAATCAAGCATATCGGTGAACAGGTTGTCGGATTCCAGGAAATCCAGACGGTCCTCTTCCACCGTGCCCTGGTTGATGTCGCGCGTCTCGACCCGGCCATCGCCATAGCCCAGAACCACCACGTCGCAGATATCAATGAACAGCCCGTTTTCAACCACCCCCGGCATCTGGTTCATCGCCAGAGACAATTGTTGCGCGTTGCCGATCCGGCCCAGGTGCAGATCAAGGATGTAATTGCCCTCGTCGGTCACGAAGGGGCTTTCGCCATTCATCCGCAGGGTGGCGTCGCGGCCAAGGACATCCATGCTGATCAACAATTCCTCGATCAGCGATTTCGTGGTCTGCCAGCCGAACGGAATGACCTCGACCGGCAGGGGGAACGCACCGAGGGTTTCGACCTCCTTGCCAACATCGGCAATCACGATCATCTGGTCCGAGGCGGTCGCCACGATCTTTTCTTGCAACAATGCGCCGCCGCCGCCCTTGATCAGGTTGAGGTCGGCATCGAATTCATCCGCCCCGTCGATCGTGACATCCAGCCACTTCGCCTCATCAAGGCTGATCACCTCGATCCCCACTTCGCGCGCCAGGTCGGCGGTCCGGGTCGAGGTCGGCACACCGCGGATTTTCAGCCCGTCATCGCGAACCATCTCGCCCAGGCAGCGCACCATCCAGGCGGCGGTGCTGCCGGTGCCGAGCCCCACGCGCATCCCGTCCTCGACAAAATCGACAGCACGCTTGGCGGCAACGAACTTGGCCTTGTCAATGGGCGATAATTCTCCGGACATATGAGCGACTCCCCGATCTTTGGCAGCGGTTATAGGGGCAATGCAGGCGGGGTGCGAGGGGGCAATCCATGCCGAGGGCAAGTTTTGACGGCCGAGGCGTCGTTTTTTGACGGGCGGGGCACCAAGGGTGCCATAGGGTCGTGACATGAACACGCCCTATCGCCTGCATTATGCACCAGACAATGCGTCCCTGATCGTGCGGCTGACGCTGGAAGAGATGGAACAGCCCTATGACGCCGTGCTGGTGGACAGGCGCAAGCGCGCGCAAAGGTCTGCCGAGTATCTGCAACTGAACCCCGCCGGGCTGATCCCGGTGCTGGAAACGCCCGACGGGCCGATCTTCGAAACCGGGGCAATCCTGCTTTGGCTGGCGGATCGCCACGGCGGCATGGCGCCGGCCCCGGACAGCCCCCAACGTGCGACGTTTCTGAAATGGCTCTTCTTCACGTCAAACACGGTGCATTCGGGGATGCGGCTGCTGTTTTATTCGGAGCAATATGTCGGGCCGGACCGCGCGCATCAAGAGGGCCTGCGCGGGCATGTGCACGGGCAGTTGTCACACCACCTTGCCGCGCTCGATGCCGCGGCAGCCGCCCGTCCTGCCTGGTTTGGCGGCGCGGCCCGTTCGGTGCTGGATTTCTATGTTGCTTGCCTGTTGCGCTGGATGGTGCTTTACCCGGTGGGCGGCTGTGACTGGTTCGACCTGTCGAAATGGCCGCATTTGCAGGCTATGGCGGCGCGACTGGAGCCTTGCGCCAGCGTCCGACGTGCCATAGATGCCGAGGGTCTGGGGCCGCATCCGTTCACCGCCCCGCGATACGCCAATCCGCCAGAAGGGTTTGCCAGCTGATGTTTCTTTCTGTCTTCGACATGTTCAAAGTGGGTATCGGCCCGTCATCGTCGCACACGATGGGGCCGATGGTGGCGGCGGCGCGGTTTCTGGACAAGATGCGCGCGGCAGAGTTCACCTGCCACGGGGTCAAGGGCTCGTTGCATGGGTCGCTTGCGTTTACCGGTGTCGGCCATGCCACCGACAGGGCCACGATCCTGGGGCTCGCAGGCTTTGTTCCCGACAGCTATGACAACGACAAGGCCGAAGCCGCGTTGGAGCAGATACGCGAAACGCACACGGTGCACCCCAAGGGGCTGCCCGAGCTCAAGTTCAATCCCAAGGAAGATCTGCTGTTCGATTTTGGCCCCAACCTGCCGGGCCACGCCAATGGCATGATCCTGATGGCCACCGACAAGCAGGGCGACGTGATCCTGCAGGAAACCTATTACTCGATCGGCGGCGGCTTTGTGATGACCGAGGCTGAACTGGCGCAGGGCCGCAACACCGAAGAGGGCGATCCGGTGCCCTATCCGTTCAAGACCGCGGCGGAAATGCTTGAGATGGCCGAAACCAGCGGCAAGACCATCGCCGAGATGAAGAAAGCCAACGAACATTCGCGTGGCGGGCCGGAAAACCTGACATCCGGCGTGGCGCGTATCTGGCAGGTGATGGATGATTGTATCGAGCGCGGCATGAACACCGACGGTGTTTTGCCCGGCGGGCTGAACGTAAAGCGCCGCGCCAAGGGTATCCGCGATGCGCTGATCGCGGAACGCGGTACCAACCTGAACGCACCGCACAAGATCAACGATTGGATGAGCGTTTACGCGATGGCCGTGAACGAAGAGAACGCGGCCGGCGGGCAGGTGGTGACCGCGCCCACCAACGGCGCGGCCGGTGTGGTGCCGGCGGTCATCAAATATTGGCTCGAACATGTGCCGGGTGCGTCGGAAAAACAGATCGAAGATTTCCTGCTGACCGCGGCGGCGATTGGCGGTCTGGTAAAGTTCAACGCCTCGATCAGCGGTGCCGAAGCGGGCTGTCAGGCCGAAGTAGGCTCTGCTTCGGCGATGGGGGCGGCCGGGCTGGCGGCTGTTCTGGGCGGCACGCCAGCGCAGATTGAAAACGCCGCCGAGATCGCGCTGGAGCATCATCTGGGCATGACCTGCGATCCGGTCAAAGGCCTGGTGCAGGTACCGTGCATCGAACGCAACGGCCTGGGCGCGATCAAGGCGGTGTCGGCGGCATCGCTGGCCCTGCGCGGCGACGGCACCCATCTGGTGCCGCTTGATGCCTGTATCGAAACAATGCGCCAGACCGGTGCGGATATGAGCGAGAAATACAAGGAAACATCGCTTGGCGGGTTGGCCGTCAACGTTCCAAACTGCTGATTTCTCCACCGTTTTCGCCAAATAACCACGCCGGCGCCCAATTTTCGCCGGGAAGGTCGAGCGATTTTGAGACAAGTTCTAATTGACTCAGGAATGTCGCACGATGCGTTCGATCTTTGCCAAGTTCTCCTTGCGCCGCCGCCGGGAAAACCCGACAGCTGGGCCGGCAGAGGCTGGTCTCCCGGCTGCGCCCATTGCCGAGAAATCCGGATGGAAATTTCCCATGTCGCTGATCACGCCACGGCAAGAACGCGGGGGCCAGTTTGACATGAAATCAGAGACTAATATGGCCGAAAACGCCGAAAATGCAGCAATCGCGGCGGACGCGCCGACACGTGGTTTCACCCTGTATCTCCCGTTTTTCCGGCGCAAGACCGCGGATAACGCCGAGGCCGAAGATGCCGCAAAGGCGACCGTTATCAGAGCGCCGCGCAAGAAGGACGCGTTCCAATCCGCGAAGCTGCACCTTCAGGGCGAGGAAGAGGCGCCCGAGGGGGTGAGCGCGAAAATCCAGCTCCTTGTGGCGCGGCTGGCAACGCTGGACCGCAAACCGAAGGCGCTGGCCAATCGCCCGGACCCGTTCGACCGGCTGGCGGCCGATGCACAGCGCAGGTCGGCCCGCTAAAGGTCGCCTTTTTTCCGATCCCGATTGCCAATCCGTCGCGCTGCGCATAGCGTCGCGGCATGGCCAGGGATCGCACCCTTTACGGTATTCTTCTGATGGTGGGGTTTTCGCTGATTGCCCCGCTGATGGACAGTATGGCCAAGCTGATCGGCGATGCGGTTGCGGTGGGTCAGATCGCCGCCACGCGGTTCCTGGTACAAAGTGCGCTGCTGCTGCCACTGGCGGCGCTGATGGGCTGGATGCACCGGCCGGATCGCGCGGAACTGGGCCTGCACCTGGCGCGGTCGGCCCTGCTGATGGTGGCCACCGCATTTTTCTTTACCGCGGTCCGGTTCATGCCGATCGCCGACGCGATCGCGATCTTTTTCGTCGAACCCTTCATCCTGACGCTGTTGGGGGGCTGGCTGTTGGGCGAACAGGTGGGCCTGCGCCGTTATATCGCCTGTGTCGTCGGGTTCGGTGGCGCATTGTTGATCATTCAGCCCAGTTTTCAAGAACTTGGCCCCGTCTCGCTATTGCCTTTGGTCACCGCGCTCTGCTTTGCGTTCTACATGATCCTGACACGTCGCATGGCGACGCGGATGCACCCGATCACGCTTCAGGTCTATACCGGGTTGGCCGCCCTGGTGATAGCCGTTCCGGTGCTCTGGGTCTTTGACGGCAGTAACATCGGCCCGCTGGATCCGGCCTGGCCCGAGGCGCGTGAGTTGAAACTGCTGGCGGCCCTGGGGATTATCGCGACGATCAGCCATATCTGTATCAGCTTCGCTCTGTCGCTGGCCCCTGCCTCGGTCCTGGCGCCGTTGCAGTATCTTGAGATCGTGGGCGCCACGATTTTCGGGTTCTACATCTTTGGCGATTTGCCCGACGGGCTGACATTTGTCGGCATCGCGCTGATCGTCGGGTCGGGTCTTTACGTCTTTGTGCGAGAACGGGCCATGCAGCGCCGGCCGATGCCACCCGCCTGACCAATTGGGGTCATTCCCAGGCGGAAGTGGTTTCCAGGAGCGCGGCAGCGACACTTTCCAGTGTTGAATTGGGCAGGATGACAAGCATTTTGGGCGCGGTGACGTCAAGGTAAACCGGTCCGGTGGTCCGGTTCGAGGTGCCGACCCGCCCGTCAGGTGCGAAATTCAGCCCGGCAATCGGCCAGTTCAACCCGTCCGAGATGCCTTCGACTGCCCCCATCGGAAAGAGGGATAACGGCGTGGCGGGGGGCACCTCAAGCCGCAGTGACGGCGGGCAGAGAAAGGCCAGGTCGGCCTCGCCCACCAGAATACAGCGCTGCGCCGGGTGGCGTACCAACGAATTGAACGCGGCCAGCTGGTGATCCATCCGTGCGCCGGCAAACCCCAGACCGATGATCAAGGGCGCGCGAATATTGCCCAGGCACTTGTCGAAATCGGTGCTGTCCTGTTCCGTGATCGGGTGCAGACGGCAATCGGGAATCACATCGCGAGCCGATTCGCTGATCGAGTCGAAATCACCAATAACCGCATCAGGCGTCACCCCCTGGACCAGCGCCGTATCGGCCCCGCCATCGGCTGCTACGACGACCGGTGCCAAAGCCAATGCGCGCGCAAGCCCTTGATTGTTTACCGCTGCACCACCAATCAGGGTGACGGGGTGTGATTGTTGAACGATCATTTTTTCCCCGGAATTAACCGCTATTTATCCAAGTGAACACATTCTCGCCACAAAATGGTACGTTAAAACTCTAAGAATCGGGCAGCTTTCGTCCCGAGGCTGATGGTAAATACCTTCTTTGCAGGCAAAGCAAAGCGAGCGACAATATGGTTAATACAAGTAAAATTCTTACGGTTTCCTACGGAACATTCTCGTGCACGCTTGAGGGGTTCGACGACTCCTTCGAAACGATGAAGGCGATTGCCGAGTATTTCCGCGACCTCGCTGCTGATGATCGCTATTTCGGCGCCGAACCTCCGACGCCGGATGCCGAGATGCTGGCCCGCATCGCCGAACGCGAAATCGCACGCCGGGTCGAGGCGCATGAAGATCAGGGTAAGATCGTGCTGCGCGCAGGCGAGAGCCCCGCGCTTGCCGCGGCGCTGGCGGATGCCGGGCTGAGGCAGCCCGAGGAAACAACCCCAGCCGAACCGTCGGAGGCCGAAGCGTCCGAAGCTGCGGAACCCGTGGCAGAGCCTGTCCTTGACGCGCAGGAAGCCGCGCCAGAGGAAGCCGCCGAAGTGATCGCGGAAGCCGTCGCCGAAACGCCGGAAGCCGCGGAACCGACCGACGCGATGCCGGAAGACGCCGCCACGGAAACCGCGGAAGAGGAAGTTCAGGAAACGACCTTTGACGCGGTGGCGGATGCCGAACCTGTCGAGGAACCGATCGGTGCCGCCGACGAGGATAGTCGCGCGGAAATCGGTCCGGAATACGAGGAAACGGTTGCTGACACTCCCGTGCCCGATCCGGCCGATAATCTCGTTGCGACCGACTACCTTGCGGATGAACCGGCCGAGGATCTGTCGAGTGCAGCCCCGGCAGAGGCACATGCCGAACCGTTCGAGGACGAAGTTGCCAGGATCGCTGAGCCGGCTGAAGCCGAGGCTGAAACAGCGTCTGACGAACTGGAGGCACCCGCCACAGAAGAAGTTGTTGCCCCGACAGAAGATCCGGTGACCGAGGCGGAAGAGGTTGCGGAGGAAACGATTGAAACCGCAGAGGAATTTTTCCAGAAATCTGCAGAACCTGAAGTACCGTCATTTTACGAAACCGAGGAAGCGGAGGCGCCTGCCGCCGATTCCGAAAGCGTTGCTGCCAAGCTGAGCCGTATTCGGTCGGTCGTATCGCAGAGCGAACAGCCCTACGAGGACGACGATTACAGCGAAGACGAACATGCGCAGGACTTCCTGAGCGAAACAGCCGCCGATCTGGACGCTGCTCTGGCCATGGACGACGCCGCCGAACTGCGGGCGAGCGAAACGGCAGAGACCGGCGCCGACACGGATGCCGACATGTTGATGTCGCTGGCTGGCAAGCGGGCGCGCGAAATCGAAGAAGAGCAAGTGCTAGAAGACGCGGAGCCCGAAGAAGAGAGCGTCGCGGCAGATATGCCGGCAACGAGCGTGCCGGAGGCGGATGACGGTTTCGAAGACACGTTGTCGCAACTTCTGGCCGATTCCATCACCGATGAGGACCACGATGACGTTGCGACAGGTGGCGAGGGCGATGAACTGATCGGTGAAGCCGATACCGTCGATGAAAGCACGGCCGAGGATGATCTGGCCGACCTGGAGGAACAGCCCGCGGATGAGACCGCGGAGATGTTGCAATCGGGTGAGGCGCCATTCGATGACGCCCAGGGTGAAGAAGCCGAGGGCGAAGAAGCCGTGGGCGACGAAGACGAGATGCGCGATCCGTTGAACGCCCGCGTCATCAAGATGAAGAACGAGGATTTCGAAGCCACGATAGGCGGAAGTATGGTCGCCGATGCCTCTTCGGACGAAGAGGCAGAAGACGACGCGGCCGAAGGAACCGACGAGGACTCCGATGATACGCTGCTGAGCCCGGAACAGGAAGAAGACCTGCAGCGTGAACTGGCCGAGGTCGAAGCCGATCTGGAAGCAGCCGGGACTGACGAGGACGATGAAGCCCAGGCCGATGCGGAAGAACCCGGTATTGCCGAAGAAGAACAGCCGGCCGCCCGCGAAGGCCGATACAGGTTTGACGCGGCGGATGGCAGTTCGGATATTGAGCGGATTTTCGACGAGGCCGACAGCCAGCTTGAAAAGCCGGAATCAAACCAGCGCCGCAGCGCCATCCAGCACCTGCGCGCCGCCGTGGCCGCGACAAGGGCCGAAAAGAAGGCGGGTGCGGATCTGAAAAAGAACGTGGATGACGCGCCGTATCGCAGCGATCTTGCCAGCGTGGTGCGTCCGCGTCGCCCCAGTTCGACCGAGGGCAGCAACCGTTCTGAGCGCCCGGCCGAAAGCCGTCCGGCGCCGCTGAAACTGGTGGCCGAGCAGCGTGTCGACACCGAACAGGCGCCGATCCGCCCCCGCCGTGTTTCGGCCACCGCCGAGCAAGCCGGCGCAGACGATGGCGATGCGCGCGATACCGGCAGCAACTTCACCGAATATGCCCGGCAGATGGGCGCGACCCAGCTGTCCGAGCTGCTGGAAGCCGCCGCTGCCTACATGTCGGATGTCGAGGGTCGTTCGCAGTTTTCGCGCCCGATGCTGATGCACAAGATCCAGGAAGTCGAGAAAGAGAATTTCTCGCGCGAGGATGGGCTGCGTTCGTTCGGGAAGCTCTTGCGCGACGGCAAGATCCAGAAAATCAAGGGCGGCCGCTTTACCGTGACCGACGAAACCGAGTTCCGGGATGAGGCGCGCCACGCCGGGTAGCTGCCGGCGAAACCCAGGAAACACACCCCCGGAGAGCAACCTCTCCGGGGGTTTATTCTTTGCGGTCTTTCCTGTTCAGAATCCAGTCAACGGCCTCAGACAGGTCCGAGGCGATGAAACTGGGTTTCGGTGTGACCCGGGCTTCATCCCCGTCACGATACTTGCCCGTGCGCACCAATCCCGCGGTGCCGATCCCGGCCGTGAGAGCGCCGGCCACATCGGCCTCGGCGTCGTCACCGATCATGACCGCATCCGCTGCCGGAACCTGCATGCTGGCCAGTGCCGTCTCGAAGAACGCCTGGGCGGGCTTGCCCAGAACGCTGGCCGACGTGCCGCTGGCATATTCAAGCGCGGCGACATAGGCGCCCACATCAATGCTGAGCGCACCGCCGGCGTCCCGGAAGCAGCGGTTATTGGCCAGCGCCAGCAGTTCGGCGCCATCCATCAAGGCGCGAAATGCCGCGTTCATCGCGTCATAGGTGAAATACTCAGCCGCGTCCCCGACGACCACCGCCTGCACCTCCTTGCCCGTGGGTATATCGTCAAAATCTTCGGCCAGATCCGGGTGGATCAGCAATTGGGCGGCGTGGTCCTTTTTCACCAACCGGGCGCGCGCGGCGCTGGCCGGGGTAAAGAGCTGCTCGGCATCGATATCGAAACCCAGCTTGGCCAGTCTCCGCAACAACAGCCGCCGTGGCTTGCGGGTTGAGTTGGTGATGACACGTATGGGAAAACCGGCATCATGCAGCCGCCGGACCGCTTCGGCCGAGCCTTCGATGGCCTGCTCGCCATCATAGAGCACGCCCGCCATATCCAGAAGAACGCCACGTATCATGGGCTATAGAATGGCAAGGCGGCCGATCCCGGTCAAATCACGCGCGGAGCATTCCGCCAAAGGCGTGCTGGCGCACCTGGCCGGGCAACTCGCCATATTTCTCGATGAACCATTTCTTCATCAGCGTCACGTTGGAAAAGCCGCAGGCGACGGAGATTTCATTCATCGGCATCGAGGTCTGCGCCAGCAGGCTTCGCGCGCGGTCCAAACGCAGATCGCGATAGACTTTCAGCGGTGTCTGATTGAGGAGGTCGCGGAACCCGCGTTCCAGTTTGCGCGGAGAAACCTCGAGAATATCCGCGATCTGGCCCACGCTCAGCGTGTCCTCAAGGTGATCCAGCATGATCTTGAGTGCATCACTGATTACCAGGTTGCCCTGGGCCAGCCGCTTGTAACGCCAGTGCTCGGCCATGCCGATATCCTCGTCCGGGTCGCTCAGGCCAAGATATTTCGTCAGCGTTGCGCGGGTGAATTCGCCGTCGCGCGCGCCCACCAGTTCCACCATCATGCGGATCGCCGCGGTGGGGCTGACGGCACTGGAAAGCGCCTTGTGGTGACAGGTGGCGCCCTCGGTCAGTTCCACTGTCCGGCCGGTTTCGCGCACGCCCGGGCGGAAATTCGGATGAACGGATAGCTGCTTGGCGCCCAGAACGCCGGCGGCCAGCGGAACGAAGACCGCGGCCCCCACCACGCAGACCCGCGCGGCGTTGCGGATGCAGGCGCGCAGATCCAGCAGGCGTTCCTGCGAAGGACGCCAGGGGTTATCGACCCCGCCGACCAATACCAGCGTCTGATCCGGACCACAGATCGGCCCGTCCTCCAGGCAGTCTTCGCCGATGTGGTGGGTCCAGCGATACCCGTCTTCACCGGTCAGCCGGTTGGCCGATCGCAGCACGTCGATACAGGCCTCGGCGGCGAAGGTCACGGTTTCGTCCTGCGACAGGAACACGAAATCACCCGACAGGCTACGCCGGCAATGGATCGCAGAAGGAACGGGTGCTTGGGTTGCGCTCAACGTGTCAAGATACATCGCTATTTTCCTTCTTCGGAGTCACTTTTCCGCCCGGATTTCAGGCAGTATTGTGGATGGATGTTTCGACCGCGTGCAGGAACGATTTGGCGGACGAACTGGCGGAAAGAAGCAGAAAGCCGTCGTCGCCGGTGCGGATAATAAGAACCCCCAAATGTTCCATGATAGTTCGCGCTGCGTCACCCTCGACAAAGGTCTGCGGCGAAATGTCCAGCGGGCAGATGCGTTCCAGGGCGGTGCGCGCGCGGGGTCCGGCGATCTCGAGTCCGGTCCAGACATCGGTCTGGTCGGTTGTATAGGCGTCGCCTTTCAGCCTGGCGGCCACATGCGGCTCGACGTCCGGGGTCGCGTGGGTGAAGATCACGAATGCCGCGTCCGGCGACAGGCGTACCAGACGGGCTTTGCCATCCTTGGACAGCACCGATTTTCCGGGAGCGGGCAAGGCGGCGCCATAGGCAGCGCTGATCGCGTTTTCCGCCGCCGCTTCGCCGCCCAGGGGCAGGGCGATCGACACAATCGCCAGATCTGCAGGCGCGCTCAGGGTCACGCCATCAAAGCTTTGATCGTAACCCGCCAGCGGCGGGGCAGAGATGAGCGTGAATTCAGGCACGGAGACGTTCTCCTTCGGGGTCGATGAAATGCGCCGAGACGATTTCGACATCCATTTCCGTATCGTGGATCGGGCTGACGGCGCGAACGATTTCGCCCATGCGCTCGTGTCCGGACTTGATGAAGCCCAACCCGATGGAATGGCCCAGCGAGGGCGAGTAGGCGACCGAGGTCATCCAGCCCTGATCGTTTGCCATGACGGCCTCTTCATCCTGGTTGATGAAATGCGACCCGGCGATCAGTTTCAGGCTGCGGTCCACGGGGCGGAAGCCCACCAGCCGGATCGCGTCGTCGCGGTTCATCTCGGGGCGCTGCGCGAGGGTCTTGCCGATGCAGTCCTTCTTGGCCGAGACCATGCCGCCAAGCCCGAGATTCAGCGCGGTCGTCTGACCGTTCAGCTCGTTGCCCGCCGCGTGACCTTTCTCGATGCGCATGACGCCAAGCGCCTCGGTGCCGTAAGGTACGGCATCAAACTCCTCACCGGCCTTCATCAGCACTTCGATCATCGCGTTGCCATAGCGCGCAGGCACCGCGATTTCATAGGCCAGCTCGCCCGAGAAAGAGATGCGGAACAGTCGCGCAGGCGTGCCGCCGCAGACCGTGACCTCGCCGCAGGCCATGAAGGGGAAGGCCTCGTTCGAGATGTCGTGATCTTCGTCGACCACCTTGCGCAGCAGGTTGCGCGCATTGGGTCCGGCCACGGCGAACTGCGCCCAGCCATCGGTGGTGGAGATCAGGTGCACATCCATGTCGGGGCACAGGCACTGGCGGACGAATTCCATCCGGCGGAACACCAGAACCGCGTTGGCGGTGGTCGTGGTCATGACAAAGTGGTTCTCGCCCATCCGCGCGGTGGTGCCATCGTCATAGCAGATGCCGTCCTCGCGCAGCATCAGGCCGTAGCGCACCTTGCCCACGGGCAGCTTGCCGAAGGCGTTGGCGTAAACGACGTTCAGGAAATCCGCCGCGTCCTTGCCCTGAATGTCGATTTTGCCCAGGGTGGTCACGTCACAGATGCCGACCGAATTCCGGGTCATCACCACCTCGCGATCAACGCTGTCACGCCATCCCTGCTCGCCCGGGCGGGCATACCACTGCGCCCTGAGCCAGTTGCCGACCTCGACAAATGTCGCCCCGTTCTTCGAGGCCCAGTCATGCGAGGGTGTCAGGCGATAGGGGCGGAAATCCTTGCCGCGCGCGCGGCCCCCCAGGGCGCCCAGCGGTATCGGTGTGTAGGGCGGGCGGAAGATCGTCGTGCCGGTCTCGGGGATCGACTTGCCGGTGCATTCGGCCATGATCGCCAGCGCCGGGATGTTCGCCGTCTTGCCCTGATCGGTGGCCATGCCCAGCGTGGTGTAGCGTTTCAGATGCTCGACCGAGCGGAAACCTTCACGATAGGATTGCTTGATGTCCTTGACCGTTACGTCGTTCTGCTGGTCGACCCAGGCGCGGTTTTTGCTTTCGCCGACATGCCACATGGGCGCGCAATCGCGCGGTTCATCCTCGGCCTTGGGGGCGGTTTTGCGCGAGGCGGTGAAGCCCAGATCCTTGATCTGCGCATTCGCCACGTCGCGGCCCTCGGTCAGGGCGGCGGCGAGGGTCATCGCGCCGTTGGCCGCGCCGGCGACGGCCATGCCGACGGGCAGATCCCTGCCGGGCACGAAGGCGCTGATGTCGTCCCGCCATTCGGGGCGGCCGCGCTGATGGCAGGTCAGGTGAACATTGGGGTTCCAGCCGCCCGACACTGCAAGGCAGTCGGCGGGGATCACCTGACCGCTGGTCAGGGTGACGGATTTCAGCCCCTTGCGGCCCACCGTATCCATCACCGCGGCGTTGCGGATATGGCGCGCGCCGGGTACGTCGCAGACGGCGGGCGCATCACGGGTGTCGATGATGTTCGTCACCTCGACCCCCTTCGCGGCCAGATCAGCCGCGGTGCGCCAGCCATCGTCGTTGTTGGTGAAAACCGCGACCTGCTGGCCGGGCGTCACGCCGAAACGGTTGACATAGGCGCGCACCGCCCCTGCCAGCATGATACCGGGCCGGTCATTGTTACCGAAGGCGATCGGGCGTTCGGTCGAGCCTGCCGCAAGTACCGCGCGTTTCGAATATATCCGCCACAGGATCTGCCGCGGCTTCCCATCTGAGCTTGCCAGGTGGTCGGTACAGCGTTCCAGCGCGCCGTATATGCCGTGGTCATAGGCGCCATAGACAGTTGTGCGGGTCATGACCCGGACATTGTCCATCGCGGCCAGTTCGGCGAGGGCCTGCGCGGCCCAATCGGCGCCGCCCATCCCGTCGATTTCCAGCGTTTCGGCATTGAGGCGCCCACCGGGCGTAAAATCCTCGTCCGCGAGGATGACGCGCGCCCCGCTGCGCCCGGCCGCAAGCGCGGCGCTCAGTCCCGCAGGGCCCGCGCCGATCACCAGCAGGTCACAATGCAAGAACCCCTTGTCATAGCTGTCAGGATCGTCCTGCATCGATAGGCTTCCCAGCCCGGCGGATTTGCGGATCATCGGCTCGTAGAGCTTTTCCCAGAACGCCTTGGGCCACATGAAGGTCTTGTAATAGAACCCCGCGCTCAGGAACGGCGCCAGCAGATCGGTCACTGCCATCAAGTCATGTTCAAGCGATCCGCGATGGTTCTGGCTGGTGGCGGTCAGGCCGTCAAACAGCTCGGTCACGGTGGCGCGTGTGTTCGGCTCCTGATGGGCGCCACTGCGCAGTTGCACCAGCGCGTTGGGCTCTTCGCTGCCGCAGGTCAGGATGCCGCGCGGACGGTGATACTTGAACGATCGCCCGACAAGACGCTGCCCGTTGGCAAGCAGGGCCGAGGCCAGCGTGTCGCCCGCATAGCCCCGCATGTTCTTCCCGTTGAAGGTGAATTTTACCTCTTTCGAGCGGTCCACCTGGCCGCCTTCGATCCGGTTCGGTTGCGTCATTTGCTGCGTCCCCGTGCCCGGGCCACGTCACGGGCCATTTCTACCTTGGTGATCTCATGGGTCAGTGTGTCGCGCGTCAGCACCAGCCACGACCTATCGCCTTGTTCGTGATACCAGAGCTCCTGATGTTTACCGGCGGGGTTTTCGCGCAAATATCCGTATTCATAGAACTTTTCATCGGCGTTTTTGTCCTGCCAATCGGGCCGGTCAATCAGGCTGGCGTCGCCCAGATAGACGAATTCAGCGGCGTCGCGGGGGCCAAGAAGCGGATGGTTGATGATCATTTCCCGGTCCCTCCGTTAATGCAGGTTGGGCTGGTTGCCCTGGCCTTTTTCGTCGATGAGATGACCGCGCCGGAACCGGTCCAGTCGCATTTCGGTCGCCACCGGGTGCGGTGTGTCGCGGGCCAGCAGATGTGCGTAGCAGAACCCGCTGGCAGGCGTCGCCTTGAAGCCGCCATAGCACCAGCCGCCGTTGAAATAGAGCCCACCGATATGGGTCTTGTCGATAAAGGGAGAGCCATCCATCGACATGTCCATGACGCCGCCCCAGGATCGCAACAACCGTGCGCGGCCGATGATCGGCATGATCGCCATGCCGCCCTCGGCCACATCTTCGACCACCGGCAGGTTGCCGCGCTGAGCGTAGGTGTTGTAGCCGTCGATATCGCCGCCGAACACCAGCCCGCCCTTGTCAGATTGGCTGACATAGAAATGCCCGGCCCCGAAGGTGATAACCCCAGGGAGGACGGGTTTCAGACCTTCGGAGACGAAAGCCTGCAAGACGTGGCTTTCGATGGGCAAACGCATCCCTGCCTTGGCCATGACCCGGCCCGACGATCCGGCGACGCAGACAGCGATCTTCTTGGCGCGGATCGGCCCGCGGCTGGTTTCCACCCCGCGGCAGGTGCCGTTCTGGATGTCGAAGCCGGTGACCTCGCAGTTCTGGATGATGTCGACCCCGCGGCTGTCGGCGCCGCGGGCATAGCCCCAGGCCACCGCGTCGTGGCGCACCGTGCCACCGCGCCGCTGGTAAAGCCCGCCCTTGATCGGGAATCGCGCATTGTCGAAATCGAGAAACGGCAGTTCCCGGCGCAGCTGATCGGCATCGGCATATTCGGCATCGGCGCCGGCAAGGAACATCGCGTTTCCGCGGCGGATGAACGCGTCGCGCTGCGCGTCCGAATGCACCAGGTTCAGGATAGACCGCTGGCTGATCATGGCGTTGTAGTTGAAATCCTGCTCCAGGTTTTCCCAGAGTTTCATGCTGAACTCGTAGAACGGTTCATTGCCGGGCAGCATGTAGTTCGAGCGGATGATCGTGGTATTTCGCCCGATATTGCCCGACCCTAGCCAGCCCTTTTCCAGAACCGCGACGTTGGTGATCCCGTATTCCTTGGCCAGATAATACGCGGTGCTCAGCCCGTGACCGCCCCCACCGATGATGACGACTTCGTATTCCGGTTTCGGGTCGGGCTCGCGCCAGACCGGTTTCCAACCCTTGTTGCCGGTCAATCCCTGGGTAAAGATCTTGAAAGCTGAGTAGCGCATTGTGCGATGATCCCTGAAGCTCAGGTATTAAGCATCGCGGGAATCTGGCGACTCGACTTTCCTTATATAGACTTTTATGTTTCTGAAATGGACGTAATTGGTTCTCAGATCGAAAAGCGCCGAATCGGTATCCTGACCCTGAACGGGTTTGCGTTGATGTCCTACTCGTCGACGGTGGAACCGTTGCGTGCGGCCAACCTTCTGGGGCGTCGGACCTTGTATGAGGTCGTCAATATCGGGGTCACTGCCGATCCGATACAAAGCTCGGGCGCGGCGGTGGTGATACCGCAGGCCACCATCGCTGAGACGCCGAAGCTGGACTATCTTTTTGTCGTGGCGGGGGGCGATCCGGCGCATTACAACGAACGCCCGTTATTTCCGTGGCTGGTACGGCAGGCGCGCGCCGGAACGCGGCTGGGGGGCGTTTCGGGTGGGCCGCTGATACTGGCCAGGGCCGGGTTGATGGAGGGGCGGCGCATGACCATCCATTGGGAACATGCCCAGGCGCTGGCCGAGATTTCTCCGCATCTGATGATCGACCGGACGCTCTACGTGATTGACCGCGACAGGGTGACCTGCGCGGGAGGGACCGCACCGCTGGATCTGATGCACGCCCTGATCGCGCGCCACCACGGGGCCCCGTTCGCAAGGTTGGTCAGCGATTGGTTCATGCACACGGAAATCCGCCCTTCGATCGGACCGCAACGTGGCGGGTTGGTGGATCGGGTCGGATCGACCAACGCAGCCATACTCGATGCGGTGGACGTGATGGAGAGCAACGTCGCCGAGACAGTCGATCTGGACGAACTGGCCCGGGCGGCCGGTGTTTCACCGCGTCAGCTGAACCGGCTCTTTCGCGAAAAACTCGGGCGATCCACGATGGGTTATTACCGCGAATTGCGACTGGACAAGGCACAGAGCTTGCTCAGGAATTCACCCCTGTCACTGACCGAGATCGCGCTGGCGACGGGCTTTGCCAATTCCTCGCATTTCTCGCGCGCCTTTACCCAGCATTTCGGGCAGCCGCCTTCGGCTTCGCGCTAGGAAACTTGCGCTTGCCGTCATTTGCGGCTTAGGGTCGGCGCAAATTCGGAGGGCCTCATGCACATTCTGGTTTTGCAACATGCGACTGTCGAACATCCCGGCGTTTTTCGTGGTTTTCTCACCGAAGACGGCCACACCTGGGATGCTGTCGAACTGGACAGGGGCGAGGCGTTGCCCGCACTTGACGGGTATGATGCGCTTTGGGTTATGGGCGGGCCAATGGATGTCTGGCAAGAGGATGCGCATCCGTGGCTGAAAGACGAAAAAGCGTTTATTCGTAATGCGGTAGAAGAAAAAGGCCTGCCCTTTCTGGGTTTGTGTCTGGGCCATCAGCTGCTGGCCGAGGCGCTGGGCGGCGCGGTCGGGCCGTCGGATATTCCCGAGATTGGCGTGATGGAAGTGCAGTTGACCGAGGCGGGCGCGACGGGCGTGCTGTTCGACGGTCTGCCGGAACGGTTCGAGACCTTGCAGTGGCATTCGGCCGAGGTCAAGCAGATGCCGGCCGGCGCGCAGTGTCTGGCCACATCACCGGCCTGCGCCGTGCAGGCGATGAAGTGGGGAACCCGCGCCGTTTCGATGCAGTTTCATGTGGAGCTGGAAGGCGACACGGTGCGGAACTGGGCCGACATACCCGAATATGCCGGTGCATTGGAAAAGGCGAAGGGAAAGGGCGCGGTCGACCGTTTCGACGCGGAATGCGCCGCGCGAATGCAGTCGTTCAATGACATGGCTGAGCGTCTCTACATGAACTGGCTGCAGATGACCGCCACCGCGCGGTAGGCCGCTGCCCTAGGTCTCGGCCGCGCGGGTCAGAGACAGGCGCGCGGTTTCAAGATGTTCTTTCATGATATTCGCGGCGCGTTCCGGTTCGCGGGTGCGAATGGCGTTCAGGATCTGACGGTGCTGGGCGTTGTATTGGTTGATCGTGCGCGCATCCAGTGTCAGGTGCCGCATCCGCGTCCAGTCGTCCTGGCTGCGAACGTGGCCGATCTGGTCGATGATCCATATCAGCAGCCCGTTGCGGGTCGAACCTGCCAGGGCGCGGTGAAATTCGGAATCGACTTCGGAAAACGCCAACGGGTCATCGGTCAGGGTTTCCATCCGCGAGCACAGGCTTTCCATTGCGTCGAAATCAGCCCGCCTGCCATGCAGCACGGACAGGCGGCAGATATGTGGTTCAAGCGCGAATCGCGTATCCATCAATTCCAGCGGCGTCGCGTTTTCGATCGCGTCGGATGACGTGTCTGCGGGCGTATGCACCACATATGTACCGCTTCCGGGCCGGGTTTCGACAAAACCCTCGCTTTCAAGAAGGGTCAGCGCCTTTCGCACCGTGCCGCGCGCGGCGCCGTAAGTGTCGGCCAGCATTCTTTCCGGAGGCAACCTGTCATGAAGCTGCAGGAATCCCTTGGAAATTTCCCGCCTCAACAGCGCGGCAATGTCTGCGGCCCCAAGTTTCTGCTCGGATGATTCAATCATGTATTGCACCTCAATTATGAACCAATATTATACCGAAATAAAGCGATCACAACAGGAATTCCCAGTATTGGACCAAAAGTGGTTGACTTTTGGGCGACTTGAGGGAAGACTTTCATTAACACTTCGGTGCACCGTTCCGGTTTTGACATCAAGCCACCTAATCTAACCTAGGGAGCCTGCTCAGATGACGTTAAGGGATCAAGGCGATTTCCTGATCTGCCGTGCAGGTATACACGGTGGGTCCGGTACATGGAAGCTTGGCGCCTCGATGCTCTGGTCGTGTTCTGTCATTCGCGCCCTTGCGATCCAGCTTCCCCGCCAGATGCCGCATTTCGCAAATTTCAGTGCGGGCCCGGCGAAACCTTCATTTGCATGTATACCAATTGAATCCAGCCGGTCTGTCTTTGGTGGCAGGCCGGCGCCGAACGGCTCTCTCAAAAGGAGCTGAACCAAACCGCCAGGGCCGGGTTCCAGACCCGATCCGGGCGACATAATCAGGGAGACTAAAACAGTGGCAACAGATCTCGAAAAATTCGTCGAAGCCCCCGGACGCGACGAGAAGATCAAAGAAGTTCGCAAGATGATCGATGCCAAGGGTATCGAATATCTCTATCTGCAATTCGTATCGGTGACCGGCAAGATCATGGGCAAGGGCATCCCCGCGGATCACTGGGAAAGCGTTGCCAAGAAAGGTTTCCAGCTGGTTTACGGTGCCACGGTAAACCTGTTTACCGACCGCGCGGGCAACTATCTGGGCTATGGTCCCGAAGCCGCCGAGCTGGTCGGGATCCCCGAACCGGAGACCTTCATGCAGCTGCCCTGGGCGCCGCAGATCGGCCGGTTCTACTGCACGCTCTTCCGCAATCGCGAGGAAAAGGAAAATCCCGGCGGCTATCTGACATCCGATTGCCGCGGTAACCTGCGCCGGATGCATGAGGACTTCAAAAAGAAGCACGGCCGCAGCCTGCGTATCGGCACTGAGCCGGAAATGATGTGGCTGAAGTTCGATGAGAACGGTAAGCCTAAGGACGGTTATTCGAAGCCCTATTGCTATCACATCGACCAGTTTGAATCGCTGCGCCCTGTCAGTATGCAGGTGATCCGCTATGCCCGTCAGATGGGCCTGGACATGATCCAGGGCGACCACGAGGATGCGCCGGGCCAGCTGGAACTGAACTGGATGTTCGACGACGTGCTGCGCAATGCCGACCGTCTGACCACCTATCGCCAGATCTGTGCCCAGGTGGCGCGTGAAAACGGCATCTTCGCCTGTTTCATGACCAAACCGTTTGAGGGCGTGTCGGCCTCGGGCTGCCACCACAACATGAGCCTCTGGCGCGGCGGCGAGGATGAGTTCGTCAAATGCGGCAATGACCCGGACGATCTGCCGGGCATGGCTGAGAACTACATGTACGTGAAAGGTGGCGACAACACCTTCATGCCCGATGATGACGATCCGCAGATGCCCGGGAAGGAAGGGCTTGAGGCGATCGGCGGCGTGGTTCACCACCTGCAGGCGCTGACCGCGATCGGATCGTCGACCGTCAACTCCTACCGTCGGCTTTGGGACACGGGTTTCTGGGCGCCGGTCTTTGCCGACTGGGGTTTCCAGAACCGCACCACCGGCCTGCGTGTCTCGGCGCCCGGACGGTTCGAATACCGGTCGGTCGACTCGATGGTGAACCCCTATCTGATGGGCACGACCCTGCTGGCGGCAATGGATGACGGCATCGACAACAAGCTTGATCCCGGCGAGCCGGAAGAGCGCAACATCTATGAGGCGATCAAAGCCGGCAAGCAGGTCAAGAAATTGCCGATGTCGCTGGGTGAGGCACTGGAGTTCCTCCAGAACAGCGAGGTCGTGCAACGCGGCCTGCCGGGTGAAATGTACCGACTGTATCATGAGTACAAGTTCGACGAGTGGGCACGCTTCATGTCCACCGTGACCGAATGGGACAATGACAGGTATATGGAGTGTCTTCCCTGAGGCATTCCAAAACCTGGCGGCAGGTTCTCAAGCGCCTGCCGCCCTTTCCGAAGATGAACCAGCCAACTTGAAGGAGGCGTATCCAGATGTGTGGAATTGCTGGATTGATACATAAGGGCAAAAGCGCAAACGTCGGATCGGAAATGACCGCGATGCTGCAAGCTCTTAAACACCGTGGGCCGGACAGCACCGGTTACGCGGTCTACGGAGAACCTGTTGAAGGCGACTACGTGATGCGCCTCAAGGTGGCCGAAGCCGAGGATATGGACCGCGGCCGCGGCATTCACGCGGTGATCGAAAAGCGCATCGCCGAGGTCGAAGAGATCCTCAAAGAGCATGGCGCCAAGATCAAATCGAAAGAGGCCCCGCGCGAATATTCGCTGCGCTACGTGCTGAGCCATGACGGCGACACCGGCGAAATGGCGACGCATATCGAAGAAACCGAGGGCGTCGAGATCCTGTCGATGGGCAACGGGTTGGAGCTGATCAAGGATCTGGGCGATGCGTCGGTGGTTGCCGAAGCCTACGGGCTGAATGACTTCAACGGCACCCACGGCATTGGCCATACCCGCATGGCGACCGAGTCGGATGTGGACATCAAGTCGGCGCACCCCTACTGGGCGTTCCCCTATAACGATGTGAGCGTCGTGCATAACGGCCAGATCACCAACTACTGGATCATGCGCCGCGAGATGGAGCGCAAGGGCCATCGGTTCATGTCGAACTGTGACAGCGAATTGCTGGCGGTCTACACGGCGCACAACCTGGCCAACGGCATCTCGCTCGAAGACAGCCTGCGCCAGTCGATTCAGGAAATTGACGGGGTGTTCACCTATCTGGTCGCCACCAAGGACCAGTTGGGCATGGCCAAGGACACGATGGCCGCGAAACCGCTGGTTCTCTATGAATCGGACGATCTGATCGCCATGGCCTCGGAAGAGGTGGCGATCCGCGCGATCCTTCCCGAAGAGATTGACACAACAGATCCCTATGACGAGGAGGTCCGGGTATGGCAAGCGTAAGCGACGCAGAACTCAAGCAGATGACCCAGGAGGAGCGGGTGACCGCCCTGGGTATGCGCACCGAACAACTCACCGGCAAGTCACTCTATATCGAGTTTGACCCGGACGCGACCGAGCGTTTCACCTATCCTTGGGCGCCCGATGTCGATTTCAACAAGCGGACCGAGATCGATACCGACGACCTGACCACGACCGAGGTGAACTCGAAAATCCGCGAGCTGATGGCCGAGGGGTACGGGACGATCGTTCTGAAGAACCCGCGCGGCAAGCACTCGTTGGGTGTGGGTGTCCTCAGCCGCCTGAACCTGATCATCGAGGGCTCGACCGGCTATTTCGGCGTGGGCCTGATCGACGGGCCGAACGTGCGCATCAACGGCCGCGTGGGATGGTCGTGCGGCGAAAATATGATGTCGGGCACGGTGCTGGTCGAAAAGAATGCCGGATCCACTTTTGGTGCGGCCATTCGCGGCGGCGATCTGGTCTGCCGTGGCTCGGTCGGATCGCGGACAGGCATCGACCAGAAGGGCGGTACCATCATCGTCGGTGGCGATACCGGCGCGCTTTCGGGCTTCATGATGCAGCGCGGGCGGATGGTTGTGTGCGGCAATGCGGGCAAGAACCTTGGCGACTCGATGTATGACGGCACCATTTTTGTCGGCGGTGAAATCAAGTCGTTGGGTGTTGACGCGGTCGAGGCGGAACTGACCGATCTCGACAAGGCCTGGCTCAAGCGCAAGCTGACGCAATACGGCCTGATGCCCGACAAGGGGGTGGATCATTTCACCAAGGTGGTCGCCGGCAAGCAGCTCTGGAACTACGACAACCTCGAACCTTCCGAGAAGAAACTCATTCTGTGATTGGGCCCCGGCCCCCTCGCGGGGGCTGCGCCATTCCCTCAAGGAAAGGAAAACAACATGGCTGACGGAGATCTGCCCAAAAAACCAGCGCTGGCGCGCGATGTGAACCGCATCGGTGACAGCTTCATCTTCCCGCCCGCGGTGATGGATGACATCCACATCAAGTCCGAACTTGGCCGCTACCGGATGCGGGGATTCTCGCTGTTTAAGAAAATCCCGCACTGGGATGACCTGACCTTCCTGCCCGGCACGCTGACGCGGTTCGTGATCGAAGGCTACCGCGAGAAATGCGAGACCAAGACGGTGATCGGCCCCCGGGCCAAGAAACCGCTGGAACTTGACATCCCGGTCTATATCACCGGCATGTCCTTTGGCGCGCTGAGCTACGAGGCCAAGACGGCGCTGGCCCGGGGCGCGACGATGGCCGGCACGGCAACCTGTTCCGGCGAAGGCGGGATGATCCCGGACGAGCGCCGCTACAGCTCGAAATGGTTCTACCAGTGCATCCAGTCGCGCTATGGCTTCAACCCGAACCACCTGGTTCTGGCCGACGGTTGCGAATTCTTCATCGGTCAGGGCTGCAAGGTGGGCCTTGGCGGTCACCTGATGGGTCAGAAAGTGACCGACCAGGTTGCAGAGATGCGCTCGCTTCCCGCCGGGATCGACCAGCGTTCGCCCGCCCGTCACCCCGACTGGCTGGGACCGGACGACCTGGCGCTGAAGATCCAGGAAATCCGCGAAGCCACCGACTGGCAGATCCCGATCCAGCTGAAACTGGGCGCGAGCCGTGTCTATGACGACGTGCGGATGGCGGTCAAATGTGACCCGGACAGCATCTATATCGACGGGATGGAAGGCGGCACCGGTGCCGGCCCGCACCTTGCCACCGAAGATACCGGCGTGCCCGGCATGGCCGCGATCCGTCAGGCCCGCAAGGCGATCGACGATCTGGGCAAACGAGGCGAGATCACGCTGGTCTATGCGGGCGGTATCCGCAACGGGGCCGATGTTGCCAAGGCCATCGCGCTTGGCGCGGATGCCATCGCCATCGGCCATTCGGCGATGATGGCGCTGAACTGCAACAAGGATATCCCCGAGGCCAACTACCCCGAGGAAATCGGTGCCGAGCCCGGCTACTGCTACCACTGCCACACGGGCCGCTGCCCGGTCGGCGTGGCAACGCAGGATCCGAAACTGCGCGAGCGTCTGGATCCCGATGCGGCGGCGGAACGTGTGTACAATTTCCTGCACACGCTCACCATCGAGGCGCAGCTTTTCGCCCGTGCCTGCGGCAAGACCTACCTCCACTCGCTGGAGCCCGAGGATCTGGCGGCGCTGACGATGGAAGCCTCGGCCATGGCCGGTGTGCCGCTTGCGGGCACCAGCCACACGGTCGGCATCGAAGACTATCACCACCTGTAAGAGGTGAGCCGAAGCCCCGCCCTGCCGGTATCGCGCAGGGTGGGGTGGCACTCACCACCCGAAAGGAGAAACAAAATGGCTGGAACACAGTACCGCGGCTCGGAGATCACCGATGTCGATCAGTTCCTGAAAGACGCTGACGGGCTCGGCTCGGAGCGCGAAAAGGAAATCGGCCAGCATATCGGCTATCGCTACGATGTGAACCTTGTGCCCGATTACAACCGCATCACCCCTTACCTGGAAAAATACATGGAGGTGATGGGTTGGGACGACCTGAACTGGCTGGAAGACGTTCACATGGGCTACGAAGAAGGCATGCCCGCGGTGTTCGACCGGAACAATAACGGCTGGATCCGGGTGCCGGATTCGATCGCACTGCCGGACAACCAGCAGGATCGCGACATGATCGCGCGCGAACTTCTGCTGAAGTTCCAGATGTCGGACCGCCATCCGCTGGTCAATCTGCGCAAGGCGTATATGAAGTTCTGAACTATGTCGCGCCCGCTTGATATCGCCTGTCTCCAGACTCGGCCGATGCCCGAATTCGCATCGGCGCTGGACGAGGCGATGCCGCTGGCCACCTCGGCGGTCACGGCGGGCGCGGATATCCTTTTCCTGCCGGAATATTGCGGCGGGTTGAAAACCGACGGCCCGCGCGTCACCCCGCCTTCGGCACCCGCCGAGGCGCACCCGTTTCTGCAGGCGATGCAGGACTTCGCCGCGCGCAAGAAGGTCTGGGTCAACCTTGGCTCGATTGCCGTAGACGGCCCGGACGGGCGGATCATCAACCGCGGCTACATGCTGGACGATACCGGCAAGATCCGGGGGCAGTACGACAAGATCCACATGTTCGACATCCAGTTGTCGGAAACGGAAATCTACCGCGAAAGCGCCTGTGTCAGCCCCGGCGAGGCCGCTGTTATCCACGACACGCCCTTCGCCCGGATCGGCCACACGATCTGCTACGATCTTCGGTTTCCCGATCTTTTTCGCCGGCTGGCGCAGGCGGGTGCCGAGATCATCATCTGCCCGGCAGCGTTCACCCGCAAGACCGGCGAAGCGCACTGGCATATCCTCAACCGTGCCCGTGCGATCGAAACCACGCGTTTCGTGATATCTCCCTGTGCCATCGGCCCGGTGCCGGGCGGCGGCGAAAGCTATGGGCATTCTCTGGTGGTCGACCCCTGGGGCGAAGTCATCAGCGATGGCGGCACCCTGCCCGGTGTGGTCCAGGCGCGCATCGACCTCGACAAGGTGGCCGAGACCCAGGCCCGTATCCCCAGCCTGACCCATGACAGGCCCTTCACGTTCGCGACCGATACCAAAAGGAATGTTGCATGAGTTCCGTCGCCTCCCAACTGGGCGAAAGCTATTCCGATCATCCCCTGCGCAAGGCGTTTCTGCGCTGGCAATGCCGGGTGCGCCAGATGTCGATGCGCGATCAGGACGGGCGGCCCGACGATGCCATCATGCCGGGTGTGATGTTGCCCGGCGATGCCGAGCCGATGGGCCATATCATCACGGTGATGAGCAAATCCCCGGCCTATTCAGTGACCGCCGAGCTTACCCATATGTCGGCCAAGACCAACGACCCGGCTCAGCGCCGGGATGCCGCCTTGCGGTTTCTGGCAGCGGGATATTACCAAAAGGCCGAGGAGTTCTCGGACATCCTGACGGCGACCTTCCCGCCCGGTTCACCCGGTGCCGCGCAGATCCACTCGGCAGGCGAATGCCGCCTGCTGTTTGATGCCTATGCGCAGAAATTCGACCTATCCTGCAAGGTCTGGCGGCTGGCACCGCATAACCTGCTGCATCAGGCCACCATCGCCCATAACAAGCTTTTCAATCCGGCCCTTCCTCCGGATACGGAGGTGCTAGGGTTCGAGCCCGCCTGGGCCGCGAGCAGCTCGGATCCAGCTTACAAGTGACAAGATGCCTTTCGGGCAGAAGACCGGTGCGGCGTGATTGCCCGGCCCGGCGCTGTCTCTGAAATGATTGAAACACGATTATCGTGCCGGCGGCGACAAACTGAAACACGGGCCCATTAACCCCTCGTCATCGTATTTTTAGAAGGACCTTTTACGATGACACAAGTTGATACTTTCCGCACAAACCCCACGCATGCGCGCGATTTTACGCCGCGCGGCCTGATGACCCGCATGGCCGATGCAATGGCCACGATCCGGGCTGCCCGAGCCTCGAGGGCGGCGATCGAGCATTTGTCCTATCACAGTGACGCGCAGCTTGCCGATATCGGGCTGCACCGTTCGGAATTGCAGGCCAGCAGGCTTGAAAGGGTTGCCGATACCAAAGCCCGGGCCATCATGCGGCTCTACCGCTAGGTGCGCCTGAGGCCATTCATTGCCGGGCGGTGGATATCGGCGATACCCGCTGCCCGGCCCGTTAACCGCCTTTCGCAGCTTACCCCGGCATCTTGGTCTTGCGCAGATAGGGCAGAACCGCTTCGAACTCGCCGAACCGCTCTTTTGCATCCTCGTTCGACACCGCCGGGGTGATGATCACGTCCTCGCCATGTTTCCAGTTGGCAGGCGTGGCAACCTGGTGATTGGCGGTCAGCTGGATCGAATCCAGCGCGCGCAGGATCTCATCGAAATTCCGCCCGGTGGTCATCGGGTAGGTCAGGCTCAGCTTTACCTTCTTGTCGGGCCCGATGATGAAGACGGTGCGTACGGTGGCGTTATCCGCAGGGGTCCGCCCCTCCGAGCTGTCGCCCGCCGCGGCCGGCAGCATGTCGTACAGTTTGGCGACTTCCAGCTTGGGGTCGCCGATCATCGGATAGCTGACGTCATTACCGGTCACGGTCTTGATATCGGCCTTCCAGCGGTGGTGATCCTCGACCGGGTCAACCGATATGCCGATGATCTTCGCATTGCGCTTGGCAAACTCTTGCGTCATTCCCGCCATCGTGCCCAGTTCGGTTGTGCACACCGGCGTGAAATCCTTGGGATGCGAAAACATGACCGCATATCCGTCGCCGATCCACTCGTGAAAGTTGATCTTGCCCTCGGTCGTGTCCGCGGTGAAATCAGGTGCCGTATCGTTGATGCGCAGAGCCATCGTCTTGTCCTCTCTCTGGTGTTTCGGTCAGTCTGTTTCGAAACTTGATCTATACTTGAAATCACATATTTCCGGCCTTGCAGGCCGGCTTGTCCCCTGACACAGTGCCGCAAAATTCACGGAGGTCAACCATGATCGAGAAACGCGATTTCTACATTGACGGCGCCTGGGTGGCCCCCAGCCAGCCAAATGATCACCATGTGATCGACCCGTCGACCGAGGAACCCTGCGCCGTTATTTCCCTGGGTTCCCAGGCGGATACGGATGCCGCGGTTGCCGCCGCCAAGGCGGCATTGCCGGGCTGGATGGCGACCTCTCCGGCAGAACGTATCGCTGCTGCCGAACGTATTCTGGACATCTATAACACGCATACCGAGGAGATGGCCAAGGCGATCAGTCTTGAAATGGGCGCGCCCATCGACATGTCGCGTCAGCAACAGGTGACGTCGGGCAGCTGGCACATCAAGAATTTCATCACCGCCGCCAAAGCCTATGAGTTTGACGCGCCCCTGGGTGATCACGCGCCGAACGACCGGATCATTCATGAGGCGGTTGGCGTCTGCGCGCTGATCACACCGTGGAACTGGCCGATGAACCAAGTCACGCTCAAGGTCATTGCGGCGCTGGTCGCGGGCTGTACCATGGTGCTGAAACCGTCCGAGGAATCGCCTTTGAACGCCATCCTCTTTGCCGAGATACTGGACGAGGCCGGGTTGCCGCCGGGCGTCTTCAACCTGGTGAACGGCGATGGCGCGGGCGTTGGCAGCCAGCTGACCGCGCATCCGGATGTCGACATGGTTTCCTTCACGGGGTCGTCGCGTGCGGGCAAGCTGATTTCCAAGGCGGCGGCTGACACGCTCAAACGCGTGAGCCTCGAACTGGGCGGCAAGGGCGCCAACCTGATCTTTGCCGATGCCGACGAAAAGGCGGTCAAGCGCGGCGTGCTGCACTGCATGAACAACAGCGGACAATCCTGCAACGCACCCACACGGATGCTGGTTCAGCGCGAGATCTACGACCAGGCGGTCGAAACCGCCGCAGAGGTGGCAAACAAGGTCACGGTCGGTTCGGCGCACGACGAAGGCCGCCACATGGGCCCGGTCGTGAACGAGGTGCAGTTCAACAAGATCCAGGACCTGATCCAGAAGGGTATCGACGAGGGGGCGCGTCTTGTCGCTGGCGGCACCGGGCGGCCTGACGGGCTGAACCGCGGGTTTTACGTCAAGCCCACGGTGTTTGCCGACGTGACCCCCGACATGACCATCGCCCGCGAGGAAATCTTTGGCCCGGTCCTGTCGATCATGCCCTTCGACACCGAGGAAGACGGTGTCGCGGTTGCCAACGATACCCCTTACGGCCTCACCAACTATGTCCAGACCTCCGATCCGGGCCGCGCCAACCGCCTGGCGCGCGCCTTGCGGTCCGGCATGGTCGAGATGAACGGCAAGCCCCGCTCTGCCGGGTCGCCGTTTGGCGGCATGAAGCAATCGGGCAACGGGCGCGAGGGCGGCACCTGGGGCATCGAGGATTTTGTCGAGGTCAAGGCCGTTTCGGGCTGGACCCCGGACGCCTGATTGATGCAGCTTGGCGCTTTTGTTCTGCATCTGACCCGCGCGGAGAAACGCCGGGCAAACGCGCTTGAGCTAAAGGAAAAATGCGGGCTGGATGCCGAAATCTGGCCCGCGGTTGACGGCGCGTCGCTGTCCTCTGCCGATCTGGCGGGCGTGGTGCGAAAACAGGTGTTCGATCCGCGCTATCCGTTTGGCCTGAAGACAGGCGAAATCGGGTGTTTCCTCAGCCATCGGCAGATGTGGGCCGAGATTGTCAGGCGTGGGGTTCCGGCGGCGTTCATCATCGAAGATGACGCCGGGCTGGATCTGGACGTGTTTCCAAAGGCGCTGGAGCTGGCCGCGCAATATATCGACAGGCTTGGGTACATCCAGTTTCAGACACGCAACCAGGGGGGACCAACGACGCTGGTGGATACGGCCGGCGGCAGCGCGCTGGTCGTGCCCGAACTGGGCGGATTGCGCACCACCGCGCAGATGGTCAGCCAGGAGGCGGCACAGCATCTGTTGAACAGCTCCCAGGTCATCGACCGCCCGGTCGATACGTTCGTGCAAAGTCATTGGCATACCGGGTTGCGCCCGGCGATGGTGCTGCCCTCGGGTGTTCTTGAAATTGCCGGGACGCTGGATGGATCGACCATTCAGGGCGGGCGGAAACCGCTGATCGAAAAGGTCCGAAGAGAGGTTTCGCGCGGCCTGTATCGCCGCGCGGTCAAGCGACTTTCTCGTCGCAGCGAGGCGCCGAAGGAGGGTGGGTTGCATGGCTGACCGCATTATCTCGCGCCTATTCGGCGGGGCTGGCAACCAGCTCTTTCAATATGCCGCCGGGCGCGCGCTGGCCGATCATCTGGGGTGCGATCTGGTGCTCGATTCACGTTACGTGGCGGGCAGCGCTGACAGGGGCGATTGCTTCGAGCATTTCAGCAACGCCCGTTTCACCCGCGATGCCGACCTGCCGCCGGCAAAATCCGACGGCGCCCTGCGCTATGGCCTCTGGCGCAAATTCGGACGTGACCCGAAATTTTACCGTGAAAGCGGGCTGGGTTTTGACCCGGCGTTTTTCGATTTGCCGCCCAATACCTACCTGCATGGTTACTGGCAGTCGCAGAGATATTTTGCGGCGATCTGCGACCAGCTTCGCGAGGATCTGGAATTCACGACCGACCTGAACCCCGCCAATGCCGAGATGGCGGCGCAGATCGCCACCGCACCCACCCCCGTGGCCCTGCATGTGCGGCGTGGCGATTACATCGCCTCTGGCAGCTACGCGGCCTGTTCGCCGGAATATTACCGGGCCGCCACCGACCTGCTGGCGGACAAGTTGGGCGGGCCGCTTACCTGTTTCGTGATCTCCAACGATCCCGCCTGGGCACGCGACAACCTCGAGTTGGGGCAAGAGAGTGTCTTCGTCGATCTCAACGACGAGAAAACCGGCCATTTCGACCTGCGCCTGATGTCGCTCTGCGCCCATAACGTGATCGCCAATTCCACCTTTTCCTGGTGGGGGGCCTGGCTGAACGCGCATCCGGGTAGACTGGTTGTCGCTCCGAAGGACTGGTTTGCCAAGGACGCGCTCAGCAACCCCGATATCTGCCCGGAAGAGTGGCTGCGCCTCTAGTGCCGGCGGCGCAAAGCCTCTAAGACGCTGACCATGATGCCCGATACAGAGATCGCCAACGCCCGCTTCGTGCCCGGGACCGTGCACAAGCGCGATATCTTTTCCGAGACGATTTCGGGAACGCTTGAGGGTGTCCCCGGTTTCCCGGTGGTCTTGCGCAAACTTGACGGCGTGCCATTCTATGTCCGGCCGATCGCCTGGTTTCTGGCCCGCAAGGAGATCAGGGGGCTGCGGGCCGTGCAGGGGATCGACGGTACGCCGGTGCTGGTGCGCGTGGACAAGACCGGGCTGTTGCGCAGCTGGACGCAGGGCACGCCATTGCAGCTGGCCAAGCCCACCGATCCCGCCTGGTACCGCGATGCCAAAAGGCTGTTGCGCCAGATGCGTCGCGCGGGGGTCACCCATAACGACATTGCCAAGCCGCAGAATTGGCTGATGACGCCGGATGGCCGCGCCGCGGTGATTGATTTTCAACTCGCCTCGGTCCACCGCCGCCGGGGCGTATTGTTTCGCACCATGGCGCGCGAGGATCTGCGCCATCTGCTGAAACAGAAACGCGCCTATGCGCCCGAGCTGCTGACCGCGTCCGAGCACCGGATGCTGGCCACCAAGGCCCTGCCTGCGCGGATCTGGATGGCCACGGGAAAACGGCTCTACAATTTCATCACCCGCAGGCTGATGAACTGGTCCGATGGCGAAGGCACCGAGGACCGCATCAGCCGGGATGGCCCCGCCCTGATCGCCGCGCTGACCGCGGACCCGCGCGTGACCGGGGTGGCGCTGCACACCTACGCGCTGCCGGCCAAGGGGGTCGGGCTCTATGCGTTTGTCGAGTGCGATCTGCCGGTGGCCGCGCTGCGTGCCCTGGCGCCCGAGCCCAGGCCGGAACTGATTCAGCCGGTCAAGTCCCTGCCGCGGACCGCCGAGGGCGCGGTGCGGGAGGACGCGTTGAACCTGATCGCAACCAACCGTCTGGACGAACTGGAAATGCTGCAGGCTGACGACCCGGTGCTTGCCGCCGCGCTCAGGCCAATTGTCGCCGGGCGCCTTAACCTGACGGATCGGGTCTTGCGTCGCTAGAACAAGCCCTCCGGCGGATCGGCGACGATACGGCCGGTCGCCAGATCGACAGTGGGAACGGCGGCAATGGTGAACGGTAGCAGCACGCTCTCTCCCAGGTCAGGTTTCACTTCAAGCAGGTCCGAGGCGCCGTGGTTCAGCACGTTTGCGACCCGGCCCAGCAAGGTGCCGCCGGTGTCGTAGACCTCAAGCCCGATAAGGTCGGCATGGTAATATTCGTCATCCGGCAATGCCGGCAGGACATCGCGGTCGACATAAAGCCGCATCCCGCGCAACGCATCCGCCTGTTCCTTGGTCTGAATGCCGGTCAGGCGCGCGGTAAACCCGTTCTTGGTCTGGCCGATCAGGCTGACGCTGAAGCTTTGCTGACCGTCTTCGGAATATAACGGGCTGTATCCGCCGATGTCCTCGGGCACGGCGGTAAAGCTTTTCAGCCGGACCTCGCCCCGCACGCCGAAGGCGCCGGCAATGGCCCCGACACAGATACGCCCCTTGTCATTCATTCGCTTGTCTCCGGTTTTGCCCCGGTGCACAGCCCTGATTGCATCTCGCCGCCGGCGGCGACGCAGCGTTCACCATGCTGGAACCGTTCATAGAAGACGCCCGCGACAAAAACCATCGCCAGCGTTATCAGGGTGCGGACGGGGCGAAACATCTCTCAGCGCACCTCGATCGGCAGGGTGCCGCGGCGGGCCTCCCAGCCGGCGGTTTCCAGTTCGGGGGTCAGGGTTTCTTGCTGGGGCCAGCCGACGCAGAGATAGGCCACCAGCCGCCAGTCGGGGGGCGTATCCAGATCATGGCAAAGCTGCGCGGGGTCCAGAATAGACACCCAGCCCACGCCCAGTCCGGCCGCCCGCGCCGTCAGCCAGAATTGCGTGATCGCACCGACCACGGAATAGGCCCGCGTTTCGGGCATGGTGGCCGCGCCCAGCCCGTCGCCCTTGGCGGTTTCGTCAGCGCAGAAAACCGCCAGTTGTACCGGCGCCTCCTGCATGCCCGAGAGTTTCAGCCCGCTATAGAGCTTTGCCTTGTCACCGTGATAGCCCGCCAGGGCATCGGCATTGGCGGCTTGAAAATTGCTCAGCGCCGCCTGCCGGCTTTCGGCGCTTTGAACCCGCACGACGCGCCACGGTTCGCTGAGGCCGACGGACGGGGCCAAAAGGAAACTGTCGAGGCACTGCGTCAGCACAGCCTCGTCCACAGCCTCCGTGCGGAAGCGGCGCACGTCACGCCGCCACCGCATCAGGTTTTGCAGGTCTTTCTGGAAGTCTTGGGAAAACTGCGACATTCCAGCTTGTGCCTGTCTTACTCTTCCGCTGCCGCTTCTTCGGCGGGTGCCTCCTCGGCGGGGGCTTCTTCTTCGGCCGGAGCGGCGGCTGCTTCGGCTGCGGCGGCGGCCTTGGCGGCTTTCTCTTCTACACGCTCTTTCGCCTTGGCGCCAGGTTCACCCTTTTGCGGGTTGTTGCGTTCCTTCTTCTCCAGGACGCCGGCGGCTTCCAGCATCCGGCTGATCCGGTCGGTGGGCTGTGCGCCCTGACCCAGCCAGTATTGAACGCGTTCCAGGTCCATTTTCACGCGCTCTTCGCTATCCTTCGGCAGAAGCGGGTTATAGGTGCCCAGTTTCTCGATGAAACGGCCATCGCGCGGCATCCGCGAGTCGGTCGCAACAATGCGGTAGAAGGGACGTTTTTTCGAGCCGCCGCGGGCGAGACGAATTTTCATAGCCATGGTGTTTTCTCCTATATCCTAGCTATTTGAGGGGCGAATGCCCCGTCATTCCTGGTGTTTCTTGTGGTGTTGGATGACTTCGCCGATGATGAAGTTCAGGAACTTCGTGGCAAATTCAGGGTCGAGATCGGCATCCAGCGCCAGGCGCTGAAGCCGTTCGATCTGCTGGCTTTCGCGCAGCGGATCAGAAGGGGGCAGGGTGTGGCTGGCCTTGAGCCGCCCGACCGCCTGCGTGTGCTTGAACCGTTCCGCCAGCGTATAGACCAGCACCGCATCGAGCCGGTCGATGCTGTCGCGGTGCTCTTTCAGCAGCGTCGCGGCGATCTGGGAATGTTCATCAGTCAACGGGCATTCCTTTCGGTTTGAAAAGCGGGTCGCAATAATGGCTGATCTCCAGCTCGATCCCGTCGGAAATCTGGCTGGAGCGCAATTGCGCAGGTGATGGGTGACGATAGACCGCGTCGTTGCCGTCGATGGTGGCCGCCTCGTGGTCCTTCACCGCGCCCAGACGTTCGGCAAGGCGAATGGAGTCGAGGTTCTTCGGGTCGATATAGCTGACCGCACCTTCCCATCCCAACTGGGCGTAGAGATACCCGCGCGCGGCATGTGCCGCCTCAAGCGCATATCCCCGGCCCGCTTTTTCGGGCCAGATGATCCAGGCGATTTCGCGCTCGGGCCAGGCCGCCGGGAACCAGCCGCCGGCCATGCCGAGCGTCTCATCGGTATTCTTGTCGTGGATCATCCACATGCCGTAGCCGCGGATGTTCCAGTGGCCGATTTCGGCGGCATAGAGCATCCAGGCCTCGTATTTGTTGAGCGGCCCGCCCATGAAGCGGGAGCGGTACGAGGTGAAGGTGGCCTTGAAATCGGGGTAATCCTCCGGCTTCGGGCTGCGCAGCACCAGGCGTTGTGTTTCGAGGGTCGGAATAGCACCATCAGGCATTCTGGTGCCCTCCCGGTGCCGGGTGACGATAGATCAGCGTCCGGCCGCCGGCGGGATCGTCGATCTGGCCGTCGGGATAGGCTTCCAGCCGTTCGGCCAGGGCGATCGAACGGGTGTTGCCGGGGCTGATGAAGCTGACCAGCGTCGGCCAGCCGAGCCTGCCGAAGGCAAAGTCGCGGACCGCGGTTGCCGCCTCGGTTGCATACCCCTGTCCTTCGGCAGCTTCGCTGAAGATATAGCCGAGTTCCGGTTCGGGGTCTTCCGGATCGAAGCCGAGCAGAACGAACCCCAGAAGGCCGCCCTGGCGATCTTCTACCGTCCAGAGCCCGTGGCCGCGCAGCACCCAGCCCGCGACCATCTGGTTGAAGTCAAGCCAGGCTTCGTCGCGGCCCGTGAGGGCGAAATGTGCCCCCCGCGGGCCGGTGACAATACCGGCATAGCTGTCGAAATCGGCGATCCGGGGCGCGCGCAGACGCAGCCTTGGGGTGTGCAGTTCAGGGATCCGCGCCGCCAGCCCGGCGGCGATGGCCGCCGCGGGTCCGGTCGATGGTGTTTCGCAGGGCATCTTCATCGACGCACCTCGCGGGGGTGGCGATAGATGTGACAGGGGGTACCCAGCAACCGGCCTTCGCGTTCGAACTGCGCGCCGAGCCGCCGGGCCAGCGCGACGGAGCGCGTGTTTTCGGGGTCGATATAGGAGATCACCGCGTCCAGACCGAAATGTTCGGCCGAATAGGCCCGGGCGGCGTGCGTGGCCTGGAACGCATAGCCTTTGCCCTCGAAGCCATCGTAAATGTGCCAGCCAAGCTCCGGTTCATCCCAGCTGTCGTTGAAGATCATGCCGACGCGGCCCGCCACACGACCCGTCTGGCGATGCTCGACCATCCACATGCCGTAGCCGCGCAGGGTCCAATGGCCGATCCCCGCCATGAAGGACCGCCAGCTGCTCCAGCGGTCCTGTGGACCACCGACGAAACGCGCCCGCTCGGAGGCGCCGAAGGCGGCAAACGCCTCGAAATCCGTTTCGCGGTATTCGCGCAGGATCAGGTCGTCGGTATTGATGGTCGGAACTTGGCAGGCGGTCGTCATGCGGTCGCCTCCGGCCTGGATGTCGTGCCGCCGGTCATCCCAAGCGCCGCAGGTGCCGGGTGCCGATAAAGCAGATCCTCGCCCAAATGCACGTTGTGATAGGTGCGTTCGTACCATGCACCCATGCGTTCCGCCAGCGCGACAGAGCGGTCATTGCCGGGTTTGATATTCGATGTGAGCGTGGTCATCCCGAGATCGAGATAGGCCCATTCGCGCGCCCGCTCCGCCCCCTCGCGGGCGAGCCCCTTGCCTTCGAACCCCTGGAAGAGGATCCAGCCCAGTTCCGGCTCGGGCCAGCCCTCGGGATTCCAGAGGCCGGTCAGGCCGCAGGCGGTGCCCGTCTCTTTCAGCTCCATCGTGAAGAAGCCATAGCCATGCAACGCCCAGTGCCCGACCGAGGTGGCGAGCCAGCGCCAGGCGTCGGCGCGGTTCATCGGCCCGCCAAATCCCCAGGAGCGGCGTTCATCGGCGTAGAACTCCGCAATCGGGTCGAAATCCCGAGCTTCGGGTCCGCGCAGGATCAGCCGGTCGGTCTCCAGCCGGGGAATGGTGAGAGTGAGACTCATGACGGCGCGATCCAGTTGTCGCGCTGCCGCGCGGCTGATTTCGGCGATTTGTCCACGCAATACCCTGCCGCGACCGCTGACGCGGGTGTCGAGGACGGGAGCCTCCGGCAGGAGTATTTGTGGAACGATGAAAGCATGGCGCTATTTCTTCTTGCCGAAACCCGAGAGGCCGGGGGGCAGGGACATGCCGCCGCCGAGGCCGGGCAGCCCGCCACCGGGGATTTTGCCCATCTGTTTCGCCGCCTGTTCCAGCGCCTTGGGGTCCATGCCCGCAGCCATATCCTCGGGCGAGGGGCCGCCTTTGCCGAACATGCCCTTCATCGCCTGTTTCAGCATCCCGCCTTTGCCCATCTTCTTCATCATGTCGCCCATCTGGCGCTGCATCTTGAGAAGCTTGTTCAGTTCGGAGACTTCCATTCCCGCGCCCTTGGCGATGCGTTTCTTGCGGCTGGCCTGAAGGATCTGCGGGTTGGCGCGCTCGATCTTGGTCATCGACTGGATCAGCGCGACCTGCTGCTTCAGGATCCTGTCGTCGAAACCGGCATCCTGCACCTGCTTGGCCATCTTGCCCATGCCGGGCATCATGCCCATCACGCCTTCCATGCCGCCCATCTTGATCATCTGCTCAAGCTGCATCTTCATGTCGTTCATGTTGAAGCGGCCCTTCTGGAACCGTTTCATCATCTTCTCGGCCTGTTCGGCCTCGATGGTTTCCTGGGCCTTTTCGACCAGGCTGACGATGTCGCCCATGCCGAGGATGCGGCCAGCGATACGCTCGGGCTCGAAGGTCTCGATGGCGTCCATCTTTTCGCCCAGGCCGACGAAGCGGATCGGCTTGCCGGTGACCGCGCGCATGCTGAGCGCCGCGCCGCCGCGCCCGTCCCCGTCCATCCGGGTCAGGACCACGCCGGAAACGCCGATCTTGTCGTCGAACTCGGTAGCGACATTGACCGCGTCCTGACCGGTCAGGCCATCGACCACCAGCAGGGTTTCGCGCGGGTTGGCGATATCGCGCACATCCGCCGCCTGCTGGATCAGCTCGGCATCGATATGAAGCCGGCCGGCGGTGTCGAGCATGTAGACATCATACCCGCCAAGGCTGGCCTGGGTCTTGGCGCGTTTGGCGATGGCGACCGGATCCTCGCCCTTGACGATCGGCAGGGTGTCGACGCCGATCTGGTTCCCGAGGATTTCGAGCTGCTCCATCGCCGCCGGGCGGTTGACGTCAAGCGAGGCCATCAGCACGCGCTTGCCGTCCTTTTCCTTGAGCCGCTTGGCCAGCTTGGCTGTGGTGGTGGTCTTGCCCGAACCCTGCAGGCCGACCATCAGGATCGGCGCGGGCGGGTTGTCGATCTTGAGCGCGCCGGGATCACCCTCGCCGGTCAGCGTATCGACCAGCGCGTCATGCACGATCTTGACGACCTGCTGGCCCGGGGTAATCGACCTAGTGACCGCCTGGCCGGTGGCCTCTTCCTGAACCTTCTTGACGAATTCACGGGCGACCGGGAGCGACACGTCAGCCTCAAGCAGTGCCACGCGCACCTCGCGCAGGGCGGTCTTGACGTCGTCCTCGCTGAGGGCGCCCTGCTTGGTCAGCCGGTCAAAGACGCCGGAGAGGCGTTCGGATAGATTTTCAAACATGGCCCAAAGCCTCCTATGCCGGTTACGTCCTTGCCGCCAATCTAGGGGCGACGGTTCAAATCAAAAAGGCCCCCGTGGGCGCAACGCGCTGACGGAGGGCGATCCCGGGAATATCCCATGGGACCGGAAGCTTTGACGAACTCCCGGAGTTGCGCGGCTTTTAGGCGCGCGAACGGTGTGAGTCAAGGCGCAGATGCGCAGGCAAAAAAGACCCCCGATGCGGTGGCACCGGGGGAATGAGGCAGGGAGGAGGGGGATATATCAGGCTGCCAAGGCGTCGATCTGAGCCAGAGCGCCCGACAGCGCCTGTTCGGCATCGACCAGTTGCCGGTCAGCCGCGACGATTTCGACATCGGTGATGCCGATGAAACCCAGGAAGTGGCGCATGTATTGCGTGGCGAAGTCGATGTCCGAGCCGACCGAGGTGCCGCCGGTGGCGACGGCCAGAATGGCACGTTTGCCTTCCATCAGGCCTTCCGGGCCGGTTTCGGTATATCTGAACGTAACCCCGGCACGGCCGATCTGGTCGATCCATGCCTTGAGCGCCGTCGGCACGCTGAAATTATAGAGGGGGACGCCGATCACCAGCGTATCCGCCGCCTTGATTTCCGCGATCAGCGCGTCGGACAGGGCCAGGGCCTGCTGCTGTGTGCCGGTGCGCTTGTCAGCCGGCGTAAGATTGGCATTGACCCAGGTTTCGTCGATCTGGGGCAGCGCATCTGCCAGATCGCGGTGGATGACCTTGCCACCGAGTTTTTCAACAATCTGTGCCGTCAGCTGGCGCGTGGTGGAGCCGTTCAAACGGGCAGAGGCGTCAACATGCAAAACCGTGTGAGACATTTCAGAAGTCCTTTTCAAGAGTGTCGCTTTGACCTTGACGGGAAAATGGCCTATTGCGTTTTTGAACTCAATGGGTGAAATATAACAAGATATGTGCGAATTTGCGCATACGCGAACCACGAGAGACAGATGGAAAACTGGGACGAAATCAGAACCGCCTATAATGTGGCACGGATCGGCACGGTGAGTGGCGCGGCCGAGGTGCTGGGCGTGCATCATGCCACCGTCATCCGCCATATCGACGCGCTAGAGGACCGGCTGGGCGTGCGCCTGTTTCAGCGCCATGCGCGGGGTTACACGCCGACCGAGGCAGGGGATGACCTGCTGCGCGTGGCACAGGCGACGGATGACCAGTTCAGCCAGCTGGCCGGGCGGATCAAGGGACAGGGCGATGCGGTCAGCGGCGAACTTGTGGTGACCTCCCTGGGCGGGTTGAGCCACTTGCTGGTGCCGGTACTTGCAGACTTTCAGGAAGAATATCCCGATCTGATCGTGCGCTATCTGACCGGGGATCGCCTGTTCCGGCTGGAATATGGCGAGGCGCATGTGGCCATTCGTGCGGGTTCAGTGCCGGACCAGCCCGACAACGTGGTGCAGACATTCCTGAAGCAGAGATTCGCGCTCTATGCGAGCGAAGCCTACATTGCGCGGCACGGGATACCGGAGGGGGCGGCGGCGTATGACAGCCATCGCTTTGTCGGTACCGACGATCCGAAGTCGCGCGCACCGTTCAACAAGTGGCTGCGGGAACATGTCGCGCCCGAGCGGGTAATCTTTCGCAGCGGTGACGTGCATGCGTTGCGCCGTGCGGTGCAGGAAGGTATCGGGATCGGCTTCATGTCCGAGCATCACGCGGCCGAGCTGGGCGGGTTGGTCCAGGTTCACGCGCCCCAGGAGGAATGGCTGGCGCCGCTGTGGCTTGTTACCCACATGGATCTGCATCGGACCACCAAGGTGCAGGCCTTTCTGAGTTTCCTGAAAGAACGCGCCAAGACGTGGGAAACCGCATGACCGAGGCCCTTCGCGGGCATCTGGCGATGCTTTGCTTTTCGGGCCTGATCGCGGGCTCTTTCGCGCTTGGATCAATGGCGGCGCCGCATGTGGCACCGACGGCCCTGAATGCCGTGCGGTTCGTGCTGGCGTCGGTGCTGGTGGGGGCGGTTGCGCTGGGCACGACCGGGATTTCCCGCGGCGCCCTGGCCGCCCCCTGGCGCTATCTTCTGATGGGTGCCTGCATGGGCATCTATTTCGTGCTGATGTTCGAGGGGCTGAAAACCGCGCCGCCGGTTTCGGCCTCGGCGGTCTTTACCCTGACGCCGGTGATATCGGGGCTGTTTGGCTACGTGTTGCTGCGCCAGGTCACCACGCGGCGCATGGCTCTGGCGCTGGCGGTCGGGGCGGCGGGCGCGCTCTGGGTCATTTTCCGTGCTGATATGCAGGCGCTGCTGGCGTTTCAGGTGGGGCGGGGCGAGGCGATCTATTTCGTGGGCTGCGTGGCCCATGCGTTTTATACGCCGCTGGTGCGCAGGCTGAACCGGGGAGAGCCGCCAGTGGTCTTTTCCTTCGGGGCGATGGCCGGGGCGGCGCTGTTGATCGCGCTGGCCGGGTGGGGCGATATCCGCGCGACGGATTGGACATCCCTCCCGGCCATCGTCTGGATCACCATTGCCTACACGGCGGTCTTTGCCACCGCCGCGACTTTCGTCTTGCTGCAATATGCCTCGCTCAGGCTCCCGAGCGCCAAGGTGATGGCCTACACCTATCTGACGCCCAGCTGGGTTATCTGCTGGCAGGCGGCTCTGGGTCACGGGCTGCCACGTGGTCTGCTGCTTGTGGGCGTGGGCCTGACCGTTCTGGCCCTGCTCATGCTGCTCAAGGATGAGCACTAGGGTCGTCGGCGGGGAAAACCGTTCTACTATTCCCGTTATGCGGGAAATGTCCGGCGTGTAGACACAATGCGCTGCACAATGGGGGGCGGAAAGTGATCAACATCGAAAGCATCATCCTGATCGTTGCGATCGGCGCCTTATTTTTGGGTATCCTCTGAGCCACCGGGCGTCAGTTCGGCCGCGAGAAACCTCTCGAACGCGTCCAGATTGACCGGTTCGAACTGGCCGAAACCCTGCATCCAGACGCTGGCCGCCTTCATGGCGTCCGGCTCCAGCTTGCACCATTTTACCCGACCGCGCCTTTCCTGGCTGATCAGCCCGGCGCGGCTGAGGATATTGAGGTGTTTGGAAATTGCCGCCAGCGACATCTCGAACGGTTCGGCCACATCGGTGACGGCCATGTCATCTTCCAGCAGCATCGCCAGGATCGCGCGGCGCGTGGGATCGGCCATGGCGGCAAAAACGGTATCGAGCGGGTCGGACATGGCTTCCACCTAGGGGCAATGCAAAGCCCGGGTCAATTCCCGAATTCCCGGCGATTCGTTGCGTGATCGTTCATTCCGCCGTGCGGTGAATACAAATATCGCGCGAAAAATCAGAAAAATCTGGCCGTGCCCTGGCAAATTACGTAGCCAGCAGGACATGTCTCGTCGTACCCATAGCGCCCTTCGGCATCTGGCAATCGCGGTTTTCCTGCTGCTGCCGCTGGTGGTCATGTCTGCGTTTCCGCACGGCACGATGGCAGTGCGTGGCGCCAGCGGCCTGGAGGTTGTCCTGTGCACCGGCGACGGGCCGCTGACCGTCATCGTCGACGAGAACGGTGCACCGATTGATACCCCGCGTGAGAGCGCCGATTGCGGCTGGTCGCTTCTGGGCCAGAACCTGTGCCTGCCGGTCATCTCTGGACCAATCCCGCCGATCAGCATCAGCGGTATCCGGTCTGCATCTCCGGATCGTGACCTTGCGCCGCATCGTCAGGCCGTCACCCCCTATCCGGCGCGGGCCCCGCCCACGGTCTGATCTGACCCCAACCAACTCAAGAAAAGATCAGATAATGGAGGGACCAATGGTCTCGATCGACGGAAACACCGTGACGAATAGGGTGCCTGACACCCCGGAATCTCACAAGTGCTACAAGGCCGCGTGGCGGTGGCATTTCTACGCCGGCCTCTACATCATTCCCTTTTTCCTCATGTTGGCCGCGACGGGGCTGACCATGCTGTGGCTGGCCTATCTGGATGGCCGCGATGGCGAGCGTATCGCGGTTGTACCGCAGGAACAGACGCTGGCCGTATCGGCACTGGCCGATGTGGCGGTCGAGGCCGTGCCGGGCGGTACGCTGAAAACCTATCTTTCGCCCCATCGCGACGACATGGCGGCGGTGTTCCGCGTTGACCGCGACGGCGCGGCGCACATGGTTGCCGTCGATCCCTATGACGGAACGCTTTTGCAGATCTACCCCCGGCGTTCCGGCTGGTACGACTTCATGGACAATCTGCACAGCAGTCTGATGCTGGGTGTCACCGGCGACCGGATGATTGAAATCGCGGCTTCGCTTGGCATGGTCCTGATCGCCACCGGGCTTTACATGTGGTGGCCGCGGGGCGGCGGATGGCGCGCCGCCCTGTTTCCGGCGGTTGGCCGCGGTCGAAACCTGTGGAAATCGCTGCATGGCGCGGCCGGGTTCTGGATCTCGACCGTGCTGATCTTCTTCCTGATTTCCGGCCTTGCCTGGACCGGCGTGTGGGGCGAGAAGATCACACAGGCCTGGAGCCAGTTTCCCGCCGAGAAATGGGGTGCGCCGCTGTCGGACATGACCCATGCCAGCCTGAACGGTGGCCGCAAGGAGGTCCCGTGGGCGCTTGAACTCACGCCGATGCCGGCATCCGACGCCCACGCGGAACATGGTGGTGGCTCGCAGGGGGCCGCAACGGCTGCGGCCGGTGCGGTCACGGATGCGGCGGCCGCGCTCAACCCGACACTCGACCAGATGGACGCCCTTGCACGCGAGATCGGTTTCGACGGCCGTTACCAGTTGAGCACACCGCAGGGTGAAACCGGCGTCTGGACGTTCGCCCGCGATTCGATGAGCAATGACAGCCCCGACCCGACCGCGGACCGGACGGTGCATGTGGATCGTTATTCGGGCCAGGTCCTGGCCGATGTGCGTTTCGCGGATTACTCGCTGGCGGGCAAGGCGATGGCCGTTGGTATCGCGCTGCACATGGGCACGCTTGGCCTGTGGTCGGTTCTGGCCAACACGCTTGTCTGCCTGACCGTGATCTTCCTGTGCGTCAGTGCGATCGTCATGTGGTGGATGCGCCGCCCCGCCGGGGTCATGCGCCTTGCCGCGCCGCCGATGCCGTCCTCGATGCCGCTGTGGAAAGGCGCCGTGCTTGTCGGTCTGCTGGTGTCGCTGGCGTTTCCAATGGCCGGGATCACGCTGCTTGCGCTGATGGCGCTGGACCTGCTGGTCATCTCCCGCCTTCCGGGATTGCAGCGCCTGGTCTCCTGAGGAGGTGAACCATCCGTTCCGCCGCGCCATCGGATGCGGCGGAACGGGTTTGGCGCCGCCTGCAAGCCCGACAGCGGCGCAATGGCACGTGCTGGCGGCTGGTCTGGCTGGCCATAAACTAAACCAGATGGTTGAATATGGTGAATTCGGGGATTCAGGCCTGTTCGGGCGTCTCCAGGCGCCAAGCGGATTCAAGCGATCCAAACATTTTCGTTTAAAAACAGTATTTTAATCTGCGACATCGGTGCCGTCGGCCCAGCTTGACTCAATCCGCGCGCCCGCATAGCAAAGGGCAACCGTTTCAAGGGGGTAATCCGCGTGGCAGAGCCGGACGAAAGCGAGCGCCTGGCGCAGCTTGAGGCAAGGATCAACGCGCTGAAGGCGAAGGACGCGCCGAAGCCTCATCAGGAAACGCACTATTCCCAGGCGCATCTGGCCTGGCGCATGGTGATCGAATTGGTGGCCGGTCTGTTGATCGGTTTCGGCATGGGGTACGGGCTGGACAGCCTGTTCGGGACACTCCCGATCTTCCTCGTGATTTTTACATTGCTGGGCCTTGCCGCGGGCATCAAGACGATGATGCGCAGCGCCGCGGAAATCCAGCAGAAGAAAGAGACCGCACCCGCACCGGGTGATGACGAGAGGACAGAAGATGGCGACTGAATCGCACGATGCCGCAGAAAAAGGCGCAGAGCTGGTTTTCCACCCGATGGATCAGTTTATCGTCAAGCCGCTTTTCGGCGATGGCGGGGTCGGCCTGTTCACCGTCACCAACGTGACCCTGTGGATGGCGATCACCGTGATCTGCATCATCGCGCTGCTGGTTCTGGGCACCTCGGGCCGCTCGATCGTGCCGTCGCGCATCCAGTCGGTTGCCGAGCTCTGCTACGGGTTCATCCGCAAGATGGTCGAGGATGTCGCCTCGAAAGAGGCGCTGCCCTACTTTCCCTACATCATGACGTTGTTCGTCTTCATCGTCTTTTCGAACATGCTGGGCCTGATCCCCGGCGCCTTTACCACCACCAGCCATATTGCGGTCACGGCCGTGCTGGCGATGGCGGTGTTCCTGACCGTGACCGTTCTGGGCTTCGTCAAGCACGGGATGGGATTCCTCAGCCTGTTCTGGATCAGCGCCGCGCCGCTGCCGTTGCGGCCCATTCTGGCGCTGATCGAGGTAATCTCGTATTTCGTGCGCCCGGTCAGCCACTCGATCCGTCTTGCCGGCAACATGATGGCCGGTCACGCGGTGATCAAGGTTTTCGCGGCCTTCGCGCCGATGATCCTGATCTCGACCGGTATCGGGCTGGTCGTCACGCCGCTGTCGATCCTCGCGATCACCGCGATCTACGCGCTCGAACTGCTGGTGTCGTTCATTCAGGCCTATGTCTTCACGATCCTGACCTGCGTGTACCTGAAGGATGCGCTGCATCCGCACCACTAAGGGCAACTCGAACAACTTGGCGGGTGCGCCCGCCGCAAGAACAACATCTAACAACTCAATTCCATCGTAAGGAGAAATCAAATGGAAGGTGACGTCGTACAAATGGGTGCATACATCGGTGCTGGTCTGGCCTGTACAGGCATGGGCGGTGCTGCTGTCGGTGTGGGCCACGTTGTCGGTAACTACCTGTCGGGCGCCCTGCGCAACCCGTCAGCCGCCGGTGGCCAGATCGCAACCATGTTCATCGGTATCGCGTTCTCGGAAGCGCTGGGGATCTTCTCGTTCCTCGTTGCCCTTCTGCTGATGTTCGCCGTCTAACTTACGGAACCTGATCCTTACGGCCGGGGCGGCGGGGCTTGACCTGCCCCCCGGTGTAATCGGAAAGTTTCCTTAAGAGAGGACGACGACATGGCAACCGAAACGCACGATACGGCCAATACCGCGGCCAGCGCCTGCGTCGATTCGCATGGCGGTGCCCTGGGGATGCCGCAGCTTTGCGGCGAATGGATGGGGAACCAGATCTTCTGGCTGGTGGTTACGCTGGTCGTGATCTTCTTTGTCCTGTCGCGTGTCGCCCTGCCGCGAATTGCGTCGATCCTGGCCGAGCGTCAGGGGTCGATCACCAATGACCTTGCCGCTGCCGAAGATTTCAAGGCCAAGGCCGAAGAGGCCGAAGAGGCCTATAACAAGGCATTGGCGGATGCCCGCGCCGAGGCGCAGAACATCGTGGCACAGGCCAAGGCGGAAATTCAGGGCGACCTGGATGACGCGATTGCCAAGGCCGATGCCGAGATCGCGGCCAAATCAGCCGAAAGCGAAAAGGCCATCGCCGAAATTCGCGCCAGCGCGCTCGACAACGTCAAGACCGTCGCCAAGGACACCGCCAAGGAAATCGTGGCGGCGATGGGTGGCAAGGCCGATGCCAGATCGGTCACTGCAGCCGTCACTGCACGGATGAAGGGGTAACGACATGCGCACAGCAATTGCAACCCTGACCGCCGTGACCGCAGCCAGCCCGGCGCTGGCCGCGTCGGGACCGTTCCTGTCGCTCAGCAACACCAATTTCGTCGTGCTGGTGGCCTTCCTGCTCTTCATTGGTGTGCTGGTCTATTACAAGGTACCGTCCCTGCTGGGCGGTATGTTGGACAAGCGCGCCGAAGGGATCCAGGCCGAGTTGGACGAGGCCCGGGCCCTGCGCGAGGAGGCCCAGACGCTGCTGGCGGGGTACGAGCGCAAGCAGAAAGAAGTCCGGGACCAGGCCGAACGCATCATCGCCCATGCCAAGGAAGAGGCCAAGGCGGCGGCAGAGCAGGCCAAGGAAGACCTGAAGACGTCGATCGCCCGCCGGTTGGCCGCGGCCGAAGATCAGATTGCGTCGGCGGAATCTGCGGCGTTGAAGGAGGTTCGTGACCGGGCTGTCTCGATCGCCATTGGCGCGGCCAAGGATGTCATCGCCAAGCAGATGACAGATGCCGAAGCCAACAAGCTGATCGACAGCGCCATCGACGACGTGGATGCCAAGCTGCACTGACGCACACCAGTCTGACAGACCAATCAGACCCCGGATCGAAAGGTCCGGGGTCTTTGTTTTTTGAGACTATAACCATCCGGCAAACGCCGTAACCGTTTCCGCTTGACCCGGTCTATAACGTGGATAATAATTATCCATGATTCGAAATCAGGAGCGGACATGAAACTGGGTGACGGGGTGGAACAGGCCATTCATTGCGCGACGCTTCTGGCGGCGGTGCCGGAAGGCGGGCTGCTGTCGGCTGCCGCGATGGCAGAGTTTCACGGCGTCTCGGTCAGCTATCTGCTCAAACATATGCAGGCCCTGTCGGGCACCGGAATCGTCCAGACAGTGGCCGGCCCGAAAGGCGGCTATCGCCTTGGCAGGGCGCCAAAGGACATCACGCTGCTTGATATCATCCTGGCTGTCGAAGGGCCTGAACCGGCCTTTCGCTGCAAGGAGATCAGGCAACGCGGGCCAAATCCCCTGCCCGCGTCTGCCTTTGCCAGGCCCTGCCAGATCAACGCTGCGATGCTGCGCGCCGAACGCGCCTATCGCAACGAGCTGAAATCGGTGACCATCGCGCAATTGGTCGCCGAGGTGGCACGGGACGACGACGGCACGATCGAAGCACGCGGCTGCGCGTTCCTGGCCGAACATCTGCGCAAACCTAACTCCAAACCGACAAACTGAAGAGGTTACGAAAATGCATCAACGGGTTGATTACATGAAGGCAGCGCCGGACGCGTTCAAGGCGGTTTACGAACTTGAACAATATGTCTCGGCGAAATCCGGTCTGGAGGCGCGGCTGATACATCTGCTGAAGCTGCGCGCGTCACAGATCAACGGCTGCGCCTATTGCGTCGACATGCACAGCAAGGAGGCCCGCAAGGACGGGCTGAGCGAACAGTGGATCGCTCTGATCTGCGTCTGGCGCGAGGCGTCGGTGTTTGACGCCCGCGAACGCGCCGTGCTGGCCTGGACCGAGGCGTTGACCAATCTGGCCGAGACCGGTGCGCCGGATGCCGAGTTCGACGAGCTGCGCCGACATTTCTCGGAAGAGGAGATTGTGAAGCTCAGCGTCGCCATCGGGACGATCAACATCTGGAACAGGCTGGCGGTGGGCTTCCGCACCCGGCATGAGGTCGATATCGCCGCGTAACGGTGGGTTTACGCCCGGGCAAAGCCGTCACGCGATACCACCCAGCCCCAGATGGCGGGGCAGCCGATAGCGTCGTTTTCGCTGGTTTTGCCGCATGAAAAAAGAAAGGGGGCCGTTGATCCGGCCCCTCAATCCGTCCTGCCTGGTGTCTTCAGTGGATAGTTTGGATTCTGAAATTCCAGAGCGTGTAATTTAATTGCTTCAGGTATAGGCGACGCGAAACGAATCGGTCAACAGAAACTGATTCGATTGACGAATTTATTGGGGTTTCGGCGCAAATTTCGGGCGTCAGCCGTTCTCACGCAGAATATGACCAGCCAGATATAGCGAGCCGCAGATCAGGATCCGGGCGTGGGGTGTTTCGCCGACGATTCGGGTGACCGCTTCGATGGCGCTGTCGGCGGTGCTGGCGTTCAGGCCGGCGGCGCGCGCGGCATTGGCGGTTTCGCTGGCGGGCAGGGTGTTGACCTCGTCCGGGATCGAAATCGCAGTCAGGCTGTCGGCATGGCGCGCCAGCGGTCTCATGTAACCCGCGACGTCCTTGGTGTTCAGCATCCCGCAGACCAGGTGCGTCGGCCGCGCCGGCAATGTCGAAAGATGCGCGCCAAGCGCCTGCCCCGCCGCCGCATTGTGCCCGCCATCCAGCCACAGTTCGGCCTGCGGCGCAGCGTCGACCAGCGGGCCGGTTTCCAGCCGTTGCATTCGGGCGGGCCATCGGGCACCGGTGACGGCGGCCTCACAGGTCTGTTCGCCCAGGCCCAGATGGCGCAGCGCCGCCAGCGCCGACCCCGCGTTTTCGATCTGATGTGCGCCGGGCAGGTTGGGCGGTGGCAGGTCCAGCAGGCCGTTTTCATCCTGAAATACCAGCCGCCCGCGTTCGGGGAAGACATGCCAGTGCTGACCCTGGGCGATCAGGGGCGCGCCAAGACGTGTGGCCTGCGCCTCGATCACCTCCATCGCCTCATCCGGTTGCGGGCCGACGATACAGGACACGCCGCGTTTCAGGATGCCGGCTTTTTCGGCGGCGATCTTGGCCAGCGTGTTGCCAAGATATTGCTCGTGGTCGATCGAGATCGGCGTGATGACCGTCAGCTTGGGCGCGTCGATCACGTTGGTGGCGTCCAGCCGTCCGCCAAGCCCGACCTCCAGCAGGGTGTAATCCGCCGGGATGCGGCTCATGGCCAGGATCGCGGCACAGGTCGTGATCTCGAAATAGGTGATCGCCTCGCCGCCATTCGCCGCATAACATTCATCCAGCACGGCGATCAGATCGGGTTCGGTGATCAGATCGCCAGCAAGGCGGATACGTTCATGAAACCGTGCCAGATGGGGCGAGGTATAGGCGTGCACGCGCTTGCCCGCCGCCTCCAGCCCGGCGCGGATCATGGCCTGGGTCGAGCCCTTGCCATTGGTGCCGGCCAGGTGAATCACCGGCGGCAGCCTGTCCTGCGGATTATCCAGGGCCGCAAGCAGGCGCCAGACCCGATCCAGCGTCAGGTCGATGATCTTGGGGTGCAGCGCCATCATCCGTTCAAGGACGATGTCCGAACTGGGCGCGGTCATTTCTTGGCGGGCTTTTCTTCGGGCTTCTTGGCCTCTGCCTTGGCAGTGTCGGCGGGCGCTTCCGGTGAGGGCAGATCGCCCTTCACCGCCGGGGGCAGGCCCAGGAGCATCCGGGTGATGGTGATCAGTTCGTCCCGCATCTGCGGGCGCGGCGTGACCCGGTCCAGCATCCCGTGATCCAGCAAATATTCAGCGCGCTGGAACCCTTCCGGCAGCTTTTCGCGGATGGTCTGCTCGATGACCCGGGGGCCAGCAAAGCAAATCAGCGCATTGGGCTCGGCGATGTGCACGTCGCCCAGCATCGCGTAACTGGCAGTTACCCCGCCGGTTGTGGGATGCGTCAGCACGACGATATAGGGCAGGCCGGCCTCTTTCAGCATCTGCACCGCGACGGTTGTGCGCGGCATCTGCATCAGGCTCAGGATGCCCTCCTGCATGCGTGCGCCGCCGGCGGCGGAAAACAGGATTAGCGGGCGTTTCAGGCGCACCGCCTCCTCGGCGGCGGCGATGATGGCGTTGCCCACGTACATGCCCATGGACCCCGCCATGAAGCTGAAATCCTGCGCCGCGGCGACAATGGGCGTGCGGCCCATCTCACCGGTAACAACCAGCATCGCCTCGGTCTCGCCGGTGGCTTTCTGTGCCGCCTTCATCCGGTCGGGATATTTCTTCTGATCGCGAAATTGCAGCGGGTCGGCTTTGGGCGCAGGTACCTTGACCTCGGTAAAGATCCCGCCATCGAAAAGCGCCTTGAACCGGTTGCGCGGGCTGATTGCCATGTGGTGGCCGCAGCCGGTACAGACAAAAAGGTTTTCGCTGAGTTCGCGGTGAAACAGCATCGTGCCGCACGCATCGCACTTGGACCAGAGGTTTTCGGGCATCTCACGGCGCGAAAAGATCGAGTTGATCCGCGGGCGCACGTAGTTGGTGATCCAGTTCATTGAGCGATGGTCCGTTTGTTCGTTTTGCGGACCAGAAATAAGGGCCCGCGCGGCGAATTGCAATCAGCGTCGAAGCGCCAGACGCGCGGCCAGCCAGCCGCACAGAAGGATCATCAGGTCGACTGGCGCCCAGGTCATCAGCTCATCTGCCGAGGCCAGTGAAAACGGAAAGGTAAAAAGCGCCAGCCCATCGAATGGACCCTTCGGCGCGGCGATGGCGATCGCGCTGAAATTGTTCACCATATGCAGGGCGATGGCCGGGCCCAAGGTGCCGGAACGCGCGGTCAGGTCGGCGGCAGCCATCCCGAAAAGCGCGGCCCAGAGCACGACGATCAACGCGTTCTGCGTGGGCAGCGACGGATCGTAGTGCACGATGCCGAACAGGACCGACGGCGCCAGTATCCAGACCGCCGGGTTGGGAAAACGCGCTGCCAGCTGGCTTTGGATATAGCCGCGAAAGGCCAGTTCCTCGGCAGAGGTCTGGATAAGCAGCGCCACCAGGGTCACCGGCAGCAAGAGGATCCAGCGCCGGAACGGCAGGTTCGCCTCGGGGGTTATCTCGTCGGGCATCGGTAACAGGAAGGCTGTGGCAAAAAGGATTGCCAGCGCGATCAGGACCCGGCGGAACTGCATGACTGCCCGCGGCACGGAGCCGATCAGCGACAAGAGGGTTCGCTGGTGCAGCACCCGGAGGGCCACCGCCAGCGAAGCCGTCAGCAGGGCGAAGACCATCAGGTTGGCGATCACGCCGCCGGGTGTGCGCGGCTGGTCCACGGTGGCGATCACGGCGTTGCTCTGATCCACGGTCAGCACCGCAAAGATCACCATCCAGAGCACGTAGTTGATCACGTAATAGATCAGCACCGTCAGCACGATACCCGTGGCCAGCACGTGCAGTCCCGGCGTCGCGCGGGCGGGGGCAACAAGGGGATCGTAGGCATCGTATCGCATGGCCGCACCCTAGGCGGGCAGCCGGGGTAGCGCAATCGGGGCCGGAACCCGCTTGCCCAATCCGGCCCCGTGTCCTAGACCGTTCGGAGCATTCTTAAGAGGCCTCGCCATGACCAAATTCGACAAAGCCAAGCTGCCCAGCCGCCACGTAACCGAAGGCCCCGCGCGGGCACCGCACCGGTCTTATTACTATGCCATGGGCATGAGCGAGGAGGAAATCCACCAGCCGCTGATCGGCGTCGCCACCTGCTGGAACGAGGCCGCGCCGTGCAACATCGCGCTGAACCGTCAGGCGCAGTCGGTCAAGATGGGCGTGAAATATGCCAGCGGCACCCCGCGCGAATTCACCACCATCACCGTTACCGACGGTATCGCCATGGGGCACGAGGGGATGCGCTCGTCATTGGCATCGCGCGAGGCGATCGCCGATACGGTTGAACTGACGATGCGCGGCCACTGCTACGACGCGCTGGTCGGGCTGGCGGGCTGTGACAAATCGCTGCCGGGCATGATGATGGCGATGGTGCGGCTCAACGTGCCGTCGGTATTCCTTTATGGCGGGTCGATCCTGCCGGGCCGGCTTGATGGCCGTGACGTGACCGTGCAGGACGTGTTCGAAGCGGTCGGTCAGAACCAGGCCGGGAACCTCAGCGAATGCGAGCTGGAAAAGCTGGAAAAGGTCGCCTGCCCCTCGGCCGGGGCCTGCGGCGGCCAGTTCACCGCCAACACGATGGCCTGTGTGTCCGAGGCGATCGGCCTTGCGCTGATGAATTCCTCGGGTGCGCCCGCGCCCTATGAGAGCCGGGATCAATATGCCGAGGCCTCGGGCGCGGCGGTGATGAAACTGCTTGAGAAAGGCATACGTGCGCGCGACGTGGTGACGCGCAAGAGCCTCGAAAATGCTGCCCGCGTGGTGGCCTGCACCGGCGGGTCGACCAATGCCGGGCTGCACCTGCCGGCGATTGCGCACGAGGCGGGCATCGAATTCTACCTCGACGATGTCTGTGATATCTTCAAGGACACGCCCTATTTTGTCGATCTCAAGCCCGGCGGGCAATTCGTGGCCAAGGATCTTTACGAGGTGGGCGGCGTCCCGGTGGTGATGAAGGAATTGCGCAAGGCGGGCCTGATTCACGAGGACTGCCTGACCGCCGACGGCATCACCATGGGCGAAGCGCTGGACAAGATCACGCGCGAGGCCGACGGGCGGGTGATCTATCCGGTGGACAAGCCGCTTTCCAAGACCGGCGGCGTGGTTGGCCTCAAAGGCAACCTGGCCCCAGCGGGCGCCATCGTGAAAGTCGCCGGCATGAGCGAGGAACAGCAGGTCTTTACCGGGCCCGCCCGCGTGTTCGAATGCGAAGAGGACGCATTTGCCGCCGTGCAGGAGCGTGCCTACAAGGAAGGCGAAGTGATCGTCATCCGCAACGAAGGTCCCGCCGGCGGACCGGGCATGCGCGAGATGCTGGCGACCACGGCGGCGCTGTCCGGCCAGGGTATGGGCAAGAAAGTGGCGCTGATCACCGATGGGCGGTTCTCGGGCGCGACGCGTGGTTTCTGCGTCGGCCATGTCGGCCCCGAGGCCGCCCATGGCGGCCCGATCGCGCTTGTGCAGAATGGCGACATGATCACGATCGACGCCATCAAGGGTGAGATCAGCGTCGACCTGAGCGATGACGAGCTGGCCAGCCGCAAGCAAAGCTGGTCTGGCCCGCGGCAAACCATCTATGCCTCCGGTGCGCTCTGGAAATACGCCCAATTGGTCGGCGAGACCTACAAGGGCGCGGTCACGCATCCCGGGGGCGGCGAAGAACGCCACGTCTACGCGGATATCTGATCGTGACGCGGGCCGGTTGCGGCCAGAACACGCGTCATTACATTTCCGTGAACAGACCCCTATCGCATGGTCTGCCGCATCACAGTGACTTAGGTTTGCGGCAGAGCAGTTTTCAGGCAAACAGGATACAGAAATCATGTCACGATCCGGATTGACCCGCCGCTCAACTCTTTTGGGTGGTTTGACCGTATTGGCCAGCCCAGCTCTCTTGCGGGCGCAGGAGCAGCCGGCGCCCGAAGGCGTGCGGCGCAACATGTCCTCGTTCCGTACCCGGCATTGGAGCGACCATTTCGACACCCTGGGCAAAGGCGCCATCGTGGCGGATATCGACAGCCGGGCGCTGCATTACTGGAGCCCTGATGGGGAAACCTATCGCCTGTTCCCGTCCTCTGTACCGAAATCCGATGAACTGACCCGCCGCGGTTATACCGAGATCGTGCGCAAGAAGGTCGGGCCCTCCTGGACGCCGACCGCGTCCATGCGCGAACGCGACCCGTCGCTGCCGGAATTCATGGCCGCGGGCGAGGGCAATCCGCTGGGTACGCACGCGCTCTACCTGTCGTGGCCCGCATACCTGATCCACGGCACACATGATACGCGCAAGATCGGGCGCCGGTCATCCTCCGGGTGCATCGGTCTGTACAACAACCATATCGAGGCATTGTTCGCACAGGCTGACGTGGGCACGCAGGTTCTGCTTCTCTGACCTTTCCCCGCCGCGAAAAGCTTTGACGTTCCGCCGCAGCCGTGCGGCGGCGCCGGTGTTGCGCTGCAAACAGGCTGGATTGTTTCCATATCCTGGTTAATGCTATGGAAGTATGATCCGGGGCAGAGTGGGACGGAACCAGGGCAAGATGGATCCGCAATGTTGAGATTACGCAGCTCGCTGTTTGACTGGGCGCGCCACAAGCGCGAGTTGCGGCGGTGGGGCCGGGTCGCCCGCGAGGCGCCTCGAATGCGGCTTTCATTGCTGCGCTCGGAACGTGCGCGGGCACGCAAGCTGATGTATTCATTGAACGAAGTCGTGTCTGTGGCTGATAATCGGCTGGCGCTGCCAATGATCGGCTCGAACGCGTTTCCCAAACCGCATGGCACCGACTGGTCCTGGCGTCCGTCGCTCTGGCGGGAACCGTTGGCGACGCCGGGCATGTCCTCGGTGCAAAGCAAGTCCATGCTGGGCGACGAGGTGACATTGTTTCACGATTGCGCCCATTCCGAACTGACCCTGCGCCAGCTTCGCAACAGCCGCGAGGCCGATCTGGCCCCCTATGGCCTGCGCATGGATGTGTTCAGTTTCGACGGGTCGTTCCTGTCGCTGGTGCTGGACCTGCCCTTCGAGGCGGTCGACCGGCTGACGCGCAAGCACCTGATCCGGATGGATACGATCGTCGAGATGGAAAAGCCGCTGGAAATATTCGCGCGTCTCAACATCAAGCACGGTCCCAACACCGAGCAGCTGGTGCGGGAACTACCGCTGCACGAGCAAGAGGTGATGGTCGAATTCGACCTGGCCTACAGCCAGTTGAATGAAAAGCGGATCGAGCGTGCGTGGATCGACCTGATCTTCGAGAACCCGCAGATGAGCCAGGTGGTCCTGCGCGACCTGACCTTCGGCCGCCGCCCGCGGGCCGAGTTTTGACGGAGGTTTCGATGAACGGACTGACATTGACCAAGACCCGGCTTTTCGAGGGTGTCTGGGAGGGCGTGCTGACCTACGAGGGCGAGGGCAATTACCAACCCGAGATCGAGGTGACCCATCTGCAGAAACCCGTGGCCGGTGTCGAGGTCAGCGAAAAACCCGAGGGCAACCTGTGGGTGGTTCGGGTGCCGATCCCGGCCGAGATCATCGCCGACGGCGTCCAGACCTTCGTGATCTGCGACAAGCGCGACGGCGAGATGCTTGACAGTTTTGCGCTGATGTCAGGGGACGCGCTGAGCTATGATATCCGCGCCGAAGTCACGCTGTTGCGCGAGGAGCTGGATATGCTCAAAAGGGCGTTTCGCCGGCATTGCCTTGAGACGACCTGACGGAAACACCGGCAGTCTCGGGATCAGGCGGGTTCTTCCCAGTTGTCGATAAGGTCAATCGCCTCTTGCGCGGTTTCGACGAACCGGAACAGGTCAAGATCCTCAGGTGAGATCGTGCCGGCCTCCGACAATGCCTCCCAGTTGATGATCGAGCGCCAGAACTTTTCGCCAAAGAGCAGGAAGGGCACGCGGTTCATCCGGTCAGTCTGGATCAGGGTCAGCGCCTCGAACATTTCATCGAGCGTGCCATAGCCGCCGGGAAAGACGCAGATCGCCTTGGCCCGCATCAGAAAGTGCATCTTGCGGATGGCGAAATAATGGAAATTGAAACACAGCCCCGGCGTCACATATTCGTTGGGTGCCTGTTCATGCGGCAGCACGATGTTGAGCCCGATCGAGTTGCCGCCCGCGTCGGCCGCGCCGCGGTTGCCGGCCTCCATCACACCGGGGCCGCCGCCCGTGGCCACGACGAATTCGCGCCCGTAGCTGGCCATCGATTTTTCGGTCATCAGCCGGGCGAATTCGCGCGCTTCGTCGTAATAGGCGGACAGGTCGGCAAGGGTCTGCGTGCGGGCCTCGGATTTCCGGGTGGGTTCGGGGATGCGGGCGCCGCCAAAAAGGACGATCGTGCTTTCGATTCCGCGTTCGTTGAGGATCATCTCGGGCTTGAGCAATTCCAGCTGCAGGCGCACCGGGCGCAGTTCGTCCCGGCACATGAAATCCATATCGTTGAAGGCCAGACGATAGGCCGGTGCCCGGGTCTGTGGGGTATCGGGTACCTGCTCGGCCGAGGAGCGGTCGGAATGGGCGTCACGGAACTGGCTGCGGCGATCATCTTTCATGGGCGGCACATCCTTGCTTGGGTATGGTTAACAAGGCGTATAGGACTCGTTCCGGGTTGACCAGTGAAAGGGGCGCGAGATGAAGTGGAAATCGCTGATCGGGGCGGCACGGGAACGGATCGGCGGGCATGTGCGCCACACGCCGGTTGCGGAGGTGCGCCTGCCCGGCATTGATCTGCCCGTGGCGCTGAAGCTGGAGCAGATGCAGCATACCGGCAGTTTCAAGGCGCGCGGGGCCTTCAACACGCTGCTCAGCGGGCCGGTGCCCCAGGCGGGGATCGTGGCGGCCAGCGGCGGCAATCACGGGGCCGCCGTTGCCTATGCGGCCCATCACCTGGGTCACGATGCGCAGATCTTCGTGCCGGAAATGGCGGGGCCCGCCAAGATTGCGCTGATCGAGCGGACCGGCGCGAAACTGACCGTGGTGCCGGGCGAATATGCCAACGCGCTGGCGATGGCGCGCGAAGTGGAAGAGGCCAGCGGCGCGATGCAGGTTCATGCCTATGACGCACCGGCTACGGTGGCCGGGCAGGGCACCTGCATGGCGGAATGGGAGGACCAGGGGCTGAAGGCCGACACGGTGCTGATCGCGGTTGGCGGCGGCGGGCTGATCGCCGGGGCGATGGCCTGGCTGGCAGGGCGGCGCAGGGTCGTGGCGGTCGAGCCGGAGACATCCTGCGCCCTGCACGCGGCGCTGGAAACCGGGGCGCCGGTTGATGTCGAGGTATCGGGCGTGGCTGCGAACGCGCTGGGCGCCAGGCGGATCGGCGAGATCTGTTTCGGGTTGGCGATGCAGCAGGAACTGGCCTCGGTGCTGGTCAGCGACGCCGCGATTGCAGAGGCGCAGCGGTGGTTGTGGCAGGAGGCGCGGCAGCTGGTGGAGCCGGCCGGAGCAACGGCGCTGGCGGCTTTGATATCGGGCGCGTATGTGCCCGCGCCGGACGAGAGGGTGGCGGTGCTGATCTGCGGTGGAAACGTGGCGCCGGACCCGCTGGCGTAAAAAGACGCGTTCGGGCACGTCCCGCCCGCCCACCCCCGCGCCCTCACGCGTCTTTGCTGGCGCGATTGCGCCGCGGGAGGTCGCATTGCGCATCGCGTACGCACGTCATATAGGCGATTGCGACGCAAATGATTAACCTGACGGAGGTTCCCATGTCGAATGCCCAGCTTGAAACAGCCATCGAAGCCGCCTGGGAGGCGCGAGATTCCATTACCACGGCCACAACCGGTGAGACCCGGGAAGCCATCGAGGACACGCTGAATGCGCTCGACAGCGGCAAACTGCGGGTGGCGGAGCGTCGCGAGAATGGTGACTGGCATGTCAATCAATGGGCCAAGAAGGCGGTGCTGCTGTCCTTTCGCCTGAAGGACATGGCAATTATCGAGGGTGGCCCGGACAATGCCGGCTGGTGGGACAAGGTACCGTCGAAATTCGATGGCTGGAGCGAAAACCAGTGGCGCGCGGCGGGTTTCCGGGCGGTTCCGGGCTCGATCGTGCGCCGCTCGGCCTATGTTGCCCCCGGCGTGGTGCTGATGCCGAGCTTCGTCAATATCGGCGCCTATGTCGACGAGGGTTCGATGGTGGATGGCTGGGCCACTGTCGGCAGCTGCGCGCAGATCGGCAAGAACGTGCACCTGTCGGGCGGTGTCGGTATCGGCGGCGTGCTGGAACCGATGCAGGCGGGGCCGACGATCATCGAGGACAACTGCTTTATCGGGGCCCGGTCCGAAGTGGTCGAAGGGTGCATCGTGCGCGAAGGCTCGGTCCTGGGGATGGGCGTGTTCATCGGCCAGTCGACCAAGATCGTGGAGCGCGACACCGGCGAGGTGTTCTATGGCGAGGTGCCGCCGTATTCGGTGGTGGTTGCGGGCTCGATGCCAACCAAGAACAACGTCAGCCTCTATTGTGCGGTGATCGTGAAGCGCGTGGACGAAAAGACACGCTCCAAGACCGGCATCAACGAGCTACTGCGTGACTGACAAGACCGGCAAGAAATCGCGCCAGCAGGTTTATACCCTGCTGGTCGAAATCGGCCGGAAGGACGGCGACGGCCTGGCCGAGAACGCGACGGGTGCGGCGCTGGTGATCTATGCCAGCGGGGTGGATGAGGCCGAGGCCGTCCGCGAAACGGTTGCGATTCTGAAACAGGCCGACACCGCGCCGCTGGATGTTTCGGGCTACGGCACCCTGGACGAGCGCCTGGCCGAGGGGCATGAGATCAGCGACGAGGAACGCGACCTGATGCAGCGCGCACTGGATGAAAACGCCGTGATCGTTGCGCAGGTAACGCCGTTTTTCGATTGACGGACCGTGGGCCAAGCCCCCGGTCGCCTGTCATGGTCACCGCCGAATCCGGCGTGCAGGCGAATTTCGGAACGCTGCGCGCCGCGATCCGCTTTATGCGGCTCTGTTCATTGCAAGGGTGATCGCTTCGAACGGTTTCAGCACCGGCCAGATCGGTTTGGCATGTTCGGGCAGGCGGGCTCGGTCGGTACCGGCCAGGACACTTGTGGCAAGCTCTTTGGGTTTGCGGCGCAGCCGGCCGATATACAGGCTCTCGACAGGGCAGCCGCCGGCCCGGATCGCCTCGTGACCTGGTAACAGGAGGTGGTGATAGGTCACGAGGTCAGCACCCTCGGCGAACCTGGCCGAGACACCGTTTACTAGATGCAGGGCAGGGGCAAGAACGGCCTCTTTGCCGAACATGTATTCCACTTCGGTACCGCTCAGGACCAGCCGCTGTTGAGGTGCGACGACGATGTCGCGATGCAGGCCGAAATAGGGCGCGCGGATCAGGACGGGCCGGAAACTGCCGCGGGCCGGCACGGTTCTGCGCACGGTGTGCAGCACCGGCACCTGATCGCCTTCGGCGGTCTTAACCAGGTTGCCGCGCTTCAGACGGTCGGCGAAAACCTCTCCGTGCGGCGTGGCAATTCTGATGGAACCGGTCAGGCCGGGCATCGGGCCGACCGGTTCGATGCGTGACGAAACGGCGATGAAATCGACCTCGGGATGCACATCGCGCTGCCCAGGCTGGGTGATGAGCATACGCAAATCTTCCTGCGGCACTGATCGTGGCGGTGCCAGCATCACCGATTGCACCAGATCCAGTTCGGGTTGTTCCAGGGTCAGCCGCGCCCATTCTCCGGGGGCATCCCAAGAATATGTCAGGCGCAGAACGGTAGCCCGGCTGTTGGGATCATGGCTGAGGGTCGCGTGGCGGATATCATCGCCCTGGTTTTCGATCAGGATGATACCGCCACCGGGCAACGCCTGGATCGAGAAGCTGCCGGGCCTGGGGTAATGCCTGCGAAAGGCCAGAAGCGTCTGCGGCTTCTTCTCGGGCGTGAGGCTGGTTTCCAGCATCAACGTGCCGCGCGGCATCAGGTCCGCCACCTCGCGCGGGCCGCCATCGGAACCGGCCGCTTGCCCCAGTCCTGCGGCGTCAAAGCGTCCGCCGTTCCGGTCGGCGATGCCAATCCATCCCATCTCAGGCCGCCCTTTTGCCGGTCATCAGCAGCTGTGCTTCGTAGCGTTTGAGCGTGCGGCGTGCGGCGGGGCTGTATCCGGCGCCGGTTTCCGGGTCGATCTCGGGGAAAAGCGCGCAGATTTCTTCAACGATTTCAGCCTCGAAACTCTTGGCGGTCTGCGGGCCGGGCAGGAAGCTTTCGGTTTCCAATCCTTCGGAAAAGACAACCTGATGGCGGTCGAAGAGGATGTGGACATATTCGACCATGCCACCTTCGACACGGCGTACGCTGTGGTCATTGACCAGATCGCGCGCGGCAATCAGCACCTCGGCTTCGCCGAACAAGAGCTCGGCCAGGCTGTCGCGGATCAGGACGCGATGCAGCGGCGACACGAGCAGTTCGCGATGGGTGCCAAAGGTGTTCGGGGCGATCCGGATCGGGGCAAAATCGCCAATCGCCTGAACATGGCGCTGACCGATCCAGCGCAGCGGCTGTGCGCCGTCGTCCTGCGTCATCACCAGATCGCCCGGAGCCAGCGTATCGACGGGCACTTCGCCCTCAGGGGTGCGGATCAGCGTGCCGGCCACGAAACAGGGGATCGACGAAACGGTGACAAATCCCACATCGGTGTTGCCTGTGGTGCTGGAAACCTCGTAGGTGAAGCTGAAATCCTCGATATCCCCGTCACCGGCCATGGTGATGGTGCCATCGGCGTTCAGGGTGATCTGCTGACCGCTGTTGAGTGTTACCACGGATCCGGCGGTCACGGCCTGGCCGTTGATTTCGGTAATGGTCAGTGTGCCGCCGGTATTGTTGATGTCATTGGCCAGCAGGTCGATGGTCTTGGTGCCGGTCGGAAAGAGGTTCGAGGTATCGTCCGTTGCCACCAGCGTGGTCTGGATACTGTCGCCCGCAATCAGCAGCGTGGAATCGTACCGGTTATCCGCCACGTCGGCGATACCGATCCTGATCGAATTCAGCACCCCGGAATTCACCGGTATGGTCAGGGTCATGGTGACCGTAAACCCGTCCATTTCGGTATTGAACTGGTCTGCCGTGTTGTCGAGGAAGAGATTGCTGTTGCTGCCGGAATTCAGGTTGTTCGGGTCGATATCGCCATCGCCAACGGCAAGGTCGACCTGGGTGCCGTTGATCCAGACGCCGACGAAATCCTGAAACTGGCCGTTGGTGAATTCGGGGTATTCCTCGGAGGCAAAGACGAACTGCATCGTCATCACATCACCGGTGGGGATGAAATCGACATCCAGGTAGGACGCGTCGAATGTGTTGGTCCCGGCGGCGGCGTTGAAATCGGGGTCGTTGTTGGGCCCGCTCGAATTGGTCGTCGTGCCTGTGTTCAGATTGGACTGAAACGGATTGAAGTTGGTGAAGCCGCGCAGATCACCGGTGGAAAACAGAACGCCGCTGTCGCCGGGGGTAACGCCCGGTGCGATGGCGTCGCCATTTGTGTAGATGCCCGAGGAATCCCGATCACCGGTGTAGGAGGCGCTGACGACGGTGACGCCATCCCCGAAGATTTCCTGTGCCATCTGCGTCGCAGATGCGCCTCTGTTGATCGGTAGTTCGGTACCTGCAACCATTTACTGCCCCAACCCATCTGTTGGAGGCAGCGCAAACGCCAGCCTGGCGGGGTTTTCCCCGCCTTATGTTACATGGACAATCTGATTGCCCGCTCGATACCGGGCCTTTGCGGCCCTGCTGAATTTGCCCTGCCTCGGGTCATTTGTTTGAGTAAGGCGTTAGCAAGAAATTACATTGCTGTTAAGGATTTTTCGCTTTTGGTTGCTGCAATCCGGCCGGGTGCGGCTTTTCAGTGGCATTTGCGCTTTGCCGCAAAGCGCGCTAGGTCCGCGCAACGCGACACGAAAATCCGATCAGAAACCATGTCCAATCCATCCGTAGATCCCGTTGACCTGACCGCCGACCTGGTGCGCTGCCCCTCGGTCACGCCCGAGGAAGGCGGTGCGCTCGTATTGCTGGAGGGGCTGCTCAGTGACGCGGGGTTTGCCTGTACGCGGGTTGACCGCGGCGGCATTCCGAACCTGTTCGCCCGCTGGGGGACCAAGGGCGCGGCCAGGACGTTCGGTTTCAACGGCCACACGGATGTGGTGCCCCTGGGCGACGCGGCTGCCTGGTCGGTGCCGCCCTTCGGGGCCGAGATAAAGGATGGCCATCTCTGGGGCCGTGGGGCGACAGACATGAAATCCGGCGTGGCCGCCTTTGCCGCGGCGGCGGTGGATTTTGTCCGCCAGACGCCGCCTGACGGCGCGGTCATCCTGGCCATCACCGGCGATGAGGAGGGCGATGCCGAACATGGCACCACTGCGCTGCTCGACTGGATGGCAGAACAGGGCGAGGCGATGGATGTCTGCCTTGTCGGAGAGCCGACATGCCCCGACACGATGGGCGAGATGATCAAGATCGGGCGGCGCGGGTCGCTTTCGGCCTGGTTCACGATCACCGGCCAGCAGGGCCATTCCGCCTATCCGCACCGGGCCTGTAACCCGCTGCCGGCGATGGCTCGTCTGATGGACCGCCTGTCGGCCCACGTGCTGGACGAGGGTACCGAACATTTCGACCCCTCGACCCTGGCCGTGGTCACCATCGACACCGGCAATCCGGCCACCAACGTGATCCCGGCACTGTGCCGGTCAACGGTGAACATCCGGTTCAACGATGCCCATACCGGCGCCGGTCTGTCCGCGTGGCTGCAAGGCGAGCTGGACAAGGTTGCCGGAGAATTCGGGGTGCGCGGTGAGATGAAGGTCAAGATTTCGGGCGAAAGTTTCCTGACACCGCCCGGTGCGCTCTCGGACCTGGTGGCGGCGGCGGTCGAGGCGGAAACCGGCATCGCGCCCGCCCTGTCGACAACCGGTGGCACATCGGATGCGCGTTTCGTCAAGGATCATTGCCCGGTGGTCGAATTCGGCCTGGTGGGCCAGACCATGCACCAGGTGGACGAGCGCGTGGCCGTCGATCAGATCGTCCAGTTGAAGGCGATCTATTCCCGTATCCTGCGCGATTATTTCGGCTGAGCCGATGCGCCCAACGCTGGTAGTCATGCTCAAAGAGCCGGTTCCGGGCCGGGTCAAGACCAGGCTGGGCCGCGATATCGGCATGGTCGGGGCGGCATGGTGGTTTCGCCACCAGGTGCGGCGGCTCCTGCGCGAGGTCGAAGACCCGCGATGGCGGCTGATCCTGGCGGTGGCACCGGATTCGGCGGGCATGTCCTCGCGGGTCTGGCCCCCGCACCTGGCACGGGTGCCGCAGGGGTCGGGCGATCTGGGCGCGCGAATGGCCCGGCTGATGCGCGGGTTGCCGCCGGGGCCGGTCTGTATCATCGGCGGGGATATTCCGGCTGTGCGCAAGAGCCACATCGCGCGCGCATTCCGACGGCTTGGCGCGCATGAGGCGGCGTTCGGCCCGGCCCCGGATGGCGGGTATTGGCTGGTGGGGCTGAAGCGTCTCCGGATTCCGGCGACGCTGTTCAAAGGCGTCCGTTGGTCAAGTGAAGACGCCTTGCAGGACAGTATTGCCAGCCTGGGCACGCCAGCCCGTGTCGTGCTGGTCGATGAATTGCGCGATGTGGATACCGCCGGCGATCTCTGAAGGGGGTGTTCCCAAAAGGAGTTCGCTTCGCTCACGCAGGTTGCTTCGTCGTTGGGCTTTGCCCGCCTCCTCGGACCGCCAGGACCGGGCGGTGGATTGTGAATATCGTCCCGCGGCGTTGCGTTTGCCGTGTGGTGCGGCCCGGCCATTCATGGTAGGTCAGCGGTATGAATGACATGCCTTCCAAGGACGACATCCTGCAGTGGATTTCGGACAACCCGACCCAGACCTCGAAACGTGAAATTGCCCGTGCCTTTGGCATCAAGGGAGCGGCCCGGATTGATCTGAAACGGATGCTCAAGGAGCTCGAGGCCGACGGGCATCTGCAAAAACGCAAGAAGACCTACCGCGATCCCGACAAGCTGCCGCCCGTTGCGGTTCTGAAGGTCTCCGGCGTCACGCCGGACGGCGATCTGATTGCGCGTGCGCTGGAATGGCATGGCGAGGGCGAGGCGCCGCGTGTCCTGCTTGTCGCACGGTCCAGCGATCCGGCCCTTGGCGAAGGCGACCGGATTCTGGCGCGCCTGACCGAGGTGAGAGGCGAGGCGCACCACTACGAAGGGCGGCTGATCCGCCGGATCGGGACCAACCCGCTGAAGGTACTTGGTGTTTTCCGCAAGCGGACCGAGGGCGGGCGCATCGTGCCGATCGACAAGGGCGACGGCAAGGAATGGGAAGTGCCGGCGGATGCCACCGGCGGCGCCAAGGATGGCGAACTGGTCGAAGCCGAACAGGCCGGGCCAAAGGGCCGCATGGGGCTGCCGCGGGCGCGCATCGTCCAGCGCCTGGGTGATCCGACGGCGCCACGGGCGGTGTCGCTGATCGCCATTCACCAGCACGGCATCCCGGATGATTTCCCCGATGACGTGATTGCCGAGGCTGACAGGATGAAACCCGCGGGCCTCAGCGGGCGCGAGGATCTGCGTGATCTGCCGCTGATCACCATCGACCCGGCGGATGCGCGCGATCATGACGATGCCTGCTGGGCGCATTCGGATGATGATCCGAAGAACGAGGGCGGTCACGTGATCTGGGTCGCGATCGCCGACGTGGCGCATTACGTGACTTCCGGCTCTGCGCTGGACCGTGAGGCCCGCAAGCGGGGCAATTCCAGCTATTTTCCGGACCGCGTTGTGCCGATGCTGCCGGACCGGCTGTCCGGCGATCTGTGTTCGCTGCACGAAGGCGTGCCGCGGGCGTGCATTGCCGTCAGGATGCAGGTGAATGCGCAGGGCGACAAGATCGGGCACCGGTTCGTGCGCGGGTTGATGAAATCGCCGGCCTCGCTGAACTACCGCGAAGTGCAGACGGCGATGGACGGCGCGCCCAACGACAAATGCGCACCGCTGATGGAGGAGGTGATTCGCCCGCTCTATGCCGCCCATGACGCGCTCAAGGCCGCGCGCCGGAACCGGCAGCCGCTGGAACTGGAGCTGCCGGAACGCAAGGTGGTGCTGGGCGATGACGGGGCGGTGGAAAGCGTCAATTTCACCGACCGGCTGGAGGCGCACAAGCTGATCGAGGAATTCATGGTTCTGGCCAATGTCGCCGCCGCCGAGACGCTGATCGCCAGAAAATCCCCGTTGCTGTTCCGGGTGCACGAGGAGCCGTCACCGGAGAAGCTGGATACGCTGCGCGACGTGGCCGAGGCGGCGGGGCTGGTGCTGGCCAAGGGACAGGTGTTGAAGACCTCGCATCTCAACGCGCTTCTGCGCGGCGCGCAGGGCACGGACCATGCCGAACAGATCAACATGTCGACGCTGCGCGCGATGACCCAGGCGTATTACGCGCCGTCGAATTTCGGGCATTTCGGACTGGCCTTGCAGGCCTATGCGCATTTTACCTCGCCGATCCGGCGCTATGCCGACCTGATCGTGCACCGGGCGCTGATCAGCGCGCATGGCTGGGGAGATGACGGGCTGAGCAAAGAGGATCAGGACCGGCTGGACGGCACCGCCGCCCATATCAGCGATACCGAACGGCGCTCGATGATGGCCGAGCGCGACACGACTGACCGTTACCTTGCGGCCTATCTTTCCGAACGGGTGGGTGACGAATTCACCGGACGGATCAGCGGTGTGGCCAAGTTCGGCGCCTTCGTGCGGCTGGATGAAACCGGAGCAGACGGGCTGATCCCGGTGCGCAGCCTTGGGCACGAGTATTTTCATTTCGACCGCGAGGCCGGGACGCTGATGGGATCGGATACAGGTATCCAGGTCGGGCTGGGCCAACGCGTTACCGTGCGCCTGGCCGAGGCTGCGCCGGTGACGGGCGGGCTGGCGCTGGACCTTGTCAGCCTGGATGGCAAGGCGATGCCGAAATCCGGGACCGGCAGGCGCGGCAGGCCGGCAAAGCGACAGCTGACCAAGGCCAAACGCAAATCGGACAAGACCAAGCGCAAGGTCAGACGGCGGCGCTGAGGTGGTAGGTCAGGGCGTGCCGGACCAGGTACGACAGGCGTTCCGGCTCGACCTGGTTCGGGCTGTCGAACAGAACAGCGCGGTTGCCGTCTATCCGGTCCCAGCCGGGAAAGGCCTGGGCATAGCTGGCGATGATCGTGGTCTGGCAATGGGCAAAGATGGCAAAGCTGGCTTCACGGTGTGGCCCGAGGCGGAGCGTCGACCCCGCGCGTCCTGAGGTCAGATAGGCGGGCTGACCCCACCGTAGCTCTTCCCGCAGCGGGCCGATCTGCGGAATCTCCTCCGCGACGCGGTAAACCAGATCCCGCAGCATAAGCACGCCCGCACGAGTCGACGGCTTGTAGCCTGACATGACACGGGCTATCTCGGGTGGCGGGCACGGGGCGGGCATGACATCGCTCATGAAAAAAACAATTTCAGATAACATCCGCTGATGACAATATTTGTCAGCATATGCGAAGATACTGGCTGACATGACACGGACCCACCGACTTTTCCAACTGATGCAGTCGCTGCGCAATACCGAGCCGCCAGCGACCGCGTCGGCGCTGGCCCAGTCCCTGGGGGTCACGCCGCGTACGATCTATCGCGATATCGATGGCCTGCGCAGCCTGGGCGCGGTGATCGACGGGGCGGCGGGGTTTGGTTACACGCTGGTCGAGGATGCGGCCCTGCCCCCGCTCAATTTTGACGATGATGAGTTGGAAGCGCTGGTGCTGGGCCTGCGCGAGGTGGGGGTGGTGGGTGACCCGGCTTTGGCCGCCGCGGCCGACAGCGCGATGTCCAAGCTTCGCGCCCGCCTGCCCGCAAGCCAGGCCCGCCGGCTGGAACACGCGGTTCTGACCGCGCAGCGATACGCGCCCCTGCCGGAACCGGGGGTCGACGTCACCGTGCTCAGGCGGGCGACGTGGGACGAGCGCACGATTCGGTTCGATTATTCCGATGTCGAGGGGCGGCAGACCACGCGCAGCGTCGATCCGTTGTCGATCGTCTACATGCAGGCATCGCATTGCCTGCTGGCCTGGTGTCATCTGCGCAAGGATTTCCGCGCCTTCCGGCTGGACCGGATGCGCAACCTGACCGTCACGGATGCCTCCTTTCGGCCGCGCCGGGTGCCGATGCTGCGTGATTGCCTGGCGCAGATGTGCGGCTGATTCCAGCGATGTCGGCAGAAGCTCGCATCTTTCGAGTTTGATCCCTTTCGATCTGACCGGATTCGGACTATGTTCGGGTAAAACAAAAAGGGGCCGGGCAATGCACATACGTGTTCTGGTGGCCGCAGTAACAGGCACATCAATCGGAATTTCGGCACTGGCGGCGGCGCCGGTGGAAACCTCTCTGAGGCCGCAGGTACGGCCCGGAACGATGAGCGCGGAGGCGGTGGTTGTCAGCATCGACCTGCCCGTGCGCAGCCTCAGACCGGTGGCGCGGCCCTCGGCGGCGGCCGCGACCGGTGGCGAGGCCAAGGTCATCCAGGTCGCCACGTCGAACCCGGCTTTTGACCGCTGGATCGCGGCCTTCCGGGGCCGCGCCCTGAATGCCGGGATCAGCAGCCGGACCTTTGATCGTGCGTTCCGCGGGGTGCAGTACATCCCGGACGTGATCAAGAAGGACCGCAACCAGGCGGAATTCAAGCGGCAGATCTGGGACTATCTCGATAGCGCGACCTCGCCGCCCCGGGTCGACGGCGGCAAGAAGGGTCTGCGCCGGCACAACCGCACGCTGCGCCGGATCGAAGAGCACTACGGCGTCGAGAAAGAAGTGGTGACCGCCATCTGGGGGCTCGAGAGCTATTACGGCACCCGCAAGGGCGACACGCCGCTGATCGGGGCGCTGGCCACGCTGTCCTTTGACGGGCGCCGCGGGGCTTTCTTTGAAAAACAGCTGATCGCGGCGCTCAGGATCATTCAGTCGGGCGACGTGGCACCGGCGAACATGACAGGTTCCTGGGCGGGCGCCATGGGACATACGCAGTTCATCCCGACCTCATACCTGGCCTATGCAGTGGATTTTACCGGCGATGGCAAACGCGACATCTGGTCGGATGACCCGACCGATGCGCTGGCCTCGACCGCCGCCTATCTGAAACGCTTCGGATGGCGCCGGGGGATGCCCTGGGGGGTCGAGGTACGTGTGCCCCGCGGCGTCAATCCGGGCAGCGCCAAGCGGATGCCCTCGGACTGGGCAGCGCGCGGGGTGGTCGGCATCGACGGCAAACCGGTGCGCGATTTCGGCTCGGCGCGGATCCTGCAACCGGCGGGGCCCAATGGCGCGTCCTTCATGGTCTTTGCCAATTTCGACGTGATCAAACGTTACAACAATGCCGATGCCTATGCGATCGGCGTCGGCCATCTGTCGGACCGGATCGCGGGCGGGCCCGAGATTCAGGCCAGTTGGCCACGCGGTTACGAGCCGTTAACATTCGAGGGACGGATGGAGGTCCAGCGGCTGCTGAAACGGCGTGGCTACCAGCTTGAAAAGATCGACGGCATCATCGGGCCGAACAGTGCAAAGGCAATTCGTCATTTCCAGCAATCGGTAGGTGTCAAACCCGACGGGTATGCTTCGAAAGAGGTGCTGAACCTGCTCAGGACGCGGTGATGCCTGTGATGCAGCCGCTGCAGGACAGAGCCTGGCGGGGTGAATGGATGCTGCGCAGGGTTGTGTAACCTTGCTTGGTTGCGGATCGCCCCGCCCTTCATGGCAGGCGGGGCGGGGGTGTCCTATTTGCCGGCTTCGACGACATCCTCGACGGTGCGCAGGCCGGTTTTGGGGGATTGAACCAGCACTGCCATGTTGCCCGGCTTGTGCTCGTTCTTGCGCATCTTGACATGCGCGGCCGGGATCTCATCCCACGGGAACACCTCGGACATGCACGGATCAAGCCGGCGCTCGACCATCAACTGATTGGCCGCCGCGGCCTGTTTCAGGTGGGCAAAGTGCGACCCTTGCAGGCGCTTCTGGTGCATCCAGATATAGCGCACGTCGAAGGTGCAGTTATAGCCGGTCGTGCCCGCGCAGATCACCACCATGCCGCCCTTCTTGCAGACAAAGCTGGAAACCGGGAAAGTCGCCTCGCCGGGGTGTTCAAAGACGATATCGACATTGTTGCCCTTGCCGGTGATGTCCCAGATCGCCTTGCCGAACTTGCGCACTTCCTTGAACCAGTCGTTATATTCCGGCGTGTTTACGGTGGGCAACTGGCCCCAGCAGTTGAAGTCCTTGCGGTTCAGCACGCCCTTGGCGCCCAGGTCCATGACGAATTGGCGCTTGTCCTCGTCGCTGATGACACCGATGGCGTTGCCGCCCGCCGCGTTGATCAGCTGGATCGCGTAAGAGCCCAGCCCGCCCGAGGCGCCCCAGACCAGCACGTTCTGGCCGGGTTTCAGCTCGTGCGGATGATGGCCGAACAGCATTCGGTAGGCGGTGGCCAGCGTCAGCGTGTAACAGGCGCTTTCCTCCCAGGTCAGGTGCCGCGGGCGCGGCAGCAACTGCTGGGCCTGCACGCAGGTGAACTGCGCGAAGGAGCCGTCGGGCGTCTCGTAGCCCCAGATTCGCTGGCTGGGCGAATACATCGGGTCGCCGCCATTGCAGTGCTCGTCATCGCCGTCATCCTGGTTGCAGTGGATCACGACCTCGTCGCCCACTTTCCAGTTCTTGACCTTGTCGCCCACCGCCCAGACGATGCCCGAGGCGTCAGAGCCGGCAATGTGGTAATCGGCGCCGTGAACGTCGAACATGCTGATCGGGATGCCAAGGCCTGCCCAGATGCCGTTGTAGTTCACGCCGGCGGCCATCACCAGAACCAGCACTTCGTGGCTGTCGGGCATGGGCACATCGACCGTTTCAAGCTGCATGGCCTGATCGGGTTCACCCTGGCGCTCGCGCCGGATGGCCCAGGCGTACATCTGCTTGGGCACATAGCCCAGAGGGGGCATTTCACCTACTTCGTACAGGTCTTTTTGGGGTGCATCGTAGGGCGCGATGCCGGTTTCCGTATCCAAAGCCATTAGGACCTCCTTGTCAGAGCGTTTCGCCGCGATGCAGAATCGCGATTTCCGGCAATTGGTAGCGCCCGATGCGCAACAATGCAATGCCGTAGGTGGTATTTTTGTAATTTTATAACCGAGCAGATGCAGAAAAATCGACTCTATTCGCTGCGTTTGCGAAATAGATGTTCAATCGACGCCGCGTAATAGGCCACGATCGGTCGTTCATGCTCTGCCAGGGTCAGATGTCCCTGATCCTCGATGACCATGCCCCGTTTGACCAGGTTTCGCAGGCCGACATCCACCGCGTATTCCTCGTCATCCCGCGGCATATGTATGTGGGCCTGAGGCAGCCCGGCCATCATCTCTTGTACCTGCGCATCCAGTTCTGCCCGGGACAGCGCGCCATCGGCCAGTATCAGGGCGCGCGCAACCAGGGGCACCGGCAGCACCGGCACTTCCTCGCCGATCCGGGTCATCAGCAGGCGGGCCAGGTCTTTCAAATCGCCCCTCGGATGGTCCTTGAGAAATCCGTTCAGCGACACCGGCGCGCCGAAACTGGCGGCTGCATAGCCGTGGCGATGATATTTGCCGGTGATCCGCAGCCTGATCTGGCGAAAGACGAAACGGGTGATCACGCTGATCCGTGCCCGGAACCGGCGCTCGCCTTTCTGGCCGGCGGTGACCAGGATGCGATCTTCGAAGACGCGGTCGTAGTTGACGGCGACGGGCACGAACACCACGTCGCGTTCCAGATTGGTGCGGCCCTCGACGATATATTTGAGCAGGCCCAGCTTCGGCGGCGACAGTTTGCCATCCAGGCTCAGCCCGCCTTCGGGGAACATCGCCTGGGTGACGCCGCCATCGGTGGCAAGGCCCACATAGCGCGCCAGCACCCGGCGGTAGAGGTCATTGCGGGATTTTCGGCGAATGAAATAGGCGCCCATCGCCTTAATGAGCCTGCTCAGCGGCCAGACGCGGGCCCATTCTCCGACCGCGTAACTCAGCGCCGAGCGTTCCGCCGCCAGCCATGTGACCAGAACGTAATCCATGTTGCTGCGGTGATTCATTACGAAAACCACCGTCGCATCCTTGTCGACCTTGCTCAGCGAGGCCTCGTCGAAATTGCCCAGCCGGACGCGGTAAAGCGAACTGCTCAGCCATTTTGCCAGCTTGATCGCCACGCCGAAATAGGCGGTGGCGGAAAAGCCGGGCACGATCTCGCGGGCGTAACGCTTGGCCTGTTCGAAGGCCACGTTCTCGGGGATGCCTTCCGCCCGGGCGTGATCGGCGACGGCGCGGCTGACCTCGGGATCGTAGATCAGGCGCTGGATCATGTCGTAGCGCCGCGCCAGCTTGAATGGCTCTATCGGCCGCTCCAGCCGCTGGTTCAGCCGTGCCACGGCCCGTTCCATCCGGCGGCGGAAAAACCAGCGCACGGAGGGAAACAGAAAATGCGAGGCAAACGTCACCGCCGCGAACAGCAACAGCATCACCAGTGCCCAGAGGGGCATTTCGACAGAACGCATCATCCGGCGACTCTTGCAGCAATGAGGCGGGGGGACAATATCAGTTACACGGATTGGCAAGAGGTTCACGTGCAGAAATACACCATCCAGCAGGGTTTCGGCCCGGTCCATCGCGCGGCGGCCGCCGCATTATACTGGCGGTCGTTCCGGGGAAAGCTTGGCAAATTGATGGGCCCGGACGCACGGGCGCTGGCCTATTTCGAGATCGCGATGGATCCGAGTTACGTATTCTGCGCCATTGGCGCGGATGACACCCTGCTGGGGCTTGCCGGGTTCAAGACTGGAAATGGCAGCCTGACGGGCGGCGCCCTGCGCGACATGACGGGCGCTTACGGATGGGTTGGTGGCACCTGGCGCGCGCTCTTCCTGTCATTTCTGGAACGCGAGGTGCAGCCCGGCGTGCTGCTGATGGACGGTATCTGCGTAAGCCCTGCCGCGCGGAGCCAGGGCGTGGGCACCGCGCTGCTGTCGGCGGTCAAGGAACATGCGCGCCATTCGGGCCTGAATTCCGTGCGGCTGGATGTAATTGATCGCAACCCGCGCGCGCGGGCGCTGTACGAACGCGAGGGCTTCGTGGCGACGGGCCGTGTCCGAACCGGGCTGCTCGAACCGGTTTTCGGCTTTCGCGCGGCGACGACGATGGAACGTTCCGTTGGGTGATTGCTCCGAAATGCCGCGATGCAGCGAATTGACATTGGCATAATCTTCCAAGTATCAATCCCTTGACGTAACAAAATTGCGCAAGCTGATTCACGAGGTCCGACCATGTCGCAGATGCAGAAAGACCGCCCCTGGCTGATCAGAACCTATGCTGGCCATTCCACCGCCAAGGCCTCGAACGCGCTTTACCGGTCGAACCTGGCCAAGGGGCAGACGGGGCTGTCAGTTGCCTTCGACCTGCCTACGCAGACCGGCTATGACAGCGATCACGTGCTGTCACGCGGGGAGGTCGGCAAGGTCGGCGTGCCGGTTTGCCATCTGGGCGACATGCGTGCGCTGTTCGACCAGATCCCGCTGGAACAGATGAACACCTCGATGACGATCAACGCCACCGCGCCGTGGCTGCTGGCGCTCTATATCGCCGTGGCCGAGGAACAGGGGGCGGATGTCGGCAAGCTTCAGGGCACGGTGCAGAACGACCTGATCAAGGAATACCTGAGCCGCGGCACCTATATCTGCCCGCCCAAGCCCAGCCTGAAGATGATCGGCGACGTGGCCGAATACTGCTATACGAACGTGCCGAAATGGAACCCGATGAACGTGTGTTCCTATCACCTGCAAGAGGCTGGCGCCACGCCCGAACAGGAACTGGCCTTTGCGCTGGCCACCGCAATCGCCGTGCTGGACGAGTTGAAACCGCGTGTGCCCGATGCCGATTTCCCGGCGCTGGCGGGGCGGATTTCGTTCTTTGTCAATGCCGGCATCCGTTTTGTCACCGAGATGTGCAAGATGCGCGCCTTTGTCGATCTCTGGGATGAAATCCTGCAGCACCGCTATGGCGTCGAAGATCCGAAATTCCGCCGTTTCCGCTATGGCGTCCAGGTCAACTCGCTGGGCCTGACCGAGCAGCAGCCTGAAAACAACGTCTACCGCATCCTGATCGAGATGCTGGCGGTTACGCTTTCCAAGAAAGCCCGCGCCCGCGCGGTGCAGCTGCCGGCCTGGAACGAAGCGCTTGGCCTGCCGCGCCCCTGGGATCAGCAATGGTCGATGCGGATGCAGCAGATCCTGGCCTATGAGACTGACCTTCTGGAATTCGATGACCTGTTTGACGGCAACCCGGCGGTGGATGCCAAGGTCGAGGCGCTGAAGGACGGCGCGCGGCACGAGCTGGCGAATCTTGACAGCATGGGCGGGGCCATCGGCGCGATCGACTACATGAAGTCGCGGCTGGTCGATTCGAACGCCGAGCGCCTGAACCGGATCGAGAAGAACGAAACGGTCGTCGTGGGCGTCAACAAGTGGACCGAGGGAGAGATGAGCCCGCTGATGACCGGCGACGGCGGCATCATGGTGGTCGACCCGGCGGTTGAGGTCGAACAGATCGCGCGGCTGAACGAATGGCGCGCCGAGCGTGACGGCGACGCGGTCAAACTGGCGCTGGCGGAGCTGCGCGAAGCGGCCAGCAAAGGCCAGAACATCATGCCCGCGTCGATCAAGGCCGCCAGGGCCGGGGTGACCACCGGCGAATGGGCCGCGCAGATGCGCCAGATCCACGGCGAATATCGCGGCCCCACCGGCGTGTCCGCCAGCCCGTCGAACAAGACCGAAGGGCTGGACGAGATCCGCGACGCGGTCGATGCGGTCAGCGACCGTCTGGGCCGCCGCCTGAAATTCCTGGTCGGCAAGCCGGGGCTGGACGGGCATTCCAACGGCGCCGAGCAGATTGCCTTCCGCGCCCGCGATTGCGGCATGGATATCGGGTACGAAGGTATTCGCCTCACGCCCGAGGAAATCGTGACCGCCGCGCTTGAGGACCAGGCGCATGTGGTCGGGCTGTCGATCCTGTCCGGCTCGCACCTGCCGCTGGTCGAAGACCTGATGGGAAGGATGCGCGAGGCCGGTCTGGGCGACGTGCCGGTGATCGTGGGCGGCATCATCCCCGATGAAGACGCCAGACGATTGCTGGAAATGGGCGTTGCGCGGGTCTACACACCCAAGGATTTCGAGCTGAACACGATCATGATGGATATCGTGACCCTGGCCGACCCCAAGGCTGTCGCGGCGGAGTAATCCGTGGTTTCAGAGCCGGTGAATGGCGGATAGTATCCGGGGCGAACGATCCAGGGATACGCCCATGACCAGCCCTTCTGATGCCGATGCCCGCCGCGCGATCAAGCCGGTGATCTGCTATCCGAATGACACCTTGCTCGAACCCGATCTGGCGCTTTACGCGTCTGCGCGGGAGGGTGCGCAGAAGGTTGCCGAAGTGCTGGCACCCCCGCGCGAGGCCGCCTGTTTTCGCGCCCCGGCGGGCCATTTCTTTCGCATCACGTCGGTCGAGGGGCCGCAGGTGGGCGATCTGAACCTGTGGAACGCCAATGACCTGTCCGAGCGGTTCTACTCGGGCAAATCCCGCGCGCTGCATGGCACGCATCTGACAACCGGCGAGCGGATGTGGTCATCCTTTCCGCATATGCGGCCGATGGCGACGATCACCACCGATACGCTGAACTGGTACGGGATCGACGGGTTCGGCGGCTCGGTCCATGACGTGATCGGCACGCGCTGCGACCCCTATACCGGCAACCTGCTGAGCGGTACGCAGTATCATCATTGCTGTCACTCCAACCTGATCCGCGCCCTGGCGGACGAGACCGGGATGTCGCTGGCAGAGGCCGAACCGCATGTGCATGACGTGCTCAACGTCTTCATGTGCACCGGGTTCACCCGCGATACCGGGCAGTATTTCATGAAGGCCAGCCCGGTACGCCCCGGCGACTATATCGAGTTCTTTGCCGAGATCGACATTCTGGGCGCGCTCTCTGCCTGTCCGGGTGGCGATTGCTCGACCGGGCATTCCAGCGATGACGCGGCCTGCTATCCGCTGCTGGTCGAGGTTTTTGCACCGCAGCAAGGCGCGCTGGACGGCTGGCAAAGCCCCGCATCGAACGGCTACGACCGAAGCCACGGTCGCTGATCGCGCCGCGCCGGTCGTGTCAGGTGCGGCGCATTCACCTGACCACCAGAAAACCTGGCCCTAGTGCAGCCAGCACCATTGGTGATGCCGCAGTTCAGCGGCTGTATTTTATGAAAGGTGTCAGGGTGGCGATCCGGTCATAGAGTTTCCGGGCGTCCTTGTTGAAATCCTGCGTCAGCCAATAGACCGATGGGCAGCCATCGGTATCGGCGGCGGCATAGACCGCCTCGATCAGTTTGCGCCCCACGCCGGTGCCGCGCACCGCCGGGTCGGCATAGAGATCCTGAAGATAACAGACATTTTCCAGCCGCCAGTTATGCGGGTGGTAGATGTAATGCACGAGCCCCACCAGATCGCCGTGCTGTTCGGCCACGAATCCCTTTTGATTCGGTCGGTTATGGGAACAAAGCCGCTCGAATGTTGCCTCATAGACGGCGTCCGAAACGCTGCTCTCGTAGAATTCCAGATAGGCGGTCCACAGCTTGCGCCATTGCGTCTTGTCGCCGGGAACGATGGGGCGGATGATCGTGTGTTCAGACATGGGCAGACCCCGCGTTCGGATAATGTACGATCCGAATCCTACGTCGGAATTTCACGAAAAACCACGCTTAAGGTTCAGGGCGCTAAAAGGTACTGAATGCAGAAACCTCCGGCGCTCCCCTGCGCTGTGCGGCCAGCACCTGGCCCAGCCGGTTTTCAGCGGTCCTTGGCCAGTTTCACGATGGTCGTGTCGGTGTCTTGGGCCAGTTCCTCGAAATCGAAATTATCCAGCCTGTCGGCACGTTTTCCGGCACGGGTGGCGGCGGTGATCACCCCCGAGACATCGTCGCCCGCCTGGCGCAGATGGGTTTCCAGCTTGCCGGCTTTTTCGCCGATGATCTCGACATCGCGGTGCAGCTGTTTCAGCGCCTTGCGGATCGCGCCCGCCTGCTCGCGCATCCGCGCGTCCTTGAGGATGGCGCGCATCGTGTTCAGCGTTGCCATGCAGGTGGTGGGCGAGACGATCCAGACCCGTTGGTTGAACCCGTGGCGGACGATATCGGGCAGGCGGGCGTGCAACTCGGCATAGACCGCTTCGGAGGGCAGGAACATCAACGCGCCATCGGCGGTTTCGCCTTCGATCAGGTATCTTTCGGAGATCGCGTTGATATGCGTGCGCACCGCGGTCTTGAGCTCGCCCAACGCGCGGTTCGCGCTTTCCTTGGTCTCGGCGGCGACCAGCGCCTCGTAGGCTTCCAGCGGGAATTTGGCGTCGATCACGATGGGACCGGGCGGATTGGGCAGATGGATCAGGCAATCCGCCCGCCGTCCGTTGCTGAGGGTCGCCTGAAAGCTGTAGGCATCCGCGGGCAGCGCCTTGGACACGATATCGTTCAGCTGGATCTCGCCAAAGGCACCGCGCGTCTGCTTGTTGGACAGGATATCCTGCAGGCTCAGCACATCGCCGCTGAGCTTTTCGATATTGGTCTGGGCCTTGTCGATCGTGGCCAGGCGTTCCTGCAGTTGCGTCAGGGATTCGGTGGTCTTCTCGGACGAGCCGTGCAGCGTTTCCTTCATCCGGTCCTGCATCTCGGACAGGGCCAGTGCCGCGCGGCGGGCATTTTCGGCCAGCTTCTCGTTCATCTGCAGTTGCACATCCGCCAGCCGCGTTTCGACCGTCTGGATGACCTGAAGCTGGGCATTGGTCTGGGTTTCGCTGACGGTCTGCAGGTTGCCCGCAAGCTGGTGCTGGTTCTGGCCGATGGTCTGGACATCGCGGTTGAGCTGCCCGACCTGCTGCACCACGGCCTCGACGGTCCGGGCGGAACGGCCCGAGGCGCGCACCGCCATGACAAGCAGCACGAGTATGACCAGAAGCACGAAGGCACCGGCCAGCGCGGCAATGGTCAGCGGCTCGTTCAAAGCAAAGGTGTGGGGGCCGATCTGGATCATGTGCGCCCGAACAGCCGTTCTATATCGGCCAGCTTGAGTTCGACATAGGTCGGCCTGCCGTGATTGCACTGGCCGGAATGCGGCGTCGCCTCCATCTCGCGCAGAAGCGCATTCATCTCCTCGGCCTGCATCCGGCGGCCCGACCGGACCGACCCGTGGCAGGCGACGCGCGACAGGATCGCCTCGATCCGGGCGCGAACCGTCAGGCTGTCATCCTGGTCAGCCAGCTCGTCAAGGATATCGAGGACCATCGCCCGCGCGTCGACCTGCCCCAGGATGGCGGGGGTTTCGCGCACCGCAACCGTGCCGGGCCCGAAACGCTCGATCGTTAGCCCAAGGGTCGCAAGCCCTTCTGCCAGCTCCATCAGGCGGGTGGCGTCCGCCTCGGACATCTCGACGATTTCCGGGATCAGCAGGGCCTGAGAGGCGACGCCGCTCTCGGCCATCTGGCGTTTCAGTTTTTCATAGACCAGCCGTTCATGCGCGGCGTGCTGATCGACGATGACCATGCCATCGGCGGTCTGGGCGATGATGTAATTTTCATGAACCTGCGCGCGCGCGGCACCCAGGGGCATGTCCTGCGCCGGTGTCTCGGGCTGTTCGATTTCAACGGGTTCGACCCGTGCGCTGTAGCGGTCCTGTAACTCGTCAAATCCACGGGCCTCTACAGGCGGCATCGGCGGTGCGGCTGGCCGGTCCATCTGGTACACGCGCGGGGTGCCGGGGGCGGGGCGGAATGCTCCCAGCGTGGCGCCCGCAACCGTGGTCGAGGCGCGGTGCCCGGCCTCGGCCAGCGCATGGCGCAGACCGGAAACAATGAGGCCGCGCGCCAGCCCCGGATCACGAAACCGGACCTCGGATTTGGCCGGGTGCACGTTCACGTCGACCAACGTCGGGTCGCAGTCGACAAAGAGCGCCGCCGCCGGGTGACGATCGCGGCTGAGAAAATCGTGATACGCCGCCCGCAGTGCGCCATAGAGCATCTTGTCACGTACCGGACGGCCGTTGACGAAAAGGTACTGCGCCACGGATGAACCGCGCGAATAGGTGGGCAGCGCGGCATAGCCGGTCATGTGCAGCCCCTCGCGGGTGGCGTCGATCCGCAGCGCATTTTCGGCAAAGTCATTGCCCAGGATCCGGGCAAGCCGGCCATGCAGCGCGTCGAACAGGTCGCCGGTCTCGGGATCAGCGCGGAAGGTCACGCGGCCCTCGCCACCGCCGGAGGTGTCACGCAGAGTGAAGCCCACGAAGGGCTCGGCCATGGCAAGCCGTTTCACGGTGTCGGTGATCGCCTGGGTTTCGGCCCGGTCGGTGCGCATGAACTTGAGCCGCGCCGGTGTGGCATAGAACAGATCGCGCAGCGTCACGATGGTGCCGCTTCCCAGTGCGGCGGGTCTGACAGCGCCGGTCGTGCCGCCGTTGAGGGTAATCTCGGCGGCATCCGTCCCCCGCGTGCGGGAGGTGACGGTCAGCCGACCCACGGCGCCCAGTGACGGCAACGCCTCGCCACGGAACCCGAACGTGTGGATATTAAGCAGATCGCTGCCGTCGATTTTCGAGGTGGCGTGGCGCGACAGGGCAAGCGGCAGATCATCCGGCGCGATGCCGCAGCCATCGTCGGTGACGCGGATCAGGGTCTTGCCGCCATCTGCGATGGCGATCTCGATCCGCGTGGCGCCCGCATCGAGCGCATTTTCCACCAGTTCCTTGACCGCCGAGGCCGGACGCTCGACCACTTCGCCCGCGGCGATCCGGTTGATCGCGGCATCGTCAAGCTGGCGAATGACGGGTGCCGTTTCGGTGCGGTTTTGGCTTATATGGGGTGCGGATTGGGCCATGCCACAAGACTTAGCACAGTTGTCTGCGATTCGGGAACCGGATTACGGTGGAGGTTCCGCCCCGGGCGCGATAGGGTGAGCCAGCAAAGACCGACAGCAAGCGAGGCATGGCATGCAGCAGGAAAACATCGGCGGATCGGTGCTGGAAACCTGGGAAGTGGACGAGGTGGCACAGGCCTGGGCGGCAAACCAGATCGTGCTGATCGACGTGCGCACGGTGCAGGAATATGCGCTGGAAAGCATCGAGGGCGCCTTGCTGATGCCGATGGCGTTTTTTCATGCCGACAAGTTGCCTGGGCAATCGGACAAACGGATCGTGTTCCACTGTGCCGGCGGCGCCCGGTCGGAACGGGTGGCGCGGGCCTGTATCGAGGCCGGTATCGAGCGCATTGCGCATATGCGCGGCGGGTTCGGGGCGTGGAAGGCCGCGAAGCACCCCTATCTTGGCATCAACATGGGAACGGGCGCGCCACAGCGCATCCATGGCTGATTGAGGCACCGGCTGACGGGCCGCCGCAACGAAAGAACCCGGGCATCTCTGCCCGGGTCAGTAGCGTCTCGTCCCAACTGATCAGGAAGTCTCAGGTGGTTGAGAACTCGGGATAGGCCTCCATGCCCAGTTCCGCCATGTCCAGGCCGTTGATCTCGACCTCTTCGTCGACGCGCAGGCCCATGGTGGTCTTCAGCACCAGCCAGACGATGGCCGAAGCGGCCGACACGAACAGGCCGACGACCACGATCGAGTAAAGCTGCGTGCCCAGGCTGGCCGCGTCATTGGTGAATACCACGGCGATGGTGCCCCAGATGCCGGCAAAGAGGTGGACGGGGATCGCGCCCACGACGTCGTCGATCTTGAACTTGTCCAGCAGCGGTACGGTGAAGACCACGATGGCACCGCCTGCCCCACCGATCAGGGTGGCCTGGATCAGTGACGGGGTCAGCGGTTCGGCGGTGATCGACACCAGGCCTGCCAGCGCGCCGTTCAGGATCATGGTCAGGTCAGGCTTCTTGTACATCACCTGGGTCATGATAAGCGCCACGACAGCCCCGGCGGCAGCCGCCGTGTTGGTGTTCGAGAAGATGCGGCTGATGTCGGCGACATTGCCGGCGGTATCCATGTAAAGCTGCGAGCCGCCGTTGAAGCCGAACCAGCCCAGCCACAGGATGAAGGTACCCAGGGTCGCCAGTGCCAGGTTCGAACCGGGGAACGGATGTACCTTGCCGTCCTTGTACTTGCCCAGCCGCGGCCCAAGGATGATGGCACCGGTCAGTGCCGCCCAGCCACCGACGGAATGCACGACGGTCGAACCGGCGAAATCTTGGAAGCCCATGCCGTCAAGGAAGCCGCCGCCCCATTTCCAGCTGGCCTGGATCGGGTAGATCACGGCGGTCAGCACGACAACGAAGACGAGGAAGGGCCACAGCTTGATCCGTTCGGCCAGCGCACCGGAAACGATCGAGGCGGTGGCGGCGCAGAACATCAGCTGAAAGAAGAAATCCGAACCGACCGACGCATAGGTAAGGTCGGGTTCGGCACCTTCCAGCCCGACGGGTTCCAGCGACGTGACCGAGAACGCGCCCAGGATACCGTCAATCGACCAGCCATCGCCCGGATACATCAGGTTGTAGCCCAGCACGTAGTAGAAGATCGAGGCAAGCGAGAAGAGCGCGACGTTCTTGGTCAACTGCATCGTCACGTTCTTGCCGCGCACCAGCCCGGCCTCAAGCATGGCGAATCCCGCGGCCATGAAAAAGACCAGAAAGCCCGAGACAAGGAACATGAACGTGGTGAAGATAAAGCCGATATCGGCATTGGTGGGCGTCGTGTCCGCCTCTTGCGCAAGGCCAATACCCGGCAATGCGATCAGAGTTGCGGCAAGGCCCAGTTTAGTCAGGGTTTGCATGTGGTTTCTCCTGTAGTGGGTTGTCTCAAAGCGCGTCGTCATCGGTTTCGCCGGTGCGCACGCGAGTTGCTTGCTGGAGGTCGAGGACAAATATCTTGCCGTCACCGATCTTGCCGGTGCGCGCCGCGTCCGAGATGGTGCTGACCACCTGGTCGGCCATGGCCGAGCTTACCGCGATTTCCAGTTTGACCTTCGGAACGAAATTCACGGCATATTCCGCGCCACGATAGATTTCGGTATGGCCTGACTGTGCGCCAAAGCCCTTGATTTCCGTTACCATCATGCCGCGCACGCCGATACCGGTCAGCGCCTCGCGAACCTCGTCCAGTTTGAAGGGTTTGATCGTCGCAATTATCAGTTTCACCTGTTTCCCCTTTAATTTCTCAAGTGCCGAACACATGTTTCAGTCGCGCTCAGACTGGTTTGATTCTGCGCCGCAGCAAAAGATTTGGGTGGGGATAGGTGCGATATTTGCGAGATATTTGCACAAAAATTAATCACAAAATACGAAGTGGCTAAAAATTGTGCAAATCAAAAAGGACAAACACCTTGCGCTCGGGGGTCTACATTTGCCCGATCGCACGATAGAGTGCCGCAAAACAATAAGGTCCGGGCAGGGCACGCATGAGTAAATCCGGTGGGAAAAGGCCTCCTTTGGTGGCCGAGAGACGTTATAGCAAGAGCAGGTCTGCGAAGGCGACCCGGCGCAAGCCCGCGACCAAGCGCAGGCGGCGAACACCGGCGCGCAAACGCAATCCGATCGTGGCGTTTTTCCTGCGGATCATGCGCTGGTGCCTGCGGGTCATCTGGTGGATCACCTGGCGGGTAACGGCGGTGGTTGCGTTGGTTGTCGGGTTGTCGGTGGGCTATGTCTACGCCACGCTGCCGGATCTGGCGCAATTGCTGGACGGGCGCGCGCGCGGCTCAGTTACCTTGTTGGACCGCGAAGGCGAGGTATTTGCCTGGCGCGGCGACCAGTTCGGCGGCGAAGTCACGGCCGATACAGTCAGCAAGCACCTGAAGAACGCCGTCGTGGCGACCGAGGACAAGCGGTTCTACCGCCATTTCGGGATCAGCCCGCGCGGGATTGCCAGTGCTGTGCGCATCAACCTGAGCGAGGGGCGCGGGCCGCTGAGCGGACATGGCGGGTCGACCATCACCCAGCAGACGGCCAAGCTGCTGTGCCTCGGTGTCGAATATGACAAGAGCAAGTGGAAGGACGAGGCCGCCTATGTGAACGATTGCCGCCGCGGGTCGATGTCGCGCAAGATCAAGGAAGCGGTCTATGCGCTGGCGATGGAGCTGAAATATACCAAGGGCCAGATCCTCTCGATCTATCTGAACCGCGCCTATATGGGCGGCGGGGCTTACGGTGCCGAGGCGGCCTCGCAACGCTATTTCGGCAAATCGAGCGCGCAAGTGAACCCGTCCGAGGCGGCCATGCTGGCGGGGTTGCTGACCGCGCCCTCGTCCCTGGCGCCTACCTCGAACCTCAAGCGTTCGCAGGACCGGGCGGCGACGGTGCTGCGGCTGATGTATGAGCAGGGCTACCTGACCGCGAAACAGATGCGCGAGGCGCAGAACGCCCCGGCGACGCTGAGCGCGGCCGCCAAGGCGCAGACCGGCGGCTATTTCGCCGACTGGGTGATGGACAGCGGCCCCGAGTTCTTTACCCGTGACACGACCGAGGACGTGATTATCCGGACCACGCTGGACCAGCGCATCCAGAAGGCGGCCGAAGATGCGCTGGATTATATCTTTGAGAACAAGGTGCGCGACGGGTCCAAGGCGCAGGCGGCAATCGTCGTCATGTCCGCCGACGGCGCGGTGCGGGCGATGGTGGGCGGGCGCGATTCCAAGGTGGTGGGCGCCTTCAACCGCGCCACACAGGCCAAGCGTCAGACCGGATCGGCGTTCAAGCCCTTCGTCTACGCCACCGCGCTCGAGCTGGGCCACGGCTGGGATTCGGTGGTGGTGGACGAACCCTATTGCCTGAATATCCCCGGTTCAGGCCGCTGGTGCCCCGAAAACTACACCCGCAAACATTATGGCCGCGTCCGGCTGGTCGATGCGCTGCGCAATTCGCTCAACGTGCCGGCGGTCAAGGTCAGCGAAAGCGTGGGCCGCGAGCTGGTACGCGAGGTCGCCACGGGGTTCGGCATCGACAATGAACTCGCCGAAGGGCCGGCGCTGGCGCTGGGTGCGTCGGAAAGCACGCTGCTGGAGATGACCGGCGCCTATGCGGGCATTCTGAATGGCGGTTCGTCGGTCACTCCCTACGGGCTGACCGAGCTGCGCCTGCTGGGGGATGACCAGCCCACGATGGACCAGACCGGCGGGATTGGCGAGCGGGTGATCCAGGAGGCCGCGGCGCGCGAGCTGACATGGATGATGTACCAGGTGGTCAATAACGGCACCGGCAGCCGCGCCAAGCTGCCCGACCGTGATGCCGCGGGCAAGACCGGCACCACCCAGGCGGCGCGCGATGCCTGGTTCCTGGGCTTCACAGCCGATTACGTGACCGGTGTCTGGATGGGCTATGACGACAACACGCCCCTGACCGGTGTAACCGGTGGCGGGCTTCCGGCGGAGATCTGGCACGAAACGATGACGCGCGTGCACGAGGGAACGCCCGTCCACGCCTTGCCGATGACCCGTCCCGCCCCCAAGACCGTGGAACGGCAGGACCAGCGGCAGCGCCAGCGGCGCAACAGGGGCAATGCAATCGAGAATCTTTTGCGCGATCTCTTCGGGACCAACCGCTAGCTTCTGCGCCTGGGCTGTGGCGGTCAGATAGGCAACGCCATTCTTTGCGCATGGTCGAAACCGGTGACCGATACGCCCGCTGGACCGGGCTTAACAATTCCGGCCTTAAATGCTAAAGTTGCGAAATTAATACTCGGCAATCCCATAGATTGAGGGCAGTCCGGCGCGCCCGGTTCATTGGCATTGCGGAACGTAGCCACAAGTTTTTTTCTGCCCTCCGGTTTTTCGGAACGGCGCCATTTAGATGACCAGAGATATGCCCGTGACGGCAGCGGAGGCGATGATGATTTGTAACTCCTGTGATTCAGAAAACCCGCCATCGGCCCGGTTCTGCGGCAAATGTGGTGCAAAGATTCAAACCGCTAAGCCCGGGGTCTTGGGCTGGCTGAACTCCAGCGCGACGCCCGGATGGGGCGGCAAGGTAATCATCGCGCTTAAATGGATCGCGGTGATTTACGTGGTACTGGCGCTGATCGGGACATTTTTGAGTTGATCGCGGGGTTCATCCCAAGCCCGCTGGTTCCGGGAGGGGACCTAGAATGGCCACAGTAATCAACGGTGAAAAGGTATTCCAGGACATCGTGATGGCCCTGATCGAGGATCTTGTCGGCGTGGCCATTCCGATGAAACAAACCTTCTACGCCGTGGCCAAACACGCGACTGTCGCCGCCTTCCGCGTGTACAAGACGCAGTTCGCCGGGGTCGAGCCCGAGGCCATGTCCGCCGTCTCGAACCTGAGCTATGCCCAGGCGCGCGACATAGCCCAGCGGGAGCTTGACCGGACCTGCATGAGCAAGGCGCAGAAGGACGAGCTGGTCAATTATCTGGCAGCCATTCCCATGACGTCACGCCAGGCACTGCGGAGCGGCAACAAGGACGGCCATGTCACGACGATGGTGTCGCAGGTGCCCCAGAGCGCCGAAGAGATGGCCAAGTTCGTGCCCCTTCGCGCGCCGCGGTTTCAGCCCGATGACACGTTGAGGGGGCATGATTTCCGGCTGGATACGCTGTTGGGAATGGGTGGGTTCGCCGAGGTCTGGAAAGCCTACCCGACGGAGTTCAACCGCGACAGGCCGGTGGCGCTGAAATTCTGCTTCGACAAGGCGCTGATGGCAGGGCTGAAGAACGAGATCCGCGTGCTGGACCGGATCGGCGGCTTTGATCCGGCGGCGGACAAGGATTTCGTGCAGCTGATGCAGACGAATTTCACCGCCGACCCGCCGTTTCTGGTCTTTGAATACATGGATGGCGGCAGTCTGGTGAACTGGGTCGAAGGCTTTGGCGGTGCCCGGCCCCAGGTCAGGGATGTCGTCAGCGTGATGAAGATGGCCGCGCGGGCCATGCAGGTTGCGCATGAAAGTGACATCGTGCATCGCGATCTGAAACCGGCCAACCTGATGATGTCCTCGGGCGGGCGCGTCAAGATCACCGATTTCGGCATCGGCTATGCGTTGGCGCAATCCGAACCCGCCGTGGGGGATGCCGACGACACCGAGATCACGCAAAGCGCCTATTTCCCCGGTGCCTTCACGCCGATGTATGCCGATCCGATGAAACCCCCCGGCGAGGGTCCGAACCCGCGCGATGACGTCTACGCGCTGGGGGTGATCTTCTTTCAGTTGCTGATGGGGTCGGTCACCACCAAGATGCAGGGCAACTGGCAATCCTATCTGCGGCATGCGCATGTGGATGACGATCTGATCCATATGATCGAAACCTGCACTGCGCCGCACCCGGAACGGTTCAAGGACGCTGGCGCGCTACTGGCGGCGCTGGAAAGGGTGCAACCCGCCAGCCGGGCGGATCAGCAGAAGAAGCGGAGCGATGCGCCGCCGAAGCAGAGCGCCCGTCCGCGCGGGACCACGGCGAAGGTCCGGGTGGTCTTTTGCACCAGCTGCGGCACGACCCGCCGCAAGGGGTATCGCTATTGCATCAAATGCGGCGCCGATCTGGACGCGGTCTAGGGCGCCGGCAACTCAGAGGTCGAATGTCGCAAAAACCGGCGCGTGGTCCGAGGGTTTGTCCCATCCCCGCGCGCCGCGCAGGATGCGGCTGGAATGGGCGGCGCCCGAGATGTCGGGGGTGGCCCAGACGTGATCCAGCCGGCGGCCCTTGTCGGCGGCGTCCCAGTCGCGGGCGCGGTAGCTCCACCAGCTGTAAAGCTGCCCTTCGGGGATATCGGCGCGGGTCACGTCGACCCATTTCCCGGCCTCCTGGGTCTGGGCCAGGTGTTCGACCTCGATGGGCGTATGGCTGACCACCTTCAGAAGCTGTTTGTGTGACCAGACATCATCCTCGCGCGGGGCGATGTTCAGATCGCCGACCAGGATGGATTTCCGCGGGGCGTCGGCATGGAATGAATCGCGCATATCCGTCAGGTAGTCCAGCTTCTGGCCGAACTTCTCGTTCTGTTCGCGGTCCGGCACGTCGCCGCCCGCGGGAACGTAGAAATTGTGGATGGTGACCCCGTTTTCCAGCTGTCCGGCGATATGGCGGGCGTGGCCGAGCCCGGCGAAATCCTGCGAGCTGACTTCCTGGATCGGCAGGCGCGACAGGATCGCCACGCCGTTATACCCCTTCTGCCCGCGCGCCAGCATATGGCGGTAGCCAAGGGCTGCAAAATCCTCAAGCGGGATCTTCTCGACCGGGGATTTGCATTCCTGCAGGCACAGCACATCCGGCGCCTCTTCGCTGAGCAGTTTGCAGACGATGGGGGCGCGCAGGCGGACCGAGTTGATGTTCCAGGTGGCGAGGGTGAAGGGCATGGGATTTCCTGTTGGCTCAGTTCCCTGCCTTAATATCGGAAAGCACGGAAAACAGAAGGGCCTGAAAAGCGCCGGGTGCTTCGATCTGGGGGATATGGCCAACATCTGTCAGCATGAGGGGCGGGCCCTGGCCGATCAGCGCGGCCAGTTCGGTGGCCTGTTCGGGCGGTGTCACGGTGTCGCGGTCGCCCCAGATAAGCCGCGTCGGCAGGCCAAGGGCCCGGTAGTTTTCAGGCCGGGTGCTGAGTGCGTCGGTTGGCGGCACCAGCAAAGAGGGCAGCCAATCGGCAAAGGCGGCGGTGGACCCCTCGATCACCATCGGGCGCTGCAGGATCGCGATCAGCTCGTCGGTGGCGGCGTCCTTGACGTACAAGAGCTGCGCCAGCAGCGTTCCGGTCAGCAGCGGGTTGGTGCCGGTCAGCGACACGAGGGTCCGGCGCAGCCAGGGCGGGCGCAGCGGCACGGGCAGGGGTTTCGGGGTCAGATGGCTGTTGAGGCCCAGGGCGCCGTCAATCATCACCAGCCCGGCAAAGGCATCCTGATCTATCATCACAGCTTCGGCCGCCGGGGCCGCGCCGAAGGAATGGGCAATCAGGGTCGGGCGGGTCTGCAGCGCCTCCGTCAGGGTCAGAATCCGCCGGGCCTGGGTTCGGCGGCCGTAATCGCCTGCTGCGTCGCGTTCGGAAAAGCCGAAGGGCGGCATGTCAAAGGCGATGACGCGGTACCCCTGACCGGCCAGGGCGGCCATCGTTTCGGCCCAGAGGCCCGACCATGCGGCGGTGCCATGCGCAAGCAGCAGGGGCGGGCCGCCTTCGGGCCCGGCCTCCTGCACGTAGATCGCGCCCATGGCGGTCTGAATCATACGGCCCGATTCCGGCCGGGCCTCGGCGGCGCTCTGGGTTTCGCGCAACATGGCCGCCGCGCGAAAGCCCAGTGTCGGGACCAGAACCGCGATCAGAAGCGCGATCAATATACGTTTGAGACGCTTCATGCACGACCCGCCCGGCTCAGCGGCAGTTCGGTCGTGTCCTTGATCTCTTCCATCACGAAACTGGCCGAGACATCGCCCATCGGCACCCGCGCGATCAGCGTCTGGTAGAGCCTGTCATAATCGGCCATGTCGGCCACGCGGGCGCGGATCAGGTAATCCAGCTCGCCGGTCATGCGGTAGACGCCGGTGATTTCGGGCGTGCCGCGCGTGGCGCGGGCGAATTTTTCCAGCCATGTCGCGTCATGCGCCGCCGCCTTGACCTGGATGAAGACCTCCAGCCCCAGACCGATCTTGGCCGGGTTCAGCAGGGCCACGCGGGCGCGGATGATACCCGCGGCCTCCATCGCCTTGATCCGTCGCCAGCAGGCGTTACGCGACAGGCCTACGCGATTGCCCAGTTCTTCCAGTGGCACATCGACGTTGCGCTGAATTTCTGTCAACAGCTTTCGGTCAAGTTCGTCAAGAACGCTCATACTTTGGTATCTACATGGGATATCATCCCGCATACAACAAATTTTCGTGGAGATTTGAGAAATTTTCAACCGCCGCACGGTGTAGATTGCTTGAAACACCACTCACGGAACAGGATCAATCCCATGATGAACCGCATTTTTCTGGACCACCCGCGCAGCGTCGATGAGACCTATTTCGAACACATGGCCTTTGCCGGAAAGTTCAGCCTGAAGCTTTTCGCGGCCGCGTTCTGCGCGCTGATCCACGCCATTCTGCCCTGCGCTTTCGAAAAGACGGCAAGCCGGATGATCGCGGAGATGTACGCCAGAACCCATAACCGGGGTCAGTAGAGCGCGGTTGTGTTGAGGGGCCGCTCTGAGCGTTACCCCGACAGTCGACAGGCGCCCTGCGAGGCTTGCACCGAAAGGAACAGCGGCCGCTCCGTCCGCATTACAGGTTTTTGAGATTGGACATTTTGCGGAACAATGGCGGGCCGGTGTGGCCGGCCCGCCAGAGAGCTAAAGGCGTTACCCGATGATCCCGTTCAGCGTTTCACTGGGGCGCATGACAGCGGCCAGCTTGGCCGGGTCAGCGGTGTAGTAACCGCCGGTATCCGCGGGCGATCCTTGGGCGGCGGCAAGTTCACCGGTGATCTTCGCCTCGTTTTCCGCCAGTGCCGCAGCAATCGGTGCGAATTCCTCGGCCAGCGCCGAATCGTCGGTCTGTGCCGCCAGCGCCTCGGCCCAATAGCGGGCGAACCAGTAATGGCTGTCGCGGTTATCGGGTTCACCGACCTTGCGGCTGGGCGAGCGTCCATTGTCCAGAATACCCTGGGTCGCGGTCTCGACCGCTTCGCCAAGTACCTTCGCGCGGGCGTTACCCCTGGCATCGGCCAGGAACTTGAAGCTTTCCCCCAGGGCGCAGAATTCGCCCAGACTGTCCCATCGCAGGTGGTTCTCGGCGTGCAGCTGCTGCACGTGCTTGGGGGCCGAGCCGCCGGCGCCGGTTTCAAACAACCCGCCGCCATTCATCAGCTTGACGATTGACAGCATCTTGGCCGAAGTCGCCAGTTCGAGGATCGGAAACAGGTCGGTCAGATAGTCGCGCAGCACGTTGCCGGTGATGGCGATGGTGTTTTCGCCCTTGGTGATGGTTTCCAGCGAGGCGCGGGAGGCCGCGCGCGGGGCCATGATCTCGAACTTGTCGGCGACGCCCTTGGCCTCGAGGATCGGTTTGACATAGGCGATCAGTTCCGCGTCATGCGCGCGGCTCTCGTCCAGCCAGAAGATCGCCCGGTAACCCGTGGCCTTCTGCCGTTCGATGGCCAGGTTCACCCAATCTTCGATCGGCGCCCTGCGGGCCGAGGCGGAACGCCAGATGTCGCCCTTTTCGACCTGATGCGTGTGCAGCACCGTACCATCGTCCAGCACCATCCTGACGGTGCCGTCTTCGGGGATTTCAAAGGTGGTCGGATGCGAGCCGTATTCCTCGGCCTTCTGCGCCATCAGCCCGAGATTCTGCACGGTGCCGGCGGTGGCCGGGTCAAGCTTGCCATTGGCCTTGAAGAACTTGATCGTCTCGTCATAGACCGGCGCGTAGCTGTCATCGGGGATGACGCAGACGGCATCGCCTTCCTTGCCGTCGGGGCCCCAGCCCTTGCCGCCGGCGCGGATCAGCGCGGGCATCGATGCGTCGATGATCACATCCGAGGGAACATGCAGGTTGGTGATCCCGCGGTCGCTGTCGACCATGTACATCGGCGGGCGGTCGGCCATGCAGGCATCGATTGCGGCCATGATATCGGCATTGCCCGAAACCTTGTCCAGCAGCGCGCCAAGACCCTGGTTCGGGTTCACGCCCAGTGCCGCCATCTCGTCGCCAAATTGCGCGAAGACCGGTGCAAGGAACGCTCTGACCGCATGGCCAAAGATGATCGGATCGGACACCTTCATCATCGTGGCCTTCATGTGCAGCGAAAACAGCACGCCCTCGGCCTTGGTCTTCTCGATCTCGTCGGCCAGGAAAGCATCGAGCGCCTGTGCCGACATGTAGGTGGCATCGACGACGGTACCGGCGGGGTAGGTGATGCCGTCTTTCAGCACCGTCTCGCCGGCGGCGGTTTCGAGCACGATTTTCGCCGTTGCTTCCCGGTCGAGCGTGGCGGAGGTTTCATTGGAGCGGAAATCACCGCCGGACATCGACGCGACGCGGGTCTTGCTGTCTGCGGACCAGTCACCCATCCGGTGCGGGTTGGCCTGCGCAAAGGCCTTGACGGCCTTGGCGGCGCGGCGGTCGGAATTGCCCTCGCGCAGGACCGGGTTCACCGCCGAGCCCTTGATCGTGTCATAGCGTGCGCGAACCTGCTTTTCGTCGTCGGTTTCGGGGCTTTCGGGATAGTCCGGAACAGAGAACCCCTTGTCCTGCAATTCCCGGATCGCGGCCACCAGCTGCGGGACCGAGGCCGAGATGTTGGGCAGCTTGATCACGTTGGCATCCGGCGTCTTCACCAGCTCTCCCAATTCCGCAAGATCGTCGGGGATGCGCTGATCCGCGCTCAGATGTTCGGGGAAGGTCGCCAGGATGCGCCCGGCCAGCGATATGTCCTTGGTGCCCACGGACACGCCGGCGGCGGCGGCAAATCGCTGGATGATCGGCAACAGCGACGCGCTGGCAAGTTCGGGTGCCTCGTCAACTTTGGTGTAGACAATATCTGGATTGGATGTGGTGGCCATCGGGGAACCCTTTCGATCCGGTTATGGATTTTCCTGCACGATATAGCAGGCAGGCAGTTTCTGAAAGTCGGTATGCAATAGTATACAGAGAAAGTCTAGACCTGCTCCGCAGATTCTTCCCTCCGTTTCAGCAACAGCATTATCATCGCGCCAAGGAAAGCACAGGCCAATACGCCGATGATCAGCGGTGTCGGTGTCCCGTCAAAGGCCAGGCCGATCGGAATCGCCAGCAGAACCGATCCGACGGTGGCCAGGCCCGAGATCAGGCTGGCGGCCATGCCGGCGACATGCCCCAACGGCTCCATCGCCAGCGAGGTCAGGTTGCCCAGGGTCAGCGATGCGCCGGCAAAGACCGTGGCCTGCCAGGCGAAATAGATGGCGAAGTGCCATCCCGGCGGCTGGCCGACATGCAGCAGCAACAGCGCCAGCGCGCAGCACAGTACCTGGACGCTCAGTGCCGCGGTCACCAGCCGCCGCATTCCGAAGCGCAGGACAAGCGCGGCATTGAGCAGGCTTGCCCCTGCGGAAATCAGCGCGATCAATCCGAACCAGTAGGGGAACTGTGCCGGGCGGTCATAGGTGTTGCCCACGATCTGCTGGATCGAGCTGAGAGAGGCGAAAAGCGCGGCAAAACAGAGCGTCATCACCGCCATCGCCAGAAGAACCGTGCGATGCGCCAGCACCTCGCGCACCGCGCGCCGCAACTCGTGCGGCCGGAAGGGGCGGCGGTGTCCGGGGGGCAGCGGCTCGGCCAGTTTGGCTGTCATCCACAGGCTGTAGAGGGCGGCGAAGCCCACAAAGCTGGCAAACACGCTCCGCCACCCGGCCAGCGCGATGATACCGCTGCCGATCAGCGGCGCGATGGCCGGCACGATCATGAAGATCATGGTGACGAAGGACATCAGCCGCGCCATTTCCCGCCCCGCGTAGAGATCGCGGATGATTGCCATCGACACGATGCGGGCGGCAGAAACGCCAAGGCCCTGCAGGATGCGCGACAGGATCAACAGCTCCAGCGACGGGGCGAACAGCGCCAGCAGCGAGGCCAGCATATAGATCGCCGTGCCTGCCAGGATGACCGGTTTGCGCCCGTACGCGTCCGAGAGCGGCCCGACCAGAAATGTCCCCAGCCCCATGCCGAGGACAAAGGTTGTCACGACAAGCTGCGCCCGGTTAAGCGCGCCGGGTGACAGTTCGGCCGCGATCTGGGGAAGGGCGGGCAGCATCGCGTCGATCGAAAACGCAACCACGCCGCCCATCATCGCCATCAGGGCAATGAATTCCACTTTGCCCATGCGGGGACGAGCGGTGGATAGCGTGTGATCCGTCATCCCAGACGCCTATCATTCCCGGCCGTGCCGAGCCAGATAGCGTTTCGCACAGCCCCGCCGTCATTTCCGCACAGTTGCCTGCGGTTCAGCCGTCCCGGCGGGCCGTATCCTCGACAGTGTCCCGAGCCATCCGCCGGGCCAGCCGCTCGGCATGTTCCTCGCGTTTCCTGACGGCAAAGGCGGCGAATTGCTGGATCGTCAGGGCAAAGACGCCAAGACCGGTGAAAATGAAGATCGTCGTGCCGATCTTGCCCAGTGTGGTTGCGGGCACAAGTTCGCCGTAGCCGACCGTTGACAGGGTGACGACGGTGAAGAAATAGGCATCAAGCCAGCTCCACCCCTCGACATGGCGGAAAAATACAGTGCCGGTGCTGATGATGAACGAAAGCAGGGAGAACAGCGTAATCAATCTGAGCATGACCATTCAGTTACCTTTCCTGTAGGTGGCAGGGTGGAACAGGGCCCATAGTGCCGCAGCCCAGATCAGGATTTCCAGCAGGAATACCGGATGCAGGACAAAGTTGAGCACCCAGTGGGCATGTCGGGCCGGAACCTGCAGCAGGTAAGAAAGCCGGTCGGAAAACGGCCAAAGCCACTTGATGCCTCCGGCGATCCCGTCGAGACAGAGATGTACCAGAACGGCCGCCAGAAACGCTGATGCCGGGCGCAGCCAACCGGGCCTGAACGCGTGCAACAGCGGCAGCAAGACAGCCGCCGACATGATCCAGAAGGCGGGCACATGAACCCAGTAGTGATGGTGGTGAAAGGCGCGGCTGTCGATCAGGTAGAACCAGACCAGGTCGATATCCGGTGCAACGCCGCCTGCCACCGCCGCCCAAAGCACCGGGCCCGCGCGCGCCATGGTCCGCCCGGTCAGGTATCCGGCCGGCAGATGCGCGGTTATCACGCCCGGCTGGCCGCGTCCGTCTTGGCGGCAAGCTCGTCGATTACCTGCAACCACAGTTCCGGGGGCTGACATCCGGGTACGGCCTGCTGACCGCCGACGATGAAGGTCGGCACGCCGGTGACGCCCATTTCACGGAATTGCCTGTCGCGGGCGCGAATGTCGTCCGTATCAGAATTGGTCTGCAGAAGCCGGTGGATCACGGCGCCGTCCATGCCAAGGCTGTCGGCCAGGTCGGCCAGGACCTCCTTGTCGCCGATATCGCGCCCATCGTCGAAATAGGCGGCGAAAAGCGCCATTGCCATCTGATCCTGCCGGTCCTCGATCCCCGCCCAATGGATCAGGCGGTGGGCATCGATGGTGTTGGGGGTGCGCCTGATTGCGGCAAAGTCGATCTTGAGCCCGGCCTGTTCGGCGCGCTCCACCACCGGGGCATAGGCGCGAATGGCGCCCTCTTTGCCGCCGAACTTGGTCTCGAGGTATTCGCGCCGGTCCATCCCTTCGGCGGGCATGTCGGGGTTAAGCTGGAACGGGTGCCATTCGACCACGAAAGGGTGGTCGGGCCGCTGTGCCAGCGCCTGATCCAGCAGGGTTTTCCCGATGTAACACCAGGGGCAGATCGGGTCGGAGATGATGTCGAGCTTGATCATTGCAGGCTTTCGTAAATCGGGCGCAGTTTGCGCCGCAGGAGTTTGCCATTGGCCCCGGTGGGCAGGCTATCCAGGTGGTAATAGCCGCGCGGGCGCTTGTAGGCGGCAAGCTTGTCGGCGGCAAGGGCGTCAAGTTCGTCCGCTGGCAGCGGCGCGGGGCCGGTGTAGAACGCCATGATCAGGCGGGCGTCCTGCTTGACCTCGATATCGGTGACGGCGGCCTGGGTGATGCCGGGGTGGGCGTTCAGCACCGCCTCGACCTCAAGCGGCGAGACCCGGTAGCCGCCCGCGTTCATCATGTCATCGGCGCGGCCCAGATAGGTGACCTGGCCGTCGGCGTCCATCACCCCAAGATCACCGGTCACGAACCAGTCGCCGCAAAACCGCGCCGCGGTGTCGTCTTCGGCGTGCAGATAGCCCAGCATCAGCCCCGGATCGTCGCGGTGGATGGCAATGGTGCCCTCGGCGCCCGCTTGTACGGGGCCGTCATCGCCCAGGATGGCGACCCGGCGGCCCGCCTGCGGACGTCCGAGCGTGCCCGCAGCGGCCGGGCCTGACGGGCTGCCCGAAATGAAGGTCGAACATTCGGACATACCGTAGGCCTCGTAGACCTCGGTGCCGGTGGCCGCCATCCAGGCGGTGCGCACCCGATCGGGCATCTTTTCCCCGGCCGAGAGCGCATGGCGCAGTTTCGGCAGGCTGATCGGTGCACCGTCCCTCAGGAACTTGCGGAAGACACCGGGCGCGGCGGCAAAGATCGTGGCATCGTGGCGCTTCATCAGCAGCGGCAGCTGTTCCGGCGTGACGCCTGGCTGGGGGATCAGGGCGGTAGCGCCGATGGTCCACGGATCCATCAGGCCGGTGCCCAGCGTGTAGGTCCAGTTGAAGGCACCCGCATGCAGCAGGCGGTCATCCTCGCGCAGTCCGTACCAGCCTTCGAACATCATCTGCCGCGCCCAGATGGCGCGATGGGCATGGGCCACGGCGCGCGGCACGCCCGAGGTGCCCGAGGTGTAGATTACATAGGCCAGCCGGTTCGGGTCACCCATGTCATAGGCTGCGGGCGGCAGATCGCGCATCGCCTCAAGCGTCCGCTGGTCGAGGGTCTTCGTCCCGGTTTCGGGGCAGGCGATGCCGTCACCCAGCAGGATCGCGGCAGGACGGATCGTATCCAGGATGCCGGCGACCTCGGTTTCGGTCAGTTGCGACGAGGTGGGTACCGGGACAAGCCCGACACTGAGGCAGGCCAGGTAGGCCACGGGAAATTCCACCGTGTTCCCCAGCCGCATCAGCACGATATCCCCGCGACTGAGGCCGGTTTCCAACAAACCTGTGGCCGTTCCAAGGATCGCCTCCTTCAGCCGGCCATAGCTCCAGCGTTCCGCACCCGACAGGCCCAGAACGGCCAGCGCCACCTTGTCGGGCATCTGGTCTGCGCGCCCCAGCACATGCGCGGCCATGTTGAAAGGTGCCGGGCAGGGGGGTGGCGGGCCCTGGTTGAATTCGGACATCATATTATTGGCTTAGGCTCCTGCCGTGCCGGTTGCAAGTGGCCGAAAGGCTGCGATAATACCGATCATGACGCAAAACCATGGCAGCCTGATCCGAATTGCCCGCGAAAACGGCAAATCGGTCGAGACCGAGCCGCTCAACCTAGGGGAGCGGGTGCGCGAGCTGCGCAAGGCGCGGAAATGGACGTTGGAACAGGCCGCCACGCAGGCGGGGCTGGCGCGTTCGACCCTGTCCAAGATCGAAAACGGCCAGATGTCGCCCACCTATGACGCGCTGAAAAAGCTGGCGGTGGGGCTGGAGATCTCGGTGCCGCAGCTGTTCACGCCGCCGCAGCGTGACAAGATCAACGGCCGGATGGCTGTGACCAAGGCCGGCACCGGCGCGCATCAGGCCACGGTGACCTACGAGCACGAATTGCTGGCCGAGACCCTGACCAAGAAACAGATGCTGCCCTACCGCGCCCGCATCCGCGCCCGCAATGTCGAGGAATTCGACGGCTGGGTGCGCCATGACGGCGAGGAGTTCCTGTATGTGCTGACCGGGGTGATCCGGCTTTATACCGAATTCTACGAACCGATCGAGATGCGCCGCGGCGACAGCGCCTATTACGATGCGACGATGGGGCATAACGTGGTGTCGGTCAGCGAGGAGGATGCGACGATCCTGTGGGTGACTTCGCTGGTCTGACCGGCTGCGCACTTGATGTGTCATGCGGCAGATAAACAGCCCCGCGCCCCATGTTCAGAACCTGCCCTGTTCGCTGAGAGTCCAACCCGTGAATTCGCCAGGACGCAGCGAATGGCTGCGTTCAGGCTTCCGCATAGCGCCTGAGCCGTTCTTCCAGAGTGCCGCTATGCAGTTCAAACATGTGGTTATCATAGTCGTAGAAATAGATCGAACGCCCCTCACCTTCTACGCGTGAGCGACCTTCACGCACCTCCAGACCGAGCGCCTTGATACGCTGAAGTCTGTTATCATACTCGTCTGGCGCCATTTTGAAGGCCACGTGGTTGTAGGTCTTGGCTGAAAGCGGATCGCCCTCCATCGTCGCCACCCAAACGCCGCCAATATCGAAGAACCGTTCTTTTGAAAGCGAGAAGGTTTTTTCGCCACTGTCATAGATCTTGTTGGCATCCAGAACTTTCGTAAGCATCTCTTCCATCTTGTCGAGATCGCTTACAATGAATGTCACGTGGCTCAGACCTTCAATCATCGCTTTTCTTCCGTAATTTTCGTCTGCCGACACGGTAGCGGAGGTTTGCCCAATGTTAGCAAACTACGCCTACCGTCAGCCCGAGCCGGACAGCATCCGGCCAAGCGGGCGACCGCCAAGGATATGGATGTGAAAATGCGGTACTTCCTGAACGCCGTGCTCCCCGGCATTGGCGATGGTGCGGTAGCCGGCGCCGTCTTCGCCGGGTTGAAGGTTTTTCATGCTGCAGATCTGCCCAACGGCGCGGTTGAAATCGATGATCTCGGCATCGCTGGCTTCGAGCGCAAAATGATCGTGGCAGACATATGCGCCTTTGGGGATCACCAGTACATGGACGGGGGCCTGAGGCTGAATATCGTTGAAGGCCAGCGTGTGCTCGGTCTCGAGCACGGTGTCATTCGGGATTTCGCCGCGCAGGATTTTGGCAAAGATATTCTGGTCATCGTAGCTGTAGGGCATGGGGCAGGGATCCTCAATCGGCAAAAAGATGTTCGTGCTCGGCTATCTTTTGCGCTTTCTCCACGGGGAGATCAAGGAACTGCGACAGCAGATCGGCGTTGCGGTCCGGTTCGGATGATTGGCGCATGATCATATGATTTTCAAACTCCGCATCCCTGATCCGATCCGATTCGAAGGTCATGTCGCCACGGATCGTGGGCAACAGCCGCTCAAGGGTTTCAGCCGGTGTCTGCTCGCCCGCCAGGCCGATGCGCATGGCATGCCCGGTCAGGTAGTCGTCGGTGAACTCGCACTGTATCTCCAGCAGCCTGGTGGTTGACCGATCGCTGCAGAAATCCTGCAGCAGATCCAGATTGCCAGGGTCAATGCAGACAATCAGGCGGTCGGTCTCGTAATAATCGAACAGCATTCGCATGAGCGCGCGGCGGTGGCGGGTACGTTTGCCGAGCGTCGCCTGAATGCCGCCCAGATCGGGCAGGGCGGTATCCTCCTCGTTGAACAGGTATTCGATCGCGGGAACATTGGTGACCTGCCGGATGCGTTCCAGCAGGCGTTTGGCCACGTGCCATTTCTTGCAGACCACGATCATCAATTCGCGTTCGCGGCCCAGCGTGCTTTCGGTCTCCCAGAAACGGCTGGCGAAACGGCGGCCGATCCGGCCCCGGCCGCTGAGGAATTTGAACAGGCTGCGTCCCTCGTTCGAGATCTGGAACTGCGCGTCGTCATCGGCGTAGAGCGCGCCCAGCCGTTCTTTGAGCTCCAAGGCCTCGGGGCTGATCTTGCGGGCAAACAGGAAATCCTGCGACAGCAGCAGATCATAGTGATCGTTGTAGAAGGTCACCGGCATCCCGTAATCGGTGAACATCAGAAAAGTCAGCGTGCGGACCTCGATCTCGGTTTCCGGGACGACATGGCGCACCAGGGTCTGAAAGAAGGTCTCGTCCGGGATCCACGTGGTGCGGAAGAACCGCATCACGTCGCGGCGCTGCCGGGTAAAGTCCAGTATCCACTCGACTGTGCGGCGGCGCAGGCACCACCACTGGCTGCCGATCTGAATCTGGATGTCATGGGGGATATCGCGCGTCAGCCGCAGTTTCCGCTGCGCATTGAAGCTGGCGTAGAACAGTCGCTTGTTCTTGCGTTCGTTGAAGAAATGGCGGTAGATCAGCCGCTCTTCCTTCATGCCGGTTTTGATCCAGTCGCTGTCGAAATAGTCAAAGCTCTCGATGTAATCCACGTCCCGGGCGTCAAGGAAATCATGCGCGTATTTTGCGGATTTGATCGCCGCGCAATCGCCCGAGAGCATGTAGAAATGCGTGGCCCTCGGGAATTCCCTGATCGCGGTGTCGATCGTGTTCAGCGTGGCCTGCACCAGCGACCATTCGCCCCAACCGCATTTGACGCGTTTCTTGGCAAAGGTCACGTTGGGGTTGTCTTTAAGGGCGGTGCGGATTTTCTGGTAGTGTTCCGATTTGGCGCGGGCATCGAAATGGATCGCCATGTAGTCGCCCGCTGCCGTCAGCATCTCTGCCTGGCCAATGATCGCATCGGGATCCTTGTGACACAGAAGAATGTAGGCGATTTTAGCCATACGGGAAACGATCTACCTGGCGCTGCTGCGATTGTTTACATTGTTAAGCATGAACAAGCGTTGAATAAACAGGGTTTCTTTGAATTTTTTAACGCGCTAGAAATCATAAAGCCCTCAAAGAACGGGCGGATCGAGCGCGGAGGCGGCAGAATGGGGTTTCCCGGCACCTGGATGACCGAAAGTGAAAGCGTGGTCTATCGCGTCGTGCCGAAATGCGCCTGCTCGACCATCGGCCAGATCATGTATTACTCGGATCACGGCGCGTTCTTTGACGGGGATATTCACGATGCGGTCGATGGCCTGCATAAATGGGCGCGCGAGGAAAGCCAGCCGGTGATCACGGCGAATGTCAAGGCGCACCAATCCTATGCCTTCACCTGCGTGCGCAACCCTTACACGCGGATCCTCAGCAGCTTTTTCGACAAGATCTGCGGCATTCAGCGCAATGGCAAACGCTATCGCGGCAAGCTGGTGCCGCTTCTGGTGCAGAAATACGGGATCGAAGTGGGCGGCGATGACGGCAAGCAGGAGTTCGACCAGATCAAGAGTTTCCGCCGCTTTCTGCTCTTTGCCCGGGACACGATCCGCTGGCGCCGCCCGATGGAGCCTGACATTCACTGGTCCGCGCAGGCGGGGCATGTGTCGACCTTCATTGCCAATGGCGGCACCTATGACAAGATCTTCTGGACCGAGAAGTTCAACGAGGGCATGGCGGCGGTGCTGAAATCCATCGACACGCCCAACAAGGTGGATATCGAGGCGATCCCCCGTTTCAATGAATCCGAAGGCCACGGCCCCAAGCGCGCGCACCCGGTCCAGGATTACTTCGACGATCTGTCGATGCACCTTGTCTACGAGATCTACAAACGCGATTTCGAGCTGTTCAGATATGACTTCCAGGATCCGTCGAACAAGATGCCCACCGGCGAGATCGACCTGGACGAGGTGCATGTCAAACTGGGAGAGTAGATGGCCGGATATTCGGGCAAACCGCTCCATGCCAAGCTGGGCCTGAAACCCGGCCAACGCGTTACTCTTGTCGCGGATTGTGATTTTGACGCCTACCAGAACCTGCTTGGGCCCGACGCGCCAGAGATTTCACTGACGGATACATTAACCCCTGGGGTGGAGGTCGTGCATCTGTTCACCGCGTCACGTGCTCATCTGCAGGCATTTCTGCCCGAGGCGCTGACGCAGTTGGCGCGGGACGGCATGATCTGGGTAAGCTGGCCGAAGAAGGCATCGAAACTGGCGTCGGATGTGACCGAGGACGAGATCCGGGAAATTGCATTACCCCTGGGGCTGGTAGACGTGAAGGTCTGCGCCGTCGATGCTACCTGGTCCGGGTTGAAGCTGATGCTACGGAAAGAACTGCGGTGAGGCACGCATGCAATACTCGCACAAGGTCAGGATTTCCAGACCTATCTATTTTTGCCGAAATGTTGAACACTCTTCACAGGGGCAAATTTTAGTATGATGAATAGTATCTCCCGACGTACTTTGCTCTTGGGCGGCGGCGCGGTGATTGGCGGGTGGGCGACCCGGCATTTCACCCCCGCCAATCCCACGCTGGAAGGGACCAGGTCGCTTCAGCCGGCCGGCGCCGCCACAACGCTGAACGATGCCAGCGGGCTCAGCGAAACCCCGATATTCCGACATGCGATCCTGCAGCAGGATCCAGGCGAGGCGCTGGTGGTCGCGATCCGGGCGGAGCTGCGCGATGCCCAGGCCAACGGCCTGCCGTTCAACGTGGGTGCGGCGCGGCACTCGATGGGCGCGCAGGCAATTCCCCACCTTGGCTACGCTGTCACCTACGATAACGGCTGGATCGAACCGGACATCGCCAACAGCACGTTTCGCGTTCATGCCGGCGCGCGCTGGTCACAGGTCATCGCCGCGCTTGATCCGCTGGGATTTGGCCCCAAGGTCATGCAATCCAACAACGATTTCGGCGTCGCGGCGACCTTCTGCGTCAATGCCCATGGCTGGCCGGTCCGGTTGGGGCCGATGGGGGCGACGGTGCGCAGCTTTGACATGGTCCTGCCGTCCGGTGAACTTGTAAGCTGTTCGCGCGACGAAAATGCCGAGCTCTTCGGCATGACCATGGGCGGTTACGGGCTGACCGGGGCGATCACCTCGATGGAGGTGGAAATGGCGCGCAACAGCCGCCTGAAACCCTCGTTCGAGGAGATGCCGGCCGAGGATTTCGGCACCCGTTTCATCGACGCGCTTGCCGATGGTGGCGTGACGATGGCCTATGGCCGACTGAACGTGGATCGCGCGAATTTCTTTCGGCAAGCGCTGATGATCACCTATCGCGAGACCGGGGATCAGGATGATCTGCCGCCCGCCAGCGGCTCGGGGTTTGCGTCGAAGATGGCGCGGTATGTCTACCGCGCACAGCTTGGAAACGAGCGCATCAAGCGGCTGCGCTGGTGGACGGAAACCGACATAGGGCCGCGTCTGGCCGGTGGGGCGGTTACGCGCAACTCGCTGATAAACGAGCCCGTCGTGACGCTGGATGACCGCGATCCGCAGCGTACGGATATTCTGCATGAATATTTTGTCGCGCCGGAGCGGTTTCCGGAGTTTATCGCAATCTGCCGGCGGGTGATCCCGGCGTCCTACCAGGAATTCCTGAACGTCACGCTGCGTTTCATCGATACTGATCCCGACAGCTGGCTGGCCTACGCTCCGGTACCGCGCATTGCCGCCGTCATGTCCTTCAGCCAGGAAATGACCACCCGGGCCGAGGCCGACATGGCGCGCATGACACGAGAGCTGATCGACGGAATCACCGGGATCGGCGGCACCTACTACCTGCCGTACCGCCCCCATGCCACGGTGGAGCAATTGGCGCGCGCCTATCCCCGCGCCGCCGAGTTCGCCGCCGCAAAACGTGCTCTGGACCCGACTTTGACATTCCGCAACAATCTCTGGGACAGGTATCTGGGCACGCTATGAGCATACTGCAGAAGATTTCATTGGGATATTTCGTGGCGCTGATGATCGCGGCGTCGCTGAATTACATCCCCGGCCTGACCGACGATCAGGGCCTGGCCTTCGGGATATTCGCGCTCGATCTCTTTGACGACGCGCTGCATGTGGCGTCGGCCCTCTGGGCGTTGTCGGCAGGGCTGATCGGCCATCGCGCATCGCGCATCTTCCTGGTGATCTTCGGCGCGCTCTATCTGGGCGACGGTGTGTTCGGGTTCTTTACCGGTTACGGATATCTGGACATGGGCATCTTTACCAATCCATCGGCGGGGATGTCCTTTACCTTGCCGCGTGTCTTTGCCAACCTGCCGCATGTCGCCCTGGGGGGCTTTGCCCTGTGGGCCGGGCTGAGATGGGGGCAGGCGTGATGCGGCGGTTGTTCAGATGGTTCTTCCGGCTGGTCTTGTTGCTGATCCTTCTGGGGGTCGGGCTGCTGCTGCCGGTTGGCTATGTCGAGATGGCCTGCATCCGCCAGCCGGTCGAGGCGGAATATACCGCCCTTCTGCCCGAGGAACATCACCGCCCGGAATCGCGTACGCTCCTGACTTATCCCGAGTGGCATATCGTGCACGCCTATGACGACTATGCAAAGGTGATCGCGGAGGGCGATCCGCATGAGTTCGGCTTCATCCGGGCGATCCGCGGTTTCTGGTCGTCACTATGCGAGCTGTCCTATGCCTCGGCCGAGCATGGCGGTTTCCCCGACGAGACCAAGCAGATGGTCTATACGATCGGGGTCAGTTTTACCGCCGAGATGCTGGCCAAGGCCGCCTACGAGGAAACCCTTGGCCGTCTGGCCGCGATGACCCGGGAATCGCCGCGCGCGCCGCTGGATGTCGTGTCCGCGCGCCAGGCGGCGGAATATGCCGAATTCCTGCAACAGGTGCCGTGGTATCAATGGGATTTCGCGCTGGATGCGCAGGAACTGGCGGACAACACCTCGGGCAGTCTGCGTGATACCGAACGCCTGTTGGCGCTGAGCCTGGAATACGGGGTCAAGACGCTCTATGCCGGGGTGATCGAACAGGCCGTGGCCAATGTCGGGGCTGATGCGCTGCGCCTGCGGATGGTTGTGCGGGACACGACGCCCGAGGCCCTGGCGGAATACGAGGGCGTGACGGTCATCGGCCCCCTGGGCGACGGGTTCGAGATCGAAACGCCGCGTTACCGGGTGCTGACGAGTCTCTTGCAGCAGATGGCGCGCGACGGCGTGAATTTCACCGAGATCGCGGGCAATGACGACATCCTGCTGACGGCGACGGCCCCGGGCGGGCGCGTGAACGACGCGCTGTTCAGCTTTCCGCGCCAGGGCCATGACGATTTCCGGCATCTGATCCTGCTGAAGGTGACGGAACTGGCGCAAACCTTGCGTGAGATGCGCACCGGGCCGCTGACCCTGGAACATATCCATGACTATTAGGCGCTGGGCGCTGGCGATCATCGCGGTTGTTGCGGGCTGGCTGGCGGTGTTGTCGGCGGTAATGATATTCACCGACGCGGCGCCGGGCGCCATCGTGTTCTTTCCCCGTGAGGGGTTTGTCGGCAACCTGCCCACAGGAGCCGCGGTGGTGGGCGGCGGGGGCATCTGGCTGGCGGTCCGGTCGGATGATCCCGGCCTTGGACGGGCGCTCTACCGGGCGGGCGGACGGCTGGTGCTGCCGGCGGGCCTGCCGGGTTGCTTGCCGCTTCCGGCACGCTAGCCCTTGCAACGGGTGGCATGGTGCGCCATGTAAGCCCCAACCCGATGCAGCAAGTTGAACGGACAGGCGTGACATGATCGAACTTGGCAGCCAACCCCCCGCGCAGGATCTTATCAAGGACGTGTCCGAGGCCGATTTCATGGCCGAGGTCGTGGAAGCGTCGAAAACCGTGCCGGTGATCGTCGATTTCTGGGCGCCCTGGTGCGGCCCGTGCAAGACGCTTGGCCCCGCGCTGGAAGCGGCCGTGACCAAGGCCAGGGGTGCGGTTCGGATGGCCAAGGTGAATGTCGACGAGAACCAGGGCATCGCGGGCCAGCTGCGCGTGCAGTCGATCCCGACGGTCTATGCCTTCTGGCAGGGCCAGCCCATCGACGGATTCCAAGGGGCCCTTCCGCCGTCGGAAATCGACGCCTTTGTCGAACGCACGGTCAAGGCAGCGGGCGGCGACGCCAGCGGCGGGCTGGACGAGGCCGTGGCCGCCGCCGAGGAAATGCTGGAAGAAGGAGCCGCCACCGATGCGGCACAGACCTTTGCCGCCATTCTGCAGGAAGATCCCGCCAACGCGTCCGCCTATGCCGGGCTGGCCCGTGCGCACCTGGCGATGGATGACCTGGACCAGGCCGAGGCGATCCTGAACGGCGCGCCTGCGGAGATCAGCCACGCGCCCGAGATCGAGGCTGCTTTCGCCCAGCTCGAGCTGGCCCGCCAGGCCGCCGACGCCGGACCCGTGGGCGAGTTGTCGGCCGCGGTCGATGCCAATCCCGACGACCATCAGGCGCGTTTCGATCTGGCGCAGGCGCTGAGCGCCAATGGCAAGACCGAGGAGGCCGTCGATCATCTGCTGGAACTGTTCCGCCGCGATTCCGAGTGGAATGAGGGCGCTGCCAAACAGCAGCTCTTCACCATCTTTGACGCGCTCAAACCCAATGATCCGGTGGTTCTGAACGGGCGGCGCAAACTGAGTTCGATGATATTTGCCTGAGCCGGCTCATGCGCTAGGTTAGGGTTATGAAACACCCCGCCGACCTGCCGGATGTTGTCCCGATCTTTCCTTTGCCGGGGGCGCTTCTGCTGCCGCGATCCCGACTGCCGCTGCATCTTTTTGAACCTCGTTACCTTGCGATGCTCGACGACGTGCTGAAGACGCCTGAGCGCATGATCGCGATGATCCAACCCAACAGGGTGCCGGACGGTTGCAACGTTTCGCTTTATTCGATCGGCTGCGTGGGCCGCGTGACCCAGTTTTCCGAAACCGAGGACGGGCGTTACATGATCACGCTTACGGGCGTTTCGCGGTTCCGCATCGTTGAAGAGGTCGACGGCTTCACGCCCTATCGCCGCGCCAGGGTCTCCTGGGCGGGGTTCGAGCGGGATCTCGGCCCGACGGATGTCGATGTGCATTTCCAGCGTGGCCCGTTCCTGGATCTGCTGGGCCGGTATTTCCACGCGCGCGAGCTGCAGACCGACTGGGATTCGCTGAAAGAGGCGGATGACGAGTTGCTGATAAACTCGCTGTCGATGCTTCTGGGGTTCGAACCCGAGGACAAGCAGGCGCTGCTTGAGGCGCCATCGCTGTCCACCCGGCGCGAAACCCTGGTGACATTGATCGAGTTTGCCCTGCGTGGCGGGGATGACGAGGAGCTGATGCAGTGACCGATACACCCAGGCAGCCGGCCTTTGACCGGCATATGCTGGAGGCACTTGTCTGCCCCCAAACCCAGGGCCGGCTGGAATATGATGCCGAGGCGCAAGAGCTGATAAGCCACAGCGCCGGGCTTGCCTATCCCATCCGCAGCGGCATCCCGGTGATGTTGATCGACGAGGCGCGGACGCTCGATTGAGCCCAGTACCTTTGGCTGCAGCCGGATCTGCATTGCAGTTGGAATTTCTCAGTCTTGGTGGGCCGGGTGCATGGCGTCGGAAACAGTGCAGGTGGCTTTCATACCCTGCGATGCCCCATTTGTGCTATATTGAGTCAGAGAGGCGGCACATTGCACGAGGCGTTCCATGCAGAAGGATGATAAGCCGGACAGGCCAGACGGCTCGGACAAGCAGGGGTTTCTCGCCACGCTCCTGCAGGGGCTCATCCGCGACACGATAGGTTTGCTGATCACGTTTCTGATCGGAACAGGTGCAGGCGCGATCATCTGCCTCTACCTCGGTGCTCCGCTGATCTATTCCTTGCTGGGCGGTATTCTGGTTCTTGCCGTCTACGTTGCCTGGGACAGGCTGTAATCCCGTCCGGCGACATGGTCGGCGCGCCGGCCTGTCGGCATTCGACCGCCCGTCCTGACCCGCAGTACCGGGCATCCGCGCCAAAACCCGCCACCCTAAATGCAAAAAACCCCGCTTTGGCCAGCGGGGTTTCGTTTTCACCGTTCGTTGGTGCAGGCTCAGCCCTGGCGGGCTTTGAACCGGCGTTGGGTCTTGTTGATCACATAGACGCGGCCTTTGCGGCGCACGACGCGGCAATCACGGTGCCGGCTCTTGAGCGAGCGAAGCGAGTTGCGAACCTTCATGGTCCTCTCCTTAATGTCGCGGCGCGGGCCAGCGCCTGGGGTTGCGGGTGCCCCGCGATCGCGGGACAGTGAATATGGTGGGCGATACAAGGATCGAACTTGTGACCCCTTCGATGTCAACGAAGTGCTCTACCGCTGAGCTAATCGCCCGTACATCCTGCGCGTCAGTTGCCCCAATAAATAGGGGCGCGGAAATCCGCGCCGGAGTGACCGCTCTATAAAAGGAGTCGGGTGAGGGATCAAGGGCTTTTAGAATGGCAATTTGCAGGTATGATAATCGGCAACAGGAGCGGCCATGCCCAAAGTTGCGTATCAGTTGATTCACCCCGAACGACGCACGACCAGCGTTGTCTTCGCCTCGCCCCATAGCGGGCGCGACTATCCCTGGCATTTCATCCGGCGGACCAATCTGAACGAACACACGGTGCGCAGTTCCGAAGACGCCTTTGTGGATCAACTGTTTGATAGCGCGCCACAATTCGGGGCGCCGTTCCTCAAGGCCGGGGCGCCGAGGGCGTTTATCGATCTCAATCGCAGCGACGATGAACTGGACCCGGCGCTGATCCAAGGGGCACAGCGACAGGGGCACAACCCGCGCGTCGCGTCGGGGCTTGGCGTGGTGCCGCGCGTCGTGGCCAATGGCAAGGCGATCTATTCCGGCAAGATCACCATGGCCGAGGCCGAACGGCGCATTGCCCAATACTGGCGGCCCTATCACGAGGCGTTGCAGGGCCAGCTGGATCAGGCGCACCTGATGTTTGGCGAGGCGATTCTGATTGATTGCCACTCGATGCCGCATGAGGCGATGGATGCGGTGGCGCGCTCGGGTATCCGCCGCCCGGAGGTCGTGCTGGGTGACAGGTTCGGCGCTGCGGCGGACGAGACAATCGTGGACCGGATCGAAGCGGCGTTCCGTGATGCCGGGCTGGTGGTAACGCGCAACACGCCCTTTGCCGGGGCCTATATCACACAGCATTACGGCCGCCCCCTGCGTCGCCGCCACGCCGTTCAAGTCGAGATCGACCGGGCGCTTTACATGAACGAGCAATTGATTCGCCCCAACGGCAATTTCAAGAGTTTCCGCGCGCTGTTACGGGGCGTGATTGCCGAACTGGCCAAGATCGGCCGGCCCGAAAAGCAGTCGCTGGCAGCCGAATAGCACCCTATCGCAACGAGCGCCCCTTGCGGATCGCATCCCGGCCGAACTTGCGGCGGATGCTGTCTGTGGCGCGTTCGGCCTTGTTGCGCTGGCTGGCGAGCGGATCCAGAAGATCACCGGAACGATCCGCGCCATCCTCGGGGATCAGGTCCGAAATGCCGACGCCGATCAGGCGAAAAGGCCCTTGGTCCACCACCTGGTCAAAGAGGCTCCGGGACGTGCGGTAGATCGTGTCAGCCATCTGCGACGGGTCGCGCAGCGACAGCCGGCGGGTGATCTGGGAATGATCGGCGCGCTTGAGCTTCAGGGTCACGACCCGGCCTGCGATCTGCTTGGTCTTGGCCCGGTCCGATACCTTTTCTGACAGGCGCCAGATATGGCCGTCCAGAATGTCGACATTGCCGGTATCCTCGAAAAACGTGGTTTCGCTGGAGATGGACTTTACCGGCGCATGGGCCGAAACGCGGCGCTTGTCCTGGCCCCGGGCCAGGTGCCACAGCCTGTCGCCCATCGACCCGAACCTCGCGATCAGGTCTTCGCGTTCCCACCGGAGCAGATCGGCGAATGTTCGAATGCCGGCCTTGTCCAGCGACGAGCGCGTGGCCTGCCCCACGCCCCAGATGAGGCTGACCGGCTTGTCGCGCAGAAACGCGGCCGTCTCTTCCTTGCCGATCACCGAAAACCCGTGTGGCTTGTCCAGGTCCGAGGCGACCTTGGCGAGGAACTTGTTATGCGACAGGCCGATCGACCCGGTCAGGCCAAGCTCGGATTTCATCCGGCGCACCAGCCCCGCCAACATGACCGCGGGCGGTACGCCATGCAGGCGTGTCGTGCCGCTGAGGTCAAGAAATGCCTCGTCCAGCGAGAGCGGCTCGATCGCGGGGGTGAGTTCTTCCATCATCCGGCGGATCGCCCGGGAGGCCTCGGCATAAATCTCCATCCGGGGTTTCAGCACAACGGCCTCGGGGCAGAGCTTCAGCGCCTGAAACATCGGCATGGCGGAACGGACGCCGCGAATGCGGGCGATGTAGCAAGCGGTTGAAACCACGCCGCGTCGCCCGCCGCCGATGATCAGCGGCTTGTCGGCCAGTTCAGGGTTGTCGCGCTTCTCGACGCTGGCGTAGAAGGCATCGCAATCCATATGCGCGATCGACAGATCAAACAGTTCGTCATGCGCGATGACGCGCGGGCTGCGGCAGGACGGGCAGCGCGGTGCGGCATCGAACTGGGTCAGGCAATCGCGACAGAGGGCAGGCATGGGCAGAACCGATGAGTGACTATATTCTTGTAACACCCGGCGAGGCCGAGCGCAGCCGATTTCATGGCGCCAAGCTTGCCTTGTTCCTGGGCCATGAACTGGCGGTCATCCTGCGCGACGAGCGCGATGACATTCCCTGGCCCGGTCATTGGGATCTGCCGGGCGGCGGGCGTGAAGGCGTGGAAAGCCCCGAGGCCTGCGCGCTGAGAGAGCTGAACGAGGAACTGGGCCTGCGCCTGTCCGAGAGCGATCTGAGCTATGCCCGCGCCTATCATCGCGGCGGCATGGTGTACTGGTTTTTTGCGGCCCGGATGCCGGGGCGACTGGCGGAAGAGATCGAATTCGGCGCCGAGGGGCAGTCATGGAAACTGATGCCCGCTGCAGAATACCTGTCACATGTCAAAGCGGTGCCGCAATTTCAGGCCCGGCTGCGCGACTATCTGTCGGCAAGCAACGCCGTCACCTAGCCGCTGACCTGCTGCGTCTGCGGCGACGCGATTTCGGCCAGGATGTCCAGCGCGGCCGCGCGCGGGTCGTCGGCGCGATGGATCGGACGGCCCACAACGACATGGTCCGCCCCATCGGCTATCGCCCGGGCCGGGGTCGAAACACGTTTCTGATCGCCAAGATCGGCCCCTGCCGGCCGGACGCCCGGTGTGACGATCAGCCTGCCCGCGGCATTGGGCAACGCGCGAATCCTGGCGGCCTCCTGCGGCGACGCGATCACCCCGTCAGCGCCGGCATCAAAGGCGCGCGCGGCCCGTTCGGCCACGATCTCGGGGATGTCTCCGGCGCGGATCAGCCCGGCATCCAGATCAGCGCGGTCAAGCGAGGTCAGGATGGTGACTGCCAGGATCTTCAGGTCCTTGCCGGCGGCGCCTTCCTTGGCGGCGCGCACCACATGCGGGTCGCCATGCACCGTCAGGAAATCCAGATCGAACTGCGCCAGCCCGCGCACGGCGTTTTCGACCGTCGCCCCGATGTCGAACAGCTTCATGTCCAGAAAGATGCGTTTGCCGTGATCCTGTTTCAGCTCATTGGCCAGCGCCAGGCCGCCCCCGGTCAGCATCCCCAGCCCGATCTTGTAGAACGAAACGCTGTCGCCCAGCCGGTCCGCCAGCCGCAGCCCATCGAGCGCATTGGCGACATCAAGCGCGACGATCAGGCGGTCATCAGACATCGTGCGGGCCCCTCATGAATAAATTCACTCCTTTTCGCGGGCAAGCGATGCGCCGTCAAGCAATTATGTAAGGGCGCATGGCAGGCAGGTGGTTGGGCGCTCACGAAATCCTCACGATGTGATCAAGGTAATGCACAACAACGTCAAGAGACGTGTTTTCCGAACCTCTTGAAGACGGGGCACGCTGCCCTTGCTGCCGGAATTCCCCGGTGGCCTTTCCTTGAGAGGAGTCTTTCATGAAATGTCCCAGACTACCCGATCTCGGCCTCGCGGCCTCGGTTATTGCCGGCCTCGGGCTGGCGACGGCCGTCCAGGCCGCGACGCTTGAGATCACGATAACCAATACTGCCCAGACCGGCGGGTTTGCCATTACACCCGTCTATTCTGCGTTTCACGATGGCAGTTTTGATGCGTTCGACGCGGGCAGCACCGCCAGTGCCGGTGTCGAACTGATCGCAGAGACCGGCAGTGCTGGCGGTTTGCCTGCCGAACGGCTGGCCGTGGCGCCGGGCTCTGTCGCCACGGTCGTGGCCGCGCCGGGCAGCGGGCCGCCCACGATCGATCCGGGCGAAACCACGACGGCGACGATCGAGGTCGATGGCAGCGTCAATCGCTACTTCACCTTCCTGTCGATGCTGGTGCCGTCGAATGACACGTTCCTGGGCAACGATGATCCGCTGGCCTATTCACTGTTCGACCCGCTCGGCAATTTCCTGGGCGAAAGGGTCATCAACGTGACCGCGTCTCATCTGTGGGATGCCGGCACCGAGGTAAATGATCCGCTGGGTGGCCCTGCCTTCGTCGCGCTGCAGGATGCCTTGGCGGGTGTCGATGAGAACGGCGTGGTGCACGGGGTCGAATCCTTTGCCGCCTTTGCCGGGGTCGAAACGCCTTTGGGTATTCTGGACGGAAATCTGATTGATTTCGGTACGGATCCCGACCGGTTTTCGGTGGCGACGATCACGATCCGGGAAATCAGCGGCGTGGTGCCCCTGCCTGCCTCGGGACTGTTGGGGTTGGGTAGCCTGCTGGGCCTGGGTGGCCTGAGCATCCTGCGCCGCCGACGGAAAACGGCGCCGCCGTCCTGATTGACCTGCACTGACAGCGCGGCCCGCCTTGGCGGGCCGTCCGCTGGTTGGGGGTGCGCCGGGACGCTGGTTAGGCGGCGAGGGCGCGCAGCATCCGAACCATCAGCGGTGTTTCGGTGCGCATTGGGGCCGGGCGGTTTGCCGTCTGGACAGGTGCCTGTGCGCGGCGCATCCGCAGGGCGGGCGCCGCAGATTTGTGGGCGCGGTGGGCCTGCGCGACAAGTCCGCGTGAAATCAGCGGAAACTCTGCCTGAACCGGCGCGACGACATGCGCGGGGTATTCGTAGGTTTCGTTCTCGTCATGGATACGGATGATCGCCTCGAACGCGCTGCGCTCGGGGTTGTAGCGGACGTCCGAAAGCTGAAGTTTATCGGTACGCATGAAAACTTCCTTCTGCTCGAGCCCCTGGCGGGCCTGTGGATAATTATGGGGATAAGTATGACGGTTGCGTGTCGGTCCAAGTGGGATTCACGGAAATGTTCTTGCCTGTAATCTTTTGCCGCAGGGCCGGGTTGACGATAACGAAGGTGTTACCCATCTAAGGCATAAGGTTCCCGACCGGCACATGCCTATCGCAGGGTGCGCCAACCGGGGTAACGCTTGTGAAAAGGAGAATGCCCATGGACTTGTCGAAGTTCACGGAGCGGTCGCGCGGTTTCATTCAGGCCGCCCAGACGATCGCAATGCGGGAAAGCCACCAGAAGCTGGCACCCGAACATATACTTAAAGCCATGATGGATGATGCAGAAGGGTTGGCCAGCAACCTGATCAAGCGCGCGGGCGGCGCACCCGAACGCGTGGCAGAGGCGCTGAACGTGGCCATGCAGAAGATTCCGCAGGTCAGTGGTGACGCCGGTCAGACCTACATGGATCAGCAGACCGCCAAGGTGCTGGACGAGGCCCAGAAGCTTGCCACCAAAGCCAAGGACAGTTTCGTGCCGGTCGAGCGTATGCTGACCGCGCTGGCGATCGTGAAATCGCCCGCAAAGGAAGCGCTGGAAGCCGGGGCCGTGACGGCGCAGAAGCTTAACGAGGCGATCAACGACATCCGCAAGGGGCGCAAGGCCGACACGGCAAGCGCCGAGGATACCTATGAGGCGCTGGAGAAATACGCCCACGATCTGACCAGGGCCGCCGAAGAGGGCAAGATCGACCCGATCATCGGCCGCGATGACGAGATTCGCCGCGCCATGCAGGTGCTCAGCCGCCGGACCAAGAACAATCCGGTCCTGATCGGTGAACCCGGCGTGGGCAAGACCGCCATCGCCGAAGGCTTGGCATTGCGGATCGTCAATGGCGACGTGCCCGAAAGCCTTGCCAACAAGCGGCTTCTGGCGCTCGACATGGGCGCGCTGATTGCCGGTGCGAAATACCGTGGTGAGTTCGAGGAACGGCTGAAGGCGGTTCTTAACGAGGTGACATCGGCCGCCGGTGAGATCATTCTTTTCATCGACGAAATGCACACGCTGGTGGGCGCCGGCAAGGCGGATGGCGCGATGGATGCCGCGAACCTCATCAAGCCGGCGCTTGCGCGTGGCGAGTTGCACTGTGTGGGCGCGACCACGCTCGATGAATATCGTAAGCACGTGGAAAAGGACGCGGCATTGGCGCGGCGGTTCCAGCCGGTCTTGGTCGAGGAGCCGACGGTCGAGGACACCATTTCGATCCTGCGCGGTATCAAGGAGAAATACGAGCTGCATCATGGTGTGCGGGTCAGTGACAGCGCGCTGGTTGCAGCGGCAACGCTGAGCCACCGCTATATCACCGACCGGTTCCTGCCGGACAAGGCGATCGACCTGATGGACGAGGCCGCCAGCCGTCTGCGCATGGAAGTGGACAGCAAGCCAGAGGAGCTTGACCAGCTTGACCGTCAGATCCTGCAGATGCAGATCGAGGCAGAGGCGCTCAAGAAAGAGGATGACGCGGCCTCGAAGGACCGGCTGGAAAAGCTTGAGAAAGAATTGTCGGAGCTGCAGCAGAAATCCAGCGAACTGACCGCGCAGTGGCAGGCCGAACGCGACAAGCTGGCCAGCGCCCGCGACCTGAAGGAACAGCTGGACAAGGCCCGGATCGAATTGGATCACGCCACCAGGGGCGGCGACTATGCCCGGGCGGGTGAGCTGCAATACGGCACCATCCCGCAGCTGGAAAAGCAGCTTGCCGAAGCCGAGCAGGCCGAGGAAGACGGCGTCATGGTGGAAGAGGCGGTGCGGCCCGAGCAGATTGCCCAGGTGGTCGAACGCTGGACGGGTATTCCGACCGCCAAGATGCTGGAGGGCGAGCGCGAGAAACTGCTGGGCATGGAGGATGGTCTGCACAAGCGTGTCATCGGGCAGCACAACGCGGTGAAGGCCGTGGCCAATGCCGTCCGCCGGGCGCGGGCAGGTCTGAATGACGAGAACCGCCCACTTGGGTCGTTCCTGTTCCTGGGCCCGACCGGCGTGGGCAAGACCGAACTGACCAAGGCGGTGGCCGAGTTCCTGTTCGATGATGACAGCGCGATGGTGCGGATCGACATGAGCGAATTCATGGAGAAACATGCCGTCGCCCGTCTGATCGGGGCGCCTCCGGGCTATGTCGGATATGACGAGGGTGGCGTGCTGACCGAGGCCGTCCGCCGCCGGCCCTACCAGGTGGTGCTTTTCGACGAGGTCGAAAAGGCGCATCCGGATGTCTTCAACGTGCTGTTGCAGGTGCTGGATGACGGCGTTCTGACCGACGGGCAGGGCCGCACGGTCGATTTCAAGCAGACGCTGATCGTACTGACATCGAACCTTGGGGCGCAGGCGCTGAGCCGGTTGCCCGATGGGGCGGATGCCAGTGACGCGAAGCGCGACGTGATGGATGCGGTGCGGGCGCATTTCCGCCCGGAATTCCTGAACCGGTTGGATGAGACCATCATCTTCGACCGGCTGGCGCGGGCGGATATGGACGGGATCGTCGATATTCAGCTGGCACGCCTGGCGAAACGGCTGGCGGGGCGCAACATCACGCTGGAACTGGATGATCCGGCGCGGGCCTGGCTGGCTGACGAGGGCTATGATCCGGTCTTTGGCGCGCGGCCGCTCAAGCGCGTGATCCAGCGCGCAGTGCAGGATCCGCTGGCCGAGATGCTGCTGGCAGGAGAGGTGCTGGATGGTGCGGTGGTGCCTGTCGGCGCCGGGCCCGAAGGGTTGATCATCGGCGACCGGGTAGGCACTTCCGGACGGCAACCGCCCGAAGACGCAGTTGTGCACTGAATGAGCGAAACACCCCGCGATCAAATTGGCGGGGTGTGTCATCTATGGAGTGTTGCCTGAAGGAGTGCGCTGGCGCGCATGCAGGGTATCTCGTCCTTGCCCTTCGGGCGCGTCCACGGGCAGGTGCCCGCCGCAACGGCAGACCTGTACGAGACCGGTCAGAACATGACGGCGACGTAATCCTCGCTGCTGAGTTCCGGCGGCAGGGTATCACCCTCGTACCAATAGGTGGTCTCCAGTTCGGAGCCGTCGGGTGCATAATCGATCCGCCTGCCAAGCCATGCCATGTCACCGTCGCCATCGTAATCCCAGTGAATCGCCAGCGATCCGTCGGCGGCGTAATCGTCCCGCATGTAATCGCCGTTATCGTAAAGTATCGCGCTCAGCATCTCCTGGCCGCCCGGCGTGTATTCGGTGACCTGGGCAGTCCATTCCTGCAGGTTCGGCCCGTCGGGATCGTCATAGGCCGTCTCCAGTACAAGCGCACCGTTCTCATATGAATTGTGCGCCACGATACCTTCATCGAAATAGGTTGTTTCGCTGCTGATTTCGCCCGATCCGTCATAGAAAGTTTCGATCCATTGCCACGCGGCGGCATCGTTGTAGGGGTCATCAACCTGCATGCGGTATGTGGCCAAACCGTTATAGAACTGCATGTCATCGACGATGCCGTTGTCGTAAACAGTAAGCTGCGACCCGATCTGGCCCGCACCGTCATACCAAATCTCGATCGTCTGCCAGTCTTCGGCATTGGTATAGGGATCGTCATGCAGTACGCGCAGGTTGATGTTACCATTCTGATAGTGGGCATCTTCGACAATGCCGGAGTCGTAGAACGTGACCTCCTGCTGCAAGTCGCCGTTTCCGTCGTAATAGCTTTCGATGGATTGCCACTCGGCCGCATTGCTGTAGGGGTCGTCGTATTGCGCGCGATAGCTGAGCGTGCCGCTGACATATTGCATGTCGTCGACGATACCGTTGTCGTAGAAGGTCACCTGCTGCGTCAGAAGCCCGTTTCCGTCGTAATAGCTTTCGATGGATTGCCACTCAGCCGCATTGCTATAGGGGTCGTCGTATTGCGCGCGATAGCTGAGCGTGCCGCTGACATATTGCATGTCATCGACGATACCGTTGTCGTAGAAGGTCACCTGCTGCGTCAGAAGCCCGTTTCCGTCATAGAAGCTTTCGACCTGTTCCCAGATCTCGGCATTCGAATAGGGGTCGTCGTATTGAGCCCGGTAGGAGATCGTACCATCGGTATATTGCGTATCCTGAACCGTGCCGTTGTCATAGAAGATGACCTCCTGTGACAGTTGGCCACTGCCATCATAGGTGCTGTCGATCTGCTGCCAGTCCTTGGCATTGCTGTAAGGGTCGTCATATTGCGAGCGTTGAGACAGCATGCCGTTGGAGTAGGTTGCGTCGTCTACCACGCCATTGTCGTAAAACGTGATCTCCTGCTGCAATTCGCCCGCCGCGTTGTAATGGCTTTCGATCCGCTCCCAATCTTCGGCGCTGCCGTCGGAATCATCATATTGCGCGCGGTAGGACAGGGTGCCGCCCATGTACTGAGAGAAATCGACGACTCCGTTGTCGAAAAATATCACCTGTTCCAGAAGATCGCCATTGGGGTCGTAGCTGCGCTCGATCCGTTCCCAAGCCTCGGCATTGGTGGCCGGGTCGTCGTAATGCACGCTCGAGAGTAGCTGACCGCCGGAGAACTCTTCGTCCAGCACGGTGCCGTTATCGAAGAAAGTGATTTGCTGCTGCAGATCGCCATTGGGGTCGTAGCTGCGTTCGATCCGTTCCCAGGCCTCGGCATTGGTGGTGGGATCGTCGTAATGCACGCTCGAGAGTAGCTGACCGCCGGAGTACTCCTCATCCAGCACGGTGCCGTTATCGAAGAAAATGATTTGCTGTTGCAGATCGCCATTGGCGTCGTAGCTGCGTTCAATCCGTTCCCAAGCCTTGGTATTGGTGGTGGGATCGTCGATCAGAACGCTCGAAGTCAAGACGCCATCCGCGTATTGGTCATCTTGCGTGGTGCCGTCATCATTGATCGTGTGAACGCTCGCGGGGGCGCCGTTCGCGTCATAGACCGTGTGGATCTCGGTCCAGGGGTTGGTCGTGCCGTCCTGAGGGTTGTCGGTGCGGATTTCGGAAACGAGGTTGCCGCGGTTGAAGGTCTGAAAGCCTTCGGAGCCATCGTCGTAAAGTGTATAGATCTCGGCAACCTTGCCCTTGCTGTAACTGGTGCGCATGTAAGACCAGTCAAATTGATTTTCGGTATCGTAATCTTCGGTAATACGCGGCATGAAACCCTCCGGCTTGAAATCGAAAAGAATGGACAGAAGGGTTGGGTAATAAGGCCAGAATTTGATCGAATTGGGCCAATTGTCCGGCATGCTGCTTTTTGCGCAGGCGCAAACCGGGCCGACATCGGATTTCGTTGTGTCGTCAGGCGAATAGAGACAGTTGTTGCGTGTTTTCGGACCGATTGCCTATAATGGGCAAAGCGGGCCGAGACTACCGGCTCGATACTGAACAAAAAAGTACGAGCAATGGCAGAGCAGTCAGCCACGACGAACGACGATCCGGTGCCGCCGCGCTGGCTGGATGAGGTGCGACCGGGTGGTGAGGGCGAAGGGTTTCTGGAGAAGCGGTTGCGGCACAGCCTGCTTTTCGTCCGCCGCCCTGTGAACCGGTTGCTTGTTACTTTCGACAACCTGTCGAATGTCGGCGATACCTCGGTCGAGCGAGAGCCGTGGGCGTTCAAGTTCGCGCAGGACGAGAATATCTCTCATCTGGGTGTCATGGCGCATGTCAGCGACTGGTACCGCGATCCGGAACTGATCGAACGGATGAAGAAGCTGAAGAAGGACGGGTTCTTTGACGGCTATGACCGGGTGGTCTTTGCCGGGGTGTCGATGGGCGGCTATGCGGCGATTGCCTATGGCTCGATCGTGCCGGATGCCCATGTGGTATCGGTCAACCCGCAAAGCACGCTGAACCCGGACCTGGTGCCGTGGGAAACGCGCTATGAGAACGGCCGACGGCAGGATTGGTCTTTGCCACTGGGCGATGCGGCCAAGTTGACCAAGAAACTAGGCCGGGTGAATATCTTCTACGACCCCTATCACGCGTTGGACCACCAGCATGTGCAGCGATTCAGCGGCAAGAATATCCATGTCTTCAAATGCTGGTTCTCCAATCACAAGACGGCGGTGTTCCTGCGCAAGATCGATGCGCTAAAACCGGTGATGCGGCATTGCATCTTTGATGAGTTGACGGAACTGTCATTCTACCGGCTCTACCGTGCGCGGCGTTATCTGCCGTGGTATCGCGGATCTGTTTCCGCCTATTTCCGCGATCTGGGGCGGGATGGCCTTGCCGAACGTTTTGATCAGGCCTTTCGTATCCGCCTTCGCCGCAAGAAGCGCGCCGATGCCGCCATGTCAGAAGAGCCTGCGGAGATGCCTGCCACCCCTCCGCCGCAAGAGGCGGTATCGCAACCGGAGAAAATCAAGAAATTAAAACGCTCCGCTGACGGCAAGGGTAAGGCAAGGATCGTGGCCCCCAGCGTCGTAGAGGCCACGGTATCGGCGACTGCAACGCAAAAGGATCCGAGCGGTCGGGTTATCGTTACGACGATGAAGAACGAGGGCCCGTTCATGCTGGAATGGGTGGCTTATAACCGGGCGATCGGTTTCACGGATTTCCTGATCTACACCAACGATTGCGATGACAATACCGACCAGATCGCGGAGAGGTTGCAGGAGCTTGGGCTGGCCCAGCATCGTGTAAACAAGTTCAAAAAAGGCGGCAGTCCGCAGCGTACCGCCTTGCGTGCATGCCAGTCAGAGCCGTTGGTACAGAATGCCGACTGGTTGATCTGTGCCGATTGCGATGAGTTCCTGAATATCCGGGTCGGCAAGGGCCGTCTTGACGATCTCTTTGCTGCTGTCGGCGACGCCGATGCAATCTCGGTCTGCTGGAAACTCTTCGGCAACAGCGGGCGGCAGACCTATGAAGAGGGGTTGGTGACGGAACAGTTCGACTGCTGCCTCGGGGAAAATGAATATCCGAACTTCCGTGCTCGCGGTATGAAAACGCTGGTTCGGCGGTCCGAACGGCTGGACCGGCTGCGGATCCACCGCCCTGCTTTTCGCCTGGACAAGGGCGATGTGAGGTGGGTCGATGGCGGGGGGCGACCGATGCCTGACTCGTATCTTGAGGGCGGATGGAAAACCCATGCCGGCTTCACTCACGATCTTGCGCGGCTGCATCACTATGCGGTCCGGTCGGTCGAAAGCTTTCTGGTCAAGCGCGATCGTGGGCGCACCAACCATGTCGGGGACGATCAGGGCGAGGCCTATTGGTCGACGATGAACTACAATACGACGCGCGATACCTCGATCCATGACCGGCTGCCCATGCTGCGGACCGAACTGGCGGAATTGCTGAAAGACAGGAAATTGGCGCAACTCCATAAAGGGGCATGCGACTGGCACCGTGGCAAGATCAAACAGCTGATGAAACGCGATGGATGGGACGATTTCCATGCGCGTATCAGTCAGATCAATGCTGCCCCGAAGAACCATGAGGTTCAGGCAGAAGATGCCCCGGTCTGACCCCTATGTCGTGGTTCATGGCGGGGTGCACAAGACGGCGACCAGCTACATCCAATCGATCCTGCAGCGCAACGCAGGGCGTATGGGCAAGCGCGGCGTGCATTATGTCCATCACCGCGATACCCGAAAGGAGTTCACTTATCCCTGCCAGCTGAACGGTTATGAAAAACTGGGCCTGGATTACCGCCGGAAATTTCCCGACGACACGTTGCGCAAAGCCACCCGTCAGTTCTTCGACAAGATCGGCGCCAAGTCCGGTGAGCGGATCATCCTGTCAGACGAGAACATGCCGGGCCATTGCGGCCAATGCGTCAACGCAGGTGTGCTCTATAACCGGCGTGACGTGCTGATCCCGATTTTTGCCCGTGAGATCGCCTATCCGGTGCAGGAGGTACATCTCGCGCTACGTAACTACGCTGATTTTTTCGCGGCCGCCTACGTGGAATATCTACGCTCGGCCAGCGGTGACAAACTGGTTACCGAAGCACAGATGAAGCTCAGGTTGCTGTCAAATCTGCCAAGCTGGAAAGGGTTCATCGAGGTCGTCTCCGATGCCTTCCCCGATGCCCGGTTGGTTCTATGGCCGCATGAGGAGTTTGGCAGGCTGTCGCAGCGGATCATTCAGAATCTCAGTGGTCCGGGCATTGATGTAGAGAAGTTTGCGCAGCCCAAACGGTCGCGGGGGCGGCCTACGGCATCGCACAGGGCGGTGCAGGAACTTCTGATCGAGATCGACCGTATCGGTGGCGCCGCGGCACTGGAGAAAAGGGTCGAGATACAGGAGCGCTTTCCCAAGGGTGACAAATACCCCGCCTATGATCCCTGGTCCCAACATGAGCGCGCGCATCTCACACGCATGTACGAACGTGATCTTGAAGAGGTGGCCGGGATGGAGCGCGTGACGTTTCTGCGGGCCGGCGACACGTGACTTTGCAACACTCCGGCGATGGCTGCCCGCTTCTTCTTGCGTGCTGTTGCGGTCCTTCGTAGAACTTATCCAAAAGAATTGCCGGTTCGCGATCAACGGCAACGTGAAAAAGAGGGCTGAGATGAGCAGGGATTATGAGATCGGTATGCTGTGGGTCGAAGGTGCCCTGAGCTATGTCGAAGTGCTGTGCGCGCAATCGTTCCTGGATGCCGGGCATCACGTGAAGCTCTATCACTACAAGGATGTGCAGAACGTCCCCGATGGCGTCGAGCTGGTGCATGGCGATAACGTGCTCAAGATTGACCGCTTCATCCAGCATGGCCGCACCGGCAGCTTTGCGCTCTTTTCCGACGTGTTCCGCTATCATCTGCTGCAACAGAATGACCGGATGATCTGGGCGGATCTGGATGCCTATTGCGTCAAACCGTTCGAAAGCGAGACCGGCCATTTCTTTGGCTGGGAAAGCGAGCGGCATATCAATGGCGGCGTTCTGGGTCTGCCGCCGGACAGCGACGCGCTTGGTCAGCTACTGGAGATGACCGAGGATGAGTTTGGTATTCCGGAATGGGCCTCGGACGAAGAGAAGGCGCGCCTGCAAAAACTGAAGGATGACGGCAAGCCGATTCATGTAGGAGAGATGGCGTGGGGCGTTTGGGGACCCCATGCGGTGACGCATTACCTGCAGAAAACCGGTGAGGCGAAATACGCGCTGCCGGTCGAGGGGCTTTACCCGGTCGGCTTCCGCCAGCGGCGGCAACTGATGCAACCGCGGCTGCGCGACAAGGTCGAGGCGGTGGTCACCCCTGATACCTACTCGATCCACTTTTACGGACGTCGCGTGCGCGAATTTCTGTCAAACCGCGGCGGGTTGCCGGGCGACGGCAGCTACATGGACATGCTTCTGAAAAAGCACAAGATCGACACCGATGCCGCGCCGGTCATGTCGCGGGAGGAGAAAGCCGCCATGCAGGCAACCAAGGAAAAGGCCAAGCCCGAGGCGCCCAAGGCCAATCCCGTACCGCGCGCGGTGACCGGCAAAGGCGGCGAGAACCTGACAGATCTCGCGGACAGGTACGGATCTGATAAAGGGTCGATCAAGCATCGCTATACCGAACTCTATCACATGCTGTTTCACCCTTACCGGGGTCGCAAGATCAGTTTTCTGGAAATGGGCCTGCTGATCGGCGGGCCGGAACACGGCATCGACAAGGATCGCGAGACCACCGATGCGCCGTCGGTCCGCATGTGGCTGGAATATTTCCCCAAGGCGCATGTCCATGGCTTGGACGTGTCGGATTTCAGCTGGTTCAAGCATGACCGCTTTACCTTCCATCGCTGCGACATGGACAACCGGCCCGAGATCGCCCGGGCGATCAAGGAGGTCACCCCCGCACCTACCATCGTGGTGGATGATGCCAGCCATGCCAGCCATCACCAGCAGAACGCCTTCCTGGAAATCTTCCCGAGGCTCGAATCCGGCGGGCTCTACGTGATCGAAGACCTGCGCTGGCAGCCCAAACCCTACGAGCAGCCCGGCATCACCAAGACCGCCGAGCTGTTCCGCAGCTGGCTGGATCATCGCGAATTCCGGCATTCCGATCCCGCGATAGCGGCAGAGTTCAACGCGCTGAGCGAGGACATCTCGGGCTGTATCATCGAACCGGTCCGGTTTCAGAAAGGCCGCAAGGACCAGGTGGCCGTGATCCACAAGCGCTGATGTTGGACGGTTTGGCCATTTCCGGAACAGTGACATGAAACTGCCGGGTGCCGCCATCAGGGCGGTGATCTTTGATTGCGATGGCGTGCTGGTCGACAGCGAGCGGATAACCATTCGCCTACTGCGCGATGATCTGGCGCGCTATGGGTTCGATCTGCCTTTGGATCAGATCATGGCGATCTTTGTCGGCGGCACGATCAAGGGAGGTGCGGTTGAGGTCATCCGCCGTGGGGCCGCACTGCCAGAGGATTGGACCGAGCTTTTCTACGCCAAGATGTTCGCGGCCCTGGCGGCGGAAGTTGAGGCGGTGCCCGGGGTTACCGATCTGCTGGCGCGGCTGCATCAGGCCGGGATTGCCCGGGCCGTGGGGTCGAACGGGCCGCCTGCCAAGATGGAGATTACCCTGACGCGTACCGGGCTGCGAGACTGGCTTTCGCCGCATATCTATTCGGCTCAGGAACTGGAAAACCCGAAACCCGCGCCCGACATCTACCTGCATGCCGCGCGCTGTCTGGATGCAAGCCCCGAAAACTGTGTTGTGGTCGAAGATAGCGTGTCAGGCGCGCGGGCGGCGCGCGCGGCGGGAATGCGGTGCATCGGGTATGCCGATGCTGGGCAGGGGGCATTTCTGGCACCACATTGCGATGCCGTCGTCCACGACATGCAGGCCGTTGCTCGGCTGTTGGGTGTCTGATCCCGCTTGTTTCAGGATCTTGAACTCATCGTGAGGAGTGTTGTTTTGCCGGGCAAGCTGCGCGACCCTTAGACAAAGGGCGACCAACGCTTGCAAGAAGGACCGGTGCGAATGGCCCATCGCTGGAAGAACAAACTGAAAGAGAGTGAAGTCACCTGCGAGTCGGTGTTCCTCAACCGCCGCCAGCTGATGGCGTCGGCGGCGGGCAGCATCGCGGCGGGTGTCGCCGCTGCCCCGGCCTTGGCAATGGGGCCGTGGAAAGGCGAGGACACCGGCGCGCCCAATGACTGGGAAGACATCACCAGCTACAATAACTACTATGAGTTCGGCACCGGCAAGGGCGACCCGGCCCGCTATGCGCATATGCTGACCACCAAGCCGTGGAGCGTCAAGATCGACGGGCTGGTTGACCGCCCCGGTGATTATGCTTTTGAGGACATCCTGGCCAAGATGACGATCGAGGAGCGGATCTATCGATTCCGCTGTGTCGAACGCTGGGCAATGATCGTGCCGTGGAACGGGTTCGAACTGGCCGACCTTCTGGCCCTGGCCGGGGTGCAGAGCGATGCGAAATACGTGGCTTTTGAGACCGCCCTGCGTCCGGACGAGATGCCGGGTGTCAGCCAGCCCGTCATCGACTGGCCCTATGTCGAGGGGCTGCGGCTGGATGAGGCGATGCACCCGCTGACGATGATCGCCACCGGCATCTATGGCAAGGATATCCCGAACCAGAACGGCGCGCCGCTACGGTTGGTCGTGCCGTGGAAATATGGCTATAAGTCCATCAAGTCGATCGTCCGCATCACGCTGACGGAGTCCGAGCCCCCCACCGCCTGGAACAAGTACAGCGCGCGCGAATACGGATTCTATTCCAATGTGAATCCGAACCGGGCGCATCCACGCTGGTCGCAGGAATATGAGCAGCTGCTGGGGCAGGGGCTTTTTGCCGAGAAGATCCCCACGCGGATGTTCAACGGTTACGAGGAAGAGGTCGCCAGCCTTTATGAGGGTATGGACCTGATCGAATTCCACTGATGAGCATCGTTCGCCATTCCGACCTCTCTTGCCCGCATTGCGGCCATGTCACACGCGAGGAAATGCCGGATAACGCGTGCATTTATTTCTACGAATGCCTTGGTTGCGGGCAGGTGTTGAAGCCGCTGGAGGGCGATTGCTGTATCTTTTGCTCATACGGTACGGTTCGGTGTCCCCCGGTGCAGACGGGTAATGCCTGTTGCAGGGTGTAAGCGTGACCCCGTCCGACGTCATCAACGCGCCGGCGCGGCGCATGCCCGCCGGGTTGATCTATATCGGCAGCTTTGCCTATGCCGGATGGCTTTTATGGCTGGGGATTGAGAACAGGCTTGGCCCAAACCCGGTCGAAGCGCTGGAGCATGCACTGGGCGAGGCCGCACTCTATCTGCTGATCGCGGGATTGGCCGTTACGCCGCTGCGCCGGATATTTGGGGTCAACTTGCTGAAGTTCCGTCGTGCCATCGGGCTGAGCTGCTTCTTCTTTGTCACCCTGCACTTGCTGACCTGGGCGGTGCTGGATATTCAGGCTCTGGATCGGGTCTGGGCGGATATCGTGAAGCGCCCCTATATCACGGTGGGAATGGTGGGCTT